>JAGLDY010000055.1 GCA_023145375.1 Candidatus Sabulitectum sp. | reverse complement strand
ACAAGCCCCTGGGGTCCTCCCCCCGGGGGCTTGATTAATTGCAGCCTCACCGGCAGATCTGTTAGAATCAAATGAATTTGAAGCAGGAGGACAGATGAAACTTATTCCCATCATACTGCTGATACTGGCAGCAGCAGCCGGTGCAGAGTACTATCCAGCCAGATTTGAGGAAGGGCACACATTCTCCGCAAAGGAGACATTCCTTTACACAGCGCCCGGCGATACATCGGCAGTCATTACCCTCATCCCTCCGGGAGAGTTTCTTGAGATAACAGAATTTGCAGAGGAAACCTTCACCGCTGACTCCTGCCAGTGGGGCTGGTACGGAGTGGAGTACAGACAAAACAACACGGTGTACACAGGGTTCGTGCAGGACAGAGACCTTGCATTCACCCACACATTGCTGGGAGCTGATACACTTTTCGTATTCAGGCTTTCAGGGTTCAATACAGCAGATAATGCCTATGAAGGGGAGATCTCTGTGATCGCAGAAGGAGAGGTTATCTACTCCAGAGATCACAGACCCCAGTGGACCCCCTGGGGCAGGATGTTCGATTACGATGTGGAATCGCGAACAGCCAGCCCCGCAGGATTCACAGGAGTAAAAAATCTGATCTTTCTCTATTTCGGATTGGAAGGTTCCGGCCTGGAATGCCGGGAGGACCTCATAGTCTGGACTGAAGACCACCAGCTTGTTCCAGGACCCGCCATTATGATCATGGACGATTCCGATGTGATCAGATACTGGACTGAAGTTATCCTCCCCACCACCCCCGGGGGGCATGATGAAGAGGTAACACACCATTTTCTTGGAGAAGAATACACAGATCAGTGGGAATCAGTGGAAGACCGCACAACAGTATTCCACTGGACCGGTCACGGGTTTGAGGAAGAACAAGCTGAATAAAAAGAAAAACCCCGGGAATAACCGGGGTTGGGTACTCAAGTCCATGTATTGTTGGTTACAACTAGATGTGCTCGAAAATACTGTCTGAACTGAGTCGTGATTTGGGCAGCTTTGCATTGTAGTCATCCAGTGCATGATGGTATCCAATGGCCAAAGCCACGTCGCACTGATAGCCTGCAAGTTCCTTTTTGAACTCCAGGTTAACTAAATCAGTATCAACTCCTTCCATAGGTGTTGAATCGATTCTTAACCGAGCAAGAGTATGGAGGGTGTTTCCAAGGGCAAGATAGGTTTGAGCTTTAGTCCAGCTACCGGTATTTCCTGCCTCATCTGTATTCAACTTGGCAAACACAAAACTGCCAAAAGCTCTCTCTCTGCCTTCCGGTTCTGTTCGCCCGTCTTCAATGCCCTTATCCACTACTTCGGCGTAGTCATTACGGGTATAGCGGGGATTGTAGGCAAACAGAATGATCTGAGAGCAGTCAAAAACATGCGGCTGGTTAAAAAGGAACTTATGGACAAAAGTTCCACTCATGCGCTCCCTTGCTTTTCTACTTTCAATAACTACAAACTTCCAGGGTT
>JAGLDY010000054.1 GCA_023145375.1 Candidatus Sabulitectum sp. | reverse complement strand
TAAAACTACCGCCTACCCGATTGCAAAAAGGAACAGGGGCTGGCAAAAGCCAGCCCCTGGGTAGGCGTGTGTGTGGCTTAGTCGTTCTTGCCGCCAACGAACCGGTAAACAAGTGCTCCAAGTAAGCCGCCCGCTATTGGTGCCAGCCAGAAGAGCCAGAGCTGCTTAAGGGCAAGACCACCAGCTATGATGGCAACACCTGTGCTGCGTGCAGGGTTAACAGATGTGTTGGTAACCGGGATACTGATAAGGTGGATCAGTGTAAGACCAAGACCGATTGCAACAGGCGCCAGTCCCTTTGGAGCTCTTTTATCTGTGGCACCAAGAATGATCAGAAGGAACATCATGGTCATGACAACCTCTGTTACCAGAGCAGCGATCATGGAATATCCACCAGGGGAGCCTTCAGCACCAAATCCATTTAATGCAAACCCGTTAGAGATATCAAAACCGGGTTGTCCGCTGGCAATAACAAAGAGAAGTGCACCGGCGGCAATAGCACCGAGAACCTGAGATATGATGTAAGGCGGCAACTCCTTTGCGGGGAAACGCCCGCCCGCCCAGAGCCCGAAGGACACTGCCGGGTTAAGATGACAACCGGAAATGTGACCGATTGCAAAAGCCATTGTCAGCACAGTTAACCCAAACGCAAGTGCTACCCCGAGATAGCCTATTCCAACACCGGGAACTCCCGCTGCCAGCACAGCAGCTCCACATCCTCCCAGCACCAGCCAGAATGTGCCGAAGAACTCCGCTCCATACTTTCTCATGACTTCTCCTTTCGCGTATGTACTTGCAAACACTATTCCACTCTGACGTTATTCAATTCATAACACAGTTTAATGAAAAAAGCCTGTCAATGCATATTGTCAATTCCTGTGTTTCAATGAAACCCTTCCGTTCCTTATCACCCTCAAAGGGAACCAGTGCTCTGGAAGGTGGTCGAAGTAGGGGTCTCTTATGAACCGGCCGCCCAGGAGGACCAGGTCGGCCTTCTGTTCACTGTTTCTTATGAGTCTGCCGGCGGCCTGTATCACCCTGTTTACTCCTGGAATTGCAAAAGCATGAAGAAAGCCATTTCTGTTTGTCTGGTCGTATCGTATTTGAAGAAGTTTCTGCCGGAGGGAGACTGAGGGCAGGGAAGGACCGGCTATGAAACAGCCCCGGAGGTCGGGTATGGTCAGGTCTACACCTTCTGCAAACAGGCCACCTGCAACCACCAGGATCAGGTGATCACCGCTGTTGATCAGTTCAACGAATTCAGATCTGTCCTGTTCTGTCATCTCCCTTTTCTGTGCAATAAGATCCACTCCTGAATCTCCGGCAGCCAGGGCTATCTTCTCCATCCAGGAAAAAGAGGGGAAGAAGGCCATCCAGGTGCCTGGACTTTTTGTTCTGGCTCCATTGAGTTTCTTGATGATGCTTTCTGTCTGCTCACTGCGGTACTTCCACCGGGTATTGATCCCGGTGTCAACCCAGACAGCCAGGTTCTCCCGGGGGAATGGCCAGCCTACGGCTTTTGCTGTGAAGTTGTCTTCTTTACCCAGCCCCAGTTCCGCAGCGAAGTGATCCATTGGTTCAAGGGTAGCAGAGAAACAAGTTATGCTGGAACATCTTGAATGTTCTTCGGCAATGAATGTAGACGGGTCTGTACAGTACCACTGTATAAGTGTGTCATCTCCGTCCTTTCTTGCAAGCAGGTGAAATCTCTCATCCATTCTTTCAGACACACGGGAGAAACCGTAGATGGCTCTGCAGAGAAGACCGGCCTCCCGTGGAGCTTTCATATCTGCCCCTAGCATCTTCTGCCATTTTCTGCTTGTTATCCGGGGAAGTTCAACTTCGTCAGGAAGACGTATCTCGTCGCTCTTGTGCAGCCAGGGCTGGTCTGCATAGGCCTGAAGCAGTTTTCTCCACGGTCTAAGAAGGTTCTGGAGCTTTCTGTTGCCTCTGGCGTACTTCCATGTTTTTTTCATCCAGGAGGTTTTTATCTCCGGAGACCATATTCCCCGGACTCTCTCAGGAAGATTTGCCGCCTCATCCACAAGAAGGACGCATCTTGAAGCTGTTTCATCATCGTCAAAGAACCTTCTCAGCCTTATTCCGGGATCAAAGACATAGTTGTAGTCGCTGACCACCAGATCACATCTCTGGGAGATGAACAATGCCAGTTCAAAGGGGCAGACTTCCGCGTTTACAGACTCCCGCATTATACACTCCGGGGTGATCAGAACTTTCTCTGTAAGCTTCTCAATAACTCCTGATGCCTTTATTCGGGGGCCGAATTCCTCTGCGTACGGGCAGAGTGCAGGGTTGCATCTTTCCATGTCCATGGGGCATGAATTCTCCCTTGATGAGAGAATGATGGTTCTCATGGGAAAGCCCTGATCAATGAACCTGGTTACAGTTTCTGCAAGTATCCTTTTCTGGGTGTTCTTTGCTGTGAGAAAGAAGAGGATCCTCCAGTTCTCAACAACCGGGGGAATTGCTCCTGTAAGAACAGCAGCTGTTTTACCGGTACCTGTGGGAGCCTGGATGAGCAGTTCTTCCCGCTTACTCCCGGCCTCTCTTACTGAACTGATGATCTCTTCCTGACCTGGTCTGATGGCATCAAAGGGAAAGCTCAGGGTTTCAAGGGCGACTTTAAGCTCACGGTGCCTTGTCCATTCACTCTTAACAAACAGGGAGACATCTTCAATAAAACCGTTCCAGAGAGTGATCATATCCCCGGCTTGAGGGTCTACGGGAAACTCCTTTGATTCCTTCGAATCAGGGTCGGTGTACACCATGGCGGCATTTTCCGCCCCCAGTGCATTTGCATAGAACAGTACCTGAAGCAGGTGATGGGTAGCAGGAGACTCTGGCATTGGTTGCGAAGTCTTAACCTCCACCACGGTATCACCGTCTTCGGAAAGCAGATCAGCTCTTCCTGTTATCTGGAAGTTTATCCCGTTCCGTTCAGTGATAAGTACAGCAGGCACTTCCCAGGTGCAGTTTCTCTCTTCTGCAAGTTCCTTCTGTTTCCTGTTGTGCTCCTTCTGCCTGGTTCTGAGATCAATGGATGCGTCCCCGCTACGGAGGGTATCAGGCGGTCGGCACAAACCAATAAGCACTTTTATGGCAGACCTTACAGTAGCTGTATCTCTGTCGAACGGTATGAGCATTTTCTTTGTGTTCTTCCGGTTTGAAACATATCTCTGTGAGCCATGCTTATACTATATTGCATGGACTACAAAGAAAAGGAGACCTCATGCAGAAAAAGCCTCTTATCAGTGCTTCAGAAAGACTCAGCAAGCTTCCTCCATACCTCTTTGCAGAGCTTGACAGACAGAAGAAAGCTGCCAGAAAAAGAGGACTTGATCTAATAGATTTCGGCATCGGTGATCCGGATATGCCTACTCCTGACGCCATTGTGAAGGCTGGCCAGGATGCTGTGGCAGATCCTGCTAATCACAGATATCCCAACGGTGCCGGGTGTGATTCCTTTCGGGAAGCTTCCAGGCGGTGGATGAAAAGCCAGTTCGGTGTGGAATGTGAAACTGCTGCAGTTATTGGCTCCAAGGAGGGTATTGCCCACATTCCCATGGTTTTCTGCAACAGGGGTGATCTGGTTCTTGTTCCCAACCCCGGGTATCCGGTTTACAGGGCAGCAGCAATACTAGCAGATGCCATACCTGTTGATCTGCCTCTGCTTAGCGAGAATGGTTTCCTGCCGGATCTCGAAAGTATTCCTCCAGCGGTACTCAGGGAAGCCAAGGTAATGTTCCTGAATTACCCCAATAACCCCACAGGGGCTGTTTTAACTCTTGAGCAGATGACCGGAATGGTGGAATTCGCAAGAAAGAACAACCTGCTTATTGTAAGTGATAACTCATACAGCCATATCAGATTTGATGGGGAACAGCCAATGAGTTTTCTTCAGGTACCAGGAGCAGAAGATGTTGTTCTGGAGTTTCACAGCCTTTCAAAGACCTTCAACATGACTGGCTGGAGGGTTGGGTTTGTTGCAGGTGGTGCACATCTTGTGAACACCTTTATGGGTGCCAAGGAAAACATTGATTCAGGGGCCTTCACTGCTGTTCAGAAAGCGGCTGAGTTTGCAATGGAGATGCCTCATGGACTGTTCAATGAGAGAATGGAAGTGTACCGAGAGAGAAGAGATATCCTTGTGGAAGGGCTTAAGAATCTCAACTGGGATGTGTTTGATTCTCCAGGAACCTTTTATGTGTGGGTCAAGCTTCCCAGGGGAGCTGATTCCATGGTTTTTTCCAGAAAGATGATCAACCATGCAGGTATCGTAATAACGCCTGGAAGCGGTTTTGGCACATGGGGAGAGGGATACATCCGTTTTGCTTTGACGATCCCGTCCGCCAGGATCCACCAGGCTGTCGGCAGACTTGAACAGATGGAGTTACACAAGGGAAGGCTTCTCAAATGGCTGAAGAAAACAGGCGACTGACAGGTTCTCTATTCCTGCAGGGGATCTCACTCACTTTGCGTCTTGGAGCATTACCCAGTGAGCAGATCCAGCCAAGAAAAGTTAAACTTGATCTGAAATGGACCGGTGATATCCTGTCATCCGGCTGTCCGGTAGTTGACTATTCGCAAGTAAGCACAGCACTTAAGAACAAGCTCAGCCCGACTTATGAGTACATCGAAGAACTGGCTGCGGATGTTCAGACTCTGCTTATCAATGACTGGCCCGGTCGGTGGATCGTTTCCGTGCATAAGGACCATCCACCCACTGACCTGCCTATGGAAAGGGCCACAGTAACCATTGGAGAGTAGATCCTTTGCCCTCGGGCTTGGAGGTAACCTGGGTGATGTCCGGGGCACCATGAAGTCCTGTATCACTATTCTTTCGGAAGATCAAAGGATCTCAGGGCTTAGAATATCATCACTGTACCGGACACCTCCCTGGGGAGGGGTTCAGGGGGGAGAATTCCTTAATTCAGCCGTTAGTGGCATGTGGCTGGGAACAGATATTGAGCTTCTGCATCTGTGTCAATCAATTGAGGGAAGTTTCTCTGTTCCTGTGAACAAGAATGGAGCAGCAAGAATTCTTGACATTGATGTTTTATTCCTTGAGAGTGGCATCTCCAGTGAAGAACTCACACTGCCGCATCCCGGATTGATCCAGAGGAAATTCGTGCTGGTTCCTCTCTGTGAAGTATGGGTTGATGCCATTCCCGGCCTTGGTGAAACACCTTCCGACTTTCTAAAACGAGCGCAGGATTGCTCTTCTATTATATTCCAAGGTGATCTGTATTCACCGTGAAATGGAGCTGTGCCAGTTTGAGAACCACTGAGTATCTTGTTGTTGAAGGTCCTATCGGGGTGGGTAAGACCGCCCTGGCAAGAAAGCTTGCAACAAGACTTGAAGGCAGAGCAATTCTGGAGGAAACCGGAAAGAACCCTTTTCTTAAACTGTTTTACAGTAACAGGAAGAAGTATGGTTTTCAAGCTCAGGTTTCTTTCCTGCTGGCCAGGTACATACAGCAGACACGGCTTGTTCACCCTGACCTGTTTTCCAGGTATCTGATCTCTGACTTCCTGTTCGGCCGGGGGATGATCTTTGCGAGAGTAAGTCTTGAGTCTGAGGAGCTGATACTCTATGAACGTCTGATGGATCAGCTTGATAACAATGTTCCTTCTCCGGACCTTGTGGTTTACCTGCAGGCTTCCACAGGGGTTCTTCTTGACAGGATCAATCGTTTCGGGAGAGATTTCGAACGGGATATGGATAGAACATGGCTGGAGGAACTGGTGGATTCATACAATAGCTGGTTTCTACGGGACAGACAGTATTCTGTTCTCGTGGTAAATACTGATTATTCTGATCTGTTGCATGATGAGACTGCGTTTGAGGGGCTTGTTGATGCCATAGATTCCCACTCTGGCGGGATTCAGGGCTTTAATCCTTCTTCCAGCAGAGGCTTGTTGATTTGATAGTAACTGGCAGTGAACGGAGGATCTCAGAGCTCTGCTCCAGCTGGAGGAAAGAGGGGCTTACGGTGGGCCTTGTACCCACTATGGGTGCACTTCACGAAGGACATTTGAGTCTGGTGGAGATCGCTGCTGCCTCCTCTGATCGGGTTGTGGTCAGCATTTTCATCAACCCGACCCAGTTCGGACCCGGTGAGGATCTTGAGATGTATCCAAGATCTATTGATGATGACTGCAGGGCAGTTGAGGCTCTTGGAGCTTTCGCAGTGTTTACCCCGGATGTAAATACTGTTTACCCGGACGATTTTTCCACGGAAGTTCATGTTGCCGGTGTGAGCCAGGGGCTTTGCGGCACAGCAAGACCGGGACACTTTGACGGAGTTGCAACGATATGTACTATTCTATTCGGTATTGTTAAACCGGATCTTGCGGTTTTTGGTATGAAGGATGCCCAGCAGCTGGCAGTGATAAGGCGCATGGTCACCGATCTCAGACTGGAAATTGAAATAGTTGCTGCACCGATCGTAAGAGAACCTGATGGTCTTGCCATGAGCAGCAGGAATAAATATCTCTCTGCTGAGCTTCGGGAAGAGGCGTCGCTTATACACGGGGGGCTTTTTGCTGCCAGGCAGCTTGCGCTGACAGGCGAGAAGGATTGCAGCCTTTTAAGGAAAGCCTTTATTGATCATTTGAGAAAAGCACATATGCTCAGTGTGCAGTATGCGGAAACGGTGGACCCTTACACGATGTTGAAAATTGACAAGATAGAGAACAGGGTTCTTCTGGCGGTTGCGGTCTTTGCAGGAACCACCAGATTGATAGATAACATTCTGATCGAGCCGGAGGTTTAGATTTGCTTAGATGTTTTTTGAAGTCCAAGCTTCACAGGATGGTGGTGACCCAGGCTGAGCTTGACTACATTGGCTCTATCACCATTGATCAGGATCTTATGGACAAGGCGGGACTTCTCCAGCATGAGAAGGTACTTGTAGCGGATATTGACACAGGTAACCGGTTTGAGACTTATGTTCTACCTGGGGATCGCGGGAGTGGAACTATCTGTATCAATGGTGCTGCTGCAAGGCTTTGTGACATAGGAGACAGAGTGATCATACTGCAGTTTGCCTGGCTGGATATGGATAAGGAACCTGTTCCCGGCCCTGTAGTGATAGTTGCAGACGAAGCTAATCTTAATCCCGTGGAGCTTGTATGAATACAGCAGCGGTTATCCTTGCGGCAGGTATGGGCAAGAGAATGAGATCTGAACTTCCCAAAGTTATGCACCCTGTACTTGCGGTACCAATGATCGAAAGAGCAGCTCGCGCGGCTGAGGCTGCCGGTGTTACTGAGGTTATAGTTGTTATTGGTCATGGACGGAACACGGTGATTCCCCTTCTGGAGAAAAATGGGTGGAACTGGGCGATACAGGAGGAACAGCTTGGAACAGCACATGCAGTAAGCTGTGCCACGGATCAGATCGGGAATGCAGATGAAGTGGTGATACTCATGGGTGATGTTCCTCTGCTGAGGGAGGAAACCATTGAAGAGCTTCTCCATGCCCGGAGGAAAAACAATGCCCTGCTTGCAGTTCTCACTACTACTCCGCCTGATGTTACGGGGTACGGAAGAGTTATCATGGACCACCAGGGAAGAATAGACAGGATCGTTGAAGAAAAGGATGCCTCTGTAGAGGAAAGAGAATGCAGAGTGATCAACACAGGAATAATGGCATTTGACGGATCTGTTCTTGCCGGGGTTCTTTCCAGAATTGGAAACGCAAACGCTCAGAATGAATTCTACCTTACCGATGCGGTTGCCATCGTTGCAGAAATGGGTAGAAAAGCGATACCTGTCTTTACCCCTGCCTGGCAGGAGGTTGCCGGAGTGAACAATCCTGTGCAGCTTGTACGGTGTACTTCCGAGATGAAGAGAAGAGTGGTGGAGTCTCATCTGCTCTCCGGGGTTGTCATACCGGATGCGGATTCCGTATGGATAGAAGAATCAGTTATCATTGGAAAAGGCACAGTGATAGGGCGCAACTGCAGGCTTTCAGGTGATGCTGTCATAGGAACTGGAGTAGTTATCGGTGACGGGTCCATAGTAGATGGGGTGGTTGTCGAATCAGGGGAAATTGTGGAGGAGTATTCAATTCTTGGAGCTGCTGAATGACGGAAAGATTATGGGCACCATGGAGATATGATTATGTGACATCTCCAGGAGATGGAAATGAGGAATGTGTTTTCTGCGGTATAGGAGAAAGTGACATCTCCAGGGACAGGGAGAATCTGGTTCTCTGCCGTGGTGAGCATGCCTTTGTTATCCTTAACAGATACCCATACATAAACGGTCATTTGATGATCGTTCCCTTTCGTCATGTTCCTGATTTATCTTCTCTTGAGAGCGCGGAGAGGACAGAGATCATGGAATTTGCCCTGCAGGCTGAGAACGCACTTAAGCAGGGAATGAAATGCCAGGGGATCAACGGTGGCTGGAACATCGGCTCAGCGGGAGGGGCCGGAATACCCGGACACTTCCACCTGCATATGCTTCCCCGGTGGAACGGTGATACTAACTTTATGAGTACAGTTGGTGCCATAAGGGTAGTGTCCCAGTCTCTAGAGAGGGCGCACCGGCAGCTTTCAGTTTACTTTGGAGGGAAATAATTGAGCAAGGTTTCCACCAGGCAAAAAAAGAAAAAAAACAGCAAGAAGAAAAGTGTAATTCCTGTGATCCTTATCTCTCTGGCCGCAGGCTGTCTGATAACTCTTTCTGTTATCTACTCTCCTTCCTGGTTTCAGACTGAACTTATTCCAATACACCTGTTGTCAGATTTCCATCTCAATGATTCCACACCGCCACCGGATACGATCCGTATAGAGGTTCGCAACGGAACAGGAGTATCCGATCTTGCAGGACGAGCGCAGAGCTTTCTTGAAACCCGTGGCGGAGATGTCACTTTTTATGCTCCTGGACCGCCACTGAACGCTGGGGATATGGATTACGCTGTTACTGTTATTGTTTCACATGATGCTTCTTTTTCAGCAGCTATTAAAGTTGCAGATGTTATAGGGGTAGGTGATTCTTCAATAGTAATGCTGCTGCCTCCTCCGGGAGAGATCGCTCCGGTTGATGTTACAGTAATTCTTGGAAGGGACAGGGATGATCCTTCTTATTTCATACCATACAGAGACTAGATTCAGATTTACAGAGTGATTAATACTATGCCCTTGAAGCGGGCTTGAGAGCGGAGGATCCTTTGAGTACTGAGACTGAGATAGAAAGCCCCGATGTACTTGAGCAGATAGTGGATGCTGTTCATCAGCGTCACGGATACAATGTTCTGGCTCTGGACATGTCCGAGTTTCCACTCACCATGGATATTTTCCTTCTGGCCTCTGCAGACAACAGGATACAAAGCAGAGCAATAGCAGATCATGTTGAAAGAACTGCCAGAAGTCTGGGTTGGAGACTTCATCATAAAGAGGGCTATGACGAGGGCAGCTGGATACTTCTTGATTTCATTGACCTGGTGGTTCACATCTTTCTTCCGGATGTAAGAAAATACTACAACATTGAGTCACTTTGGAGTGACGCTCCAGATAAGAAATTTGAAGACAGATCAGAACTGGAAGCAGATGAGGAGTTTACCTTTGAGATCACCCCTTCAGATCAGGACTGAGCTTGCTTCTGCCATGCAGAAGGCGCTAGCTGAGAAGTTTCAGGAAGACATCCCTGATGTTGAGATACTGCCCTCCAGAAATCTCTCTTTCGGGGATCTGGCATGTAACTCTGCAATGCCTCTTGCGGGAAAACTGAAAAGGTCTCCCCGGGACATTGCGGCGGTGATGGCGGACTCTGTCAGCAGTGGGTTCTCGCAGGTGGAGAAAGTGTCAATTGACGGACCGGGTTTTCTTAACATCACTTTGTCCGGTGAGTATCTGGCAGAGTTCACTGTTGCTGTTGCAAGTGGCGGGATCGGCCAGTTCATACCATCTCAGGGCACGGGGAAGACGGCTCTTGTAGAGTTTGTCAGTTCTAACCCCACCGGACCGCTTACAGTCGGGCACTGCCGTCAGGCAGTTCTTGGTGATGCTGTTTCCAGATTACTGGAGGCGGCAGGCTGGACTGTGCAGAGGGAATACTACTTCAACGATGCAGGCAGGCAGATGGATAAACTTGCCGAATCGCTTGCAGTCAGGTACATGGGACTTCTTGGAGTTTCCATGGACATTCCAGAGGGCGGTTACCAGGGCGGATACATAAAAGAGTGGGCCGGGGAACTGAGGAAAGACAAAGGTGATTTGCTTAAATGGCCTGATGAGAAAGACCTCTTCAGAGAGTATGCAGGAGAGAAAGCATTTGTTCTTATCAGTGATGATCTGAAACTCCTGGGAATTACTTTTGACAGATTCTTTGCAGAGAGCGAGCTTATCCCTGATGCAGTTGAGGAGGCCATCGGTCTTCTCAGGCGTAAAGAGCTTGTTTATGAGGACAGTGATGATCCCCGCAAGATCTGGCTGAAACTGTCAGAAATGGATCGCCCGGAAGACAGAGTGATTATGAGGGAAGACGGTACATATACATACCGGATGCCTGATATAGCCTACCATCTTAACAAATTCCGAAGAGGATATGATCTTGTTGTGGACATTTTCGGATCTGATCACATTGACACCTGTAAGGATGTGGAAGCCGTTCTGGGGGAACTGCTGGGGAAGGACGATGTTTCCAGCCGTCTTCGAACAATCCTTCATCAATTCGTTACTCTTGTTAGAGGTGGAGAAAAGGTCAAGATGTCTACTAGAGCCGGAAACTATGTTACTCTCAGAGAAATGATCAGTGAAGTGGGTTCCGCCAATGTGGTCAGGTACATATTTCTTACAAGAAGAGCAGAAGCCCATATGGATTTTGACCTGGAGGCTGCAGTTGCTGAAAATGAGGACAATCCTGTCTTTTACGTTCAGTATGCCTTTGCAAGGATAGCCGGGATACTCAGGAAAACAACAGATCCGGAGTCTCTTGTTGTAAGAGATCCAGGCAGGTTGATCTCTATCCTAACAGGCGAAAGAGAAAGAGATCTCATGAGACTGATGGAGACCGTACCTCTCAGGATATCCGCAGCGGCCTCTGCTCTGGAGCCTCATCGGATACCGGATATTCTGGCAGAAATTGCCAGAGCTTTCCACGGCTTTTATCAGCATCACAGGGTTGTTGATCCTGACAACGATGAAACAACAGCAGCCAGACTCACTTTGTGCATTGCCGTACGCAGTACACTTAGTGATCTTTTAAAAATTCTTGGAGTTCATGCTCCGGAAAAAATGTAGAGAGGAACAGTTATGTCTGTTCTTGTAGTTGGTTCGGTAGCTCTTGATACCCTTACAACCCCTGCTGGAAAAGCTGAGGACACCCTGGGCGGTTCCGCCGTTTACTTCGGCCTTGCCGCAGGGCAGCTGGCCAGGGTTCGAGTCGTGGGTGTTGTGGGTCCTGATTTTCCAAGTAAAGAAAGAAAGTTCCTCCAGGAAAGAAATGTGGATGTTCAGGGATTAACCATTGGCAGAGGACCCACATTCAGATGGGAGGGAGTTTACGGACCGGATTTCGGTGATGCCAGAACTATCAGAACCGAACTGGGTGTTTTCGCAAGTTTTGAACCTGTTCTTCCTGATGAATACCGAAAGACCCCCCATGTATTTCTTGCCAATATTGATCCAGACCTTCAGCTGAAAGTCCTTGACCAGATAGATGATCCAACATGGATAGCCATGGACACTATGAACCTGTGGATAGAGCACAAGAAAGATGTAGTTCTCAGGGCTATCAAGAGGGTCGATCTTCTTTTTGTTAATGCTTCCGAGGCCAGGCAGATATCAGGTTCAAATGATTTGTTCAGAGCAGGCAGATACATACTGAAGCGTGGACCCAGGTTCGTGGTGATCAAACTGGGAGCCAGTGGCGTAATGGTTCTTGGCGGACCTCAACCTTTCCTGCTACCGGCCTGTCCTGTGGATAAGGTCATTGACCCAACCGGCGCAGGAGACAGCTTTGCTGCAGGAATGCTGGGATTTCTTGCAGGTGTGGGTGGTGAGCTTACATTCAGAAACATCACACGCGGCCTGTGCTACGGCTCGGTCACAGCGAGCTATGCCATAAGCGGGTTCGGTGTTGAAGCCCTACGTACACTTGGCAAACCGGATATAGATGAGAGGCTTGCATTCTATCTCTCCACCAACCAGCTTGACAGGATAAAATAATGAGTGGAATTGACTACAGAAACAGCGGAGTGGATATAGACGAGGGTCTCAAGGCCGTAGACATGATGAAGGAAGAAGTCAGGAAAACTTTCAACCACAATGTTCTTTCAGAGCTCGGCCACTTCGGAGGTCTTTTTAAAGCCGATTTCCCCGGTATGGAGCAGCCTGTTCTTGTTGCAAGCATGGATGGCGTTGGAACAAAACTGAAAGTTGCTTCTCTGGTTGGAGATTATTCCACAGTAGGGTGCGATCTGGTAAATCATTGTGTTAACGATATTCTTGTCCAGGGTGCGCATCCCATGTTCTTTCTTGACTACATAGCCTGTGGAAAGCTGGACGCCGCAGTGGCTGCCCAGATCGTCACCGGTCTTGCAAAAGCTTGTTCGGAGAATAGTTGCGCTCTTCTTGGCGGTGAAACAGCGGAGATGCCGGGGTTTTACAATCAGGGAGATTATGATGTAGCAGGAACAATAGTGGGTTCCGTTGACAAAAGACGGATAGTCGACGGCTCCAGCGTTGTCCCCGGAGACACCATAATTGGTCTTCCTTCAAGTGGATTACACACCAACGGATTTTCACTGGCACGTGCAGTGCTTTTTGAAAAGGCAGGTCTCAACGTTTCAGACAGGCACAGGCTTTTGGGAGAGGATACAGTGGGTGAGGCGCTACTTAAGGTTCACCTCAGTTACCTGAGACCGATGAAACCTCTTCTTGAAAGGAAGCTCGTTTCAGGAATGGCCCACATAACCGGCGGAGGTGTCCCGGGCAACCTTGTAAGAATTCTGCCTGAAGGGTGTGGAGCCCTTATTACTCCCGGGTGGGATGTACCTCCTGTATTCAAGTTGATCAAGGAACTGGGTGATATTCCTGAGATCGAGATGCGCAGGGCATTCAATCTTGGCGCTGGATTCCTGATCGTGACTTCCCATCCCGAGAAGGTAACAGAGCTTCTGATACAGGCTGGAGAAGCACCATTTACTGCAGGCAGGATCACAGTTGGAGATTCAATAGAATACTCCGGGGAGGGGGTCTAGATGTCTTCTGACCTGGCATCACAGTTATCCCTTGACCACGGAGGTACTATCCTTCTTGCGGTGATGGATGGTGTGGGGGATATCCCCATTCCGGAGTTTGGTGGACTCACGCCTCTGGAGAAGGCACGAACCCCCAATCTTGACAAACTTGCATCAGCCGGTGCGCTGGGGCAGCATCTGCCTGTGGGCAGGGGGATAACTCCCGGAAGCGGACCGGGTCATCTGTCCATTTTTGGATATGATCCGGTTAAGTACCTTGTGGGAAGAGGTGCCCTTGCAGCTCTGGGTATTGATTTCAAGCTTCAGCACGGTGATCTTGCTGCAAGGATCAACTTCTGCACCCTTGACAGTGATGGGATCGTTCTTGACAGGAGAGCTGGCAGGATATCAACTGAACTGTGCATAGAGCTTGTTGCAGCTCTTAAGCCAATATCTATTCCAGGAGTAGAGGTATTTGTTGAGCCGGTGAAAGAACACAGAGCCTGTGTCATCTTTCGCGGTCAGGGTCTTTCGGAGGGAATTCACGATACTGACCCCGGGCTTGTGGGAGAAAAACCTCTGGAGATAACAGCATCTGCTCCAGGGGCGGAACTGGCTGTTGAAGCAGTTTCCGAATTTGTTAGAAAGGCCTCCTTGATCCTCAAGGATAAGAGCCCGGCCAATGGACTTCTTCTCAGGGGCTTTGCTCTCCATGAAGATTTTCCCACACTTACAGACCTTTTCAAGCTCAACCCTGCTGCTGTTGCTCTGTATCCCATGTACAGAGGCGTTGCCTCTCTTGCAGGGATGGAACAGTATTCATCGGAGCCGGCAGATCTTGATGGCGAGGTTCAAGCTGCAAAAAAAGCGCTTATGGATGGGAGAGACTTTGTCTTTCTTCACCACAAATACACCGACAGTTCCGGTGAAGACGGTGACCATAAGAGAAAAGTAGCTGAGATAGAGAAGTTCGACCGTGCGGTTCCCGGACTTCTTGATTGTGGTTTTGATGTTATCTGTATTACCGGTGATCATTCTACTCCATGCCCAATGAAGCTTCACAGCTGGCATCCTGTACCGGTTCTTATTCATGGGGGACCACAGAGAACCGGCTGGAGTGGCAGATTTACAGAGAGGGAAGCGGCAGCAGGCGCTCTTGGTACATTTAATGGGGACGAGCTCATGCCTCTTATGCTGGCTGCAGCAGGAAGACTGGCCAAGTTCGGTGCCTGAGGCCAGGTACACGGCACTCGTCTGCTTATCAGGCGGCGTGGATTCCACTGCCGCCCTTCTTCGTTGCAGAACCATGTTCGAGGACGTAAGAGCTGTGTATGTGGATACCACCGGCAGAGGTGCCCCGGATGAGGCAGGGCGATCCTGTGAGATCCTTGGTGTAGAGCTGATAGAGGCTGAAGCCATTGACTTATTCAACAGAGAGATCAAAGAATACACCCGGCGGATCTACAGTATGGGGCAGACTCCCAATCCGTGTGCCATGTGCAATGCAAAGGTTAAACTTGCTGTCCCATTCTCCATGCTGAAAGAGAACGAGTTTCTAGTCACAGGGCATTATGCAGGCAACTATGACGGTTCTCTGAAAAGAGGCAGAGATCCTTCCAGGGATCAGTCTTACTTCCTTTCACTGGTAGCTGAAGAAATACTGGATCGCTGCTGGTTTCCCCTTGCAGAAAGTATGAAAACTGATGTTAGAAGAGAGGTCCTTGAAAAAGGACTGCCTTTCATAACCGGGGATAGCCAGGATCTCTGCTTCGTAAGGGTAAACTCAGGGATCCCGGGAGATATTGTGGACGCCAGTGGTAATGTGGTTGGCAGACATACAGGTCTGGAGGGCTACACTCCCGGTCAGAGAAAAGGACTTGGGGCTCATGGGGAAAGAAAATTCGTTACAGAGCTGGACACGCGGAATAACAGGCTGGTTATCGGAGATGAGAAGTACCTTTACAGCGAAAGCTGTTTTCTGAATAGTATCAACTGGCTGAGGAAGCCAGCCGAACAGAGGTTCACCTGTATGATTCAGACCCGCTACAGGAAACCTGTCGTTCAGGCTGATGTTACCCTCCAGGCAGACGGCAGGGGTGCGTCAGTTGAGTTTTGCGGACCTCAGAAGGCAGTTGCCCCGGGGCAGGTAGGTGCCCTGTACTCTGCGGACACCGTGATCGGCGGAGGCATTATTACCGGATACAAGGGAGGAGAACATGCCTAACAGAATAAAGGAAGAGATAGGCAGGCTTAAGAAAGAACGCGGAGCAATTATTCTTGCACACAGTTATCAACCTGGAGCAATACAGGATATCGCAGATTTTGTCGGTGATTCTCTGGAGCTTTCAAGGATAGCAGCCAGGGAATCAGCAGAGCTTGTTATCTTTTGTGGGGTTAAATTCATGGCTGAAACCGCAAAACTGCTTTCTCCGGAGAGTACCGTTGTTCTTGCAGCACCTGATGCGGACTGTTCTCTGGCTGCCAGCATGACAAGCGCTGATCTCAGAGAGATGAAAAAGAAACACCCAGGTGCTGAAGCTGTTACATATGTGAATTCCACCCTTGAACTGAAAGCTGAGTCCTGGGCCTGCTGCACCAGTGCTAACTCTCTCGAAGTTGTTGAGGCTGCACCTTCTGAAGAAGTAATATTTGGACCTGACAGGAATCTTGGGACATGGGTTGCATCTCAAACTGATAAGAAACTTCATATCTGGCCTGGCGGATGCCATGCACACAGTGGTGCCGATATTCGTGATCTCAGGGAGAAAATGGCGGATTGGTCTGATGCAGAGGTACTTGTTCACCCGGAGTCCCCATCAATATTTCTCCGGGAGGCGGATGCGGTGCTTGGGACCGGAGGAATGATCCGACACGTAGAGAGTTCAAAAGCCGGGAGATTCATCATAGGAACCGAGGAAGGGATGATCTACCGTCTGGAAACTCTTTTTCCAGACAGACAGTTTGTGGCTGCTGGAAAGATCATCTGTGATGACATGGGTTTTTCTACACCTGAACTGGTATTAAAAGCCCTTGAGTCCGGGGTAGTTGATCGCGGTATAGAAATACCTTCTCACCTGGCAGAGAGGGCTGTGGAAGCGGTTCGAAGAATGACGAAAATAGGCGGGTAGTTTTTGATAAAAGCAGCGGTAACGCAGGTATGGTATGACAACGATCCCAAAACACACAGGGCGTACGGTGTGTTCCAGTACGGATTGAATCAAAGTTATGCAAATCTGCTGGATCACCCCGGTCTGCTTCCTCTTGCCCTGCTGCCAACAGATAGCATAACTCCCGATGATATTTTAAAGAACTTCGATATACTGATCCTCACAGGCGGAGGAGACCCTTCTCCTTTTCTCTTCGGCAGGGAAGACCGGGGAAGCAGGAAACCAAGACCGTATCGTTCCACATGGGACATGAGGATATACCATGCTGCCCGAGAGAGGAGAATGCCGATCCTGGGCATCTGTCTTGGGATGCAGCTCATGGGTATAGCAGAAGGTGTTGCTCTTATTCAGGATATCCCCGATACCGGTGTGTTCCATGATGGCTCAACAGATAACCCTGCCAGTCATCCGGTCTCTCTCAGTCCGGGCACCACTCTCCACTCCCTGTTCGGTGAGAAGACCACCGTTTCTTCTTTTCATCATCAGGTTCTTGAAGAAGTACCGCCCGGTTATACCGTTTCTGCAAGAAGCAGTGACGGGCTGATCGAGGCGATCGAAAGCAGTGACGGATCTGTTCTTGGTGTCCAATGGCATCCGGAAAGGGACAGTACCGGTGAACCTATTCTGGAGGCCATGTTGAAATTGATCGGCAGATCGTGATCTATCAGTGTCTTCCTCAGAAAGTCAGTAGAATATGGGGTTCTCTTCCCCCTGAGAATACCGGTGAGGAACCTGTGGGAGAGGTATGGTGGTTTTTCAGCGATACTGTCCTGCAGAGCGTAGGTGGAGAACAGAGGAGAGCCTGTGATTTCTTTCCCGAAGGCTCATTCCCGCTGGTCATAAAAACTCTTCATGCAGCCAGCGACCTGTCTGTTCAGGTGCATCCAGGCTGGGATAGAACACTGCCAATTAAGGATGAATCATGGGTAGTGCTAAGTGGCTTCGGCAGAATTGTGCATGGTATCACTCCAGGCGTGACACCAGTTCAATTCAGGAAAGCGGTTAAGGATGGCTCTGTGGAGAATTTGCTGCAGCATATCAAGGGAGAACCGGGCGTTCTTGTTCACCTGCCCGGTGGAACCGTTCATGCCCTGGGCGCAGGGCTGACAGTGCTGGAGGTTCAGTTGAACTGCAGTATTACCTACCGTCTATGGGACTATGCCAGAAAGGATAACAATGGAAATCTCAGAGAGCTTCATGTGGAGTCTGGGCTTTCAGCTATAAACTGGGAGACAATGGGAAGAGCCACTGAAGTGGATGCAGATCTCCTCGATGCCGGTTCTTACTACATGCGCAGAGCGGAACCTGGTGAGTTGAAATTGAGACCGCTGGAAGTGGTATTTTTACCGGAGACAGAAGAATGTTTCTTCGCAGATCCAGCCGGCGGATCACTTATAACAACGGAAGATTCATGGATCGTGGGGGTATAAGAATGAACGACAAAAGAGTGTTTGCAGTGATAATGGCAGGGGGGAAGGGAACCCGTTTCTGGCCAGTTTCCACTCTATCCCGTCCAAAGCAGTTCATGGATCTGCTGGGTGGCGGAACAATGCTCCAGATCACAGCATCCAGGTTCTCAAAGATATCCGGACCGGACGGCGTGCTGGTCGTTACTGGAGCTGACTACAGAGACGTAACAGCAAACCAGCTGCCTCTTCTTCCAGAGAGTAATCTTCTGCTGGAGCCTGTGGGCAGGAACACAGCCGCATGTATTGGCTGGGCTGCGGAGACATTGAGAAGGAGAGGCTTTAGCGAAAGCATAATGATAGTGGCCGCAAGTGATCACAGTATCCAGCCGGTTGACCTGTTCGAGGAAACCATTGCCAATGCTGTGAAACTTGCTGAAAAGGGTTATCTCTGTACCATAGGCATCACTCCGGACAACCCTGCAACAGGCTACGGATACATTCAGACAGGTGAAGATATCCCCCCTGGCAATAGAGTGAAGAGCTTCAGGGAGAAACCTGATGCAGCAACTGCAGAGAGGTATCTTGGATCAGGAGAATATCTCTGGAACTCAGGAATGTTCATCTGGAGAGTTGATTCCTTCCTTGAGGAGTTCAGAAAGCATATGCCTGATCTTTACAGGAACATAAAGAGGCTTCCTGATACAACATCTCCATCATTGGAAGAGTACGGTGCACTGGAATCCCAGTCAATTGATTACGGACTGATGGAGAATACTGACAGAGCGGTCGTTGTGCCTGCACTCTTCCAGTGGAGTGATATTGGCGACTGGCCCGGAGCCAGGGGCGCAGGTGTTTCAAAAGGTGACAGTATTATCATCGATTCAGAGAACACTCTTGTGTTCGATGAAACAGGCAGGTTAACTGTTGTTATAGGATTGGACAACGTCAGCGTTGTTTCCACCGAAAAGGCAACTCTTGTAATGTCTGATTCCCGCTCGCAGAGTATCAAAGAGGTGGTTACCACCCTGGAAAGATCAAGACCTGAGCTTATCTGAAATCTCTTGAGGCTGGCTAGCTTTTGTCCATGCTTCTCTTAACAAGCATGATAGTCATGTCGTCATCATAAGTTGATACATCAGAGTGCCGGGCAACTGCAGAGAATATCTTTTCTGTGAGTTCCTGCATGGAGTCTTCGTAGTTTCTCCTTATGATATCAATTGTTCTTTCCACACCGAATTGTTCATCAGCACCGTTCGCCTGTTCAAAGATGCCATCGGATATCAGTGCAAAGATATCACCTTTCTCCATCACAATACTGCCTGGGTCTCCCAGAGGCATATCCGGGATCACACCAAAAGGGAGTGCCGTTGCAGATAACACATTAGTTTTACCGGTAGAACCGTGGTAATGCAAAAGCGGTGCCTGGCCACAGGCGTGGTAGCTGATAACATGTTCTTTTGTATCGAGGAGACCTACAAAAGCTGTAATGAAAGTATCTGAGGAGAGGTCTTCAACTAACTGATTGTTGGTGCATCTGCTTAGATCGCACAGATCACTTCCAAGGCTCAACGCTATCCTGATCATTGCCCGAAACTGGATAACAGTGAGAGCAGGCCCAAGGCCGTGACCTGCTGCATCTGCAAGCAGAAGAAGTACTTTGTCGTGAGTCAGGCTGACTGCATCAAATATGTCTCCGCCAGTCTGATCTGCTGGTTCATTCCATCCTGCCAGATCATAGTCATCAATTACCGGCATGGCTTCCGGTAGAAGGTCCTTCTGTATTTCTCTGGCATGGTTCAGGTCATGTTCAAACTTTTGCTTGATAAGGAATTCTTCAAGCAGTTGTGCTCTCTGCAGTGCTACCGCGCATTGAGATGCCAGTACTTCGGCAACCCTCTCTTCTGCAAGGGTGAATACTCCGTCTCTCTTGTTTATCAGCTGGAGAACACCAACAAGGCTGTTGTTAAGACCCACAAGAGGTATGGAAAGAATGCACCTGGTCAGATAGCCCATTTTCTTGTCAATTGCAGAGTTGAATCTCTTGTCTGAGTAAGCGTCCGGCACGTTAACGATCGCAAGAGAACTGGCGCAAATACCGGCAATACCCTGATCTGCAGGAAATCGGATCTCGTTCACAGCAAGCCCGGTTCCAACCTCTGCATAGAGTTCGTGGTGTTTACTGTCGTAAAGGAAGACCGTTCCACGCTCTGCCTTAAGAACGTCTCTGGCCACATCCACCACCTTAACAAGCATTTCATCCAGATCAATGGGACTGCTGAGTTCTCTGGTAACATCCAGAATACGCCATAGAATGTCTGAGGTGTATTCCTGACTGTTAGACAAACTGTTCCTCCTGTGATCTAAGTTGTGAATATGTAATAGAACATAAATCTATCTGATTATCACTTGAGCGCCCACCGGAAGCCAGAAGTAAGCCCACCTTGCGGTGAAAGAACCAAGTCTGACACATCCGTGGGAGAGGGGCTCGCCCAGCCTGTGTTCAGCGGACCGGGAGGCCTGGTGAAGGCCTATCCGCCCTGAATCCTCAATTGCCTGCCAGTAGGGCATGTGTACTCTGTATATGCTTGAAACAGGACTCCATCTTTTGTAAAGAACCTCAAAATCTCCACTGGGGGTGGAGTGTCTTGTGGGTCTTCCAGTGGAAACCAGGGCCAGATTTGCTTCCCGACCATCTTCAAGGAACACAATGACCTGCTGGTCTTTGTTTACCAGAGCAAGTCTTTCAGCAGATTCACTGGTTATGCTCCCTCCCTGAAGTGGAAGAACAGAGACAACCCCCCGGAGCAACAGAAACGGTATCAGGAAACAATTCAGCATGCACCCCCCTGCAACTGCTTAGTCTGTTAAGAACAAAGCCTTAGGTCAAGGGGGGAAGAGTTGACTTTACATTCTTTTTAAAGCAGATTTCCACATGATGTGCCCAGTGGTATTTTTCGTTTATACATGGATACTGTCCGAATGGAGGAGTGATTTGAGTCTCGCAAAAATTTTGGTTTCCGTGGTAGTCGGTCTTCTTGTGGTTGCTGCCTGTTCATCTCCCGCGGTTACCGGTATCAAGGTTCACATTCAGAACAGTGAGTATCAGGATGCTATTCACCTGGCCGACAGCGTGATTGCCAATGGCGAGGGATCAAATCCCGAGGTCTGGTACTGGAAAGCAAGAGCACACAGTATGATGCGTGTCTGGGACGAAGCTGCAGAGTCGTTCGTACAGGCTTACGAGCTTGATCCGCTTATGGCAGCCAACATGGCTAATTACTGGCCGGCCTTTTACAATACTGCTGCTGGTTACATAGAAGAGGGAAGGCTTGAGGACGCTGTCAGCATGCTTCAAACAGGTGGATCTATTGTTCCGGAGCGTCCGGAATTCGATCAGATGCTGGGTGATATTGCTCTTAACGAGGGTAACTACGATGAAGCTATCGCAAAATTTGAATCATCCATTGAGCTTGCAGTAGTTCAGATAGATGTTATTCAGGAGAGCATTGCAGCATCAGAGGATCCAGCCTGGATCGAGCAGTTGAACACACAACGGGAAAACATGGTGCACAGTGTTGTTCTTTCAACCTATAACACAGGCGCAATTCTGAAGAATCTTTACATGAATTCCGAGGATGAGACAGAAGCAGCAGAACAAATGGCTGAAGCTGTTCAGATTTACACCAGAGGTATCGAGATCGATCCTTCAAGTGCTGATCTTATGACCGGTCTGGCTGAATTCTACATACTCTCCGAACAGTATGACGACGCTCTTGCCATTTACGACAGTGCTCTTATAGCCATCGATACAGGCGTTGAAGAGGGTTGGATCAGCGAGGAAGACGCAGCTGACATGAAGGCTGGAGTTCTTCTTACAAGGGGCTTCACATTCATCGAGATGGACAGATTTGACGAGGGTATAGCCGCCCTTGAGCAGTGCAGAGCTCAGATGGGTAACACCTATCAGGTTCTTGCCATGATCGGCCATGCCAATTTCACAATGGAAAAGTACAATGAGTCCATTGAAGTAATGGAGCAGCTTACTGTTATGGATGGTCTGACAAACGATGAATACGCCAATGCCTGGTACATGATGTATGCAAACTACATTCGTCTGGAAGAAGATACTGACGCCCTCCAGGCAATGCAGAATGCCATAGAGTACGATCCTGATAATGCTGACTACTACGAGCTTCTTGCTCAGACATACAGCACCCTTGGTCGTAACAACCAGGCCATGGAGGCTATGGCAAAGGCTCAGTCACTGCGCTAGCACCTGAGTATTCTCCACGAAAAGAGCCCGGGATTTTCCCGGGCTCTTTCTGCTATTCAGGTTAGTTGAGTTACTTCAGTCTTACAAGAAGCTGATTCTTCTCCACCCGTTCCCCTGCTGATACTGCAATTACTTCCACAGTACCTGCAACCGGTGCAACTATCTCATTGTACATCTTCATGGCATCCAGGATAAGAAGTATATCACCTTCTTTTACAGTGGAACCAGCTTTTGTTGTAACTTCAATTATGGTTCCCGGGATGAAAGCCTTGATCTGCTTCTCGTCTTCCGGAGCCCATCTTTTGTCGAAAGAAGCGGGAACTTCAGTCTCGTAGATGGTGTCATCTATGTTCAGTTCTCTGAGTTCGTTTTCGTTCTCTTTTTCTTTTTGCATTGATCCTTACCTCCCATTGCCTAAAGAGGAATGTTGCCGTGGCGGCGGAAGGAGTTGCCATGATCCTGTACCCCTGCAAACTCGAACGCCTTGATAACAATGTTCCTTGTCTTGTGAGGCTCGGTTAGAATATCAACATAACCCTTGGAGGCAGCCACATACGGATTGGCGAACTTGTCTTCGTATTCGTCTATCTTCTGCTGACGCATGGCTTCAGGGTCATCGCTTGCAGCGATCTCCTTGCGGAAGACTATGTTCGCAGCTCCTTCAGCACCCATGACCGCTATCTCAGCAGTGGGCCAGGCGATAACGCTGCTGGCGCCAAGGTGCCTGCTGCACATGGCAATGTATGCTCCGCCGTATGCTTTGCGCATGATGATCGTGACCTTGGGAACAGTGGCCTCACTGTATGAATACAAGAGTTTGGCACCGTGCCTGATAACACCTGCATGCTCCTGATCAACACCGGGGAGATAACCGGGTGTATCCACCAGGGTGAGCAGAGATATGCCGAAGGCGTCGCAGAAACGGATGAACCTTGCCGCCTTGTCGGATGCGTTGACATCAAGGACTCCTGCCAGGTATCTGGGCTGGTTGGCGACAACTCCTACTGTCTTGCCGTCCATTCTGGCAAATCCGACAACAATGTTCTTTGCATAATGCTCATGAACCTGCATGAAGTCGCTGTTGTCCACCAGGCCCTTTATCACATCTGTAACATCGTAGGCTTTCCTGCGGTTATCGGGAATGATGTTGTCTGTTATGTCCTTCACCGGGGCTGCGGACCTGTATACAGGGGATGCTTCAAGGCAGTTGGCCGGCAGGAAGCTCAAGAGCCTCTTGATCTGTCCGAATGCCTCCTGCTCTGTCTGAGCGTAGAAGTGGGCGTTGCCTGTAACAGATGTGTGGGTCTTTGCACCTCCAAGAACCTCCGGGGAAACATCTTCACCAAGAACCGTCTTAATGACCTGCGGGCCGGTGATGAACATGTTGGATATTTTCTCCACAACAAAGACAAAGTCAGTAAGTGCCGGCGAGTACACCGCGCCTCCTGCACATGGTCCAAGTATCAGAGAGAGCTGAGGGATAACACCGCTGAAGGTGGTATTTCTCAGGAATATCTCACCGTAGCCGTAAAGGGAGTCAACGCCTTCCTGGATCCTGGCTCCACCGGAGTCATTGATACCGATCAGCGGGATCTTCTTTGTACCGGCACCATCCATTACCTTAACGATCTTGGCTGCATGAGCTTTGCCAAGCGATCCTCCGGCGACTGTGAAATCCTGGGCAAATAAGGCAACAGGGCGATCATTTATCTTACCGTATCCGGTGATCACACCATCACCTGCAAGTTTTTTTCGGTCCATGCCGAAGTCAGTGGAGGAGTGCTCTACGAAGAGGTCGGTCTCTAGAAATGAATCGGTGTCCAGTATCTCATCAACTCTTTCTCTCGCGGTGAGTTTTCCCCGTTTCTTCTGCTTCTCCTGGGCTATATCACCGCCACCCTTGAAAAGATTCTGTACCTTTGAACCAAATTCGGTTAATCTACTTTTGATCGACATCTATTTTCCCTCCCCGCCAGCAGGCGTTCATCTGTTTTCCAGCTCTCGTATCAGCAAAAGACGCTGTAATGCGTATTCCGGAAGTGCAAGTTCATTGTTCTCGAACCAGCGGTATTCCACCTCTGCGTTTTTCAGTCTGTTCAAATCCCACAGGCAGTCAGCCAGTAACAGTCTTGCCTCGGCAAAGCCCGGTGACATTGCCACCGCCCGCCTGCAGTATTCCACAGCATGGGGAAGATCACCACCTATGCTGAATACCCTGGCAGACCTTTCCAGCACAATAGGACCCTGCGCTCTGGACAGAGCAAGTTCCACCAGTTCCAAAGCGTGCTCCTGCTGTCCAGACAGGGAATATAACCATGCACACTGGGCAACGCCCCATGGTGGGAGAGAATCCATGAACATGTCCGCCTCATGAAGAGATATGATCTGCTGTCCGGTGACCCAGAGAGAAGTAATTCGAGCTGCTTTCTCATCCCATTTCGTCCTGACAATGTTTGGCGTGATTCCCATTATTCCGTCTCCTTCAGTAAGGATCGGGTTCTGCAGAAATGCAACTGCCGCCTGCAGCGAAGGGTCTTCAGTCAGATCGGCCTTTGCTGCAGCCGATACAAGATCATTCCTTCTGCAGTACTCCCAGCACTGAAGAGTGTTTGGCCAGATGCCTTCAACGGACAAGGTATCTGTGGAAAATGTGGTATCTGTTCTGAACAGAAGAGATCCTATTGCCGGGTCAAGAACAGTGATACCCAGTTGATCCTTCTGTTCCAGCAGTTCGCTCAAAGCCTGAGAAGGCAGGAAGTAGAGAGGTGTTGTCAGGAAAGCTGAAGGATCAAGTGGATCATAGTAACGGAAAGCAAGAGAATCCAGACCGGTTTCCTCCAGCAGTTCCTTTGTTGCATACGTGCTTGTGAGCCCGTTCATCTGAATGGGAATCCACTGGGGAAGCGATGCCGCAAGATGAACTGAAGAGTATTGATTTCTTGTGTTATAGATCAGAAGATTGAATCCGTACTGCTGCAACAGGTCATTCTGCAAAGCGGTGAACCCCTCTCCCGGAGCCTCTGTGAGCATAAGGTAGTCCCAGTGGAATGCTTCAGGAAAGAGAAGGCATCTTCCGTCAACGAACAGAGGAAATTTCTCTCCGAACCTGAATTCAAGGTATCCGGATATCTCATTTGTATTGAAAAGAACCGCATGCTCCATCAGGGCAGGGTGTTCTTCAAGAAGATCAGCAAGGTCCACAGGATAAACTGTCCAGTCCACACAGGCCCCCAGCTCTCTGGGAGGACCGATCTCTCTTGGAACTCCATAGACGAAGGGGATAACTGCCAGGATCACAGCAGATGCAACAGCGTACTTCATGGGAATTCGCAGCTTTATCATTCCAGGTACCCAGGCCAGCATGGCAGGTGCAAGGAGTTCGCCGTTGCGGGCGGCAAACACAGTTGCCACTATCAGCATCAGAAGGGCAAGGAGCTTTCCTCTGTCTAACTGTTTTGAATACCGAAGTACAAGAGCCGTTGTGCCCAGGGTAAGCGCGGAAAGAAGCAGGGCAGTTCGGGAAATGACTTTTTCAGGTGC
Source organism: Candidatus Sabulitectum sp. (assembly GCA_023145375.1). Taxonomy (GTDB): domain Bacteria; phylum Fermentibacterota; class Fermentibacteria; order Fermentibacterales; family JCC-6; genus Sabulitectum. The sequence goes on along the minus strand of JAGLDY010000054.1, from coordinate 27,476 downwards.
GTATCTTGGGTCAAACGGGCTCCACCACTCCCTTATGGACTGCTTGAACAGAGGTTGAGCGAGAAATGCAGGCAGGTACTCCAGAGTTCTAAAACCATTTGGATGGATCCCGCTTGCAAGAAGCAGTGCCGCCGGAGGAAGCAGCCACTTTCCAAAGTTTTTGTATCTACCATGCAGTAGTTCTTTCATTGCAGGAACTGAAGCAAGGAACAGCCCCATGACAAATCCCGCATGAACATTGACCCATAGGATCTGTATGGGGAAGAGGAGCAGAGCAAGTTTCCAGGGTTTTTCAAATTTGAAGGAAAGTATGTACAGGTAGAGTGAGAAAAAGAAGATGCTGAAAAAATGCGGTCTGGCAATCCATCTAGGTTGAGCAAGTGCCAGCCAGAAGGCTCCAAGAACAAAGGCAAGACCTGGATCTCCACCATTCTTAACGGAAGCCCTGTACACCAGGAAGATGGAGAGACCGATGAAAAGAGCCTTCAGCAGTACAGGACCTGCTTCACCAATGTGTATCCAGGAAAGTGCCATGGCAGATTCTGCAAGCCATTCGTGTTGTATCCAGTAAGCTCCCTGCCTTGTCCATGTGAACGGGTCCTGTGTTCTGATCTCTCCCGTCTCAACAATATCAATACCGTTTCTGAGGTGCCAGAATATGTTGCCGTTGTGAATGGGGGTGATGCAGTACAGCACCGCTATGGACGTGAGCAGCCAGCAGAGTACCGTGGCCTCAGATATTCTCTTTGATATTCTCAATTCTTCTCCGGGTAACGGGTGTGGCCGAGAATTCTACAGCTCTAAGATAAAAACTGTCCCTGAGCGAAGGGGATTCTTCCTGTAGCATCCTCCTTGCCCATGCCTCAGCAATTATATCCATTGCCATCGGGTCAGGGGAACGATTCTGAAACTTGAATATATCCATTTGCTCCCAGTTCAGGGGTTCCTCTCTGAAATTTATCGGGCTGAAGACGAGTCCCTGAAGAGAAAAGCTTTCTTCCCTGTTCCAGGCTCTGGAAATATGAACCGTTCTTCCACCAAGGGAGGAAGGTACAGGCCCCGGTGGTGAATACTCAAAGTAGTTTCCAAAGGGGTCTGAAAGCAGAACATCCTGTCGGAACCCAAGAACTGTCTGAGCGTAAGCAGCATAGTAGGTATCGTGAGCAACTGGCCTGTAAACAGAACCCGCAGGCAGGGAAGACATCACATCTGTGGTCCATCTCATTGCTATGTCATCACCTGTTCTGTCAGCTCCTGCTATCCCGCTTACAATCGCGATCAATATGAGACCTGCAGCAAGTATCCTGTGCGCTGCTTTTTTAACAAAGAGTTTCTCTATTCCCGTGGAACATCTCAGAGAGAGGGGAAGCAGTAGTATCCAAAGTTGCCCTGCCGGGTCCGGAAGTTCATAGGAGGCAAGAAATATCAAAGATGCAATTATTGGAATATCCCGCCTGAAGGAGAATCTGCCACCGGCTGTTGCAAGAAGTACAAAAACAACCAGGGCTGGAATTCCAATGGAACTCAGTGCCAGGGAAAGATTGTTAAAGGATGGAGTACCCAGTCTTCCAGAATACATGGTGAAGTAATTGAAAAGGGTTTCCAGAGAGGCTGGATGCCCGTAATGGGCTATCCTGCTCGCTCCTGACCGTATTGGGATGTAAAGATAGAGAGTCGCAGGTATGAGAAATGTCAGAATAAGGGGCCACTTTCTCTTAAATGAGAAAAAGAGAGGGCTGGACAGCAGGGAGACCGGATGCCCGGCGAACAAAGCCATTCCTGAAGCGTAGGGAGACAGAGCGGAGTCCTTCAGATACATTGCAGTGAGAACCAGAAGTATCGCCAGAGGATAGATCTCCAGACTGTTGAACTGGCTCATTACAGGAGCTGAAGTAAGAAACAGAAGAGAACCTGCCAGAGCGGGAAGAAATCCAGTACCCGATCTTTGAAAAGCTGCTGTTCCCATCCAGACCACTGCTGCAGCAAGAAAGCAGTTGAGCAGCCTCAGGTGGCCGTATACCGGTGAGAAGATCATTGAGAAGAAGCGGACAAGCATAAGAAAGAGAGGATAGCCAGGCGCATGGGCTATCTGAAGCTCACCTCCGCACACTGCAAATTCCGCCCCGTCTGTTGCATCGAATGATGATGGTCCCGTTAGAAGGGCTATCAGGAATACGGTTGCCGAGATCCCGAGAAGTATCAGTTTTCTGCTGCACATACCACTGACTCAAGGGAATCGCACAGGGTCTCTGCCCAGAGTATCCCGCTGAATGATTCCTGAAGCAGCTCTGCTTCCACAGAATAGCCCTGAGCCTTCAGGATCCCTGCAAGGACTGCTCTATGACCCGCATTTCCAGGATAGCAGTACATGGCGTATCTGGCTGTAATGGCTGCTTCGGTAAATTTTCCCGAGTTAAGAGCTGCATTCAAAGCAAGTGAGAAACTTGTTCTTGAGGGAGTCGTCTGCGAAGCTATTGCTCTGGAAGCAAAAAGAAGGGTGCTCTCAGGGTCACCAGCGGCAGAATACCACATTGCTGCAGTCTCCAGAACCTCTGAGCCATCCGGTTTTATAAGAATACATCTATCAAGAAGGTCTCTTCTGTCGGCCCTGCCTTCTGCGATCACAGACGCCCTGAGCCTTGCCAGCATAACAGGAAGGCACTTGCCCAGTATCTCTTCCGCTTCGATGTAGAGCGAATCCCAGTCGGCACCACCTGTTATTGCTGCAAGGGTGATCGTTTTTGCCCAGTCTTCTGCAGCAGCTGCAGGCGAATCGAGAAATGCCCTTGAATACTGAAGAGAACGGAGGGTGTCTCCCTGTATTAACTGAGCTGTTGCCATGGACCTGAGAAGCATGGGATTCATTCCTCCTCTGGAATGAATGTAGTTCAGCGATGCTGTGTCTCCGGTTAAAGAGAGGAATGTTACCCTCATGGTAACAGCTGCATTAAGCTCTGATTCATCTGCGTTACTGGAATAGATATCAAAAATGGTGTTGAATGCCGATGTATCAGCCCTGGCAAAGGCCAGATTCATCATTACTTTCAGCAGTGAAGAGGTGGAGTCTCCTCTTGCCAGAGCTGTCTCACAGACGTAACGGGATCTTTCGCTCTGTCCGGTCATGTGGGTTGTTTCACCGAGGGTCAGCCATGATCCGCCTCCGGCGGCAAGGCGTGAAGCAGATTCCAGAGCAAGACCCACCCTGCTTGACCTGGCAAAAGTGTCAGTTCTTCTTGAAACTCCTCTGAGCCAGGCACCCTCTTCTGCTGAGGGTGGAGCGATAAGAGCCACAGCAAGAGGAACGGTGAGAAGTAATGTAAGCGCTCTTTTTCTTTGAGTCAGCAGTACAGTTACCGGGATTATCAACAACGCAAGAGCTGCTGCAGGAGTGGAAAGAGAGAATCCAACCGGTGAAAGAGCAGTGATGAAGAGAACGGTTCCAAACAGAGCCTTTCGTATCTTATCAGGTCCGGGAAGTCCCCCTGCTGCAAGAGCAAGGCCCGCGAAAACAAGAGTTTCCCATCCCGAAGCCCAGGCAAGTGTTAAAGCAATACCTGAAGCAACTGCTCTGAAGCTACCCTTCCACACGGATGCTGTAACCAGCCAGAAGGTTGCCATCAGGGCACCGGAAATTGTTACAACATCCGCGAAAGTAGTTCCATTTCCAGGAATCACTGTGAATGCTACAACCGTTCCCAGAACTGCAGAAGAGTAGAGCGGAATGAGGTATCCAACTTTTTTACTAAGCTCATTCCAGCGATCCTCTGCCAGTTCTCTCACATACCACAGCGCAAGCAGAGAGACCGGTATCATATCAATGAGATATGTAGTGAAGTGTGATGCTCCAGTTGTGGGCGCCTCTGTTGCAGCATGCCACTGAAGCAGAGAGTGGGTAACTCCATCACCTGGAAAGAAGGGCTGAAAGATCACGCTGACAAGGTGGGGCCATGTGAAGAAGGTGAGGAATACAGGAGCGAAAACAACCGTGTTTAGAATTCCCCTGAGAGCTCTTTTGTCTGGAGCAACTGCCCAGGTAAATACTCCGGCAAGAACGCATCCGATTGCAGCTTCAATTCGAATACCTGTGGTGGTTCCGTTCAACGCCGTGAGCGGGTTGAAGAAATTCAGCAGGAACCATACTGCGTTGCTTCTGTCAAGGGGGAAATACCCAATCGCTGAAGTAGTACCGGCAAGCTTGTCTATCAGTGGAGGAAGAAGGGTGAGGGTCCAGGCAAGAACCATTATTCTCAATAGTTTGGCAGTGTCATACCTGCTGAATACTCTCATTACAAAAACAAGAGTGAGCATGGGGTAAACGTAAGCAACTGGAAAATGAAGCACAAAGGAAGGAGCGGGGAACACGATACCCAGGGTTAGAGCTTCCATGAGATTTCTTAGAATAACAGTTACTGTAAATACAGCTGCAAGCTGCCATGGGGTGGCAGGAAGGTTGGCACCCCAGCTTATCGATCTGTCTATGAGGGTTTTAAGCTTCATTGTACCTCCGACTCTGTGGCAAAGAAAGCCTGCATTGCCGGATATCCGCTTTCGCCGTGGATCCAGTCCATTCCTGATATCATTCTCACCGTGGCGATAAATCCGGGCATGTCCAATCCTTCCAATGTACCACTTCTGATGCCTTTTCCTGTGAAAAGACCCCAGCCCCTTGAATTTATGGGAATGCTTTCATCCGGGGAAACGAACAGAGCTGCAGTTATGCTGTTCTCTGCTCCGTGGTCACTCCAGAACCTTGTTACATCTGAACTGCTTAGGGGCACCTCTATGAATTGAAGAACTATTTCAGGTTTAAAGAAAACCGCAAGTTCAAGTACTGTCTGCTGCCTTGCAACCGGGTCTTCCCACAGGCTGTCAACCAGAAAAAGTGAATCCAGATCAGGGCTTACCGCCACAGGAATTCCCCCGGGATCGAGGGATATTATCAGGTGATCCCTGGAACCACTGAATTGTTCAGTCTCCGGGATTATAACCATCATCAGCTTGCCGGTGCTGTCCGCATTTTCGAAAACTGTCTGGAAACAGTCATGGCACTCTTCTGCCGGATGAAACCGACCACCGGCAGTGAAAGGAAGATGAACCACTGCTTCAGGCATTGAATCGCCCGTGGCAGTCCCTGCAAACTGGATAACCATGGTGATATCTCCAGTGGCAGGTATGTCGTGAGAGATGCCCTGTCCTTCAGTATCATCACTACTTACACACCCTGTCCCCGCTCCTAAAGCTAGAAGCAGTAACATTGTGTGAAAAAAGTGCCCGGTATTATGCCGGGCACTTTTTTTAAGCATCTGGTCTGCTATCTGAGTGCCGATACTCTGGCGGTTTCTACGGAATTTCCATGCCGGAGAACAACCAGGTATACCCCTGAAGCCAGATCTTCCTGGAATTCAACGGAATGCAGACCCTGCTGGGCAACTCCACTGAAGAGAGTTGAAACCCTCCGGCCTGTCATGTCAACCACAGAAAGGTCCATATAACCTGTGGAAGGAGCGTTGAAACTTACTGAAGAACCAGCTATCACGGGATTTGATCCAATTGTAAGATCGGTTCCGGTGAGAGATTCTCCCTCTTCAATTCCTGCTGTGTAGGCGATCTCGAAGGTGTAATTGGCAGTGAACGATGTGTTTGTCATGAATGCAGGGAAGAACACTGCATAGTCCCAGCCTTCAGTGGGAACAGAGAGTGCCTTCTCTCCTGATGTTGGATCGCAGTCAACCCAGGTGAACTGGAAGTTGTTATCGTTCCACACGATTGCTCCCAGATTCCACTCGTAGCCGTCTCTTCCGTCGAAGTCCATCTGGACCCAGCCACCCTGGTAGGAAGCAAGATCAACCCTGATCCAGGCAATACCAAGGTCGTCCATAAGGTACTGCGGGTAGCTTCCCTGATCTCCACTGGCAGGAAGAGTAGTGAAGTTGTGCCAGCTGAACACAAGAGGTGTTCCCCAGGTGTCAGCTTCCTCATCAAACATGTTGAAAGAGGAGTACCACTGAGGACCCACCATGTAACGCCACAGACCGTAAAGCATGAACCCGTTCTCAAAATCTGTTCCATGGGCTGTGAACATGTCATCCAGAGCGTCCCACATGTTTGCTTCATTTGTCGCGGCGCAGTTCTCCCAGACCTCGCGGACTGAATCTATACCGAACATGAGCCCTATCATCCTTGGCCAGAAGCTGGCTCCGTACCAGTACATGCCACCACCATCAATACCCCTGTAGGGTTTTCTCATTGCTCCACCGGAGTAGTAACTCAAGTAGTCATTTATATCGTCCCAGAGCTGGTCTTCCATCCAGACTGCGCAGTTCTCCATGAACCATGTGGGCTCCTCGTAGTCGTAGGACATCTGAATGGCATGCTGGAACTCATGGGCTGAAGTGACTTTCTGGTGATTTGGACCCAGATCGGTATTCATGACAATGTGACTTGCGCTGCATGAGTGAGTTGAATCAGGTGGTTTGTATTCACCGCCGTGGGAGGTATACCCAAGTGTATTGCCTTCAATATAGGCTATGTAAATGTCGTAGAGGTTGTCTCCACCTATGTTGTTGTCAGGCGGGGGGGTGAAGTAACCCATTGTGTTGCACTCTTCTTCCCAGGCAAAATCCATGTACTCGGCAATGTCCTGGGCATAGGAAAGATTACTGGCATCGATACCTGTGGTGGTATAGTGTATCCTGAAGTTGCCCCCCACAGAAACAAATGTTGCAGGACTTCCTGAGAGGACCGGTCGGTCGGCCAGGGTGAGTATCTCCTGAAGAGTTGCAGATGAAAGCTCATGGGAAAGAAGCAAAGCCTCATGCAGAGCAGGGGTGCCACTTCTTTCACTTACAGCATCTGCAGTGTATTCAAGGGGAAGCCTGTCTCTATCAAGAACACTGTAAACGAGATACAAGGCTCTCTGGTCCACGGTAAGATCTTGATCATTGTCAACTCGCTGATAAACTGTGTCAGCGAACATGGACAGGCTCAAAATCAACATTGTGATAAGGGCGATTCTCATTCAGTCCTCCAATTGAAATGGCAACGCATTCAGCCTGCCTGTAAATACTGTGATCCAGCAAACCTGAGGGAAAATACCCCATTCTCATTGCTTCAGCAACCGACAATGCATGAGAACGGGTCTCCCTTGTGCCTGACGGTTACTGGAGCTTCGGGTTCCAGGGCAGGTTGCAACAATGGCCGTGTGTCAACATAGTAAGCATACGAAAGATTGAAACAAATTACCCACTATAAAAGGAGATGGCGTTGAAAATTACATTCTACGGGGCTGCACAGGCTGTTACCGGTTCCCAGCATCTGCTTGAGGTTGCCGGCAGAAGGATCCTTCTTGATTGCGGACTCAGCCAGGGGAGAAGACAGGACAGTGAAAGACTGAACCGTGAGTACGGTTATGAACCCGCTTCACTTGACGCTGTAATACTGTCTCATGCTCACATAGATCATTCCGGGAAACTACCTGGACTTGTTAAGAATGGTTTCAAGGGGATCATTTTTTCCACTGGAGCCACAAGAGACCTTGCAGCGATCATGCTCCCTGATTCGGCGCACATACAGCAGGCTGATGCTGAATATCTGAACAGGAAACGGGCAAAAGAGGACCTGCCACCTGTTGAACCTCTCTACGACCTTGAGGATGCTCTTTCAGCCATTGAAAAATTCGTTTCCATACCCTACGATCTTTCTTTCCCCATATTCCCCGGAGTAACTCTGCGTTTTCTTGAAGCAGGGCATATACTTGGCAGTGCTCAGGTTGAACTTGTACTTGAAGAGAATGGAAAACAGCGTACACTTCTTTTTACAGGTGATCTGGGTCGTTTTGACAGACCTATCCTCCGTAACCCTGATCTATCTTCCAGGCCGGACTTTCTGATAACTGAAAGTACCTATGGCGGCAGGAATCATGAGCTTCAGGAGAAGTCACTTCTTGATCTGGAACAGGTTGTGAAAAAAACTGCCAGGCGGGGTGGGAAGGTCATTATCCCTGCATTCAGTGTGGGCAGGACACAGGAAGTTCTATACTTTCTAAACCTTCTCTTCGTTGCAGGTCGATTACCGGACATTCCTGTGTATGTGGATTCTCCCCTCTCTTTCAATGCCACTGAAGTATTCAAGCTGCATCCTGAAGTTTACGATAAGGAGCTAAGGGATCTTCTATACGCCGGGCACAGTCCGTTTCAGTTCAGAAGTCTTCACTTTGTTCAGAATGTTGGGGAATCAAAGGCTATTAACACCATGAAAGAGCCTATGATCATTATCTCCGCTTCCGGAATGTGTGAGAACGGAAGGATCAGGCACCATCTGAAGAACAACATCACAGATCCCCGCAGCACCATTGTTCTGGTGGGATTCATGGCTGAGCACACCCTTGGTCGCAAGATAGGCGAGCGGAGAGAAACGGTTAACATATTTGGCGAGCCCTATGCTGTTAACGCTCAGATCGTTGATATTGACGGGTTCAGTGCCCATGCGGATTCAGATGCCCTCATGAAATATTTCCATGCAGTGGGTGAAAATGTCAAGCAGGTGGCAGTAGTTCATGGCGAAAAGAGATCCGCTGAAGCTCTTGCAGTGCTGATAGGGAAAGACAGTTCTGAAGAGGTAGAGGTTGTGATCCCTGCACCAGGCGATTCCATGTACATAGATGGAACAAACTGACCCCGTATGATTATATTTGTGACGTACAACAATGCAGTCACAATGAATCTGGAGTAACCTGATGATAATGATGAATCTTCTTTTTGCATATCTGATCTCCGTTTCCGGCTTTACACCTGGATTTCAACCTCCCAGCTGCGGTATCGGAGCTGAAACTGCAGGAGGGGGTGTCAGAGCGTTCTCCATGGGAGGTGTCTCTGCTGGAACAGCTGACTCCAGCATGGTTTCAGGGGCCAATCCTGCCGCATCTGCCTGGGCTGTTAATACAGGTTTTTCATGGGGCATGAAAGCCAGAGAAACCGAGGATCTTGCCTGGTCCAGTGCCTCTGCTTTCCCTGATATCTCAGTAATAATGCCGTTACCCCTTGACCTGCATTTCTCGGCCTCTCTCAGCAATCGCTCAAGGATGAACAGAGAGGACACCATTGTTTTTGACAATGGTTCCGGAACCATCCAATGGACAGGCGGTTCAGGCGAGTCGTATGTTGGTGTTACTGCGCGGGTCTCTGAGCAACTGGCTTTTTCTCTGGGGGGAAAATGCTTTTTTGGTTCTGCCATGGGAGATGCAGAAACATCGCCCTACAATCCTGGAACAGTTGTACCGGTAACCACCACATACAGGGATGATCTTTCCTTCTCCCCGTCATGGGGACCTGTGTTCGGGGCCTTCATGAACACAAAGTACCTCTCTGCAGGATTCTCTATTGTCACTGACAGAGCTGGAGAACTTACAGTTCAGAGACATTACATGGGTAACTCAACAGCGGATACTACTTTCAATTATTCCGTTCCGGGAGAACTCACCGCAGGAGTTTCCGCACATATTCATCCCAGAGTGCTTGTGGGAGTGGATTATTTTGCCAGAAAGAAGCTGTCTCTTCTCGGAAGCACCACTGAAGAAGGCAGCTACCTAGCTTCCGGCATAGAGATATCTCCATCTGCCAGTTTCAGGATCAGAGGCGGATACAGAACAATGAACGGTTTGTGGAGAGACGGCGCATCAAGAATTTCAGGTGGCGTGGGGTACATTCTTCACCGGGGCATTGCATCTATGGATCTGGGAGTCGGTTATGAAACCTGGGGTGCAGATGAATCTGAGACGGTTCTGTTTGTGTCCATACGAGTATCAGAGAATTGGCTGGGACGGTAGTTGTAGTACCTGCCAGGATGGAGTCTACCCGGCTTCCGGGTAAGCCCCTGGCGGATATCTGTGGTCGGCCTTTAATACTTAGAGTTCTTGACGGGGTTTCCAGCGGTGACCGGCAAAGATTCAGACTGGTTGTGGCAACAGATTCCACACAGATAGAGGAAGTGGTCATCGCTGCCGGATACGAGGCAGTTTTAACAGGACCTGCAGAAAGCGGGACCCACAGGGTCTATGATGCCTGGAAAGCACTGGGATGTCCCGGAGACCGTATCGTGAATCTCCAGGGAGATGAACCGTTTGTTCAGCCCGCCTGGATCGATGCTCTTGAATCACAGGACATGCTGCCCCATTCCGTGGTAACACTGGCCCGTGAGATCCCCGGGGATTCAGGGGCAGACCCGTCTTCAGTCAAGGTTGTAATGGGCCCCGGCGGTAAAGCTATGTATTTTTCTCGAAGCTCTATTCCATGGGGTGCTGATTTTGTCTATCAGCATGTTGGTGTGTACTGTTTTACTCCGGACAGTCTGAGTCTCTGCGCAAATTCTCCCTGGGGAATACTCTCCAGACAGGAGAAACTTGAACAGCTCAGCTGGATGGAAAGTGGTGTACAAATTACTGTTATACCCGGCGTCTGGGATGCAATGGGAGTCGATACGCTGGATGACCTGGAGGAGGCTAGAAAGTGGTTCAGGAACAGATAGAGACAGGTCTTCCTCTCTTTATAATGGGCCCATGCGGTATTGAATCAGAGGAACTGGTACTTAGAACAGCAGAGTTTGTTCATGGTCTAAGAACCAGGTATGCGGATCGAGCGGTATTTTTATTCAAAAGTTCTTTTCTAAAGGACAACAGAACTTCCGAAGGCTCCTGGGCTGGCCCGGGTCTTGAAGAAGGATTGCGGATCCTGGAGAAGACCCGCCGGGAATTCAATCTACCAATTGTTACAGATATCCATTCCGCAGACCAGGCAGCACCTGTGGCTGAAGTCTGCCAGATGCTGCAGATCCCGGCTTTTTTATGCAGGCAGACATCCCTGCTCACAGCTGCAGGCAGAACAGGAATCCCTGTAAATGTAAAAAAAGGTCAATTCATGGCACCTGGTAACATGAGAGGAGCCGTTGATAAACTTCGTACAAACGGTTGTCCTTCCGTTTTCCTTACAGAGCGGGGCAGCTTTTTCGGGTATGGCGATCTGGTTGTGGACATGAGGTCATTAACGGTGATGTCAGCTTTTTGCGATGGTGTCATCATGGACCTTACCCATTCTCTCCAGAAACCCGGAGCAGCCGGCAGGTTCACAGGAGGAGACAGAACATTTGCTGTGCAAATGGCTCGGGCATCTGCAGCCTGGGGTATAAGAGGAATGTTTATAGAGGTCCATCCCAACCCGGCGAGTGCTCTCAGTGACAGTGCCGTTATGCTTGATTTTCAGGATGCAGAGATCGTGCTGGAAAACGCATTGAATTACTGGGAGGGTGTTTGATGATGGAGTTATCTCATATCAAACTGGTTGCCCTTGATGTTGATGGAACACTCACAGACGGAAGACTTCTTTATGGCCCCTCAGGGGTCTCTCAAGCTTTCAGCGCAAAGGATGGTGCCGGGATCATGAGGCTTCTGGACAGCGGTGTGGAGGTTGCATTCGTTTCGTTTCGTGATTTTGCCTGTACCAGACGTAGAGCATCAGATCTTGGTGTCAAACTGCTATCTCTGGGAAGTGCAGACAAGGCGACTTCCCTGGAGAAGCTTGCGGCGCATCTGAGTATTCCTCTGTCCTCCGTCCTTTTCATGGGTGACGACAGGAAGGATATTCCAGCCATGAAGATATCGGGAATATCAGCCTGTCCCAGGGATGCTGCTCCCGAGGTAAGAGATATCTGCTCTCTTGTTGCTGAATCAAATGGTGGTCTTGGGGCTGTGAGGGAGATAGCAGAAATGATTCTGGAGGATTCCGGTGAGTAGTGTTTTTCGGGAAGCAGAAAGAGTTTTTGGCATAGAGATCAAGTGGCTGAAGGCTACTCTTCCTCTGAACAGGGAGGCGTTACCTGAGGCTGTTAAGCTTCTAAGCTGTTCAAAAGGGAAGATCATTGTTTGCGGTATGGGTAAGTCCGGTATCGTTGCAAGAAAAATAGCCGCCACCATGACCAGTACAGGAACACCATCCTATTTTCTGCATCCTGCTGACGGGATCCACGGTGATGCGGGAATACTTGCCAGGGGAGACACGGCACTGGTTTTATCCAAAAGCGGTGATACTGCAGAGATAGCAGCTCTTCTCCCGGTTCTTCGACGTCTTGATATCCCCGTGGTGGCCATGGTTACAAATGAGAATTCACTTCTGGGAAAATTTGCAGATGTTGTTCTTAAACTCCCAGCTTTGAAGGAAGCATGCCCTTACGATCTGGCCCCCACCGCAAGCACGACTGCCATGATGGCTCTCGGAGATGCTCTGGCCATGGCCATGCTGAACCTCGCGGGGTTTACCCCTGAGGATTTTGCCGAAGTGCATCCCGGTGGTTCTCTGGGCCGGAAACTACTCACGAGAGTTTCTGATATCATGGTTACTGGGGACCTGCCGGTTCTCCCTCCCGAGGCTCCTCTTTCAAAAGCTGTGGAGGTAATGACTGAACACAGGGGATTGTGTATGGCGGTGGATGCTTCAGGGAAACTAAGGGGAATATTTGTTTACGGTGATCTGGGCAGACTTATGAGAGACAGAGTGGATATTAACAGGTTTACATTGGATGACGTGATGATCAGGGAACCTGCAGTCACCAGTTCCACAGAACTTCTTGCTCTCGCGGTTCAGACCATGGAGGAACGGGGGATAACCTCCCTTGTGGCTCTTGATGAATACTCCACTCCTGTTGGTGTTGTTTACCTTCACGATGCTCTGGTCCTTGGATTCTGATGAATACCCGCCTTCTATTCTGCTCTGGGCTTGTCGCCCTGCTGACTCTTGCTGCCTGTGGAAATGAACCTGCTGACTGGTCCGATGAAAGTGGACAGGTACAGACGGTTGCGGATTTTAGACTGGTGCAGGCCGAGGGTAGCCATCGGGAGTGGATGCTCTCCGGTGATTCTGCCGTTTACAGGGAAGCTGACAGTCTTCTCTTTATGACAGACGTGGACATTATTTTTTATGAGAATGACATTCCTGAAAGCTTTGTGAGAAGTGATACAGGTACTTCAGATCTTGTGAACGGAGCAACAGTACTCTGGGGAAATGTTCACGCTGAGAACATCAGAAGCAGAACTCTGGAAACTGATCTTTTAAACTGGTCTGATTCACTTGAAACCTTTGAGACGGACTGTCTGGTAACCTTCGTTATTCCTGAAAGCACAGGAACGGTAACCACTATTCACGGCAGAGGTGTCATTATGGACACAGGTCTCAGCGCTGTTGGTGATGTGATTGTCCGTGAATCTTTCACAGCTGTTACCACAGGGGAGCTGGAACTGGATGAGTAAATATCTTGTATTTTTGTTTTTCTCATCTATTTCTTCTATTGGCGGAGTATTTACGGTAACCTCGGATAATGCATTAACCACTGAACTTGAGAACGGAGAATCCATTCTTGAACTGCATGATAATGTTGTAGTTACCGATGATCAGGTTACAGTTACATCCAATTCAGCAACCATCTATCAGGACTCTGAAAGAGCCGAATTCACAGGTAATGTTCAAGTTGATGCTGACACCCTCACTGCAAGTGGGAATTTTCTTTCATATTCCAGAATTACCGGGGTGATGGTGTTACAGGGGAATGCTGTTCTTACTGACGGCTCTTCTGTTCTCTCAGCGAACCAGGTTGACTGGTTCCGATTCAGAGACAAAGCCACAGCCAAAGGAGCAGTTGTTCTTCAAGGAGACTGGCTGGGGATGGTTCAGGGTGAGTATGCTCTCTACGACCGGGAAAGGCAGAGTCTTTTCGTTACAGTGGATCCGATCCTTACAAGAATAGAGGGCTCTGATACCACTGTCATCACCGCTGACCGGCTTGAATTTTTTGAAGATGGAGAGAGGGCGGAGGCTCAGGGGAATGCGCTGGTCTCCATGCAGCCGGATGGTATGGAGACGTCAAGTGAATACCTGAGATATTTTGGAGAAGAGGAGAGGATGGAGCTGATCGGTCACCCGGAAATATCCGGCGATCAGGGGACAATACAGGGGGACTGGATGGAGATCCTCCTTGATCCCGGCGGTGCTCTCAGTTTCCTCAGGATAGAGGGAGCAGCTTCAGGTGATATCGAGGATCAGGGAACAACGATAAACTTCAATTCTCAGAGAGCCGAGTTCGCCTTTCTCCCTTCTGGAGATGATCTGGACAGTCTTCTTCTTCAGGGCAGTGCTGTCCTTAATGTAGCAGGGGAGGATTCCGTGAGGGTGGAAGTGAATACCATCAGTGCGGAGGAGATAGTGGTAAGATTTCTCTCGGGTGAAGCGGATAAGATAGTTGCAAGAGGCTATGTTAACGGAACATACAGTTGGAGTGGAGAATTTCGTGAGTGAGCAGAAAACCCGTTCAGGTGAGCTTGTTGTTAAAGATCTGGTAAAAAAGTACAGAAAGCGCAAAGTGGTGGACGGGGTCAGTCTTAATGTACGCAATGGCGAGATCGTCGGTCTTCTAGGCCCGAACGGCGCAGGGAAAACAACCACTTTCAATCAGATAGTAGGATTCATCAAACCGGATTCAGGAAGAGTTTTTCTTGATGACCGGGACATAACAGGGTTGCCCATGTACAAGAGGGCGAGACTTGGCCTTGGATACCTTCCTCAGGAATCCAGCGTTTTCAGGAAAATGACTGTTGAAGACAATCTGATGTGTATTCTGGAGACCATGAAACTGAAGAAAAAGGAGAGGAAAGACAGACAGGAGAGACTTCTCTCCGAGCTTGGGATAACCAGGCTTGCCCGGCAGAAGGCTTTCACCCTTTCCGGAGGAGAAAGACGCAGAGTAGAGATCGCCCGTGCTCTCGTTACAGAACCCTCGTTCCTGTTGCTTGATGAACCTTTTGCAGGTATTGACCCTATTGCAGTGGCAGATATCCAGGGCATTATCGGGGACCTTGCTAAACGGGGCCTGGGTGTTCTGATAACAGACCATAGTGTAAGAGAAACCCTTGCTGTAACAGACAGAGCGTATATCATGTTCGATGGAAGAGTGCTTATTTCCGGTTCCGCCCAGGAGCTGGCAGACAACCCTGAGGCAAGAAAGATCTATCTGGGTGAAAGGTTTTCTCTCTAGCATGCCTGAGCTGAGAGCTGAGATACGACTGGGACAGGTTCAGAAACTGGCGATTACCCAGACCCTTCGCCAGCAGTTGGAGATCCTGCAGATGGCTTCCATTGAACTGGATGGTCTTATCGCCACGGAACTGTCGGAAAACCCCCTTCTGGAAGAGAAGGACGATGCCTCTGACAAAACAGAAGAAGGTACTGAGGGGGAATCAGGCGATGAGCCCGAGAGAGATGATTCAAAAGAAGATGATCCCCTTGATATCCTGAAGGAGATCGACGAGAGTATTGGTACTGCCCCGTCTACAAAGTTCCGTGAGGAAGAACAGTGGCGCCCGGAAGCAGTCAGTCCGGAGACGCTGAGTGAATTTCTACTTTCCCAACTGGACGGTCATGAACTCTCTGAGGATCTGGAGAATGCCTCGGTCTACGTTATCTATTCTCTTGACAGGAATGGCCTTCTTTCTCTTGATCCGGAAGAACTTCGGATCGGCTGGGATGGACCGGAAGTCACACTTGCAGATGCTGTGAGTATTGTACAGAAATTCGATCCTCCGGGAGTAGCGCAGAATTCTGCAAGGAACGTGCTTCTTTTTCAGCTGAAGAAGAAACATGGGGCTTCAACAGTGAACAGTCTGGAATACCGGATCATTGATCAGTGTTTCAATGATCTTGCGGAAAGACACATTCTTTCCATCGCCGGGATCCTTGGAGTTCCACCGCATGATGTGGAAGTCGCTATTGAAAAGATCAAAGAACTAAATCCCTGGCCGGGGTCAGAGTTTGCCGGCAGTACAGGAACAGCGGTGATACCTGACATCATCATAGAAAAACACAATGGAAAATTCATGGTTTTTTTGAACGATAACCGTTTCCCGCATCTTGCCATAAGCAGTAGAAACAGGCGGATACTTGAATCACCTTCAACTGGAGCAGTTGAAAAAGAGTATGTGAAAAAGAAATTCAAGAGAGCAAGCTGGTTCATCAGGGCGATAAAACAACGGCAGGAAACCGTGATGAAGATAGCGTATTTCATAGTTGAGACGCAGATGGATTTTTTGATCAATGGTATGGAATCTCTGAGACCGCTAACCCTTCAGGAGGCGGCAAAGGCTCTCGGTTTCAACCAGTCCACTATCAGCAGAGCAATAAATGGAAAGTACGTTCAATCCCCCCAGGGGATCCATGAGATGCGGTACTACTTCAGCAGGGGAAGTGCAGATGCTTCAGTTACGGCCATCTCCGTAAAGGAGGAGATCAGAAGGATCATTGAAGGAGAAGATGATTCAAAGCCTTTCAGCGATGAAAAGATTGCCAGCATGCTTAACAGCAGTGGAACTATAATAAAGAGAAGAACGGTGGCTAACTACCGTAAGCAGATGAACATATCGGGCGCCAGGAAGCGAAGGCGCTTTTAAGGGGATCTTGGATGAGTAAGGATATTTTTGAAGGTTACAGAGAAGCTACCAGAGAAATGATGGAGAAATTTGATATCAGTGTCTGGGATGATGTTGTTCTTACAGCAGGTTCAAACACTTTCAAGGGCGTTGTACTTCCCAGAAGTGAGACCGCTGACGCAGATCACATTGTTATCAAACTGGCCACAGGATACAATATCGGTATTGCCGCTTCCAAGGTAACAGGAGTAGAGATACTTGGATCAAAAAATGTTGTCTACCAGATCCCTGAGCAGGAGTTCCCATTTGACCCCGCGCATCCCAATGTAAAACTGCTTGGTACTGGAGGTACCATCGCCAGTCGTCTTGACTATAAAACAGGCGCAGTGATCCCCGCATTCTCCCCTGGTGAGCTATATGGAGCAGTGCCTGAACTGGCGGATATATGCAATCTTGAAACGGAAAAACTCTTCGGAATTTTCAGCGAGGACATGGGTCCCCGAGAGTATATCATCCTGGCAAAAGCAATTGAAAAGGAGATCGAGAAGGGTGTTGCCGGGATAATGATAGGCCATGGAACAGATACACTTAGTCACACTGCAGCTGCCCTCACCTACATGTGTCAGGATCTTCCTGTTCCAGTGGTTCTTGTGGGAAGTCAGAGGTCCAGTGACCGCCCCTCCAGTGATGCTGCTCTGAACCTTATACATGCCGCCAGAACCGCTGCATATTTTGACGCTGCTGAAGTTGTTGTCTGCATGTTCGGTCCCACAAGCGATCAGTATGGTCTTCTTCACCGGGGCCCCCAGGTACGGAAGATGCATTCCAGCTACAGAAGCACCTTCAGAACCATCGGCGACAGACCTCTGGCAATGGTGGACAAGGAAAGCTTTACCTTCCTGAAAGACGACTACACTAAACGGGACCCCAGCCGGAAACCAAATATCCGCCCGGTATTCTGTGACAAAGTGGGTATGGTCTACTACTATCCCAGCATGAAAGCTGACATGATCGATTCCATGGTGGAGAATGGCTACAAGGGAATAATCATTGCAGGCACCGGCCTGGGCCATGTGAACAAGGCCCTTTACGAGCCCATACGCAGGGCTACAGAAGCTGGCGTTCATGTGTTTATGACAGTTCAGACCCTATGGGGTTTTGCACAGATGTATGTATACGACACCGGACGGCTTCTTATGCAGAGAGGGGTTGTTCCCCTGGGCAACATGCTCCCGGAAGCTGCATACATCAAACTGGGCTGGGCAATGGGCGTTACAGATGACCACGAAGAAGTGAACCGTTTGATGCTCACTCCTATAGGCGGGGATATAACTGAAAGTGAACCACCTGACGGGTATATCATCCTTCAGGGTGGTGTACCGGAAGTTAAGGACATCTTCAAAGGGATAAACCGATGAGTATTAGAATTGAATCTGTGGACCTGAGCTTTCCCGATGGATGCAACATCATCCTGGGTCAGTCTCATTTCATAAAAACAGTGGAAGATCTCTTTGAAGCTATCTCAACCACAATTCCAGGCAGTCCCTTCGGGCTGGCTTTCAGCGAAGCCTCAGGCCCGTGTCTGATCCGAAGCGATGGGAATGATCTGGAACTGAAAAAGATCGCCGAGGACAATCTGAAGAGTATTGCCGCAGGTCACTGTTTCATAACAGTTCTCGGTGAAGCGTTCCCCATTCAGGTACTGAACAGAATAAAAGCTGTTCCAGAGGTATGTAATATCTTCTGTGCTACTGCTAATCCTGTGCAGGTTATTGTAGCCAGGACAGAGCAGGGTGGGGGCATACTGGGAGTGATTGATGGAGAAGCGCCTACCGCTGTTGAGTGTGCAGAGGATGTAGATGCGAGGATTGAACTTCTAAAGAGATTCGGTTACAAGCGCTGATTCAGCCCATTATGGTTTTGTGCCAGGATATCTGATAGAGGAATGAGTTTCTGAATTCCTCTGATTTGATCTTGTCCGCCATCTGGAGTAGCTCAGTCCTGGCAGCGCTCTTCCACTTTGCGGATTCCTCAAGGAATTTGTTTTTTTCAACCTGCTCATTGCTGAAACTTTTTGCTATTCCAGAGCAGATCCCCGACCATTTCCAGTAGATCTCGGGAAGGCTCTTCTCGTTCTCGATCTCTGCGGTCTGTGCTTCTCGCAGCAGTTCTCCCACTTCCTCAATGTCTGCCTCATCACTCATGATCAGGGTCAGTGCCAGGTTTGTTTTAATGGAAGCTATAACTCTTGTCATCTTAAACTTTTCAGAGAGCGTCAGGGCATCTCTCTGGTGGTTGACAGCGTTTTTGAAATCATTTCTGCTCAGAAGGATATCGGCAAGGTACAATTTGTTTTCTACGATTCCTTCTTTGTCGTCCACTTCACCACTTAGGATCAGAGATTCTTCAAGCAATTTTTCTGCTCCACGGAGATCTCCAGCTTGAATTCTCAGGATTGCGGAATTTGTGAGAAGGAGCCCTTCCATGTTCCTTAGCCCTATCTTTCTTGCCAGGGTAATGGCCTGGGAGAAATGTTCTTCTGCTTTTTCAAAAACACCAAGAGCCAGCATGGCGCTACCCATGTTATTCATTGCTCTGCAGACAGCACGCTGGTCACCAAGAACCTGAGACAGACCCATGCTTCTGGATACAGTATCATAGGCAAGCTCCATCTCACCCCGGTCATTGTAGATAATTCCCATATTCGTCAACAGATTTGCCTCGCCTGACTGATCTCCGATGATCTTCACTATCTCCAGCGATTGTTTATAGAACTCAAGTGCTTTTGAACCGTCACCGCTTCTCCAGTGAACCAGTCCGATATTGCAGAGAGAGTGAGCCTGTCCGGTTCTTGAACCCATATCACGGGACATATCCAGGCTTCTCTGCAACTTGATCAAAGACTTTGAGAAATGGGAACGGTCACAATCGATCAAACCCATGTTGTTAAGAAGGCTGGATTCCTCAGTTCTGTTGTCCAGTTCCTTTGCAAGTGCCATAGCTTTTGTGTTTACCTGCTGAGCTTCATCAAGCTCACCTTTCATCCAGTGAGATATACCCATTGACCGGAGAACGTAGAGTAGACCTGACCGATTGCTCGTTGTATGGGCTATCTCTCGAGCCTGCTGAAGAATATCCATATCTGTGCTGTATTCGCCAAGGTTCCTGTACGTAGTCCCAAGAAGCACTCTCGCCGGTATCATCTCCGGTTCTCTTCTGATAACCTGCTCAAGAAGAACTCTGGCCTGATGAATCTGCTCTATGTTCTTTCTTGTTTCCCAGAGGTGAAGTGCCTGAAGATACTTCTCATAGGTTGAGACAGATCTTACCTCGATGGAAGAGACTCCAGGGTAATCTTCCGGGTTCCTGCCCAGGGCTTTAAGAATTCCATCGGCAAGTTTTCCCTTTATCACCGGGAGGTCATCTATATCTTCGATCCAGGAGTCTGACCAAACAACACGGTCAGGTTCGGTCTCCTTGAGTGTCAGAGAGAGCTTCATCTGCGAACCTGTTCGCTCAATGGTTCCTTTTACAAGTATGCTTGAACCGAATCTTCTCGCTATGTCTTCATGGCTTTCCCCGCTGTTCATTGATCTAAGAAGCGAGGTTACTGGTACAACTGATATGGATTTAGCCTTTGAAAGATTACTAAGAAGGTCCGCAGATATTCCGTAAGCGTAAAATTCATCCTCCGGCCCGCCGTTGTTTACCAGGGGAAAGACCGAAAGCACAACTGGACCGGTCCCTCCAAATTGGCTGACCTCTCTGTCTCTTTTTGGAGTAAGGCTGTTCCTGCCAAGAAAGTGTATCTGCAATAGTCTACCGAGCCCCTTCAGTCTTGTTAGCCCCAGGTTGACAGATTCAGGTCTTTTCTTGTCTTTGAACCGGGAAAGCACTTCCCTGCTCACCAGTATTCCTCCACCAGGAGACTTCTGTTCCAGTCGCGAAGCCACGTTCACAGTGTCTCCGAATATGTCATCACCTTCAAAAAGGACACTGCCGAAATGGACCCCGATCCTGATCTTAAAAGTCTCATCTTCCAGGTCTTTCTGAATGCTCATTGCGGATGAAACAGCGTCCGGAGCTGAGGGGAAAACGCTTAGAGTACCGTCTCCCATCTCTTTCACCAGTCGACCTCTGCAACCTGTTATTACTTTTCTGACAACACGCATTTTACGGGAGAGGATCCGCATAGCCTCATTCTCGGATTGCTCCATTACTGATGTGAAACCGACCACATCAGTGAACATTACAGCTGCTTGTTCCCTGTAGGGCAATGAAGTATCCCTTCGCTTTTCAGAAGAATGATAAAACCAACTAATCTGCAGTCTAATCCAGAGTTATCTATGGAGAATACAATACTGAGGCCAGCTTCAGGCTGTCAATACCGATTCCATTTGGTATGTTTGGACAGGACTGAGCAATTTCCGGACAAACAAGAGATTGGAACTCCCGAATGTTTCCCATGTTGAATTCTTTTCTTTTCCTGACCTTAGTTTTGCTCTCCACGGTCTTTTCCGTAAAGAATTTCAGAAGTGGATACAGCAGGGCTGGAAGAATCGCTCTTCTTGCAGCAGCAATTTCAGTGGTTGTATTTTCTCTTCTTTATAAGTGGGAGGCATTTCATTTTTTCCTTCCCGCCATTTGTCTGCTGTTGTTCCTCATTTCTTTTATCCCTCTCCCAAAGGTAAGTGAAGATCTAAAAAAGGAAGAAACCGAATTTGATGAGAGGGACATTGTCTTTTCACGTTACAGACTGAAACCAGGCACAGAGAACTATCTCAGCTATTACGGAAAGAAACCTGAGAAAGAGGTCCCTGATGCTGCTACCAGGGCTCTTCCAGGACTTCTCTCAAAGCAAAGCAGGTTTTATCACAGATTTAATGCAGCTGCAGCAGATGCCAGCTTTTTTCTCCTCCACCATTTAAGAGATTCTGTGGACGGTGAGGTTCGAGAAAAAACAGGCGGGCACACCCCTGAACAGATAGGTAACTATCTTCGTTCGCTGTTAGAGCATTATGGGGTGAGCTGCTATGGAACGGCGTTGATGAAACCTGACAACTACTACTCACATACCGGCAGGGGCCAGGGAACTTACGGAGATGAAATATCCACTGATCACAAATTCGCCATTGTTCTGGGCTCAGAGATGAAGCCCCGGTTCACCGCAACTGCACCCCTGTCTCCTGAGGTGGTCGAAACCGGCAGCAGATATGTGGACAGTGCAGTGTGGGCGGTTCAGACAGCATCATTCATCAGAGATCTGGGATATTCAGCAAGGGCACACATTGACGGGAATTATCAGGTAATAACTCCACTAGTGGCGCATGACGCAGGGCTTGGAGGATTTGGCTGGAGCAGTCTTTTTTTAACAGAGGAATTCGGCCCCAGAGTAAGGTTCTCTGTTGTTACCACTGACTTGGACGTTTCAGCTCTTCCGGTGAAACAGCAGACCAGTTTTCTTTCCTTCTGCAATATCTGCAGGAAGTGTGCCATCAACTGTCCCAGCAGAGCCATCAACCCGGATAAGCTGGAAAAGGTTAATACCGACAGGTGTTTCAAGTACTGGAATTCGGTGGGCACCGACTGCGGGAAGTGCATGGCTGTCTGCCCCATGGGACACCCCTGGGGAGTCCTGAAGTCCTTTGCACTTCGTTCATATATCGCAGGATGGCTGCTTAAGAAGCTGGACGATATCTTCTACGGCAGGAAGCCAGGTTCCCTGCGTATACCGCAGTGGATGGGAAACAAATAATAATGAGTAATGATGATATGTACGGATGCAGCAATCTGGAGGAATGAAATGAGTGAGAAAACTATTATTGCTTCCCATGCCGATATCGAGAGATTCAACGGCGGTGAAGTAGGCAGATCCCCATGGAAGAAGATAACACAGGAAACCATTAATGCATTCGCCGATGCCACAAGCGATCATCAGTGGATCCATGTCGATACGGAAAGAGCGGCTGCATCTCCATTCGGGTCCACCATAGCACACGGTTTTTTAACAGTCTCACTCCTGCCTTTCCTTCTTGACGAAATTATTGAAGTGCGTAATTCAGAAATGACAGTGAATTATGCTGTGGAAAATCTGCGTTTTGGTGCCCCAGTGCTTGTGGACAGCGAAGTAAGGCTTATTCTGTCGGTGAACGGAATTAGAGATATCAGGAGCATAACCAGAGTAACTCTGGGTGTTGAAATGGAGATCAAAGGAGAGAAGCGATCAGCGTACAAGGGGAATATCATTTTGCTCTACCATTTCAGATAGTGATATTGCAGTAACTAAGAACGCTGTTTTTTAAGTGACCCCATGGCTCTTGCAATGGTTTCCTCAGGAGATAGTTTTGGTTTCCATCCTGTTATCTCTTCAACTTCATGTTGCAGATTCAACCACGATACAGCTGTGAGCTCTCTGGCTTTTTCTCTGTCGACCATTGGGCATAATCCGGTTATTCTGGCAGTGATCTCAGCAATGACTCCTGCCATGTGAACTGCAAGATCAGGCACTCTGATCTTCAGTATCTTTTTGCCCGTTGCCTTTTCCATGGCGGAGTGAAAGCTATCCCATGAGATCAGCTCCGGCCAGGAAGGTTGCAGTATCTTTCCTTCAGCGTCGGGACAATCAACCAGCAAAGCTGCAAGATCACAGAGATCATGGACAGAAATAATACAGAATTTCGTTTTTCCGCTACCGATCACACCTGAGATCCCTCTTTTCGCCCATAGATACAATGATTGCATTGGTTTGTCACCCTGACCCAGAGCAGCAGGCGGACGAACAATAATGAACCTTGGGAATCCGGTAACTACCTGTTCGCCCAGCAGTTTGCTTCTACCGTAAGATGTGATAGGTTTGGTTCCGGAGGGACCTGCGGCTGCTTGACTTGACATATAAATGAACAGAGCTTGCGGACAGGATTTCTCAGCTGCATTCACAATAGCTGCTGTTGTTCCTGCATTGATCTGATCGAACTCCTGGCTGGAACATGCTTTTACGGCACCTGCAACATGGAAGATCACATCAATATCTGAAAGGTAAGGAAGCAGTTCTTTTTCAGACATTATGTCCACAGTGACCAGTCTGCATCCCTCGGGGATAAGACTGATGTCTGAGGTGGATCTTACTGCAGCAATTACAGTGTGACCATCCTCAACAAGTTTCCCTGCGAGAAATCTGCCTATAAAACCGGAAGCACCTGTCAAAAATACTTTCAAGATCAACCCCTTTACTTTCAGAGAAGGGAATATGCCGATTCCTGTTTGTTTTAGAAAGGTTTGTGGTTAGATTCATGTGATGTTTTGTATCAACTTTACAATTCTACTGGTTACGACCGCAACTGGAGAAAACCGATGGGTGATTCAATGGACATATTTCAGAAGTGTTTTGATTACGACAGGCCTGAAAAGGTGAAAGCCATGGGGCTTTATCCCTACTTCGTTCCCCTTCAGGGGCATGTGGGCGCAGAGATGGAAATAGGCGGTCACAGTCTCATCATGCTTGGATCCAATAACTATCTTGGACTTACAGATAATCCCTATGTCATGGAAAGATCCCGTGAAGCCATTACAAAATACGGTACCGGGTGTACCGGCAGCAGGTTTCTCAACGGCACTCTCGATATACACCTGGAGCTTGAGGAGAGGCTTACAAAGTTCCTGAAAAAAGAGGAGTGCATTACTTTCAGTACCGGATTCCAGGCAAATCTGGGGACCATAGCCACTCTGGCTTCAAGGGGAGACATCCTCTATCTGGACAGAAAGAACCATGCTTCCATTATTGATGGTGCGAGGCTTGGTTACGCAAAAGTTGTCAAGTACAAGCACAATGACATGGATCAGCTGAGACATATCCTGGAAAAGCATCCCGGTGAACCCGGCATGATAATCACAGACGGTGTATTCAGTATGGAGGGTGATCTGGCGAACATAAACGGCCTTGCAGACCTGGCTGCGGAATTCGGAGTGCGCCTGCTTGTTGATGACGCTCACGGAGTTGGTGCAATGGGCTCAACTGGAATGGGCACTGCCCAGCATCAGGGATGCCATGACAGGGTCGATCTCACCGTTGGAACTTTCAGCAAGTCCTTTGCCTGTATAGGCGGTTTTGCCGCAGGTCCCGCCAGCGTGATAAGCTTCCTTCGCCACAACGCAAGAACAAATATCTTCAGTGCCAGCCTTCCTCCTGCAGCAGTTGCCACTGTAATTGCTTCTATTGATGTCCTGGAGAGAGAGCCTGACCTGCTTGTAAAAGTTCACCGGGCAGCAGCAAGATGTCGCGACGGGCTTTCTTCCATGGGATTCAGCATAGGCAGAAGTGAAGCGCCTATCATTCCGGTGAAAGTGGGAGACGACCTGGACTGTTTCAGGTTCTGGAAGGACATGTTCGATAACGGTGTATTCACAAATCCAGTTGTATCACCGGCTGTGGAGCCGGGAGGAGCCATGCTTAGAACAAGTTTTATGGCCAGCCACACAGATGACATGATTGACCGGGCGCTGGAAGTATTTGAAAAGATAGGGCGCAGGCATAATCTGATTGGCGGGTAAAATGAAGTACTTAATTGAGAAGGTGAACAACCGGAAGACCCGCAAAGAATTCATCATGCTGCCGTTTGGAATTAACGCAGGAGATCCCCATTGGGTTCCCCCGCTTCTCATGAATGTGCGACAGCTCATGGACAGTAAACACCCGTTCCATGAGCATGCAGATGTGGAGTTCTACCTGGCCCGTGACAAGAACAACAAAGTCGTGGGCAGGATCAGCGCGTGCATCAACCGGACCCATAATGAATACCACAATGAGAAAACCGGATTCTTCGGTTTTCTGGAGTGTGAAAATGATAAAGAGCTTGCATCTCTTCTACTGAGAACCGCAGAGGACTACGTAAAAAAGGGCGGTATGGAGAGTATTCGCGGGCCGTTCAACCTTTCAACAAATGAGGAATGCGGTCTGCTTGTGGATGGGTTCGACACTGATCCGATACTGATGATGACCCATAACCCGAAGTGGCTTGGAGAGCTTGTTGAGGCAGCAGGTTACACTAAACTCATGGACCTCCTTGCATACTGGCTTGATGGAGACAGTGACAAATTCGAAAAGCTTTTCCGTATTGCAGAAATGGTGGAGAAACGGGGAGACTGGAAGGTCAGGGGTATCAATCTCAAGGACCTCAGCAATGACATGCGTAAGATCATGGATGTCTACAACGAGTGCTGGGGAGAGAACTGGGGCTTTGTTCCCATGTCCTCCAGAGAATTCGCCGCCATGGTGGACGAGCTTAAGATGCTCATCACACCTGAACTGACCCCCATTGTAGAACTTAACGGTGAAGTCGTTGCCTTCGGAGTGGGTCTTCCGGATGCCAACGTTGCGTTCAAGAAGGGCAGAGGCAGGGCAGTACCTTCCATCCTTGCTCTGAAGGTACCTCCTTTCAAGGTTAACATAGACAGGGTGCGGGTGCTTCTCATGGGTGTAAAGAAAGAACACAGGAATAAAGGGCTGGAGGCCTTGGTCATAGACCGTATGATAAAGAACAGTACGGAAATGGGAATGGGCAGGGGAGAGTTGTCATGGATACTGGAAAACAACCGTGAAATGAGAGCCATCCTGGAAAAGCAGATGAATGCAGACCTCTACAAACGATACAGAATTTACCATAAGGAATTTTAATGACTGAAAGAGAACTTGTTGATCTGTACATAAAATTTTTTGAGAGTAAGGATCATGTAAGGATACCTGGAGCCTCAATAATTCCAGAGAATGATTCAACCATTCTGTTCACCCCTGCAGGCATGCAGCCACTGGTCCCATATCTTCTTGGCGAGAAGCATCCACAGGGTAAAAGGCTTGTTGATGTTCAGAAATGCATAAGAACAGGTGATATTGAAGAGGTGGGGGACGCAACACACCTTACTTTCTTCAGGATGCTCGGCAACTGGTCCCTTGGCGGTTATTTCAAAAAGGAAGCCATCCAGTGGAGCTGGGAGTTTCTTACCGGCAGAGAGTGGCTGGGGTTTGCCCCTGAAAAGATAAGCGTTACTGTATTCGCCGGTGAGGGAGACATCCCCGCCGATGAGGAAGCAGCAGAGCTCTGGCATAATGCCGGGGTTCCAGAAGAAAGAATCTACAGACTGGGCATGAAGGACAACTGGTGGGGACCAACCGGTGCCACAGGCCCGTGCGGCCCTGACACTGAGATGTTCCTTGACACCGGGAAAGAACCATGCGGTGACGAATGCATACCCGGTTGTTCATGTGGAAAGTACTTCGAGGTCTGGAACGATGTATTCATGGAGTACAGAAAAACTGAGACAGGTAGTTATGAACCTCTCAAGCAGAAGAATGTGGATACAGGTATGGGTGTGGAAAGAACCGTTGCAATGCTTGAAGGCTGCAAAACAGTTTACGAGATCGGTGTACTGAAACCTCTGATTAAAAGGATAAGAGAACTTGCGAGAACTGAAGAACCTTCCAGATCAGAGAAGGTCATTGCCGATCATATCAGATCTGCAACACACATACTCGGTGATGATCAGGGTGTAGTGCCATCCAATGTTGATCAGGGTTATGTGCTTAGAAGACTTATCAGACTGGCGATCAGACACGGAATGAAACTTGAGATAGAAAAGGGATTCCTGGGTGAACTTGCCACCATGGTCATTGATAATGAGGGCGGGGAATACCCGGAGCTGGGGCGGAACAGAGCAGTTGTTCTGGACGAGCTTGAAAGGGAGGAAAAACTCTTCGGTGAGACTCTTCAAGCAGGATTGAAACAATACAATAAGATGCTGCCAAACCTGCTGAAGAATCCCAACAGGGTCATTGCCGGAAGGCTGGCCTTCAAACTGTATGACACTTATGGATTTCCCGTGGAACTAACAGCAGACCTTGCAGCAGAGAACGGCATGACCATTGATATGGACGGTTACAACAAAGCTTTCGATAAACACCGTGAACTGTCCAAACAGGGCGCTGATAAGAAGTTCAAGGGAGGTCTGGCTGACAACAGCGAAATGGTCA
>JAGLDY010000053.1 GCA_023145375.1 Candidatus Sabulitectum sp. | reverse complement strand
TCATATAAGACCGGCGTTAACATAATTCCATTTCTATATCCTCTCTATTCTTGGTTTTCCAAAGAAAAGACAACTCATAGTGTACTCGAACCCCACTACAGAATATCAATCAGCTCCAATATTGGGATCTCTGAAATCACCTTCGGGGTTGACTGATGCAAAAGATACAGAAACAGAAAGAATTTGAAGCAGTTAACTTACCCAGGAAAGGTGAGGAGATTATCATTGAGCTTCTTCTCAACTCCGTTCTTAACGATAGAAACAAGAAGGAAAACAAACCCTCTCAGAAGAACTTACGATGAAAGAACAAAAACAGAAAGGTGAGAAAATGATAATTACTATGGAAGAACTCAAACTGGCCCTCCGTGACAAAAAGATGGACCACTGCAAACTGCCTGATAAACTCCTTAACTACAAGATTGCTTACAGACAGTCACTCGAAACAATCGCTTGTGATAGATGGGTTCTCCTTGCGTTAAGGAAGGAAATCCAGAAGATTAATCTTGAAGAGACTGCTGATATTGTAGAAATACTCAAAAAAATAATGAGTATGCTGAGCGATCGACTTTGGGTAGGCAATTCAGCGCTTACTCTCAAAGAGCAAAATGGAGATCTGGCATCTATTTGTCGGTTAGAAGGATTACTCCCCTTTCTTGGGGTTTCAATCAATGATCTTGTTGATATGGGTCTGAGAACCCATTCCGAATTAGTGAAAATGAGAGGAAATGACACGTAGAAGAAAGAACTCACAAAATCGATTGTTCATTCTACCATACGCACTTGCCATGAAGGCATATGCTTTTGCTGGAAAGTCGTTCGAGTATGCTATGAAACGGCTATCTTATCTCGCTCTGGAGACTCCGAGATCAGACGTTGAAAGCCATACTATCTACTGGGATTTAATGGAGGATATGTACAATGAGTACAAGAGGGAAGCTAGACGTATTTCAAGAGACCGTATTTTTTCCAAGGCCCAGCTTGAGACTCTGGGTATTGATCCATTCTACACTTGGATAAAGGAGGATGAAAATCCTTCAACATCATTTGCATCCGCATTCACCCATGATGTTACTGATGAGATGCAGCATTTTCGATTGAGGCAGATTGTAAGTGTTCTCTTGAGGCTTGGTGAAACCCCGGAGATGATTGAGAAAGAATTGCAGCGACAGGGATTCACAAACTGGAGAACTGAGCATATTTCCTTTTACCAAAGATTCTTCTGGAATACAACAAAGATGACCTATGAGGATTGGCTTAACTATCTCTATTTTGCCAATCCGTACTGGATTGAATGTACTGACCAAAATGGTTGTGAATGGGAGTCAAATTTTCACTTCTCCTACCTCAAGGACATGACTACCATGGAGTGCGCAGAGAGACTCCGCTTTAAATGTGGTTTGCCAATCAATTCCTCTATCTCAGACATGGATCGTGATATTCAGCAAAACCTTGGATGTATGGTTAAGGAAGCAATGAGAACTGGTGATTACAAAAATACAGCCAAGCTATTAGGACCGTACACCCGCATGGCTACTATGCTAAGCGCCAAGAATGATGAACCAGTAAATGCTGAGCTGCGGGAAATGTTCGAAAGCCTTCGAATCATTGCAACACCTGCCCAGGCAAAAAGGTACGGAGTAGATATGAAAGAACTGGGATACGTAGAGGCAATAGGACGAGATGAAATTGAGGGAGAAATTTCAGACCCCAGAGTGACCGGACGTAATGCTTTTCTAGATTCAAATGGTTACCCCATGAAAAACTAAGGCTACAAACTATCTCTTTAGGGAAGCAATGGAGAAAGACAGAGTAATCGGCTCTCTAAGCCCCTGTATGCCCCAAGAACCCGAATCCATTATTCGAGTCAAGGGAAACCCCTCTTTGACTGGCAACAGCCTTTTCTTTCATCCTGAGCCTGTATTCTGATCTGAAGTGAAAGCATCGGCAGGAATGAATCCGCCCGTGGTACAAATCATCAGTTCTAGGGAAATATGTTCTACCGCACTCACAGTAACACTTCACCCTCTTCCTGCCCATGGAATCCAACCAGGGATGTCCAATTACATACAGTTGTCCCTGCATCATTCCAGGAGCGAACCGGGGAGTACAGCCGCAGCTCTTTGACAGCCCCATAAGAAGATTGCTCACAATAACCATTTTTTCAACACCACAAGCACACCTGCAGAGAACCATTCCGTGGCGTGTATGAGGATTCTCACCACGTACCGTCCATTTCCCAAAGACAGCACCAGGTTTCACTGTATCACTACATTCTTGGGAAGCACAGCCACAGTTTGTTGAGCGCCCGGAAAGAAGATTCTGGACAAACACTTCACGCTCAGTGCCGCAACTGCAACGACAGAGCACCATTCCGTGACGCTTATGGGGATTCTCACCGAGGACAGTCCATTGGTTGAAGATAGCTCCTGGTCTAACAGGAATTCGAGAATTGGTTCTCATAGATTCCTCGGTTATCTTGCTCTGCTGCATGCTACCTCCATTCTCTATAAAGTATACGATCTATAGAAAAGTGAGCAAAATTCGCAGAACATGGCACATCTTCCTCACCGGAAATGATGAGCTGTCTAGAGGAGAAAAAAATATTGAGGTGATAGCACAGTACAGGTGGTTTTCGGCATTGAAACACAACAGGACTATGTTTCAATGCCGAATTATTTAGCAGATCAGAAAATCGAGATTTTCTCCATCTGAACAATATCAGCTTCTTCACGAAGAACCACGAAATACATTCCGGCACTGTATGAGTCTGTACTCAGAATGACTTCATGATCCTCAGCTTCAGGAAGATTAATCTCTTCGACTTTTCTACCCGTTATATCGAAAAGAGAAAGGTCGCAATGTCCAAGCTCACCGGACACTTGAAGAGTAACAGTTCCGCCGGATCGTCTAACTTGAAACTCCGGCAGTGCAATATTATCCGAAGATGAGTCAGTACCACCGTCCCAGGGAATTCTCAGAAGGCTTACAGTGTGGGAAGGCATGCAGCTGAAATCAACGGCAAGTGGTGCAACCATCAACCCGCCTCTTTCCGCTGAAACAGCACTGTATTCCTTTAACAAATTTATCGGCATCTGCACAAGTCGTCCACTCTCCGATGCGGTAAGAGCAGTATTGGGATCCCATCCTCCCCAGTATTCTACCGAGTCATAGTCTCGAGCATCAGTTCCACCAAAGACAACGAAGGGAGCCACACCGCTTGAGTTATCCTTTGAAACAATCAGCAGTATGTCACCTGTCTGGTCTTCCTCAAGTGCAATGAAGTTGATTGATTCAGATCCTGGAGAGGGAACATCACCAAAACAAGTGATTGCATTGAATACGTCATTCTCAAGTACAGTAAAACTCGAGTGATCAACCAGAGCTGCAAGGAAATCAGGTCCCCCATATTTTCCTGTAAGCATTTTCGCAACATCATGAACCCAGCTAACAATATCTGCATTCTCTTCACAATCTCTGCTTGGTCCCCAGTTGAGAAGTGTACTAGGAGCTCTGAAAAGCGGAGTGGTTCCGCCACTGGAAACAGGACCGCTTTGAAGAGCCATGTCCAGAGCATAGAATGAAATTCCTCTGCAACCATGAACAATTGGAGCTACCGTAAGATAAAGCAGAGTATCACTCTCTGCAGGGCCTGTGTTGTGTGAAGGAGGGAAAGATGCTGCCAACATTGGATACTTGCCGAAAGCCTGGATATTAGCGAACAGGCAGTTGTCTTCAGAGGTCTGATTGATTCCCCATTCGAACTCAAGATCAAATGCTCCATTCTCGTTTGTAATACCAGGATGCCCAGCTCTGCAGAGATTATCAATGTAACTACTGGTGGAAGAATACTCAGCATCACTTACAAGCTTATTGTTGTTCCCTCTCATTTCCCCGCCACGGATGGAAACAGTTCCTGAACTAGGCTTATCCATAATCGCATTTACAAATGCTCTGCGAGTATGCCTTGCTCTCATTGGAGAGTTCATGACCCCCCAGTCGGGGGCGGAATATAAGTTTACAGCAGTTTCACCTGACCATCCACCTGTACCGTCATCATCTGTGGGAAAGTGTTTCGATATTTGTGTGTAATATGTTTCGACTCCGTCCCCACCAAAGAAAAACCTAGTCTCGTTGCTATTCCAGACGTGCCTGAAAGAGAGGTGGTTATAGCTTGATGCAGCTGCTTCCTTTATATAGAATTTATCAGAATCCAACCCCATCTCCATTGTAGTACCATCACCGCTTGACCAATGCATGTACATGGAATTAGTGAATTCCAGATTAACAAGAGAACAAAGGATGTCTTTAGCAGGAGAATACGAGGTAACAGGCCATGTGGTTTCTCTGTATGCAATCACCGCACCGGGATTTACTCCCGTACCGAACAAACCACTATGAACAGTTGCTGAGACACCCCAGTTGTCGCCATCCTGGGTGTAAACTACAACGTAATTTCCAGCATCATTGTAAAGAATAAACCCGCTCTGTCTGTGAGGAAAGGTATCATCCCAGAAATATCCCCAGACAGCTCCGGTAGGAGTGAAACTTCCCGGAAGAGTAAGGGGAGTACTGATTGTGTTTGTCAAATCATTTCCTGAGGAATTCTTTTCAAGAATCCAAATATTCCTAAGCAATTGTGACCCAGACACTCCGTCTCCATACCACAGAATTCTCATTTCAGCCCTACCAATTATCCCTGTATTCCCGTTCACCGAAAGGTCTGCAGAACTGTAATTGTCCTCACCCACACAGAAAAGAACCGTTGATGCTGTTTCGTTCAAATTCGGAGGATTCACAGTGGCCAAAGCGGTGCCATTGTGAATAACAACTTCTGCCTGTTCAATTTGCTCACCAGTGTGGTACATTACAACAGCAGCATTCTGGTTATGCTCAGCCAAACTTCTGTCTCCAATATCAGATGCCCGATAATCACTGGAAGAAACCTCGAAAGGCCACGCTAAAGAAGGTTGAGAAAAGTAGATCTGAGAAAATCCCGGCATTCCCATTTGTTCTTCACCGGTAATTTCATAAACCCTGAAGGTTGTATTCCCGGAAGACTCATCATGAGTAAGGCTCCAGAGTTCGTCTCTGGTATTGTAAGCGTTGTAATGATTGCTTGAAATGTCTGTAGGAAACAGATCTGTAGCTCCCCATATATCGGCCTCAGGTGCTAGTATATCCGCAGACTCATTATAGGTTCTGCAAGGATACCAGTCCAGCATTGGGAAATCAAGACGACTGCATAGTTGGTAAATTGTAGACTCTGTATCATCATGAGGGTCGACCAGTGACGGCACATAAGCAGCAGGCATTGCCATGAAGGAACTCAAAGGGAGTCCAAGATTGTTACTCCATGTGTGATAGTATGAAAGAGAATCTAAAATATGCCCTTGATTGGTCTGATCCGCAGCATCATACACTCCATCAGGCTCATTGAAGCCATGGATTCCTACCACTGGAGCATAATTTAGGGGAAATGACTGAGACAGATATGACTCAATATAAGTTCTCATATTAGCATTAAAATCAGATGTACCTTGAATGTGTCTAAATCCACCGGGAATAATATTAAGACCCATTTCCCGTATCATGTTGGCTCTTCCTGGGAAATAGAGAGGGCGCCCCGAATTCACATCATTTCCCAGAGTTCCTCGGATAATTACTGAATTTACTCCTGCGTTTTTTGCTTGAGTGAGTACTCCGGCAAGCTTGTCGTCAGCATAGTCAAATGCATCTTCCTCCTCAAAACCCGCATAGTATAAGGCGTAGTAAAAATAGTTCATCCAGGCACCGCGAATATCCCATACCACCGGGAAGAAAGTCTCACCATCAATTGTGTACTCATAGTCGTTGTCGTGCGTCAGATGCATGTTTTTTGCGATTGCAGCACTAGACATTACCAGCAAAGAAACCAGCAGGATTCCTGCTACTGAAAATAGCTTTGTAAAAGCTCTCAATTCTGCCCTCCTCTAGAAGAGCATCCAGTGGGCAGAGTAACATTCAAGCAATTGTGATTGTCTGGATTCCTATTTCTGTCCCTGGATACTCAGTAAGCTTATCCTGAAAAGAATTAGTCTCCAATAATCGTAAACTGCTCTGTAAAGCTCTGTCCGTCTGCCTGCATCCTGCAAAAGTAGGTTCCTGGCTGAAGCATATCAAGCTGTACAACAGTGGTACCAGATGAATACTCGGTGCTTACAAGATCACTGATAATGCGACCTGACGTATCGTAAACTGCAAGGGTTACATTGAACTGTGAAGGCAGGTTAATTCCAAACCTCACACTACCAGCTGAAGGATTCTGAAAAACACTAAGTGAAATGTCATCGGTATTTTCAGAGCCTTCAATTCCAGTTGTAGTCCATGACAGAGCTACATTCTGCAGAACAGGAGTAACCGTGGAATCTGTTGTAAGGAGATTAACTCTGTACTGAAGGTAACTGTCATCGTTGGTAAGGTACGGGGAAAGACTGCCAGGGGAAGAGATAACGGCAGACCAGTCTCCCATATTCTCAGGGTCGTCAGAAGAACGCACCTCAAAAGAAACTGAAGTTCCTTCAGGTGTAATTGCACTCCAGTCTATGTTTCCCCAGTTAACATCATACACATAGAGTATTGATGATTCCAGTTGAGCAGTCTCTGTTACGAAAGAACCGGAATTGAAATCCCACCAGGCTACCTTATTTGCCGCTGGATTGGAAGAGTATCTGTAATAAGAGACAACATCACAGTTGCCATCCTGGTTGATGTCTGCAGCATAATAGTTGGAACGATATATATCTTCAGACACTATTGGAGGATGGTAAATCCACAGATTATTAACAGGATCTGTGTTCTCCCACCAGGCAAAATTTGATTGTACCCCAGAACTAAAGATTGCTGCTATTACATCAATATCACCATCACCGTCGACATCCCCCACACTAGGTGGGTAAGCACCAGTTAAAATTGTAGCAATCACATGTAGTTCCCAATTTTCATTTGAGCCTGTATTCCTGAACCAGAGAACCTCAGATGGGCTACCGGAAATACCTGTAACAATATCTACCAGATTATCCTCATCTACGTCCGCAAAAGAAGCAACAAACATACTTCCATCAGAAACATACTCTATCCCTTGAAATTCCCATGTATCATTGCCCTGATTGATGAACAGATATATCTCATCTGAATAGGATCCGCAGGCTATATCAAGGTTACCATCATTGTCGCAATCGGAAACATCAATTGATGAAATTGAGTGATCCAGCATATTCTCAGAGATTATGTGTTTAACCCATGTCTGGCCATTGCTCTGATTCTCCCACCAGGATAAGTCTTTTCCATTGTAAGAGCCGATTAAATCAAGATCACTGTCTCCATCCATGTCACAAGAGTAAACACGACTGGGAGTTTTTTCCAAGTCGATCTCATGCATTTCCCACTGTGTACCGTAATCGTTCAGACGCTTGAACCAGTAAAACCCTCTAATCCCATAGTGGCCTACAGATGCAAAAACATCAAAATCTCCATCACCATCAATATCTGCTGTAACTATGTCTTCAATGTCATTTGTGTCTGCAAAATCTCTTTCACCCCAGCTAGAACCACTGGAAGTATTGCGGTACCATTTGGTTCCGTCTTCTCCGTTTGTAACAAAAACATCGGGATACTCGTCATTATCTAGAAAACAGGGCTTTGCCCATACAAGGTCACCAAACTGCCTTACATGGTTGTAGGATGCCATCTGTTCCAGGAAAAGGTTTCCTGTGTCATCAAACCAGTTGACAAATATTGATGAGAAGAAACTGTTACCCCAGTCGGTTACAGGCCCCTCTTCACCGGGGCCGCCGGACCAGTCACTCTGTACACCGATATCGGCAAAAGCAATACAGTTGAACAAAGCAAATACTACAATGAATATACGCACAACGCCCCTCCCATAAGGATTACTTTGTAAGAACACCAGCAAAAACACTTCATAACCATTATCCTCCTCACCAGATTAGTATAACAATTCAGTTAGATTGTTCCAAGCAGATAAATTCACGTAATTTCTGTGCAAAGCTAAAAAGTAAACTATTCGCAGCAATATGATACTGCTACTCACTCAGAATCTTGTGTAGAGATTTATAATGTTCTGCAGCTAAAGATTGACTCTTCTTCTCTACAAAGAAGTTCCCTTCCACTTAATCAGAAGAGAGTAACCCAAATGGAGCACCGTGTTTTGAATGTAAAAAAAAAGAGAAAGGTTCTAGGAACTGTAGAAAACAGGATTCTCTGCTTTTCTTAGTAGATTCTTCATGTATATTTTTTTTCTGAACGGAATACAGTGATGCTCCGTATGTAACAACTGGGGAACAAAGAATTGAGCTACCCTTGCATATTTTAATAAAATCTGTCGGATACGCTATCATCTATTGAACAATCGTAAAAACCACCAGTCCCTGCTTTGTACAAAGAAAGAAGGAAAGGGGCCGAAGCCCCTCTCTCTACCCAATACAAGCCAGTGCTGTGTTGCTGTGTATCTCAAGTACAGGTGAGATGTCTCCATCTTCTGACTCCTGATACCCACCGGCAAGATTCCAGGCAATTGGGATACCAGTCTTCCTGGACCAATCGAACACTATCCAATCTCTCTTGGCAAGTTGCTCCGTCGTGAGGAACCCTCCGAGTGGATCGATCATTGATGTGTGGATCTGCCCCAGCCTGATAGATGACCAGTTTGGTTCTTGCTTCCTCGAAACTCATCAACTGATTCTGTAGCCAATCAAAGAATTCCCCTGATCTACTGGGATCAGCACCGAAGTGCTTGCCGGCAGTAGCATGCAAGATGGGGAATGCCATTGAGATCTTCAAGGTCTGGAAAGCCAAGTTACGCCTGGTAAGAATACCATCCGTCCCATTCCCATAATGATAATCGCAGTCAAGGATGGTGGTTCTCCGCCTGAGAACACGTTGGATGTATTCCGCTGCGATCATCAATCCGTTGAAGGTACAGAACCCTTCTGCAGAACTCCATCCAGCGTGGTGAAATCCTGAAACTGGGGCACACACTGACTCTTTATGAAGGAAGGCCAGCTCAGCAGCCTTACGCATTGAGCCATTTGTATACCGCAATGACTCTGCAACTTCCATACTGCGATTTCCGAATCCGTTGTCCATATCACCGTCCATGACATCCATAACAAACTCAGGATCGTGAACCCGAGATGTCCCTTTCAACGTGAGTCGGGATGATGGAATTATCTCCATCGGTATCCCATGCTCTTCCCAATCAGAAATTACCTTCTCAGGCTTACTGGCCGAAGGAGAGCTGGATCCAACCTTACGATCAAATACAGCATTCTGTTCTGGTGAATAAATTACTTTCATACTGTTTCCTTTCATTTGGAAAGAGGATCAGCTCAGGTCATGAACCAAGCTCAAAAGGTTTATTTCCTCGTTATGTTTATACCGCAAAAGAAGAGATACTGGCCATTTTGTCCTTCCCCCAAATGGGTACAAAGACGCTGGGGAAATGCATATTGGCAAGAAAGCTCTGATACGAAGAAAGCCTTACACTCCAAGTGCTCTCTCAACAGTAGCAGCAACCATCCCCGGAATAGCATCTGTTGCAATGTCATAACGAATTAACAAGCCTGAATCAGTGTGTGAGACAGAGTTAACCTTGAAGAAGTCAATAATCGCTTTTCCAAGAAGGATTGGTCTTGTTTCATAAAGCATTGCTATCTGCCTAATTGTAATTAGATCAGCAGTGGCTTTGCGACTGGTCTTATCATAGGAAATTGCAACCTGCCTATCTGTAAATTCTAGGCTCTTGGCAACAATATCATCTATCACAAGCTTAATTATGCAAGCCGCAACTTTGCCCGCGATATTTTCACCCTTGATTGAATCAGAAATTACTGCGATTCTTGCAGTATGCTCTGCTGGGTTAACAAGCAATTGCTCAATATTCACTTGAAGATCATAGCTAACCTTGATACCCATCTTACGGGCTTCTGCCTTAATATCAATACCAACCTTAGAACACTTCAATCCATCTACTTCAATGTCGTGTTCACCAAGTAGCCTCGTGAGTGTCAATGGCTATGGGGGGGGTGCCCCACCCTGGCGGGGGGAGGGGGTACCACTGAACATTACTCTTTTTGCCCCTCGGACTCTCCGACGGGCGCCAATTTTCCTCTTCTTTCCAGCTGCCTGATGCTCTCTGCACTTTTCGGGATTTCAATGCAGTGAGAATGATGTGTTAACCGGTCCAAGGCAGCTGAGGCCAGCAACTGGTTACCAAATACTTCATCCCATTCTCTTAGAGATCGATTGCTTGTAATGAT
>JAGLDY010000052.1 GCA_023145375.1 Candidatus Sabulitectum sp. | reverse complement strand
CTTACTCCTGGTGATTCTCTGAATGCCTTGTTCATCAGCCCTCTCTATGCAGGAGAGCTGCCGGACTTCCGCGGTGTGGAGTTCGGAGAAACGGCGATCCGTGGAGACACAGCTCTTGTCCGGTTCACAATTGATGGAAACATGGAAGAGATAGAACTGGTTCAGGAGAATGGGAACTGGAAGATCGTTGGTAACGGTATGGAGATCCTATAAAGATCATGTACTTCGGTACCATGGATCAGTCTTTAGCAACAGGACAGGTGGGGGGTGCAGAGCTATCGGAGGGCCGTGATGGTGTTTTGTAGTCTGTCTGGTAAAAACCGCTTCCCTTGAAGATAAGACCGGCACCGGCACCTATAAGTCTTCTTACCTTGCCACCGCACTCAGGGCACTTTGTATCCGGCTCTGCGGACATGTTTTGAAATTTCTCGTACCGTAATCCGCACTTATCGCAAACGTAATCATATGTGGGCATCGTTATCCTCTTTCTATCTCCAGAATTTCAGGAATTATACTACACCGGACAGCCCCATAAGTTCCCTCAGTTCTCGTCCAACTTGATATTGCCCTTTGAAGCAATGAGACCTGCCAGGATCACAGGTATGAACTGAGTGGCGTGAAATACAATAGCTAAAGCCTTTCCCTGGGAGTTTGGTATCCCGGTTATTGCTGGAAAGAGAACACCAATTGCGTAATGGATGGTTCCCGTTCCTGCAGGAGTAGGTATGAGCATTCCAAAACCGGCGAGAACAAGGATAAGCGGAGGATAGAACCAGCTCCAGGGCATCTCAAGGGCATAAAACACCGGTATGATAGAAATGCAGAGAGATAGCCATACCCCGACTGTGAGAACTGATACTCTAAAAAGCTCTCTCGGGTCCTTCAGAATGTCAAGACCATTGGCAAAATCAAGCAGAAGTCTTTCTATCTTTGTGGCAATCTTATCAAGACGAAACTTGCGGAAGGGAAAGACCAGAACCCTGGCAGTTGATTCATGCCACTTTCTAAGGGCGATCAAAACAAAAAGGATCGCAATATAGCCGCACCCTGCTGCAATAAGCCCTCCCCTTACAGATCTTGAGAGAGAATTCCACATGGCGGTCATTACCACCAGCGTGAGACCTGTGAGAGCAAGACCGTCAAACAGTCTTGCAACCACAACGGTGGCGAAAGAGGAGGCAAAGGGAATACCTGTCTTACGGGATAGAAGTGCAGATCTTGCAAACTCACCCAGCCTTCCCGGTAGAACGCTGTTCAGCATGAATCCGGTCAACAGAGGCGGAGTAGCTGTTGTCCTGCTTACCTTTACTACCGGGGCAAGAAGAGTTACCCATCTGTAGACTCTGAACACATAACTGGAGGCCAGAGCCGGAATTACCAGAAGAGCGTAACCCCACCGGGCATTGCTGAATACAGATCTGAGCTGAACCCAGTCTGTGTTTCTGAAAGTAAGCCAAATAGTTACTGCAGCAATGATAATACCTGCAGTGAATTTGAGTGCATTCTTACTCTTTTTCCGCAAGGATCTCCTCCAGACTAAAGCAGATCGCATGGAAGACCACCAGCATCTGCTCCTGGGAATAGCTGGTTACAGATGAGTTTGATCTCCAGTGAAGATCAGCCCAGTTAGCATTCACGCAACTTGCTGAAGTGAAAGCAATAACCCGAAGTCCCGCTTTCCGGGCGGTCTCCGCAGCTTTCAGAACATTAGGGCTTTCTCCACTTGTGCTTATTGCAATGAGGATATCCCCTTCTCTACCCAGAGCTTCCACCTGACGGGAAAAGATATTCTCGTAACCGTAGTCGTTAGCTACAGCAGTTACAACCGCAGGATCCACAGTGAGAGCAACCGCTGCAAGCGCTTCCCGGTCCCGCCTGAACCTGCCAATCAGCTCTCCGGCGAAGTGAGATGCGTCAGAAGCACTTCCCCCGTTGCCACACAACAGCACTTTTCCATCACTGTTGAAGCACCGGTTCAATTCCCGTGTGATCTCTGCAACAGAGTCCACGTTCATCTCTGCGATCAAAGCAGTTGCCTTCTTGATGTATTCCTCTACAGCATTTTTTTCAAACATAATTCCATTACCTCTTCCAACGGCGGTAATTCAATATCTCTTTCGGTTCCGAGAGCAGACCATACCGGTCTTGGAGCAGAAAGGGCAAGTTGTTTCCACAAACCGGGGATCACAGTACCCGTTCCAATCCTCTCCCTTACTCTGCACGCAAGATCAAATGGAGTTACAGCACCCTTGTTCACGCAATGGTATAGACCGGTTCGATCTTTGTCCAAGGCCATACCTACCAGAACCTCTGCAAGGGAGTCAACAGATGTGATACAGGAAGTCTGATCGGTAACCGCAGTAACAGTTCCCTTGTCAAGAAGCCTTCTGATGATCCAGGGAAGCAGCCCATTACTTCCAAAAAGCCACGATGTTCTTACCACTGTGTTTCCAGGATACTCAAGAGCCGCCTTCTCTCCCCTGAGCTTGCTGGCAGCATATATGTTCGCAGGTTCAGTTGCGTCAGATTCAAGAAGATACTCTCCTGATCCTGAAGAGAATACCTGGTCCGTTGAGACAGTGATCAAACGAACCTCTGTTGCAGCAAGGTTCCTTATGCCTTCATGATGCACCTTCTCTGCTGTTTCCGGATCCCTCTCGCAAAGATCCACATCAGTTATACCGGAAGTGTTGAGGATCACATCAGGTTTTACACCGTTCACTGCTGAAACCACACGATCCAGTCGGGTCACATCGAAGACAGGAAGATCAGCTGCCACCCCGCTCTTTCCCAGAAGCTTCATTATCTCAGAGCCAAGCATTCCAGATGAACCCACTACTAATACTTTCATGAAAACCGCCTTTTACCTGTCAGTGGAAGCTCGGGAAGTTTCAGGTCGTTAAGGATCATGTCCGGGATATCACCGGTAAGTATCTGCCAGGGAACGGAGGAAGATTCATCCAGTTTCTTCTTCAGATCTCCGTCAAGAATAGGGTCCCGAATGGAGTGTGCATCACTGCATAAAGCATGGCTCAACCCGTCTTTAAGCAGATTGCGTGCGGCGGCGGCATATCTTTTCAACTTGAAGGAACGGGCACTGACCATTGTTCCACAACCCATTTCTGAAAGAGTTATCAACTTCTTGTTCTTTCGTCTACACCATCTGTACCTCTCAGGATGAGCTATCAAAGGAGAATAGCCTTTATTAATGATCCTTTTAAGCTGAATGAGAGTCTCTATCCAGCTGACCCCGGTATCAAACTCCACAAGCACCCAGCCTGTTCCAGGATACCTGATCTCCTCCATGTGCTTGAGAGAACCCCTCTGTATCATCAGTTCTCCAGCGGCAAGAAAGCTGAGGTCCGGTGAAAATTCCTCTTCCATCCGATCCAGGAACTGAACGGATTTCCTCCGCCTTCCATCAGCTACCCTTCTACTCATTGAACTCGAATAATGAGGGGTAAACACGATAGTAGACCCCGGTTCAAGTCTTTCACGCATTCTGGTGATGATCTCAATTGCTTCAAAATTTGTTCTGGCACCATCATCCACCGCGGGAACTATATGAGAATGCAGGTCTATTACTGACAGATGACTACTTCCCTTCTGGACCTAACGGTTATATTTTCTGATGAGTAAATATCTCAGGAAGGGGTTACCGTGTCAAAACACCTTTTACTGCTTACGATGCTTCTGTTCTCTTTTTCCCATTCATCTGCCAGCGAGGGGGAGGCAAAGGCTCTGGAGCGGCTGGCTGTTACCACTGATATGCTTATCAGCGCCGGTGATGAGATGGTGGATGAACCCTTCAGCGGTTTGCTTGTTCTCAACGACACCCTTTCCCTTGATATGAATCTTAACTCTACATACAGTTATCAGTTTATTATCTGGACAAACTCCACATTCAACTTTGTTGATTTCTGGCTTACAAATCCCCAGGGAATATGTCCAAGTGCAGACCTGAGTGACCATACCACACTGACCATCATGCCGGACTCTGTAGAAACAGGCATATGGCAGCTTGAGATGGAGCTTCTGGAGGGTGCTTACTCGGACTCAGCATATTATGCTGCGGCAGTATTCAGAAGGCCAAGATCGCTCCATTAACGCCTTTACTGCAAGAACTCTACCCCTCTCAGATCTCTCTATCTGACTGAACCCTGCTGCGTACAAACCGGTTCTGATCTCTTCTGCTCTTTCTTTTCTGCCGCTGATTATGAAGTGTCCGCCGGATCTCAACAGGTACGCAGCTGCGAATATGAACCTGTAAAGAAGCAGAGGATTCCCTGTCCGCGCCTCCTGTCTCAGAGGGTCAATGGAAGCTCTGCCCTCTCCTGCAATGTTATACGGGGGATTGGCAAGCACAAGATCGGCACAAGCTTTTCTGAAAACCGAGGAGATCGCATTCACACCGCACAGTACCGGTTGTCCTGCTGTCCTGTCAAACAACCTGAGAGCGTCGTGAGAGATATCAATGCCCACGGTAAAAACACCTTTATTCAAAAAATCTGTGTTCCTGAGTATCTCACCGGTTCCAGTCCCCAGATCAAAACAGACCCTGCATGGAACAGTACCGGCCATCTCTGCAATAAGCAGAGTGTCGGTGGTGATCTCCCTGCCTGCGAAAGTGTCAGGGCTCAGCGGTAAAACGCCTTTGCCACCGCCCAGGTAACCCATTCAGTAGCCTCTTCGTGTCTTGCGTCATGCCACTCTGTTACGCTCCATAGGCCTTCGCCATCCTCCACCAGATGAAGCTCTGCCAGCCCCACTGCAGGAGCTCCGGTGCCTGAGTGGAATGACTGTGGAACAGTGATGGAGTACTCCCTGTAGATAATTGCACTGTCTGCCGGAGCGGCAGGGTCAGGATGGCTCATGTCAATAAGAAACTCTGCAGTAACTGTACTGTCGGATGGAACAAGAGAATAGAGTGTAAGAACAGTGGTATTCTCAACACTCCAGTCCCAGTCATTGAAATTGTATGTCAGGTAATCGTTGATATCACTGGTATCTGCATAGAACACAAAAGACTGGGCAAAACAGTCCATGTAGAGAGCTGAAGAACCGTTCAGAGCAGACTGCATGTTCTCAACGACCAGATCCGGGCTTGTGGGATCCACCCAGACGACTCCGCCACTGGATGGGTCTTCAGGTACACGCGGTTCAAACAAACTGCATGAACACATGAGCAGAACGATAAGAGCCATTACTGAAAAATAAATTCGCATGATCTCACTCACATCCTCACATTAAATCCCACGGTGGCATTCCAGTAACTGTCTCTGCTGGAATTGCTGTAGAACGTTCTGGTAATATTTGCATTAAGCGTCCCGCCCATAGCGGCAATAACGCTTCGAATCCCCACATGGTGTATGTGATCAACGGTTTTAAGAGAAAGATCCATCCTGTTTCTGGACGCGTATTCGTAGGTGTAGCTCGGAGTTAATCCAACTTTTTCTGAGACATGAAAACCAGCGTCCACAGTTATCCTGTTGTTAATGGATTCCTCAGACCTCATGAACAGGTCGTCCTCAAATGTTCCCTGGTCGTTAAATGTGAATCTGTGTGAGATCCCAAGAGTGGTGCTGTCTGAAGAGACACGATTCAAGGAAAATGACTCCTCTAGTCTGCGAAACAGCCGATCATCCGCACTGGCCTCTGTGAACATGTATGTGGTGTAGTTTGCAGTGATCTTCATGTACTGGCTTATCTTCCAGTCGTTACCCATATCGTACTTGTAACCGGGATAGAAAGAGTAAGTGGATGCTGTTTTCGAGTTGGCGCTCTGAGAGGCCATAAGATAGTAGCTGCTTCTCTGCTGGCCGGTCATTGAACAGGTAACTGTGAACCTGGGAGAGAGAGGAATACTCGCTGAAACTCCCAGAAGTTCCCTGTACTCATCTCTGTCATAATCGTTTGAATATCCACTTGAATCACCGTCATCAATTACGGTGTCGTAGGAATAGAGTTCTACTATTCTCTGAAAAGCAACTCTTGCCCTGCCTGGAGTGTACGAAAGG
Source organism: Candidatus Sabulitectum sp. (assembly GCA_023145375.1). Taxonomy (GTDB): domain Bacteria; phylum Fermentibacterota; class Fermentibacteria; order Fermentibacterales; family JCC-6; genus Sabulitectum. Next base: position 32,528 of record JAGLDY010000052.1, on the reverse strand, counting down.
GTAATATTGAGAAGTTTGTCATCCATTGATTCATCCAGTTTGTAGGATTCCTCCGATCCGTAGATCACCATGAGGTCTTCTCTCTCATCCATGGACCTGGAAAAGGCAAAATCAAGTTCTATGTTCTCCGCCATTTCCCAGATGAGATTTGAACTGAGATTTCTTCCTGTTCTGTCATCACTTCTGGGATCCGCTTCTGAGGAATCAGGATCTGTACTTTCCCAGTGCTTCCTGTCCCCTGACCAGCTTGTACTGATATCGATGAACACGCCGGGAATGAGCTCTGGAAGCTCCAGGTTCTCTGAATGTGCCCAGGAGTCGCCAATATGACTTTCCAGCGAGTCAATGTAGATAACGGAGTTTCTGTCCCCGGATATCTCTGCTCCGATACTTCCGCCTCTATACTCTTCAGGGAAATAGTAGCTTACTCTGGCAGAGAGTCCGTCAGAAAAATTATTGGTTTCACTTCCGTAGGATCGATTCTCGTTAAACCCTACAGAGGTATTAATGCTGTTGAGAATGGTTTTATTCACACTGGCACTCACCCTGTAGAAGTTTCCATCGTTGTTTCCTGTCCCGGATGATGTGATGTAATCCCGCCGTTGAATACCCACAGCAGTATTGGTGGAAAGCCAGCTTCCTCTGGAATAGCGGATAGCCCCTGTGGCGGACTCTGTTCTGTCATCTCTAACCCTGGAACCGTATCTGTCTTCCAGAGAGATGCTCTTCAGAAAAGTAGATGACATATCAACCCCGTCTATGGGTTTCCAGCTGACCCAGCCACTACCGGAACGGGAATCGGTGAATTGATCCAGACCATCCGTTCTCTTGGCATAAAAAGAACCGTTTCCGTTCAGGCTCACAGTGGGGGAAATCGCCTCAGAGACAGAAAAGCTGTTGGTGAGGGAGGTGGTTTCCTTTATCTGTTCCATATTGATGTTGTAACTGAAGTCCCAGGCAGCCATTGTAAAGACAAGCACAAGGACACAGTACATGAATCTCATATCTTCGCCTTTCCTGCAAGCTCTGCAAACTTCTCAGGTGCTATTCTCTCTGCCCGGAGATCAGGATCAATATTGGCAGCCTCTAACATAGCCAACGAATCCGCCTTTCCGAACACCCGGGTCAGGCAGTTGATAACTTTCTTGCGTCTACCTGAAAAGGCAGCCCTGACAATGCCTGCAAAAACAGCATATTCCTCTCTGTTGAATGGCAAATCCTTTCTTCTTCTAAGGATAACAACAGTGGAATCAACATTGGGCCTGGGTAGAAAATCTCCAGGGTCCAGGTCAAAGAGCTTCTCAACAGTGAACCACGGCCAGACCAGAAGAGACAAACGGCCATAGTTCCTGCCGCCGTCAATACATGCCAGTCTTGTTGCCATTTCTTTCTGAAACATTAGAACAGCCTTTTCAACCCCGTCAAAATGCGGCTCACACAGGCTGAAAACAACCTGAGAAGAAATATTGTAAGGCAGATTGGATGCCACTGCAGAAAATGGATAACCTGGAATACTCCGGGGCTCCACAGAAAGAAAATCACCTGAGATGGTTCTTACTCCGGGGTATTCCCCTTTCAGCCATTCAGTCATTGCCTCGCTGAGTTCAATTGCAGTGAGGTCATGCCCTGCGCGAACAAGTCCATTTGTCAAGGCTCCAAGGCCGGGACCTATCTCCAGAACAGTACCTGAGACTTCTCCAAGGGCATTTACTATTCGACGAACAGCCATGGGGTTAACAAGAAAATTCTGACCCATGGACTTGTCCGGTCTCATTCCCAGCTGGTTAAGCACTTCTCTTGTTTGACTGATGTTCATGATCTCAACGGATCCGAAGAGGCATCTGAAGCCTTCCTGCCAGGGCCTTCACTCTCTGTATATCAACTCCTGAATTCTTAACTGCAGAAACCTGCGTCTTGATCCCGGAATTCCTGGCAAGTTTAATAAACTTCATCAGATGCTCCCAGGGATCAGTTACTGAAGACGGGCATACCCTGTTGTACTCCCTTGCCCCTGAAGCATTCAGACTGATGCTCACCGAATCAAAACAGTTAAGCAGTGCCAGCGTCTGCTTGTCTGTTAGGAAAGAAGTGCAAAGCCCATTTGTATCAAGTCTTGTCTTTACTCCTCGTGAACTGGCCGCAGAAGCACACTTCATAAGGAGGTTGCTTCTGAGGGTCGATTCTCCAAAACCGCAGAATACCAGTTCAGAAAAGTCCTCAATGGAGACCGCTTCAATGGTGGAAAGAACAAGGCTTTCAGGAGGATCCTCTCTGTGCTTGAGATAGTAACCGCCAATTCCGTCAGAAGATCTTCTGAGGCAGAAACGGCAATCATTCTCGCATCTTGCTGTAAGATTGACATAAAGGGAATCCCCATATCTGTAAACAATATCTGCCCTTCTGTTATCCGGATGAAGTCTGTAGGCCCTCATGGCATTTGCCCATAGATTGTACGAGGTTTCTTCTATAGACATGTTACCATCCCAAAGTTCCCTGACCTTCATGATGATAAATCTGGTAAACGCAGGCTCATTCCTTCTGCCTCTGTAAGGTTCCGGCGGCAGGAACGGGGAGTCCGTCTCAACCAGAAGTTGTTCTCTGGGAATACTGGCGATCCTGCGACGAAGACTGTTGTTCTTCTTGTAGGTCAGAGGACCATCCACACCGATGTAAAAGCCCCTGGACACCGCTTCATCAGTAAGTGATCCGTCACCGCTCCAGCAGTGAAGTATCACAGGGACAGACAATGATGAAGGCAGATGTTCCAAAACCTCAGATTCTGCCCCTCGAGAATGCACTATAAGAGGGTAACCTGTGGCTTCTGCAAGCTCGATATGCCTGCGAAACCAGTGGAGCTGCCTCTCCGGGCTGAAAGTACCGTGGTGAAGATCAAGCCCGGTCTCACCCACAGCAATTGTGTTGGGGCGAAGCAGTACACGCTTGAGTGCAAGCCATTCCACATCCTCTACGCTCTCCTCCGGCAGATGCTCCGGATGAAATGCTGCTGCTGAATAAAGGTTGTATTTTTCGGAGATATCCGCAGATCTTTCTGCGGTGGAGACATCAATTGAAGGGATAAGAATATGGCTGATACCTGCTTTTCTTGAATTCTCTACCACTGCATCCAGATCTTCTTCAAAGTGATGGAAGTGCAGATGACAATGGCTGTCAAACCCCGGCATGATACCTAGCGCCAGATAACATCGTTACGGCCTGGACCGGTAGAGATCGAAGAAATGGGAACACCTGCGATCTTCTCTACAGCCAGCACGTAGTTCTGAGCTTCCACTGGAAGATTCTCCCAGCTGGTCTCTCCGCGAATATCTCTGGTCCAGCCGGAAAAGGTCTCGTAAACAGGGATCAGATCACCCATTGCCCTTCCTGTGGTGAACTTTCCCCCCTGATACCCAGTGCATATCTTAAGCTCATCAAAACCGCTAAAAACATCCAGAAGCGTGAGAGTTATGGAAGTGCATCCATTGATCCTTGCGGAGTACTTTGCAAGAACCCCATCAAGCCAGCCGCACCTTCTGGGTCTTCCTGTTGTTGTTCCAAACTCATGACCTGCCTGACGGATCCTCTCCCCTGTATCATTATCAAGTTCTGTGGGAAATGGACCTGATCCCACCCGGGTAGTGTATGCTTTCAGGATCCCTACAACATCACTCACCTGCGTGGGGCCAAAACCCAGACTTGTGGGAGCAGATCCCGCAACACACTGTCCACAGGTTACAAAGGGATAGGAGCCATGATCCGGATCAAGAAGTGAACCCTGTGCCCCTTCAGCAATGACCAGTTCATTCCCGGCAAGAATGTCGTTTATGAAAAGCGAAACATCGTCACAGTAACGGGAGACTTCCCTGGTTGCCTCCACAAACTTTTCTACCGAGGAATTGAGTTCCTCTACCTCTGCAGTCTCCATGTTCAAGGAGTTCACAGCTTCCCGGGTATGGAGATCAACCAGTTTTCTGAATTCTTTCATATTGAAAACATCTTCCAGTCGAATGGCATTGCGACGGTACTTTCTTTCGTAAGTGGGTCCTATGCCCCGACCGGTGGTTCCTATTTTCCCACTTGCCCTGTCTGATTCACTCCGCTTCTCCACACACTTGTATGCAGGATGGGTGAGATTGATCTTGCCAGAGATCTTCAATCTGCCCTCAACTGAGATACCGCTGTCAGCAAGTGATCCGATCTCGTCAAGAATGGTGACAGGATCCATGACACAGGCTGAACCTATCAATCCAATGACATCCCTGCGTACAAGGCCGGAAGGAAGAAGATGAAGGGCGAATCTTCTGCCCTCAACCTCAACGGTGTGTCCGGCATTGGATCCTCCACTGAATCTGGCCACCGCAGTGGCATTCTCTGCCAGATGATCAACCATCTTCCCCTTACCTTCGTCTCCCCACTGAAGACCAACAACGATACTAACAGGCATTATCAGCTCCCCGCTGAAAGCGTGGCTGTTGCCAGCCACTTGCTAAGTTCATTTATTCCGCTGCCATCCACTGAAGAAACAGGGATAACCGGTCCCATCTCACCAGCGATCCGGATAGACTGTGCCAGTTTGTTTCTTTTCAGCTTGTCACTTTTCGTTAAAGCCACAATGTAGGGCTTGCCACCTTCCATGAGAAACCTGACCATGGACAGGTCATTTTCAAGTCCCGGATGTCTGGAATCCACCAGAAGCACAGTGCCCCTGAGAGGTTTTCTCTCCCGAAGATACCAGCCGATCCAGCCGATCCACTGTTTACGCAGTCTTTCCGGTGCCTTGGCAAAACCATATCCGGGAAGATCGGCGATGTAATACTGTTTGTTCGTGGTAAAAATATTAATGTACTGAGTACAGCCAGGTCTTGAGCTGGTCCTGGCAACCTTTGATCCGCCTGCAAGCTTGTTTATAAGAGACGACTTGCCTACATTGGATCTTCCGATAAATGCGATCTCAGGCAGGCCGTCAGTGGGCAGACCTGTTTTCCCGGGGCAACTTTTCAAGAACTGGATATTCAGTTTTGCCAAATCAGACGGCTTCCCGCTGTATATCCTGCTCTATCATGTCCGGGGCTTCACCATCTGTTACACATTTCTCATTAATGATCAGTTTGCTCACCGGTTGCTCTTTTGACGGTATTGTATACATGGGATCCAGAAGAATCCTCTCCACGATTGAACGAAGCCCCCGTGCACCGCTTTTGCTTTTACTGGCCTCTCCGGCAATGGCAAGAAGTGCAGCATCGGTAACCTGAAGGTCAACTCCCTCAAGATTAAACATATATCTGAACTGCTTGATCAGAGCGTTCTTGGGTTCAGTCAAGACTCGAACCAGGTCTTCCTCTGAAAGGTCATTCAGCATGACCATCACCGGCAAACGCCCAACCAGTTCAGGGATAATTCCGAAATGTACCAGGTCATGGGCTTCTATTTTCTTCAGTATCTTGGTTCCTTCAAATTCATCTTCATTACCCAGGTCTGCATTGAAACCCAGGGCGGATCTTCTGATCCTCTTTGAGACTATCTTCTCTATGCCGTGAAAAGCTCCTCCGCATATGAACAGGATGTCTGTGGTATCCACCTGAATGTGATCCTGATAGGGATGCTTCCGTCCGCCCCCTGGAGGAACGCCGGCAACTGTACCTTCTATCATCTTCAACAGTGCCTGCTGAACACCCTCTCCTGAAACATCTCTTGTGATGGAAGCATTCTCTGATTTTCTGGCGATCTTGTCGATCTCATCAATGTAGATGATACCGTGCTGAGCAAGTTCAACATCCATATCGGTAACCTGCAGCAACCGGAGTAGAATATTCTCCACATCCTCCCCAACATACCCTGCCTCTGTGAGAGTTGTGGCATCAGCAATGGCAAAGGGTACATCAAGGATCTTAGCCAGGGTTCTGGCAAGCAGCGTTTTACCCACGCCAGTAGGTCCCAGAAGAATGATGTTGCTCTTCTCCAGCTCAACAGAAGCAGTGGCATCATGTTTGCTTTGAAGTCTTCTGTAATGGTTGTAGACAGCAACTGACAGAACTTTCTTAGCTTCGCCCTGCCCAACCACATACTGATCAAGCTTTTCCTTGATCTCTGCAGGGACAGGAAGGGCCTTGCTGAGGAAAGAAGGTTTATCAGAACTCCCCTTATTGCTGTTCTCATCCACGATCTCATGGCAGTAACGCACACAATCATCACAGATAAAGACGCCAGGCCCCTGGATCAGTTGATTAACCTCTGCAGCAGGCCTGTTACAGAATGAACATCTGTTTTCTTTTGGCATTTTCAGTCTCGATTCGTCAAAATATTGTCGACTATCCCATAATCCAGAGCCTCCTGGGCATCCATCCAGAAGTTACGATCACTGTCAGCATTGATCTGTTCTATCGGTCTTCCGGTGTGATCAGAGAGGATCTGATCCATCTGTTTGCGTATCTTCATTATTTCCCTGGCCTCTATCTGAATATCTGCAGACTGACCAACCGCTCCCCCGCTGGGCTGATGTATCATGACCCTTGCGTGGGGTAAAATACTTCTCTTGCCCTTTGCACCTGCTGCAAGGAGAACAGAAGCCATGGAAGCGGCACTGCCCATGCAGAAAGTTGAGATATCAGGCTTGATGAACTCCATGGTGTCATATATGGCCAGGCCGGCAGAGACCGAGCCACCGGGGCTGTGAATGTACATGTTGATATCGCGCTTTGTATCCTGGCCTTCCAGGAAAAGAAGCTGCGCCACAACAACACTTGCAGTCTGGGCAGTGATCGTGTCAGCGATAAAGATGATCCGGTCCTTGAGAAGCCTGGAGTAAATATCGTACGATCTCTCGGAATTGCCCTCTCTCTCCACGACAAAAGGAATCACAGGCATTATTTCTCTCCCTGTTCGATGGCCTCTGTTTCAGAAGGGTCAACTACCACCCATCTCCATGGTACAGTTTCAGACTGACCTGAATCTTCATCAGACGCTTTCTCCTCTGTTACCGATGAATTCAATATAAATTCCAGTGCCTTATCATTCCTGTTCCTGTCAAGATACGATGATCTGCTGTCACCATCTGCAATTGCTTTTTCGATCTCCTCCTCGCTTATCTCAAGGTTTTCCACAATTGCGATCTGACGAAGGATGAGGAATTCTCTTACTTTTCTTTCAGCCATTTCACCGGCAGCTTTTTCCGCTTCCTCGGTGGAATCTCCATCTTCAAGATGACTTACATAATCTTTGGTGAGGTTCTCCACCATGAATTCAGGAACATCAAACACATTGCTGTCCAGAATGCTGTCAATGGCCTGTCTCTCGGTATAGCTCTTCATTTCCGAATCAAAACGACTGGTAACATCATCAGTTACCTTCTGGTGGAACTCATCCATTGTTTCGAAACCACCGGCTTTTGTGGCAAATTCGTCATCCATTTCAGGCAGGGAATGAACCTTTACCTCTTTAACTGTAAAGGTGTGTGCAGGGCCCTTGAGACCAGGGTCATCGCCCTTCTCAACCTTCATCTGCATAGTAAAATCATCCCCGGCTTTCACTCCTGTAATGATCTTGTCAAATCCGGGGCCCATATCATTCTGGCCTATAACAGCGGTAAGCTCTTTGGGTTCTGAATCTTCCTTGTCGCCAGAATCAGGAAAGGTAAGAATAACAAGATCACCTTCCTCTGAGGGCTGATCTGTCTCATCAAAGGTAACAAACTGCCCCCGGATATGATCGAGGGTTTCAGAAACAGCCTTCACCGAATCGTATGCCGGTACTGTAAGCTTGATCTCTTTGTAGTTCACAGGTTCAGGTGTTTCGTATATGTGATAGGTCACCTTATATGAATAGTCCTCACCCTCCACAGGAAGTACTTTCTCAGGTTCAGGATCTGCATCGGAAAGAATCCAGTCGAACTTGTCAAATAGACCATCAGTTAGATCCTGGTGGGCACTCTCTGCAACTTCTGCCAGAATGATGTTTCCGTATCTCTTCTCTATGATACTGTCGGGAACATGTCCCGGACGGAAACCGGGAATGCTTACCTCTTTGGAGATGTTCCTCTTTACTTTCTTAAATATTTTCTTGAGGTCACCGGCATCCATGGTAAACTGGACAACTCTCTTGTCGTCCTCTTCCTTTATCAGTTCGTAAGCCATTCTCTCCTCTTCTTCTGTGCAGTTGCAGGAACGCAACACTGCCGCCACCGATCAAATATTAATTAATCAGCTGCGCGGCACGCAATTACAAGCCCCACAAAAGGGGACACACTTTCTACTTCAGCCAAGTAATATGCTTGATTTTTCTCTTAAATGCCAAGCATCGCTGTTCAATAAACTACTGTCCACTTCTCCTGTCGGCAATAAGACGAGCTTCTTCGCTGTTTGGATAGCTCTCCAGGATAAGAGTTTCCAGTCTGTGCATCTCCGCAACAGCTGAGTTAGCACTGTATATTGCAGCCGCTCTGGCCAGGGCTGGAGCAGCCTTTTCTGACGAAGGATACTTGAAGTAAACAGCCGCCAGCTCCTCTATAGCTCTGTGGGTCTCACCAAGACTCTGATGGCACAGAGCAAGATAGTAAAGAGCATCATCCGCCACATCAGCCTCCGGGCTTCCCATGGCAACTTCCAGGAAACCGTCGGCAGCAACAGAATATCCCCCCTGCTGATACTGGCGGAAAGCCTCTTCATAAGCAGTTTGAACGCTGACAGCATCAACTGTTGACGGTGCTGAAGAACCAGTTGAATTAAGCAGCCTCTCAAGCTGATCTGCAAGTTCCATTAAATTCTGCGACTGATCCCCGCCACGCATTCCAGCCTGAGCCTGAATTGCTCTCAGAAGAATCTCATTCTGCTCAGAGATATCCCTGAGGGAGTCAAGCATCAGAGTGATCTTCCCGGTTCTTACATCAATGTCTTCAACCGTGCCTGGAGAGTTCACCCACTGTCCTCCCCAGCAGCCCGTAAGAAGGAGGATGGCAACCAGAGGCATCATAAACAATTTCATGATCTACTCCGGAAGAACGCGCATATGTACACGCCTGTTCTGCGAAAGAGCCCAGTCATCATCACCGGTGATAAATGGCCTTTCCTTACCGTAACTGACGGTCTCGATCCTGACTGCGGCTATCCCGTAGTTTGACAGATAATCATACACCGACTGGGCTCTTCTCTCGCCCAGGGCAAGGTTGTAGTCAATTGTACCCCGATTGTCGCAATGCCCTTCCAGAAGCAGTCGGAAACCTGAATTATTCATTACATAATCTGCATCAGCCATAAGTAACTGGAGCATTTCCGGGGAAAGATCCTCTGAATTGTAGTCGAAGAATACATCGTTCAACACCAGCTGATGATCTGCAAGCTGGTCGGCATAGGTTACCACTGTATCCTCCACCCATACTCCAACACCGAGAGTATCATCCTCAATAAATGACAGAGAATCAGGATCAACATCCGTATCGCCATTTGTATCATCAGGTCTGCAACCCGCCATAAGACCTGCGATTAGGCAGCACGCAAGAATAAGTGCCGTATTTTTCACTGTATCCCTCCCTGAATGGTTACAGGCGACCATGTTGCACAGTAACTTTCTGTACCACTGGATAACCTGTAAACAGTTAGTTTATTCAATTCCAGAAGATATATAGATCTTTCACCGTTCATGTCACTGGAAAATGCAAGATGGCCGCCGGTTGGAGACCAGACCGGATCCTCGTTTAGAGTCCCCTCCGTGGTTACCTGCCTGATATCAGTTCCGTCAGCATTCATCACAAAGATATGAAAATCCCCATTGGAACGGGCACAGTAAGCTATGCGGTCTCCGGTGGGAGACCAGGAAGGGCTGTCGCAGTACCCGTGGGCAAAACCTGCCCTCTCAACGCTCCCCCCTGAAGAGTCCATTATGTAAAGCTGTGGATAACCGACCCTGTCACTGGTAAGTATCATCTGCTGTCCTGTGGGGGAGAACGACGGAGATGTTTCTATTGATCCTCTGGCAGTGAGTCTCTGTACGTCTCCTGACGCAGTATCATATCTGTGAATATCTGAATTACCCCCGATGCTTCTCGTAAATGCGATGTACCTGGAGTCCGGGGTCCACGCAGGGGAGGTGTTCAATCCACCGGTTATGATCCTCTGTGCAGATGAATTGGCAAATGAATAGAGATAGATATCGCCAAGGCCATTCCTGTACGAAGTGAATGCGATCTCTTCGCCATCCGTACTCCATGACGGGGTAGTGATGACCTCATCATCAGATATAACTACCTGAGGTGCTCTTGGATCCAGTGACTGCACTTTCAGAGAATAGAAACCACTGCTTCTGGTTATGTATGCAACCTGAGTAGATGCTATTCCCTGCTCACCGGAAAGCAGGTAGACAAACTCATCTGCAAATCTGTGAATAAGAGTTTGCCATGAAGAACCTGAATACTCTGTCTTCAAAAGCATCTCACCTTCCGCTCCGTCAACATCCACAGAAAGTGTATAGCTGCCTCTTGTTCCGGAAAGTACACATCGTGCATGGGCATAACCTTCTCCACGGTCTGCAGTCTCAAGTATCCCTGAGAAATCAATATCAAATTCCAGCTGCTCCAGTGCTTCTGAAGCCTCGGTACAGCCGGAGAGTTCAATACTGACAGGAATGCATTCATTGCCCATAGGAGTCATCTGCATGAACTCGGAAGAATAACCACTGAACACGAGGATAACCCCCGCCATCAGAAACTTCATTGAACACCACACTTTCGCTTTCCTTAAAATACTACCTGTATGGCTACTATACTATTCCCAGGTGAGAAATTGTTCCAACAGGCGGATCAACTTCCCAGTATCTCCTTCATTGTCTCAAATGCAGGCACCTTCCCCACCGCTTTAACAACACCATCCACAGCAAGAGCAGGTGTCATCATCACGCCAAAACTCACAATCTCATTCAGGTCAGAGATCTTCTCAAGTTCGTACTCAATACCCAGTTCCAGAGCGGCAGCTTCCGCCACCTCCGCCATCATCCCGCACTTTGGACATCCGGTACCCAGCACCTGTATCCTGATCATAAGTATTCCCCTTTTAGATATTTCCAAAGATCAAACCACTAAGTGTGGCCATAACAACAACAAGAGCTACAAAAGTAACCGTTTTTTTTGTTCCCATAACACTTCTGATAACAAGCATGTTCGGCAGGCTGAGAGCAGGCCCGGCAAGCAGCAGAGCAAGGGCAGGTCCTTTGCCCATTCCGCTGCCCAGAAGACCCTGCAGTATTGGTATCTCAGTAAGGGTTGCGAAATACATGAAAGCACCGGCTATTGATGCGAAAAAGTTTGCCTGCAGAGAATTTCCGCCGACAGCACTCTCGATCCATGAGGAGGGGATAAGACCTTCATAGCCAACCCGGCCAAGAAGCAGCCCTGCCACAAGCACTCCTGCAAAGAGCAGCGGGAGGATCTGCCGTGCAAAGCCGAATGTGGCCTCAAACCACTCTGCACCCTCTCCCCCGCCAGTTGTCAGAATAACAGAGAGACCCAGCATCCCAACCACAAATGGAACTGTAAAGCCCCGGGGGTAAAGGATAGCAGCTAAAAGAACAACAGCGGTAAGAGCAATGATCTTCCATGCCTTTATCCTCATCCACAACACCAGAACAATTCCCAGTAAAACAGAAAGAACAGAAAGTATGGGTTCTTTCAATCCGTAAATCGTGTTCTGAAAACTGTCTGAGCAGTTACAGCCACCCCAGGTGGCAGCAACCATTATTGCCACAAGAATGAAGAAGAAAACTGCGTTCTTCCACAGAGCTCTGCCCTGGTCCTCATAAGATGGCATTGAAGATGAAGCAGTCCTTTTCGCCTCATCCTTACGAAAGATCAGATGCATCAGAAGTCCAATAACAACGCTGAAAACAACAGCTCCCACGGCTCTGGCCACCCCGAGCTCAATGCCAAGGATACGGGCGGTAAGGATGATTGCAAGAACATTAATGGCAGGTCCCGCATAGAGGAAAGCAGTGGCAGGTCCCAGCCCGGCTCCCATCCGGTAAATACCTGCGAAGAGTGGAAGAACAGTACAGGAGCATACTGCAAGAATTGAGCCTGACACAGAAGCCACAGCGTATGCTACAACCTTCTTCGCACCGGCTCCAAGATACTTCATCACCGAGCCCTGGCTTACAAACACACCTATGGCCCCCGCAATAAAAAAGGCGGGAATCAGACAGAGGAGAACATGCTCCCTGGCGTACCATTTTGCCAGTTCAAGTGATTCCAGTATTGAGAGATCGAATCTCTCTCTGCCAACCGGCAGGTAGTAGATGCCCAGAAATATCCCTGTGAGCCAGGCAAGAGTTTTCCATTCCTTTTTCCAGTTCACTGCACGCTCTCCCGGCTGCTCAGATACTCCGTTTCCTCTTTAATGTTCAGCTTTAGCACCTCGTCAAAGCAGCTGAGGAACCCGAGAATACAGGGAGTTCTTAAACTGTAGTAAACCTGTTTTCCGCTCTTTCTGTACTCAACTATCCCCGCTTTTCGAAGAACAGACAGGTGGCGGGATATGGTTGAATAATCAAGGTCAAGAGCATTATTGAATTCGCAGACGCAAAGCTCACCTTCTGCCAGTTTCTCCACCATCCACACCCTGTATGGATTGGCGAGTGCTTTCAGGGTTTCTGCTCTTTGAATGTAGAAGCGCATTTCCTCCGTTTTCATGTTTTCCTTTCGTATATTTGCGAATATATGCAAATATACATATATGCAACAACCACAGCTTGCACCTGAAGAAAGAATACCGCAGATTCAAAACAACGAAAGGAAGAAATGGATAACTGGGTACTGGACGATCACAGAGACAGCAGAGGTTTCGTGGTAAACCCCTTTGAGCACCTGGCAGACACAGGGGACATAACCAACTGTCATGCCTTCTCCATAGAACCAGGGCGTACAAGGGGCAACCATACTCACCCCGGTCGCAACGAACAGATACTGGTGCTTTCCGGTGCTGTCACAGTAAAGCAGAAAGACGCAACCACTACCCTCTCAGCAGATTCTCCTTCAATTCTCACAATCCCCGAAGGGGTAAAGCACATCTTTGAGAACAACACAGATGAAACCACAGTTGTGATCTGCTGGAGCAGTGAAAGAGAAGAAGGTTACAAAGGGGACGATACTGTCTGGTGAAGTTAAAACAATCCGTGAACCAGCGAGAGACCGGTAATTGCATGGAATAGATTAGCCCTTTTGATTTGATGTTGCTCACAGCATTGGTTCCTGTTGAAAAAGTTTGCTATAGTCTAACAAAGCAGAAGAATTGCGAAAGATGGTGCTTTCAATGAACCAAAAAGAGATCGTTGATTATTGGGTATCCGAAGCGGAAGAATCTCTTAGTGTTGCAAGACACCTCTTTGAAAAAGAAGACTACTCTTATGCCCTTTTCTTTGGTCATCTAGCCCTTGAAAAAGTAATAAAAGCAATACTGGCTCAACGATCAAAACAACTGATTCCGCGCTCTCATAATCTATTGAGATTAGCTCAAGAGGTGGACATTATTATTGCAGATGACATGAAGCGTTCCCTGATAAGAATAACAACCTTCAATCTGGAATCCAGGTATCCTGACTATTAGAAGGAATTCAGAAGAAAATGCACAGAGCAATTCACTGAACAGGAACTGCAGAGAGTAGAGGAGATTTTCGCATGGCTGAAATCGAAGCTGTAGTATTAGAAAACGTCCAGCTATTCCTGGACAAGCTTCGCGGAGCCGGTTTCCTGATCGCGGAGGCATACATTTTTGGCTCTTATGCCACTGGAAACGCAGACAAGTGGAGTGACATTGATGTTGCGATAATATCACCCCAAATCGGTAATGACCGCTTTGAAGAACGGATTAGACTCACGGAACTTGCAGTATCAATTGATGTTAGACTGGAGCCATTGCCATTCAGTCCTGACAGTTTCACTATTGGTGATCCCTTCGTACAGCAGATAAAAAGTGAAGGTATTGCTGTCGCTTAAAACAATCCGTGAACCAGCGAGATACCGGTAATTGCAATAACAGCACAGATTAGCTTCAGAGGCAGGCCAGCTTTCAGGAAATCGTTTATGTGATATCCGCCTGGACCGAAGATCATCAGATTTGTCTGATATCCAACAGGAGTGATGAAATTTGCTGCAGCACCGTAGGCAACTGCAAGGTAGAAGGGTGTCCCGTCTATACCCAGAGCCGTGGCTGAAGCCGCAGCAAAGGGGAACACTATTGTAGCTGCAGCTGTTGTTGTTATCAACTCCGCGAGGATGTTGGTGGTAAGGTACACTGCTGCCAGCACCCCGATAACTCCAAGGGGCTCGAACCATGCAACAACAGAATTGGCAAGCAGATCTCCCAGACCTGTAACCTGTACCGCCCTGCCAACGGCAATGGCGAATGCGGCAACTACAAGCAGGTTCATGTTGATCATACTCTTCAGCTCACCTGCGGAAACGATCCTGGATATCAGAAAGACAGCAATAAGAGCCAGAAGAGAATTGAACAGAGGGACCAGACCGAAAATGCTGAGGAGTATGCAGGAGAAACCTGAAGCCGTAATGAATATGGATTTCTTCATATCAATATTGTGTATCTGTCTGATCATGGATATTACAAAGAAATCTTCAGTGTTTGCGGTTGACCCGGCAAAATCATCACCGGTGACAAGCAGAAGAAGATCGCCTGACCTTAGCTTCATGTCACCGATCTTTCCCTCTTCTCTCCTGCCCTGCCTGTGAACAGCAAGAATTGCCGCATCAAATCTGCCCCGGAAGTTGGTGTTCTTAACTTTCACTCCTATGAAGGATGACCTTGGAGAAACAACTACTTTAACAACATGAATCTTCTCCGCCTCAGGGAAATCTTCCTCTCCGGCAAGTGAAAGACCTTTCCTGCCTGCGACAAGCTCTGCAACTGCAGATATCTTTCCTGCAAGAAGAAGCTGGTCTCCCGCCTCCAGCACTTCATAAGGCACCACAGGTGCAATTACAGTGTCACCTCGTAGTATTTCCACCAGGAACAGATCCTTCAGGCTTCTGAGGCTTGCTGATTCCACTGTTTTTCCCACAAGGTCCGAACCGGCTTCAACTATCAGGTTGGTTATGTACTCTCTGGGGCTCTCCGCAAGCTTTTCTGAAGGGCTCTTCCGACGGGGAAGTGTTTTGTAACCAAACAGCAGTACATATGCCATACCACCGGTAAAGAGCATCAGCCCAACGGGAGTAAAGTCAAGGATAGAGAGTCCTTTTTCTCCTGAACCTACCACAAGACTGTTCACTATCAGGTTGGTGGATGTACCTATCAGAGTAATCATCCCACCAAGGATAGCAGCCCATGACAAGGGCAGCAGCAGTTTGGATGCCGGTATATTATGGCGATTCCCCCAGTCGCTCACAAACGGGATCATCATGGCAACAACAGGAGTGTTGTTCATGAATGCGGAGCTTCCTCCCACAAAGGGCATCATCTGCGAAAGAAATACTCTGTACCTGCTTGAAGGCTTCAGCCTGACCTCAAAGATCCACTGAACAAAGCCGGTTCTCCAGATGATCTGACTGATGACAAGAAGCATGAGCATCACGGCAATAGCATCGTTCCCAAAACCAGCCAGTGCTTCAGAAGGAGAGATAATACCGGAAATTGCAAGAACTGCAGCAGCGGAAAGAAAAATCACAGGAGCAGACAGTTTTCTTGAATACAACAGAACAACTATTACCGCCAGTATCACCGTAACAAAGCACTGTGATCCTGTCAATTCAGCTCCCTTCATAACACCCGCTCCGCAGAGATAGATAGCACCACAGCCCCAATAATGCAAATGGCCAAAGAGTTGACAACCTCTTACTGCATGATGCAGTATCCCCTTGCACTTAATCCACAATAGAATGTAACATCAATTTCTCTGGAGGAGAGATGAACACGATAAGCTTCCTGGCAATAATGCTGATGATCACAGGCACCATGGTTGCAGACTCTTTCAGCACATCTGAGTTGACTGAACATGATGTTGAGATGGGAGAATTCCGCGAACTCATCTCCACCGTTTCCTGCGGAGAGGATTTGATCCATCCTGAAATTGAAAGTGATCTGATTTATGATTCTCTCCTATCTGCAACTATTCTTTACTCTGACAGTGTTTCAAGGCACTTCTACTTCGTAATTCCACCGAATTATGATCCTGAGGGAGTAAACCCTTTATTCGTCTGGCTCCATGGTGGTGTAAGCACTACAGATCTTCGCACAATGGATTCTGAAACTCTCTCCGAATGGTATATCATTCCCCGCCTTCTGGACGAGGGATACCTGATAGCCTTTCCCAGTGGACAGATGGGTGCAGTCTGGTGGGACACTGTAGGGGAAGAAGGCATCCTCAGCATTGTAAGGTGGATGAAGTCAAACTTCCGTATAAATGATTCAAAGGTCTTTGTGGGAGGGTTCTCAGATGGTGCATCAGGCAGCTTCTCTCTTATGATGCTTCATCCGGATTACTTCGCCGGATACCTTGCATTCTCCGGACACATCGGCGTTGCCGCATTAAGCGGGGAAAGAGGAACCTATCTGCCCAGTCTTTTCAACAGACCGGGGATCGCAACCCACACTGATGAAGACGGTTTGTATCCGGTAACAAAAATGGCCCCCACTATTGCCCTGGCTGAAGAAGCTGGAGCACGGATAGAGTACCATACTTTTGAAGGATTCAGCCATGACCCGGCCTATCTGCCTCAGATAGAAGAAAGGGTTATTGAGTTTCTCGAGAATACCGATAGAGTAAGATTCCCGGAAGAAATAATATGGGAAGCAGGTGAGCCCTCCGGCTGTGACTGGCTCAGAATTGATTCGATCATTCCCTGGCCGCTCATAGGAAAAGACTCTGACTACAACACATTGCTTGTATCAGACAGACTTCAATTCGGCTTCTACCCCGACTGGGATTTTGAGGGAAACGGTGTACTGATAACCGGAATCCTTGATGGAGATCTACCGGCAACCAGACTGGGGTTGACCGAGGGCGATATCATTACAGGCTTCATGGATGAAGAAGTAAGCGATCTGAGTGACATAGGTCTTATTCAGGATGAAATGTCCGCAGGAGACAGCTTCACCATTACAATATTGAGAAATGGGGAAGCACTCCAGCTTCAGGACAGCTTCAATCCCCCGCAATACTACTGGCTTTTCACCAGACCTGGGCCATCAGTAAGAGTTGAAGCCACTTATACAGACAATGTATTTGATTTAACAGTAAACAGATTCTGCGATATCCGCCTTCTTCTTCACCCTGAAATGGTTGATTTCAGCAGAGATATCATTGTGACTTGCAATGGTCACCAGGTATTCAGCAGAAGAGTGGAGGAAAACAGCAGCTTCGCCATGGCCAACCTTATGGGAACCATGGATGTAAACAGATCCTATACAGCAGAGCTGAGACTCCCTCTTGAAGAGCTTCTACCACCGCTGATATACAATAGCACTGAGTAGAACCAACAACCGAAAATCCTACAGGTTTCAGAGAATTCCAAGATAGTCTTACAATTCTTGTGTAATTCCCTGCTGTTCTCTATTGTTTTTCAGGGTACCATTCGGACTCTGAAAAAGTTGTTCTACTTGGCACCCCGTAGTGGATTCGAACTGGATGCTGCATTCTTTGCCATCAAAAAAAACCTTCTGACCTTTACATTACTTTTCTCTTACAGTCACTGGATTCAAGGGTTATTCCAGAGAAACATTTTGTCTATAGTAACAGTGGAAGAATTCATGTTAAAGGAGTATTTATGAAAAACTGGCTGAGCCTGGTATTTGCCGTATATGGAGTTGCAGCAGCATGTACCACAATTATCGTTACCCCGGGGGCATCCGAGGATGGTTCTATGTATGTAACACATTCGGATGACAACGAACTGTCCGATCAAAGGCTGGTATTTGTTCCGGCTGCTGATCATGAGCCGGGCTCAATGCGGCCTGTATACTGTTCTGCCTGTGCTCTGGGAGAATTTCCACAGTACAACAGCTTTTCCTATCCCCGCATTGTCTGTGATGAACGCGGTCCAACATACAATACACCGGGTTATGCCAGCAGCGTCCCCCTGGGAGAGATACCTCAGGTTGAGCATACATATGCGTACTTTGATGGCAGTTACGGTATTATGAACGAACACCAGCTGATGATAGGTGAGTGCAGCTGGGACCTCTCCCCGGTAAACGAATCTTTTATTCTGCAGAGTTATCCAGAGTAGCACTGGAGCGGTGTACTACTGCAAGAGAAGCAGTTCTTTTGATAGGTTCGTTGATAGAGGAATACGGTTATTATGGCACTGGAGAAACCCTTCTTATCGGAGACCCTGAAGAGCATGGGTAATGGAAATGTGTTGTGGAACCAGTGATAGCACCAGCGGTCTCTGGGTTGCACAGAAGGTGCCGGACGGTGAAATATTTGTTGCTGCCAATGAATTCAGGATCAGAGACATTTCAGACAATGAATCTGTTTTCCTGCACTCCTCCAACCTGTTTGACCAATGCGAGGCTCTTGGCTGGTGGAGTCCTGCTGATGGAGAGATGGACTGGCTCTAGGCAGTAAGCGAGGGGGAATACAACCATCCATACTACAGTTTAAGAAGAGTCTGGCGTGTGATGACCTTTGCAGCTCCTTCAATGCAGCTGAGCCCCTGGGTAGAAGATGGATTCACTCGCTACTACCCGTTCAGCATCAAGCCTGATCAGCCTCTGGCACTTCGCGATGTGATGAGGCTTCATCGGGATCATTACGAGGGTACCCAGTTCGATATGACAGCTGGTATAGCTGCTGGTCCTTTCGGATACCCCTACCGGTTTTACGGACCTGCTGACGGAAGCGGAGATGCGAACAATCCCGATCGACCACTGGAGGGTGCGTGGGAAAGGCCTCTCTCGGTGGATTACTGCAGTTTTGTTTATGTGAATCAGGGAAGATCATGGCTGCCAGACCCCATTGGCGGGATTACCTGGTTCGGACCGGACAAACCAGCAGAGACCTGCTTTGTTCCTTTCTATTGCGGCGTAAGTGATCTGCCGGATGTTTACCAGACTTGTAACCCCGGTGTTTATTCCAGAGAAAGTGCGTGGTGGGCATTCAATTTCGTTGCCAACTGGGCCGCTGTCAAATACAGCTATATGAGAAAAGATATCGAGGAAATACAGGAAACGATCGAAGTACAGGAAATCGGGAAGATCGCAATATCTGATGTGAGCGCTCTGGAGATCTTCAATACTTCCGGAACTGATGAGTGCGCCGTTTTCATAACTGACTTCTGCCAGTCGAATGCAGACAGCGTTGTTTCAGCATGGTGGGATTTTGCAGATATTATGATCGTCAAGTATGATGACGGCTATATCAACTCTCCGGGACATTTGGCTCACGAAGTTGGCTATCCCCAGCCTTGGCTTGATGAATCAGGATGGCAACATGGACCAGTATCATATACCAACCATCAGGAGAATTAATGAACATCTCAGGAATGATGGAAATGTGCGAAGATCGAATGGTCTAAATGCTGCCATGTTGAGTAAGCATGATTCTTCCGGGGGTTCCCCGTGATAAAAGGATCAAGTTTGTTGAAGAGCTGATAGGGTTGCTTCTTGAAGAAGGTCTGGACGGATCAGAGAAGATGAATACACTGGTCTGGGCAAAATGATCAGAAAACTGATGGACTCAGTGACTCCAGAAGCTGAGACAGTTGAGAAAGATGAGTCCGATGAGAAACCGGGAGGGTGTTGAGGCGGTAAAACTGAGGGTCAGGTGACCCCTGAAACTGCTGAAGGATCCTGCTGCTAGGATTCCGGGCCGAAAAATTCGATCTGCATGTTAACCGGTGATGTACGACCCGGGGGAATGGGCGGTATGCTGGCGCTGTTCAATGCGTGAGTAACTGCTCTGTCAAAGCCATTGTCTCCGCTGGTTCTCAGTATTTCATGGGAATGGGAACCGTCCAGATTCACAGTGAAGCTGATCCGGTAGCTCTGTGTCGGATTCACAGAGGTTCTGAAATTCCGTCTGATGGCACTGAAGACCCTGCCCTCGTAACTGGCAGGGCCGGGAGCGCCGCTTCCAGCCTCACCTTCCGAGCCAACCCCTATGAATTCTGTGCTCTGCTGAGGAGTGACTTCTTCCTGAACCTCAACTGCTTCAGTCTCCTCCTGCACCTCTACTACTTCCACCACCTCTGATTCAACGGACTCCTCGATTACTTCTGTGATCTCTTCCTGTACCTCTTCTATTTCAACAGGGATCTCCTCTGGGATGAACTCCGCTTCTGCAGGAATATCTCCGGTATCAAGGACTATCATTTCAACAGAGACGAATTCTCCTCCACCCATGGGTATGACATCCCGGCTCCCTGCAATAAATCCAATCAGCAGAAGGAGAAGAAGAATAGAGCCATGAATGCCCGCAGACATGTAAAAGTCGCCCTTAGTGTGGGAGCCTCGTGATCTTGGCGGCTTCAGGAACGGGTTATTCGATTCCACTAACAGACTCCTGGATAAGACCGACATTTGCGTAACCGCCACGCCTGAGCTCCGTGAGAGCACCGGCAAGCTTCGCATACTGAACCTCACCGTCTGCCCTTAGATATGCCTCTGACCTGCCGGAAGAAACGGCGGCCTCTGCAAGGGACGAAAGGTCTTCCGGTGCAACAGGCTCTCCTGCCACTGACAAGTTTCCCACACCGTCCATTTCAACAACAAGAGAGGTCCCGGGGTCAAGTCTCTGAATGATCTGTCCCTGGTCAGTTGAAGGTGGTGTGATATCCGTGCTTCTCTGCATTACAGGTGCACTCAGCATGAAGATCACAAGCAGAACGAATGTAACATCCACAAGATTGGTCACATTGATCGAGGAGAACTGCCTGTATCTCTGTTTTATCATTCTATGGATCCTCTTCTGCAAACATCAACAAGCTCACTGAGAAATCTGTCCATCTCCCCTGCAAGATCATCAACTTTGCCCACGGCATAGTTATGGAATACATTGGCTGGGATAGCCGCAAGAAGACCTGCAACCGTGGTGGTAAGTGCGGCAGCTACTCCGGCACCAACAGCGCTTATATCTGCAACTCCCGCTTCTCTCATGGCAATAAAGCTTGCCAGAACTCCCCAGACTGTTCCAAGAAGTCCAAGAAGCGGACTGACGCTGGTAACTGTCGCTAGAAAACCAATGTTCCTGCTTCTCTGGGCAAGATCCTCACTGGCCTCTCTTTCCAGAGAACTGTGAAGAATGGATACCTCTTCTCTGTTAAGAGGCTCTGTTTTGCCCTGATCCTTCCGACGCCTGAGATACCTTCCAGCTTCGGTGTACATTCTTGCCAGAGGCCCCATATCTCCTGAACTTTTGACAAAGTCCCCTCCTGGAGGACGGCCAGTAGTTCTTAAAGCTTCCATAAATACCCTTGAGGCACTCATAATACGGCGCAATTCCTTGAGTTTTGCAATGGCAACCGCCCATGATCCAACGGAAAGAAGAAGGATTAGCAAAAGAATGAACTTTGTAAAACCATCAGAACCCATCACAGTTGACCAGACCTGACCCAGCATTCTATCTCTCTTTCAGTCTCGCCACAGCTTCGATCTCAACCATGGCATCAAGTGGAAGTTTTACTACCTGATATGCTGCACGAGCAGGGAACGGTTCGTTAAAGAACTCTGCATACACCCGGTTCACTGCTTTGAAATCATCCATATCTGCAAGAAGAACCGTTGTCTTAACAACATCATCCATGGAACAGCCTGCTTCGGCTAATATTTTCCCGATACTTTCCAGAGCCAGTCGGGTTTGACCCTCAACCGTCTCACTCAACTTCTTTTTCGCCAGAACCATACCCAGCTGACCACTTACAAAAACAAGCGAACCTGTAACTATCGCCTGACTGTAGGGGCCAACCGGTTCAGCTGCATCTCTGGAACATACAGCAGTCTTAACCATTTCTGTCATGCAAAACCTCCAACACTTCTTTCACGCAATATACGCCATCAGATAAGATTCTGTTCCATTACTGTAATAGTTCACGATCCAAGAGCGGTATCAAGCGCATGAAACAATTCTCTAACGGTATATGGTTTGGGTAGAGCAGCCTTAAATCCATAAGAATGGCAGCTGCTCATTACATCACTGCCGGTAAAACCGCTGGAGATAATGACCGCAGCCTCAGGGTCAATTGCCAGAAGACGCCTGACCGTTTCAGTTCCGCCCATTCCCCGGGGAATACTGAGGTTCATTATTACAATCCTGTACGGTTTTCCATTTTCCATTGCTGCTCTGTATTGACTTAATACGGCTTTACCATCCAGGACAACATCAACACTGTACCCAAGTGAGAAGAGCATGCCGACAGCAGTATCCGAAACCACGGGGTTACTGTCCAGAAAAAGCACTTTCCCATTACTGCTCTCCTGCTCAGTACTATCAGACGATTCCCGGTCATCTCCGTAGAAAACAACTGAGTGAGACTCATATCCTGAAGTTGAGTAAACGAATTTTCCGCTGAAGAACCTGTCTGCGTCAAGCCATTTCATGAAGATCCTGTCTCCTTCCCACAGGGGAAGCTCCATGAGGTCGACATCTTCTATCCAGAACAGATCACCTTCGTGGCAACTCTGTTTCAAATCACCTGAAAACTTTTCAGCGGTGAAGACAAACACGTACCAGTCTTCCTCATCATCGAAGGCAGGAAAAGTCAGCACTCCCCTCATCCGGGGATCTCTCACCGTCAAGGCAGTTTCCTCGAATACTTCCCGAACAGCACACTCTCCAGGAGTCTCACCTGGCTCTACTTTGCCACCAGGTGCATTCCACTTGCCGAAGTGCATGTCTTCAGATCTGGCATTCCTGTGCATCATCAGGGTTCTGCCGTTGCTTCTTATGTAACACAGAACTGCGAGTTTCATGGTTCAGAATATATTCAGCAAGTCAATCTGGAACAAATA
The DNA here is from genome assembly GCA_023145375.1 of Candidatus Sabulitectum sp. GTDB lineage: Bacteria > Fermentibacterota > Fermentibacteria > Fermentibacterales > JCC-6 > Sabulitectum. The sequence continues at coordinate 9,597 of JAGLDY010000052.1, read as the reverse complement.
GACCGTTGCGGGGTTGAACAGTATGTTAGAGTCTGGTGTCAGCAAAGCCTGAAGGGAACAGATGATCCTGAGTATTCTATTTTTCCTGCTCTCCACAACTGAGATCTATACCTTTACCCCATTTCCCTCAGGTTACTCAACAATAGAGATTGACGGCGTCAGCAGCGTAGCAGTTGAGAACGGTGAAGGGTTCTTTTCTTTGGAGCCGGATGCTCCCTTTCTTCCTGTTGTTTCAAGGGTCTTTGTTCTTCCTGGAAGATGTGAGGTCTCTTCTGTATCACTTTCAGTTAACGAACCTCTGTTCATAGAACAGCTGTCTGCTCCCCTGGCAGGAGCGCCTGTGGTTCAGCCTGTGGGAGGCTCCAGTGAAAGAGGTCTCTCTGCAACTACCCAAAGCATTTGTATTCAAGATAAGCTTTTCTCTATTCACACAGGCCACATTCTGAACGCATACACCATTGTTTCCTGTTCGGTTAACCCCTGGGTCTACAATGCATCCACTGGGGAACTGGGACTTTCCCCATCCTGCACAATTAAACTTGACTGGATCACTTCTGACGGTCAGCCTGAACTCTCCGAACAGCAGATCGAGATGGTGAACTTCCGTACCACGGCACTTGCGGAGAGGTATGATGCGTCATTTATCCAGATCCCATACCTGCCGGGAACTGATTCCGGTGTAGACTACCTGATCATCACAAATGAAGATTATGTTGATGAAACAGTCACACTTGAGAGCCTTCTTGAAGAACGGGAGCTTTCCTTCCAGACACTGACAGTTCAAGAAATCGATGGCAGCTGGGAGGGAACTGATGTTCAGGAAGACATCAGGAACTGCATAAAGCACTATGCTCTTAATGAAGGAACTGCTTTTGTCCTTCTGGCTGGAGATGAGACCATTGTACCTGTCCGTGAGGTTTACACCGAGTGCGAGGGACTGAGCGAACTGGCTCCCTCCGACCTTTACTACTCAGATCTGGACGGCTCCTGGGACGGGAACGGCAACGGCATCTATGGAGAGTTTGCTGACAGCCTGGACCTTTACGCAGATGTGCTTCTGGGAAGACTTCTTTTCTCCACTCCTGAGGGTGCTGTAGCAATCTTTGAAAAAAACACAGCATATGCCAGTGTGGGCAGTTCAGAAACATGGTACAGAAATGCAGTTTTGTGCGGGGCAAATCTCTTCCCGGACATAGGGTATGTAGGAGCAAAAGGCTGTGAGATCATGGCTGAAGAATTTCCTTCCACTTTTTCATTGACCAAAGCCTATGAGCTATCCGTTGGTGATTACCCGGATACATACTTTCCGGTTCTTTACGATGGAGCTGGCTGGAACCATTACGCAGGGCACGGAAATGACAGAGGGGTTTACTGGATCAACTCATCAGGAATAATGACCATTTCGAGAATGGACGGCTTTGACAACCAGGGCCGCACCGGTATTCACTCCTGCATCGGATGCCATACAGGCGACTTCACCGACCCGGGAATCTGCCTGGCAGATACTCTTCTTACACTGGCGAATGGTGGCGGAGTAGCAGGTTTCTTCAACACATCCTGGGGATGGGAAGGTTACTGGCCTGAGATCGGCTCTTCAGAAAGGCTCTGCAACAACACTGTGGAACAGGTCTATCAGAACAAAGCCTCTTCACTGGGGCTTGCATACACGGTGGCGAAAGACCTTGAAATTCCCAACATGACCGGGCCCTACGACAGGGTTATGCAATCTGTTATTGCATACTCCGCCTTCATGGACCCGTCTCTTGAGGTTCTGGGAGTCAGCAGTTTTGATCCGATCCCTCCTTCACCATTCCAGGTGGTGATGCTAAGTGCCAATCCACTCATCCAGGGAGAACTCACCTTCAAGGTTACCGGTGTCTCAAATTCTTACGATGTGGCCGTCTTTAACCTTGCGGGAAGAGTAGTCAGTGAATCTGTAAACCTTCCTCAGAATGCTCTGCGCTCTGTTGATGTAGGTTCTTTCCCGGTTGGCATCTATTTTGTCTCTGCCAGGGCTCCAGGAGGCGCAACCGCATCAGCTGGCTTTGTTGTTCTGAGATAGTATTCAACTTGTCAGTATTCTCGCATAATGCTTGAGGGCCCCCGAGAACCGCAGACTCTGGTTCATCATAGTTCATTTCTGAGGGTCAATCGTACGCAAGACGCATTTCTTCGTCTGTAAGAACATGACTGATAAGCTCCTGTGCTCCTGTAGATTCCCATGTCCCCAGTTCCCGGTGAGTAAGAAAGTACTTCTGCGGGATAGGATGGGTGCCGGCTACAACATCCAGCCCGTACTTCGCCGGTATGAATTCCATAAAGGCATTGAGCCTGGGACAGGGCGGATAACCTACAATGAGACCTGTGGCAAGGTGGATTACATCAACTCCATTTTTTATCATTTCCTCTGGAGCGTACTCAACGTTACCGCCTGGGCAGCCTCCGCAGGTGGTGTAGCCAACAAGTTCCACCTCCTCGTCTTTGTACAGGGCAAAAGCTCCCTCCCGGTTCCGAAGCGACCTGAAACACTTACCACCGGCACAGGTGTGGTAACGGTCACATATTATTATTCCTACCCTCTTCATCCTGTTACTCCTCTCCTTTATCTGTTCTGAGCAGTCTAAGCCTTTCAGCAACCATGTGCAATGGTACCGTTGACTCTTACTCGGATAGTCTCCTATAATGCTGAATAGTGTCGATCATGAATGGAGCATGCGATGAAAATTTTTATTCTGACATTCTCATTTCTTCTTCTGTTCACTGCCTCCGCAACAGCCACACTGCCTTCTTCTGAGACTCTGGAAAACAGCTGGAACTATTCTTCTGTGGATTCTGCGGGAGCCTTTGGGTGGCTCTCCATGGAACTGGACATATGGGACCTTCCGCACCTGGCATACGAGAAAGATGACCAGATATGGTATGCACACAGAAATGCAGGCTCATGGGAATGGGAGAAAGAACGGATCTCATTGATCGGCTGGAGACCCTGCATCGCACTTGGCCCGGATCAAAACCCCCGTATTGTAAATACTCAACCTGGTAACATGCTTGCCATATCCACCTGGAACGGGTCCGAGTGGCTGGTGGAAGAGTACAGCGACTTTGGAAGACTCATGGTGGGTCCGGTGATGGCCATCAGCCCTGACGGTACAGTTCATCTTGCCTATTACACCATGATGAACGGGTTCCCATACGAACTGAGATATGCAGTAAATGACGGTGAAGGGTGGCTTCGCCTGGAACTGGAATACTACGGAGACAACACTGCGGTCACCCCTATGTCAATTGTACTGGATTCCAGCGGGAACCCCAGGGTTGCCGGTATAGAGATCTATATAGACGACAGTGACATGGATCAGTACTTCCTGAATCTCTACGAAAGAGGAGATACTCCAGGTGCCTGGGAAACAAACACAATAGCCAGTTTCTACTGCAGAGGGCGACCTGCTCTAGCAGTGGCCCCGGGGGAGATAAGTACACTCGCCTACAAATGGATTGACAGCGAAGGCAGTATGAGGTACCACCAGTACCCAGGCACATGGAGCGATGTCTACTCCCTCGGGGATTATCCTTCAATGGCATTCGACTCACAGGGCAGACCGCATCTGGCGTTCGATGCAGGTACATCCACCATGTACGCAACAAGGCAGGAACAGGGTGCAGCATGGGAACTGACAAGCCTCCCCTACTCAGTTAGTTACTGGGGTTTGGAACTGGAAATTGACCAGAGTGATCATCCACACATTGCCTTAAACCGCTGGGATGAACTCGCGTACGTTTGGTGGGGTGATCCAACTGGCATCGAATCAGAGGACCAGGGAACTGCAGAAGGATTGATACAGTCATTTTCTCCATCTCCTGCCTCTGAGACTCTCTCTGTTTCTCTTAACTCTCTTTCCAGTGGACGGGTTGATGTGCGGCTTGTTGATATTACCGGACGGGTCATGGATTCCAGTGTCACAGAGTTGAACGGGCAAAACTCATCCAGCGTCTGCATTAGTCTGAAAGATTTTCCAAATGGGGTGTATGTAATAACTGCAGTGCAGGGAAGTTCATCAGACAGAGCAACAGTTACCGTGTTGCATTGATGTTCGGCAGGTGGTTTATTCCAGTCCGGAGCTGAGTTGAACCAGAAGTTTGTCAAGCTCTTTTTTACGGGTCCAGGCATCCGCAAGAGGGTGGCGACTGATAGAACCGTCTTCAACGCCAACCATACAGGGAGCTGCGTCGTCGAGTAGCGCTTTCACTGCACCATAGCCCAGTTTCGTAGCCAGCATTCTGTCTGCTGCAGTAGGGCTGCCCCCGCGCTGAACATGACCCAGAACTGTAACACGGCTTTTCATCCCGGATTGGGCTTCGATCTTCTTCGCGATATCGTAGGCATTTCCTTCTTCGTCGCCTTCAGCTACCACAAGAATACTGGAAGTTCTACCTTTATCTAATCTGCTCTGGAGCTTTCTGCATATCTCAGGGATCTGAGTCACCGTTTCCGGTATAAGTATCTCCTCGGCACCGGCACCTATCCCCACTTCAAGAGCGATGAAACCGGCGTGCCTGCCCATTACCTCTACTATGAAAAGGCGATCGTGGGCGGCTGCTGTGTCTCTTACCTTGTCAATAGCTTCCAGAGCAGTATTTACCGCTGTGTCAAAACCTATGGTATAGTCACTTCCCCATATATCGTTGTCTATTGTGGCGGGAATTCCAACAACTCTTATCCCATGTTCCCTCTGGAGGTCATTTGCCCCGCGGAAACTACCGTCTCCGCCAAACACAACAAGACCATCGATCTTTCTATTTCTTAGATTGTTTGCGGCTATGATCCTGCCCTCAGCAGTTCTGAACTCTTCGCTTCTTGCGGAATGGAGAATAGTTCCCCCGTGCTGAAGAATGTTACTCACATCTGTGGATCGCATCTGAAACAGATCATCCTCGATCAATCCCCGATATCCGCGCTTAACGCCGAATACGGAAAGGCCACAGGTGAGTGCTGTCCTCACTGTGGCCCTTATTCCTGCGTTCATTCCCGGGGCGTCTCCACCGCTGGTCAGAACTGCGATAGCTTTCAAGCGTCTTTACTTCCCGCTGTCTGCAGGGGAGTCAACAAGCTCGAGAATAACTGCCTCGGCCGCGTCTCCATGACGGGGACCAAGCTTGATTATACGGGTATAACCACCTGGTCTGTCAGCGTAACGAGGACCAAGTTCATTGAATATTTTTTTCACTGCAACGGAACCGAAAACCATACCGGCTACAATTCTGCGTGAGTGAACAGTATCCTTTTTACCCTTTGTTATTATTCTCTCGGCCAGACTTCTGGTCGCCTTTGCTCGCGCGTGGCTGGTTACAACCCTTTCCTCAAGGAACAGGGATGTGACCAGATTGCGAAGCATTCTGGTTCTGGCGTCCTTCTTTCTGCCCAGCTTGGGAGTTGTTTTCCTGTGGCGCATCTAAAACTCCCGATCCTTTCTATGTGGCCAGCGAACGGCCGTGAGCTTCCAGCAATTTCTTAACAACACCCAGGGATGCAGCACCAAAATTGCGTAATTCAAGAAGTTCATCAGACGTTTTCGCTGCCAACTGATTAATAGTGGCTATGCCACCGGCTGACAGGATTTTTACATACCTTTTTGAGAGGTCAGTATCTGCGAGGTCCACATCTTCAAGTACGGGCTCCTCAATTTGCTCCACTACTTCCTCTACTGTCTCTTCAACTGCTTCCAACTCCTGAACAGGCTGTTCAATACCTATACCAAGGATCATCTCAAAATGTCTCATGAGGATCTTTGTGGCATTCTCAATTGCCTCTCTGGGTGAAATGCTTCCATCAGTGGTCACTTCCATGTTGAGACGATCAAAATCAGTTCGATCTCCCACACGGGCGCTCTCCACTTCAAAGTTGACCTTCTTCACAGGGCAGAACCAGGAGTCAACAAGAATCGTACCGATCTCACGACCCCTGTCGGCATTGTACCATTCGTCCTGTGTTACAAAGCCTTTACCTCTCTCTATATCAACGGTAATATCGAGCTCGCCACTATCCTCTGTGATCTCAGCGATTATCTGATCTGGATTGGCAATGACAACATCTTCAGCACACTCAAACGATTCACCGGTATAAACTCCGGGCTTATTTGCCTTGAGTGTAAGTTGAGTCAAGTCAGTCCCGTCATATCTAACGGAAAGCGATTTAACATTGAGGATGATGTCCGGTACATCTTCCAGAACACCACTAAGTACGCTGAACTCGTGTTCAGCACCCTTGATTGAAACGGAAACCGGTGCTGCTCCTTCAAGAGAAGAGAGCATGACTCTGCGCAGAGCTGTGCCCATCGTCCTGCCAAAACCTCTCTCAAGAGCAGTAACAGTCATTCTGCCATAAGTATCAGTAAGCGTTTCGTCATCCCACTTAATGATATCCGGCAGATGAAGTTTCATAAATTCCATCGTATCCCCCTGAACGCTGAAGTTTTCAGTTATTTGCCTCTGCGCCTCTTGTTAGGCCTGCAACCGTTGTGAGGTATCCTAGTGATATCCTTTACACCGGTTACTTCAAGGTCTGTTGATTGAAGAGCACGAACTGCTGCTTCTCTTCCAGAGCCAGGTCCTCTAACCCATACTTCAACTTTTTTAAGTCCTGCTTCAAGAGCCTTTTCAGCTGCCTGCACAGAAGCCTGACTTGCTGCAAATGCAGTACTCTTTCTAGTTCCGCGTACACCTGTTGTGCCACCGCTGGCCCAGGTGATCACATTTCCATTCCTGTCGGAAATGGTGATAACCGTATTGTTGAAAGAAGACTTGATATGGGCCACGCCATGTATATCAGTAACCTTTCCGACCTTCTTAGTAACTCTCCGCGCTTTTGCTTTTGGCATGACTCACCTACCTCCTCTTTCCATGACCACGCTTTGGACCTTTGCGGGTCCTGGCGTTAGTGTGGGTGCGCTGTCCTCTTACAGGAAGATTCTTTCTGTGTCTGAGCCCGCGATAGCAACCGATATCCATCAGTCTTTTGCGGTTCATGTTAACCTCTGCCCTGAGAGAGCCTTCAACTTTATAATCATCTTCGATCACCTTACGAAGCGCCGCAACATCGGTCTCCGTAAGGGTATCAGTACTTCTCTCAAAAGGAATTCCAGCCTTTGTCAGAATTTCTTTTGAGGAAGTCATGCCAATACCGTGAATGTATGGGAGCGCGTAAACAATCATCTTGTTACGCGGCAGATCCACACCTGCGATTCTCGCCACTTGTTACCTCCGTTAATGCCGTCCGGCGGCTATCCCTGTCGCTGTTTGTGACGGGGATTGCGGGAACAGATAACAAATACCCGTCCCTCTCTCCGTACAATTCGACAGTGCTCGCAAATCTTTTTTACTGAACTGCGTACTTTCATTGTCATTACCTCACTTGTATCTGTAAGTAATTCGTCCTCTGCTCAGGTCATAAGGAGACAGTTCAACTGTCACCCTGTCCCCGATCAGAATTCGAATGTAGTGCATCCTCATTTTGCCTGACACATGACAGAGAACAACATGCCCCTCCGGCTTATCAAGCTCGACTCGACACATGCTGTTTGGAAGAGTCTCAAGAACCGTTCCGTCTACAACAATACCCTGTTCTTTCGCCATCTTATCCTCTCCGTTAGGCCAAGGAGTGCAAATATCTTTATAAAAGACTATGCCGTCAATACTTCCGGCCTGCTACCGTTAACCATGATAGTATTCTCCGCATGGGCAGAGAGTGTTCCGTCCCCGGTAACAACAGTCCATCCGTCTTTCAGGAACCGGACCTCAGCAGCACCGCCATTTACCATGGGTTCTATTGCAAGTAGAAGCCCGTCGCTGAGCCTCATGCCTTTTCCAGCCTTCCCGTAATTAGGAACCTTCGGTTTCTCATGAAGGTTTTTCCCGATCCCGTGTCCCACCAACCGATAGACTACACTGAATCCGTTAGCCTCCACATAAGTCTGAACAGCATGTCCGATGTCTCCTACATGATTTCCGGAAACAGCCGCTGCTATCCCCAGGTTTCTTGCTTCGTATGTAACCTCCACAAGTTTCCTGGATAACTGTGATACGCTTCCAACCATAACAGTGTCTGCAGCATCACCATGAAAACCGTCCTTGTAGGCACCTACATCAATACTCACAATATCTCCATCTTTTACAACTCTATCAGCGGATGGAATGCCGTGCACAACTTCGTGGTTTATGGAAACACAAACCGCTGCAGGATACCCGTGGTAATTGAGGAATGAGGGAACTGCACCCTCTGCCTTCAATACCTTGCGTCCAAGTACATCGATCTCCGCCGTGGTAACACCCGGCTCTATGAACTGTGCCAGTTCCGTAAGAACTTTCCTTACGATCCTGCACGATTCCCTCACCGCAGCCACATCTCTTTTGAGAGTAACTATTCCCATTCCCGGAGCGCCCTTACTATTTTCTGGGTCACTTCGGTGGAGGAACCTGTTCCATCCACTTTGATAATTCTATCGCCGTAGTACTGGATCAGGGGCTCAGTTTGCTTCCGGTAAACTTCAAACCGATGATGGATCACCGCAGGGGCATCATCAGCTCTCCTGTAATTCTCAACTTTATCCTGCCTCTGGTTCCTTCTGAGGGTCAGCCTCTCTTTAGCGACCTCAAACGGGACATCCAGAAACAATGCACAGGTCAATTCAGTACCCAGATTTTCCAGGTGTACATCAAACATTCTGGCCTGTGCAATATTCCGCGGGTAGCCATCCACGAGAAATCTGTTCAGCCCTTCAATGGCTTTGAACAGTACGTAGTTGGCGGTAATGTCATCCACCAGACTACCCGCAGCAATTGTGTCTCCGATCCTCCTGCCAATTCGAGTACTGTCCAGAACCTTGGCTCTGAACAATTCTCCAGTTGAAATGTGAGTCAGGCTGTACCCGGTAGCCAGGACCACTGCCTGTGTACCTTTGCCTGAACCTGGAGAACCGAAAAATACTATTCTCATCGTCTTCCGCGTATCCTTCCCTTTGCAAGGAAACCGTCGTAATGCCTCATGAGGAGATGAGTCTCTATCTGTCTGAGCGTTTCAAGAGCCACACCCACAACGATAAGAAGACTTGTTCCACCAAACATGAAGTTAAGACCCACATAACGCATCATCACCATGGGAAGGACTGCAACAGCAGCAAGGAAAAGTGCTCCAGGAAGGGTAACCCTCACCAGAACCTTCTCGATGTACTTGGCAGTGCTCTTACCAGGCTTGCGACCGGGAATGAACCCACCCTGCTTCTTCATGTTGTCCGCAAGATCCTGAGGATTGAACACAATAGCAGTGTAGACATAGGCAAACAGGATGATAAGGGTAGAGTAAATTGTAATGTACACTGCACCGCCGGGGGCCATCCAGGTATTCACCCACCCTGAGATATCACTGTTGGGGAAGAACATGGCAATGGTGGAAGGGAACATCATAAACGACTGTGCGAAGATCACAGGAATAACTCCTGCGGTATTCAGCCTCAGCGGTATATGGGTGCTCTGCCCTCCGTAGACCTTACGGCCTCTCACCTGTTTCGCATAAGAAACAGGGATCCTTCTTTGAGCTTCCGTCAT
>JAGLDY010000051.1 GCA_023145375.1 Candidatus Sabulitectum sp. | reverse complement strand
ATAAGGAACAATCCCGTTATAAAGCTTGTCTGCTGAAGAACGAAGATGTCGCTGTAAAGCGTTCCAATATCACTGGGTATCCTGCCTACAATACCTGCGAAGATGATAAGGCTTATACCGTTACCAATACCACGCTCACCGATACGCTCTCCCAGCCACATAACAAAGATCGTGCCTGTAACAAGCGTAATAACAGTTTGTATCGTAAACGCCAGGCCTGGATTGGGAACCACGCCAGGTACCTGTGAATTCATACCAATAATGTACTGACTGATACCGAGACCCTGTATTGTGGCCAGAAGCACAGTTCCATACCTTGTTATCTCAGTCATCTTCTGACGACCGGCTTCTCCCTCTTTCTTCAATTTCTCGAAGTATGGAAGAACGGACCCCAGAAGCTGCACGATAATTGACGCGGAGATGTACGGCATTATACCAAGTGCAAAGATGCTTGCCCTTCGGAGTGCTCCACCTACGAAGAGGTCGAACATTCCCATGACGCCGCCACCACCGGAGAAAGCCTCTTGAAGAAGATGACTGTCTATGCCGGGCACAGGGATAAATCCGCCAAGACGGTAGATCGCAAGCAACCCGAACGTATAGAAGATCTTCTTCCGGAGCTCCGGGATCTTCATAACGTTGTCAAAACCGCGCATCAGCTAAGCACCTCCACAGTACCTCCGGCTTCGGTAATAGCTTTCTCTGCGCTTACTGTGTACGCATCGGCACACACAGTAAGACCGTGTTCAAGCTTTCCGTGCCCGAGGATCTTAACCGGCTTCATCCTGGAAGAGATGAGACCAGCCTCTTTCAGTACAATAGGAGTCACTACCGAGTCTTTATCGAACCGGTTAAGCATGCTGATATTCACAACCTGATATTTGATCGCGTGACGGGCATTACTGAAGCCCTTGTGAGTCATACGACGCTGGAGGGGCATCTGCCCACCCTCGAACCAGGGATGAACGGTAGCTCTTGCTTTCTGTCCTTTGTGACCTTTTCCGGCAGTTCCGCCGTTCCCGGTTCCAATACCGCAACCTCTGCGCTTGCGGTTTTTCTTTGCGCCCTGTACGGGACGAAGATGCTGGAGCCTTCTCATGCGTCCACCTCCTCCACTTTAAGAAGATGCTTTACCTTGAAGATCATTCCACGGATCTGAGGTGTATCGGTGTGCACCTTGGAAGAATTCATCTTGCCAAGGCCCAGAGCTTCCAGAGTTCTCTTCTGTGAGCTCTCTCTACCGATAGCACTCCTCACTTTAGTCACACGGAGCTTTTTCTCAGCCATTAGCCTTGCTCCTTTCAGCGACAATCTTTCGCCTGACGGAGCTGACGTGATCAATGGTTATAAGATCTTTCAAACCGGCCATTGTTGCTTTTGTAACATTATGGGGGTTGTTTGATCCCTGTGCTTTAGTGAGCACATCCTTCACGCCGGCGCATTCCATAATCGCGCGCACAGCACTTCCAGCTATAACACCGGTACCCGGGCTGGCAGGTCTCAATAAAACCTTGCCGGCACCGTAGTTGCCAATGATAAGATGAGGAAGAGTACGGTTATCAACAAGCGGCACCTTGATCATTGTCTTCTGGGCATTCTCCGTGGCTTTCCTGATGGATTCAGGAAGCTCTGTGGCCTTGCCCAGACCAATGCCAACTCTGCCATTCTGATCGCCAACAGCTACGATGGCATTGAACCCAAAGGTTCTTCCACCTTTGGTGACTTTTGCACACCGGTTAACCGTTATCAGTCTGTCAACAAGACCTGCTTCTTCAATAGCAGAAGGTCTGCGTTCTTTTTTCTGCCCCTTTTTGCTTCTGGAATCCTTCGAATTCCTTCCGCCTCTGGGGTTCCTGTCGTTTCTTTCAGTCTTTTTTTCCATCAGTGTCCCCCTAGAATTCCAGTCCGCATTCGCGGGCCTTCTCCGCCAGAGCTTTCACTCTGCCGTGATAGGGATGTCCACCTCTGTCAAACACCACGGTGTTGATTCCCTTTTCCTTTGCCAGTTCGGCAAGTTTAGTACCAAGTGCTTCAGCCATCTCTGTCTTTGAGCCGCTGGCAGATGCCCTGAACTCTTTGGAATCCGTGGTAAGAGCAAGAAGGGTTTTTCCCTCAACATCATCAATCAGGCAGGCAACCATGTGTCTCAGAGATCTTCTAACGAAGAGTCTGGGACGGTCAGAGGTACCAGAAATTTTCTTTCTGAGACGCCTGTGTCTGCGGGAGAGGCTTTCTCTTCTAGTCAATTTTGCCATTACTACACCTCCCCTTTCTAAGTGACTACCGACTTGGCAGCCTTGCGCTTTACCTGCTGGTCGCTGTAGCGGAAACCTATAAGGTTGTAAGGTTCCACCTTGCGCAGCTTGTAAAGAGTAGATGCAAATGCACCCACAAGATGCTTGTCGTTACCTGTAATTATTAGAGAAAAGGTGTTCTGGCCTGGTTTAACCTCGACTGTCAATCCATCGGGAATAGCAGCCACCACCCGGTGACTGAAGCCGATCTGCATATCGATAGCCTTTGGCTTAACCTCTGCACTGTAACCTTTACCCTGAACTATGAGCGTGCGTGAATGTCCTTTTGAAACACCAAGCACTCTGTTGTTTACCTCAGCACGGGTTACTCCGTGGAGTCTGCGCTGATCCTGGCTGTCATCTGCTCTTCCAACATGAAGAAATGCGCCTTCCACTTTGGCTGTAATTCCTTCAGGAAGAGGATAACTGCCCTCTCCACGCTTTCCCTTCACAGAGACAATACCCTTAGCGATCTTTACTTCTACGCCATCAAGCGGGATGGGAAGTCTGCCTATTCTTGACATTTTTCCTCCCTACCAGACGTGAAGCAGCACTTCGCCGCCGATTTTGTGTTTTCTTGCTTCAGCGTCTGTGATAACACCACGAGGTGTGGTGAGAACAGCTAAACCGCGTCCGCCCATTACTCTTTTGATCTCATTTACGCCTGCATAAACCCTGCATCCAGGTTTGGAAATCCGTTTAAGCCCGAGAATGAGAGACTGCCCGTTACGATAGGACAGATAAACTCTCAGCATTCCCTGCTTGTTGTCTTCCATTCTCCTGAAACCACGGATGTATCCATGGTTGTAGAGTACCCTAGCAATGCTTGCCTTCATCTTAGAGGCCGGTAAATCGACCATCTTGTGTCCGGCAGCAGAAGCATTCCTGATGCGGGTCAGCATATCAGCGATAGGATCTGTCATTGACATATTTTTCTCCCTACCAGCTTGCCTTGCGCACGCCCGGGATCAGGCCGCGATTGGCCATGTCCCGGAAACAAATGCGGCAGATGCCGAACTTTCTAAGGTAGCCCCTGGGTCTTCCGCACAGTGAGCACCTGTTGTATTTCCTAACTGCGAACTTCGGTGTTCTCTTACATTTCTCGATCAGGCCTTTTTTTGCCATTACATACCTCCTCTGCCGCTCTGGCGGAAAGGCATTCCAAGAGACTTCAATAGTTCAAAGCCTTCCTCGTCCGTCTTGGCGTTGGTAACTATGGTTATGTTCATTCCCCTGAATTTATCGATCTTGTCAACATCGATCTCAGGGAAGATCGCCTGCTCTTCGATACCGAAGTTGTAGTTTCCCCTGCCGTCAAACGATTTGGGGGAAAGACCTCTGAAGTCTCGCACCCGCGGTATGGAAAAGTTTATCAACCTGTCAAGAAATTCCCACATCCGGTCACCTCTGAGAGTGGTGAACACGCCGATAGGCATTCCCTCGCGAAGTCTGAAACCGGCTATGGAAACCCTTGCGTTAGCAACAACACACTTCTGGCCGGAGATGGCTTCCATCTGGCCCTGTGCATTGGTAACGTTGTTGGCATTATCCATAGCTTCTTTGCCAAGACCCATGTTAAGAACTACCTTGGTAAATCCGGGAATCTGCATTTGATTGGTATAGTCAAACCTCTCCTGCATTTTCTTCCTGATCTCTTCTCGGTAGATCTTCTTCAGTCTGGGCATTTCCTTGTTTTTCATCATCGGCCCCCTAACCCACCGCAATAGTTTCGCCGCAGGCTTTGCAAACACGCCTGAGACGGCCTTCGGCATCGCGGGTACGGCTGATTCCTGTGGCTTTGCCGCATCCCGGACAAATCAATCTGAGGTTCGATACATGTATCGGAGCCTCACGCTCGATTATGCCACCCTGCTGATTTCTCTGAGAAGGTCGGGTGTGTCTTTTGATCATGTTCAGACCTTCGACAATTGCCCTCTGGGTACCGGGAAATACCTTAAGTATCTTCCCGTCTTTTCCCCTCTCGTTTCCCGACAGAACCTTTACCTTATCACCTTTCTTCACATGCATCTAGATCACCTCCGGAGCCAGCGAAACGATCTTCATGAAACGCTGACGGAGTTCACGGCCAACAGGGCCGAAGATGCGAGTGGCGACGGGCTGTCCTGCCTCATCAAGAATAACGGCTGCATTGTCGTCGAAACGAACGATGGTACCGTCAGACCTGCTGAGCTCTTTTCTGGTGCGGACCACAACGGCCCTGCGAACTTCACTTTTTTTCACGGTACCACCTGGAATAGCTTCCTTCACTGTTATTACAATGACGTCGCCAATTCTGGCGTAACGGCGTCTCGTGCCGCCGAGTACCTTGATACAGAGAACCTCGCGGGCGCCGGAGTTATCGGCCACCTTGAGTCTGGATTCCACCTGGATCATCCTATAGTCCTCCTAAAGTGCCTTCTCCACGATTTCAAGCAGACGCCAGCGCTTAAGTCTTGAAGTAGGGCGGGTTTCCGAAATGGTAACCACATCTCCAGCTCCACACTGATTCTGCTCATCGTGGACATAGTATTTTTTACTTGTTCTAAATCTCTTCTTGTAAACAGGATGCGCCCTGAGAGTAGTGACTTCCACGACAATGGTCTTATCCATCTTGTCTGAAACAACCACTCCTCGGAGTACCCTCCTGTTTGTCTTCGTTGCTTCTGCCACCGTTAACTCCCTTCCTCGTCCGCGATCAGGCCAAGCTCTCTCTCGCGTATCATGGTCAGAGCTCTGGCAAGGCCTCTCTTGGCATCACGGATCTTCAGTGGATTCTCCAGCTGCTGAGCAGCTTTGCGAAACCTGAGGTTAAAAACCTCTGTACGCATATCACGCACCTGCTCCCGAAGTTCCTCAAGACTCATGGACCGGAGATCGTGTGCTTTCATCGCTGAATAACCTCCTTGTCCCTGGCAACAAACCTCGTTTTAAGAGGAAGTTTGTGACCTGCAAGTCTCATGGCTTCCCTGGCAACATCCAGCGGAACGCCTTCGATCTCGAACATCACTCTTCCGGGCTTAACTACTGCAACCCAGAAATCAACTGCTCCTTTACCTTTACCCATTCTTGTTTCCGCTGGAGTAGAGGTAACAGGTTTATCAGGAAAGAGCCTGATCCACACTTTTCCTCCACGGCGGACATGTCGCGTCAAAGCAATACGAGCGGATTCGATCTGAGCACTGGTTATCCAGCTGGCTTCTGTAGCCTGCAGACCAAATTCACCAAAGGCAACAGTGTCTCCGCCCTTGGCGCGGCCGCGCATACGACCCCGGTGATGCTTACGAAACTTTGTTCTTTTCGGCATTAACATTCTATATCACCGCTCTCTTAGAATCCAGCGACAGGTACTTCATGTACCTCGCCTTTGTAGATCCACACCTTAACGCCGATCACACCGTATGTGGTACGGGCAACGCCCTTGGCGAAATCAATGTCCGCTCTGAGAGTGTGCAGGGGAACTCTTCCCTCATGGTAAGTGTTTACCCTGGACATCTCTGCGCCTCCAAGACGACCGGAACAGGTAATCTTAATACCCAGTGCCCCGGCGCGCATTGAATCGGAAATGGTTCTCTTCATTGCTCTTCTAACACTGACTCTGTTTTCCAGCTGCCTGGCTACACTGTCTGCCACAAGCATAGCGTCAGTTTCAGGTTTTTCCACCTGATTGACTTTGATCTTAACTGTTTTTTGCGTCAGGTGCTTAAGCTCACTGGTAAGACTGTCGATGGTACTCCCACGGGTCCCGATAACAAGTCCGGGACGGGCAGTACTAATAACAACCTGTACTTCCTGAGGCTTACGCTCAATGAGGATCCTGGAAAGCTGAGCTCTCTCAAGACTTTTATGAACGTACTTTCTAATACGATCATCTTCCTCAATGAATCTGGCAAAATCTCTTCCTCTGGCAAACCAGTTCGAATCCCAGCTCCGGCTTATACCGAGCCTGAGACCGATCGGATTGGTTTTCTGACCCAAACGATTACTCCTCTCCAGGTTCGGCGCCGTCGGCGACTCTAACCAGTATATGGCTTGTCCGATGGCGAATTTTGGTTGCCCTGCCACGAGCCCTGGGTCTCCAGCGCATTGTGGTGGGGCCTTCATCAACTGTTATCACATTGATCACCAGGTCATCGATATCCAGCTTGGCACCTTCCGCCTTGACAACTGCATTCGCTACAGCGGAATCAAGTATGCGGCTGACGATCTTTGAAGCGTTCTTGGGAACGGTCAAAAGAATAGCCAGAGCCTGATTAACAGACTTACCTCTTACAAGGTCAGCTACTGCACGAGCCTTCCTCGGGGGGACTTTAACAAATCTTGCCTTTGCAACGGCTTCCATGCTCCCCCTCCTTAGGTGGTGACTGTCTTCTTCTCGCGATGACCGCGGAAGGTTCTTGTGGGAGCAAACTCACCGAGCTTGTGCCCAACCATGTTCTCAACCACAAACACCGGTACGAATTTCCTGCCGTTATGCACGGCAAAGGTGTGTCCTACAAAATCAGGTGGGATATCCGACCTGCGAGCCCAGGTCTGTATCACCCTTTTGTCTCCTGATTCCTTCTGGACATTAACCTTCTTCTGGAGGTTCGCATCGATGTATGGGCCTTTCTTCAGTGAACGGGCCATAACTACTTCCTCCTCTTACCGGTTGGTCTGCGTCTTGATATCAACTTATCGGACTGTTTCTTGTTCTTACGGGTGCGGAGTCCCTTGGCCAGCTGTCCCCATGGAGAACAAGGATGGCGTCCTCCACTTGTTTTACCCTCTCCTCCACCCATGGGATGATCGACAGGGTTCATAGCTACACCACGAACGTGTGGTCTGCGACCGCGCCAGCGACTGGCTCCTGCTTTTCCCGGCACAATCAGGTTGTGCTCCATGTTTCCCACTGTCCCGATGGTAGCTGCGCAATTTACCGGTATTCTGCGCATCTCTCTGGAGGGAAGTTTAAGCATGGCGTATTTGCCCTCACGGGCCATGAGCTGAACTGAAGTCCCGGCACTTCGGGCCATCTGGCCACCCTTGCCTGGCTTGAGCTCAACATTATGGATCATTGTACCCAGTGGGATCTTCTCCATTGGAAGGTGATTACCGACCTCGGGAGCAGCATCAGGGCCTGACATGATCTGACTGTCCACGGTAAGTCCTGCAGGTGCAAGGATGTAACGCTTCTCACCATCAGCATAAACCACAAGTGCAATTCTTGCAGAGCGGTTTGGATCGTATTCAATCGTTGCAACTCTTCCTGGGATCCCGATCTTGTTGCGTTTGAAATCGATGGCACGGTACATTTTCTTGTGACCGCCCCCGCGATGCCTGGCGGTGATACGACCGTTGCTGTTTCTGCCAGCGGTCTTCTTAAGAGGAGTCATCAGTGACTTCTCACCGTGATCACGGGTTATCTCTTCAAAGCCTGGAGAAACCTTGAACCGGGTACCGGGAGTCATGGGTTTCCATCTTTTAAGTCCCATGATCACACCCCCTCAAAGAAGTCTACAGAGTCACCCTCGGCGAGGGTAACGATAGCCTTTTTCCAGGCTGATCTGCGACCTAGGTTACGGCCAAGTCTCTTGACCTTGCCGTCCATGTTTATCGTGTGTACTTTCAGCACCTTAACTTCGAAGATCGTCTCGATTGCATTTGCGATCTGAGGCTTAGTAGCACTGGGGATCACCTTGAAGCTGTACTTGTTGTACAACTCCCGTGCAATTGTGGATTTCTCTGTTACGATGGGTTCCAGAATTATCTGACGCGGGTTCATTAGATCACCCTCGCCTTCAGCTGTTCCAGAGCATTCTCGGCAACCAGCACAACCTCTGAATTAACCAGGGTGGCTACAGGTACATGGCTTGCTGCCACTGCCAATACTCCGGGGATGTTTCCGGCGGCTCTGGCAACCATGTTGTCACCGTTGGTAAGGATCACAGCCTTCTTGCCTGTGAGTCCGTTTCCGCCAAGCATTTTTCTTACTTCACTGGTCTTTCCTTCAACAGAAAGATCACGGATAACTCTGAGGTTGCCCTCTGAAAGCCTTTCACTGAGAATACCTGCAAGGGCTTTGCGGCGAACCTTGCGGTTGATCTTCATATTGAAATACCTTGGTCTTGGACCGTGGGCAACACCACCGCTACGCCAGATGGGGCTCTTGAAAGAACCAGCACGGGCGTGGCCTGTACCCTTCTGTCTCCATGGCTTTCTACCACTGCCTCTAACCTCTGCTCTGGTGAGCGCGGAAGCATTTCCCTGACGCTTGTTGTTCTGTTCTGCCCGAACAACTTCCCAGAGAACATGGGTGGAAACACCCATTGCAAAGAGATCATCGGGGAGCTTTACGGCGCCTACCTCTTCACCATTCATGGTGTAAATTCTGGCCTCTGCCATCAGCTCTCACCTCCCTTGCGAATCTGCTTCCTCACCATGAGGTAGCCGTTCCTAGCACCGGGTACAGCACCCTTAATAACCAGAAGGTTCTTTTCAACATCGATCTGAATAACCTCGAGGTTCTTCACCGTTGTTCTGGTATTTCCGGTCTGACCGGGCATCTTCTTGTTCTTCCATACTCTTCCCGGAGTGGCACACTGGCCAATTGAACCGGGGATACGCTTGGCATGACAACCGTGCGTATCATCACCACCCGAGAATCCGTGGCGTTTAACAACACCCTGGAAACCCTTACCCTTGGTGAGACCTGTAACATTTACCTTCTCTCCTGGAACAAACATCGAAACCGTGAAAAAATCACCGGTTTTGACCTCAGCTCCGGAAGCCGGGAATTCAACAAGTCTTGAAACAGAGGAAACTCCAGCCTTGTCAAGGTGACCCTTGAGGGGCTTATTGAGCCTGCTCTCCTTCTTTGGCCAGTATCCCACCTGAACCGCGGAGTATCCGTCGGTCCGGGGGGTCTTTACCTGCACCACCGGGTTGGGGGCAGCTTCAAGCACCGTAACAGGTATTACACGACCGTCTTCCGCGAAGACACGGGTCATACCTAATTTACGAGCCATTATTCCGCTCATAACCACTTCCCATCGCTGAAGTCCCCATGGAACGGGGGGACAAGCGTTTCTGTTTTGCCGCCAGGAGGATCGACCGTCCTCGTCCGCCAGTGCGGTTTTTCCTCTTAACCCGGAACAACCGGGTCAGTAAGGAATGGAACTAATTACTACTTGATCTCCACATCAACACCAGCAGGAACATCCAATTTCCTGAGTGCTTCCGTGGTCTGCTCATTTGGATCCATTATCTCGATAAGTCGAGAATGAACCCTGATCTCAAACTGCTCACGTGACTTCTTGTTCACATGAGGGCTTCTCAGAACAGTAATAACCGAACGCCTTGTTGGCAGGGGTATCGGTCCGGCAACACGAGCACCGGTGTTGACAACACCCCGCACTATGTCTGTGGACGACCTGTCAAGAAGACGATGATCATATGCCCTGAGTCTGATCCTCAATCTGTTCTCGTTCAATGCAACTCCTTAACAAACAACTACCAGCGGGAAATCCCGCCAGACATAAACTGTCGCGAGAAACCCATCTGCCTACAGCACACAGGCTTCCACACAAACACCTGATACTCTATTGCACCTGCTGGACCCATAGAAGCCCACAGGGATGGCTATTATACACAATCGCAGTCAATTGTGCTACCCCGAAGAAAGTAACTATAGATTCACCAGCATTCAGCCAGCCTGCAGACTATCACACAGAAGGAGAAAGACCCCTGATTGTGTTTTCCCAACAACAACTCCCGCAGTCTCACCGGCTACAGTATCGAGGAAAACGATAGACTCAGTGAATGGTGCATCCCATATCCTGTACAAGTCTCCCGGTAACCTTCACGAAGGTGATCCCGGTGTTGATACTTTTGCAGATAAATCTGTATATTGCTTGGAGAATAAAAACCTACACATTCTGGAAAGGAAACTTATGGCTGAATATGTCAACTGCCCCCCGGCCTTCTCTCCCTTGTTTGAAGCCGCTGAAAAAGTGATCTCGCCCTTTTTTGAAGATTTCAGCAGAAATCCCGAGAAGGGCAGTATCACCGTTGCATCAGAGAGATATGTAATATACAGGGCAGAATCCATGGCGATCGCAATGAAACAGCAACTCACCTCCGTTCTGGGGCCAGGCGCCGGAGTGGTTATCTACCAGATAGGAAAAGCCACCGGAGCTGCAGACGCAAGATACTACTTTGAAAAAACAGGTGTCCAGGATCCGGATCAGAGACTGGCAATGGGACCAGTCTCATTCGCCCTTGGCGGTTATGCCAATGTCACCATTCTGCCTGAAAGTACACCAGCTCCTAATGAAAACTTCCTCCTTGTATACGACCACCCAAATTCCTACGAAGCGGAAGCTCATATCAAAAAGGGTATAGCCACTACAGTACCTGTTGATTACCTGAACGCAGGGTACTCTGCAGGTTGGTGTTCCGAGGCTTTCGAACTGAAACTTGAGGCGAAAGAGATCTTCTGCAAGGCCATGGGAGATCCTCAGTGCAGATTTGTAATGGCACCAAGTCATCGCTTAAGAGAGCGTGTTAAGGAAATGAAAGCCCTGTACGAAAAATAAGTAAACTCAGATTGCTGCCCAATAACCGGCTCCTCTTGAAGGGGAGCCGGTTTTTCCGCCAGCACCGTCTACAGAACTGCTAAGACAGTTGCTCTCAGTATAAATCAATTCCCGAATAAAAGAGTTCTATTCTATCAATTCGATGACTGTTTTGAGACGACCTGATACGAACCGGACTGCCAATTCAATACAAATAGCCACATATCGCTTCACGCCTGAATATTTGTGCTGAATCCTGTTCTCCGTCGGTTATCTTGCGCAGATTGACAACATATTCTATATTCTGAATCACTAGTGTCCCATCATAAGTCAAACAGGGACAACTGGTTAGGGTTATTATATTCACTCTCCTGAAGCCGGTCATCGGTAAATAGTTGCTGCAACCCATCATAACAAAATGGAGACACGCTTAATACCTGTAGAATATTGTAGAGAGATAAATTCTCCAAATTCAGTCTTTTGCGTATTATTGAAACAAGCACATAAACCGAGACGCCAATCCATATCTGTGTCTTCACGGCATTTAGGCTGTGACCAAAGAATGTCTGTATTCGGAGATGCTGCTTGATCCATTTGAAAAACAACTCGACCTGCCAGCGTCCTTTATAGAGTGTCGCGATTGTTGATGCTTCCAAATCAAAATTGTTAGTCAGAAACAAATACACATTTCCCTCCTCGGGATCTCTATACCGTATCCTCCTAAGAACTGCTGGATACTTCGCATAACTGCTTTCCTTCTCAGCAAAAACGATTTGATCTGAAAGAATGTCCCTTTGGGACTTATCCCTGGGCAGAGAATATCTTCGCTTGAGGAGTACATTCCGTTTGGCACGGGTAACGAAGAAAGCTCCACTCTGTGTAATTCGAAACAATCTGGTGAAGTCCATATAGCCCATATCCATGACATAGTAAGCACCTGGCTCAAGGATAATCCTGTCAAGAATATTGACATCATGAGGCTTTGCAGCTGTGATATCAATGAAAGTGGGAATGGAGCTGGGCAACTCAAGAAGCGTATGCAACTTGATTCCTCCGCGTGATTTTCGAAATTCTGCCCATGGGAAAAGAGATAATGACATGGAGATCGTTGTAGAATCAAGTGCATATACTGGTTCGTTGATCTGATCGCTGAATTTCTCATCAGCATAAAGTTTCCTTGCTGTACTGATGAGTACTTGAGCCAGCTCTGCGTAGATGCGCCAGTCTCTGTTCATATTCGCGTTGGAAAGGTTGTTGCGAGAAATAGTTCCACGGATTCCCATGTGATAGAGTTTGTTTTGATTGGCGTTCAGACACATAATGATATCTCTGAGACTGTTTCTGTAGGTCAGCTGACCGAAAGCCATACAGTAAAACTGGCTCTTGCAGGAGAAATGCTGGATTTTGTAATCTCCAGAGTACTTGTTTACAATACGCGCAAATGACTTGTAAGGAAGATGATCCATTACTTGAGAGAAGACGAATCGGCCTGAATACATGCTTTCTCCATTCTAGTATGAAGAAGCAATATGCCTGTATAAGGCGTTTCAAGTCGTTACCCATCTTCTATTCCTCTATCTGCATATCAAACCATATATTACGGAGTTGACTTTCTTCAACGTTGGGACACTAGTGATTCTGAATATAAATAGAAAAATAGCTAACAAATGCATTATATTTCTGCAATACAATCTGTTATCCCTATTGATTGTTGCTGTTTCGCCTGCTTGTTAATAGTTGAGGTGTCTGTTGCTCTTTTGAAAGGAATTGTCATGCCCAAATATGTAAAGTGTCCGGATGCGTTTGCCCCTCTGTTTGAAATGGCTGAAAACATGCTTACTCCTATCTTTGAAAACTTTGAAAGGAGACCTGATGAGGGTAAAATCACGATATCTTCCGAAAGATTTGTTCTATACCGCGGCGAATCAATGGCCATAGCACTGAAAGATCAACTTACTTCAGTTCTGGGATCAAGCGCGGGAGTGGTTATATACCAGATAGGTAAAGCAGCAGGAGCTGCTGACGCCAGGTACTACTTTGAGAAAACCGGAACTGAAGATACCATCTTGAAACTCGCCATGGGACCCACTTCTTTTGCCCTCAACGGTTATGCCAATGTAACCATACTTCCGGAAACCACACCAACAACAGATGAGAATTTTTTGCTTGTCTATGACCAGGGCAATTCCTACGAGGCAGATGCCCATCTGAAAGCTGGGCTCATTTCCGATACTCCTGTTGACTTCTTCACAGTAGGATACTCAGCAGGCTGGTGTACTGAATCTTTCGGTGTGCAGCTGGAGGCGAAAGAGATTACGTGTAAAGCCATGGGCGACCCTCAGTGCAGAATAGTGATTGCACCTCAGCGCAGAATCAGAGAGAGAGTAAAAGAGATAAAGACTATCTATCCCGGTTAATCACTAAACTTCAATTTCGAAATGTGCTTAAAAAGTGATGCCCATTTTGTCAAGCAGTTTCTTCTGAACATTCGGCGGTACCAGTGCATAATTATTGAACTGCATGGTGTAACCTGCCCGACCCTGCGAGAGACTTCGCAATGAACTTGTGTAACCAAAAAGTTCTGAAAGGGGGATGTTTGCCAGGATAGCCTGCGCTTCCCCTCTCTGGTCTATGGAAACCACAGTTCCCCGCCTGGCGTTAACATCACCGATAACATCGCCCATATAATCTGCAGGGGTGACAATATCAACTTTCATTATCGGTTCTCTGATAACTGGGGAGGCTTTTCGGAGAGCTTTTCTAAGGGCAATAGCTGCTGAAGAGCTGTACCCAATCTCCGTTGAATCAGTTTCATGCATCCTGGCACCTTTAAGAATTATCTCAACTCCATCCAGTGGATAACCTGCAAGAACGCCGGCACTCACCGATCCCATTATGCCGCTTTTAACCGCATCCAGAAACTGTCTTGAAAGAGAGTCTGTTGCAGATGTGAATCTTATACCTTTCTCCATCGGTCTGACTTCAATTACTGCATTCCCGAAGTTACCCTTCCCTGCGATAAGCCTCTCGAAAGTCTCCTCGCCACTTCCAACGGAAGAAACGCTTTCCCTGTAAGAAACCTGAGGTCTCCCGGTGCGAACATCCAGTTTCTTCTCCCGTTTCATTCTGTCCACAACTATTTCCAGATGCAGTTCTCCCATGCCGCGGATCAAGGTCTGGCCAGTCTCTCTGTCAACTCCAACTTTCAGGCTGGGATCTTCACTGGTCATGTCTTTCAGAGCATCCTCCAGCTTCTTTTCATCGCCTGCTCCTACTGATTCAATTGCCATTTCCATCACAGGATCCACGAAATGTATTGTTTCCAGGGTAAGAGGTCTGCCCAGAACGGTAAGGGTATCTCCAGTGGCTGCATTCTTCATGCCAGCTGCTGCTATGTCACCCTCGGAGATATTATCAAGATGAATTCTCTTGTCTGCGTGCATCATCACGAGCCTGGTAAGTCTTTCTTTTTTTCCGGTTCTGTTGTTGTAGACTGACTGTCCGTCCCTGGCTGTTCCTGAATAGACCCTGAGATACGCAAGTCGGCCAAGGTGGGCGTCTGTCTGTATCTTGAAAACCAGGGCAGTAAAGGGCTCACTGTCAGATCTTTCCCGGATTTCCTCTTTACCGTTGGGTTTGATGCCTGTAACTGATGGAAGCTCTTCCGGAGCAGGCAGCCAGTCAACAATGGCATCAAGAAGCCTTTGTACTCCCACATTCCGCAGGGCAGCACCGCAGAGAACGGGAATAAACAGACCTGCTATGGTGCCTTTCCTGAGAAGTGAATTTATCTCTTCCTTACCCAGCTCTCCGGCGAAATACCTCTCCATAGCTCCGTCATCAAGTTCAGCAACTGTCTCCTTTATCTTCTCAAGAGCCTCTGCAGCTTCATCCTGAAGATCCTCCGGTATTTCCTTCACACTGAACTTTGAGCCCAGTGATTCCATATCGAAGTAAAGAGCTTTCTGCTCAAGGATGTCTATAACACCCTTGAAGTTGCTTCCCTCTCCCACTGGAAGCATCACCGGTAGAGGTGTCTCTCCCAGAATGTCCTTCATCATCTGGAGGACACGGTGAAAATCTGCTCCCTGTCTGTCAAGTTTGTTCACGAAAGCCAGAGCAGGTACAGAGTACCGTTGAGCCTGTCGCCAGACCGTTTCCGTCTGGGGTTCAACTCCCCCCACAGCGCAGAAAACACCAACCCCTCCATCCAGTACCCTGAGGGAACGCTCAACCTCCGCTGTGAAATCAACATGACCGGGAGTATCAATGATGTTAATTCTTGTTTTGTTCCATTCACAGGTGGTGGCAGCAGAAACGATAGTGATACCCCGCTCCCGCTCCTGGGGCATCCAGTCCATGACAGCAGTGCCATGATCAACATCACCCATCCTGTGGGTGCGACCGGTGTAGAAAAGAATTCTCTCTGTTACAGTGGTTTTTCCTGCATCTATGTGTGCAAATATGCCGATGTTTCTCGTATTGCTGGGCGCGCCCATTCCAGTCTCCCCCTCATGTCGCTGAATACAAATCCTGAAGCTGCAATTTATCAAGAAGTAGGCAGATGTCAACCTTTGAGGAGAAGGGGATAAATGGCGATGCGGCAGAGATCATCACCGGCAAATACAGATCCAATAACTTCGACTCTCACAGGTGACTCTGTAATTGTTTCCGGATGTCCCGGTAAAAGCCTGCACCGCACGGACAGTACTCCACAGGCATATCTATACCCCGGCTGACAACTTGATCAACCCGCGGGCAGTGACAGTACATCTTTCTTCTTTCATCCGGGTCCGTCTCTCTAAGCCAATTCCTGAGATTTCCGCTCTTGGGTATCTTTGTAGCAACAATCCTCTTACCGTCCAGCACACCTGCAATTCATCCTGAATTATATACATTCTATCTTGACCTGTGCTCAGAAATTCACAATGTTGCACGGTCAAACAAAAGGAGGAATCATGGGTCTCTTAAATTCAATCCTTGCCTCACAGGGAAGAAACATCGTAGGGCAGATATCAAGCAAGTTCGGTTTGCCCTCTGGTCTCGCTGAAAGTGCTGTCCGCAGTCTGATCCCCGCGCTTTCACAGGGAATACAGAAAAACACTTCTGACAAAGCCGGTCTTGAGTCACTGATCAACGCACTGGCAAACGGGAATCATCAGAACTATCTCGACGATCCTGACAGTATTTCAGATCCAGCCACAACAGCAGATGGCAATTCCATTCTCGGTCACATTCTGGGAAGCAAAGAGGTCAGCCGCAATGTGGCGGAGGAAGCGGCAGCAGAAACTGGCGTAGACAGCAGTACACTGAAGAAGATCCTTCCCGTTCTTGCCAGTGTTGCCATGGGAGTAATGAGCAAAGAGAGTTCCCCCTCTTCTGGAAATAATCTGGATATAGGGGGGCTGTTGGGGGCACTTTTGAAATCAGATTCCGACGATTCGTCTACCGAAGGGCTTCTGGATATAGCGAAGAAACTTTTCTAAAGAAAGCAAAACAAAGGAGATACAAATGGGACTTTTTGATTTTGCAGCAGACATGGGCAGGAATCTCTTCAACAAGGAAGAAGATGCCCCGAAAAAGATAAAGGAACACATAGAGGAGGATAATCCCGGGATCTCTGATCTGCTTGTCTCCTTTAAGAACGGTGTTGTTACTCTTTCCGGTAAAGCAGACGACAGTGAAGCCGTTGAGAAGGCCATCCTTATGGCAGGAAATGTTAAGGGTGTCAGTGAGATCATCAACAAAGTACTGAGCAAACTGCCAATCGGAATTAATACGGAGTACTATGAGATCAAATCGGGGGATACTCTGTGGGCTGTTGCAAAAAAGCACTACGGTGACGGCAGCAAATACACAAAAATTGTTGAGGCCAACAAGGAAGTCATTAAAAACGCAGACAAGATATTCCCCGGACAGAAGATCCGAATCCCAAAATAGCCGATGCGATAACAGCAGAATGGCCGCCCCTGAGAGGGAGCGGCCATTTCTTTATGTATCTGAAGCGGAGGTTACCAGCGGTAGTGGGCGAATGCCTTGTTGGCATCTGCCATCTTGTGGGTATCCTCTTTCTTCTTGACGCTTGAACCCTCGTTCCGGGCAGCGTCCATGAACTCCGCAGCCAGGCGCTCTCTCATGGTGTTGCCTTTGCGCTTTCTGGAAAATCCGATGATCCACCTCATGGCGAGTGCATCCCTTTCTTCAGGACGAACTTCCAGAGGGATCTGGTACGTGGATCCACCAACACGGCGACTCTTTACCTTCAGAGTAGGACGAACATTGTTCATGGCTTTGCCGAAAACAGATACCGGGTCCTGGCCTGTTTTCTCGGAAATAATGTCAAATGCTCCGTATACAATAGCCTCAGCTATTGACTTCTTACCCTGCAGCATGATGTTGTTGATAAATTTGGCAACAACAAGATTGCCGTACCGTACGTCAGGCAGAATTTCTCTGCGTTTTGGTCTGTTTCTTCTCATTTTTTGTGTTCCCCGCTCTACGATTCCCGTTTTGTTCCGTATTTGGAACGGCTCTGTTTTCTTCCTTCAACACCGCTCGTGTCCTCAACACCACGAATGATGTGATAACGCACGCCTGGAAGATCTTTAACACGGCCACCCCTTACAAGAACAACGGAGTGCTCATTAAGGTTGTGTCCCTCGCCGGGAATGTAAGCTGTGATCTCAAACCCGTTACGAAGCCTTACTCGGGCAACTTTACGAAGTGCCGAATTTGGTTTCTTCGGGGTGGAAGTATACACGCGGGTACAAATTCCTTTTCTCTGCGGGCAGCCTGTGAGAGCAGGAGCCTTTGTTTTCTGTGTCGGCTTCTTGCGTCCCTTTCGCACCAGCTGATTGATGGTGGGCAAACTTTCTCCTTTCGTGGGTCAGCTCGTGGGAGCTGCTATTTCTCCTGTTACAGTGACTGCAACTCTATACATGAATGAACTTATCGTCAACCTCTGGTTCTGGTACCGGTATCGGCAACTCAGAGCCATCGCTCATGGAAATGGTAAGACTTCGGTAATCTTTCACTCCGGTTCCTGCAGGAACAAGGTGTCCTACAATGACATTCTCCTTCAAACCAACCAGTCTGTCCAGCTTGCCGTTTATGGCTGCGTCGGAAAGAACTGAATTGGTTTCCTGGAAGGATGCTGCGGAGAGGAAGCTGTTAGTAGCCAGTGAGGCCTTGGTTATACCAAGCAGCATTACATCACTGGATGCCGGGCGTCTGCCCTGCTTCATCATTTCCATGTTTACTTTGTTCAGGGAGAGACGGCTGACCCTGGCTCCTTCAAGGAACTGAGTGTCTCCTGCATTCTCCACCCGAGCTTTACCCAGCATCTGTCTTACGACGATACCGATGTGTTTATCGTTGATCTTAACACCCTGAAGTCTGTAGACCTCCTGAATCTCGTTAAGAAGGTAATCCTCTACACTCTCGGTCCCGATCACCCGGAGAATGTCATGGGGATCAAGGGGACCGTCGGTAAGCTTGTCTCCAGCTTCCACATTATCACCTTCACGAACCCTGATATGCTTGGTTGCCTGTATTTTAATATTGGCTTCCTGCCCCTGGTCACCGCTGATGGTCACCGTACGCATTGCAGCTTTGATGGGACTCAGTGTAATTTTTCCACTGATTTCTGCAATAGCTGCGGCATCACTGGGTCGTCTGGCTTCAAAAAGCTCGTCGACACGGGGAAGTCCGCCGGTGATGTCCCGTTGCATTCCAGCTCTCTTCACCATCCTTGCTATGTGTGTTCCAGTCCGTATCAGGTGACCATCTCTCACGTGAAGCGTTGCTCCACTTGGGATGGGGTAGATACCTTGCACATAATCCTTGATGAACTGTTCCACAGGATCCTGACCAAGCTGACGCTGCTTCCCGCGAACAACAATGTGACTTCTGGAACCGCCCTTCTGGAAGAAACTCACAAGAACCAGTATTCTGGAATTCGCAACAATATCACTCAGTCGAAGCACCAACTGCCGAGTGCCTGCGTGGGCCTTGTCAAGACTGGCCAGACCCATAACGAAGGGATGCTTCTGGCTGTAGTCGATCAAAACCTCCATAAACTCATCCTCAAGAACTTCGTTCTTTCGACTGCTGGAATCGGCAAGACGGGCAGTAACTTCTTTCAAAAGAGCAAAGCTTTTCTTGTCAGTCTTGTTTTTCGCTGTCATCTTACCCAGCTGCTGAACGATCTCTACAAATGCGGCATAACTGCCTGTTCCTACTCTCCTGCAGTCAAGAGAGAGAAAGGAGCTCTCTGAAGAACTCTTTGCATGAGCGGAAATAATATCATCGTAAAGAGAAGTGGGACGAGCAGCATTAGTATCACGATAAGTGTATACTACTCTGCCATTTGCAGTCTCCGCTTCTTCAAGCAGTTCGTTGAAGGTATGCAGTTCTTCTTCCCTGCGTCTGGGGCGGCCTGAAAGAACAACCATGAAATCTGGAAGAATGAAAATATGAGGATGAAGCGTGCGGCTTCTATCCTCCACAATGATCATCTGTCTGTGCTGTTCACTGTCGATATCCTCCTGCAGAGTAACATCCTCTTCAATATCCACATAGTGGATGGATCCGGAATGCTCACTTACAATGGGATTACTGAACGGTTCAGCAACAAAGAGCAACTCATCCCTCTCAACTTCCTGATCGTCTGTTATGAACATGATAGCACCAGGAGATATCTCATAGGTGGAAAGAACTTCCCCATCATCACCTACTACATCGATCTGCCCGTTCCTTGAAGCAATGATACTGGATTCACCCTCGGCATCAACACCCTGTACCAGGTGAATATTCCTGAAGCTGATCTTACCTGAGTGCCTTGCTTTTACCTGGTTGTCCTGCGCTTCGCGGGAAGCAACACCACCTGTATGGAAGGTTCGGAGAGTAAGCTGAGTGCCAGGTTCACCAATGGACTGAGCTGCAATAACACCGGCAGCTTCACCTTGGGTTACCATTCTGTTACGACTGAGGTCCCAGCCGTAGCACTTGGCGCACAGACCGCGTTCTGCTTCGCAGGTGAGTACCGAGCGTATCTTAACTGACTCTATGGAACGGGAATCAATGTATGAAGCAAGCTGGGGTGTTATCTCCGCTCCAGCCTCGCATATCATCTCGTCTGTCACAGGGTCGTAGACATCCTCTGCAGTAACTCTTCCCACAATTCGCTCGCTGAGCTTCTCGATGATCTTTTCACCCTCTTTAAGGGCAGTTATCTCTCGGCCTCTGATAGTGCCGCAGTCGTCTGATGTTATTACCACATCCTGACATACATCCACCAACCTGCGGGTAAGGTAACCTGCATCCGCAGTTTTCAGAGCAGTATCAGCAAGACCTTTTCTGGAACCATGCGTGGAGATCGAGTACTCAATAACAGAAAGACCTTCTTTCAGAGAACTGATAATAGGTGTTTCAATGGTCTCACCGATCTCACCGGACAACTTCTTCTTGGGCTTTGCCATGAGGCCTCGCATTCCTGCGAGCTGACGAACCTGCTCTACACTTCCCCTGGCACCGGAGTTGGCCATGAGATAGATGGGGTTGAACCCATAATTGTCATGACTCAGTTGTTCCATCATTGCGTTCTTGACATCTTCGGTTGCCTTGGACCACACATCTATGATCTTATTGTATCTGTCACTCTCGGTCATTTCACCCTTACGGGCGGCAAACTCGATCTGAGCAACCCTCTCTGCACTCTCTCTGACTATTTTCTTCTTTTCATCAGGTATGATCATGTCATTCATACCAACTGTAAGACCACTGATGGTACTGTACTTGAATCCAAGGTCCTTCAGGTTATCAAGGAAAACGGCGGTTTTAACAGCGCCAAGTTCGTTGAAAGACCGGGAGACCATGCGATTCAGACCCTTCTTCCCAAACACCTTGGCATGAGATTCAGTCAGGCCATTGGCCATAATGTATCCCATACCTTCGGGAACTATTGAATTGAAGATAACCTGACCAGGGGTTGTGTAATCTTTCCAGTACTTAGGCTGGCGTCTTTCCCCCTTGGAGTTTATCTCATTTATCTTGTTGATACCACGGATCTTTATCCTTGAATGAAGATTGACCTTCCCTGCATCCAGGGCTCCAATAGCTTCTTCCTTGGATGCGAACATCATGCCCTCACCCTTGTCCTTGGCCAGTGGTTTTGTAATGTAGTATGCGCCTATAACAATATCATGACTGGGGGCGGCAACAGGTTCTCCGCTGGAAGGCTTAAGAATGTTACGACTACCAAGCATGAGTACGCGGGCTTCCACCTGAGCCTCTGCAGAAAGCGGTACGTGAACAGCCATCTGATCACCATCGAAATCCGCATTGAATGCGGCACATGCAAGGGGATGAAGCCTGATGGCAAGCCCCTCCACAAGAACCGGTTCAAATGCCTGTATACCAAGTCGATGCAGTGTGGGAGCTCTGTTGAGCATAACCGGATGATTTGCAATCACCTCTTCCAGTATGGCCCAGACTATCTCCTCTTTATCCTCAACCTGCTTCTGAGCCATCTTGACCTTGTCACCGGTCAACCTGGCAAGTCTGCCAACTACGAAAGGCTTGAAAAGCTCAAGAGCCATCAGCTTGGGAAGACCGCACTGGTGCATTTTCAGCTCAGGCCCAACAACAATAACTGAACGACCTGAGTAATCAACACGCTTACCAAGAAGATTCTGACGGAATCTTCCCCGCTTGCCCTTCAAAAGATCAGAAAGGCTGCGGAGAGGCCGCATTCCTGCGCCTTTCACAGGTTTTCTTCTGCTTCCGTTATCCAGGACAGCATCAACTGCTTCCTGAAGCATTCTCTTCTCATTGCGAAGAATAACATCAGGAGCCTGCAGATCCAGAAGCCTGAGAAGCCTGTTGTTTCTGTTGATAACACGCCTGTAAAGATCGTTGAGATCGCTTGAGGCAAATCTTCCACCCTCGAGAGGTACAAGAGGCCGGAGATCCGGAGGAAGTACAGGAAGTACCCTGAGTATCATCCACTCTGGTTTGTTATCATTCTTGGAGCTTTCAAAGGCAACTACTTCCTTAAGCCGCTTCAGGTTCTTCTGCCGTCTGCTCTGGGTAGTTTCATTTGCAATGCTTGTACGAAGGGTGGCGGCAAGCTCATCAAGATCTATTTCCGCAAGAAGACTGGTTACTGCTTCCGCACCCATACCAACGGTAAAAGCATCCTCACCGTAGGTTTCTCTTGCGGCGTAGTAATCCTCATCGTCCAGAACCCTTCCAGGCTTCAGTGACGGGTGCTCACTTGTGATCACAATGTAGGATTCGTAGTAAAGAACTCGTTCCAGGTTCAAGTTGGTAATGTCAAGAAGCTTGTTTATCTTGCGGCTTTTGAAATACCAGATATGCGAAACTGGTACTGCAAGTTCGATGTGACCCATACGGCTTCTTCTAACTCGTGAATGGGTAACCTCAACTCCGCAGCGGTCACACTTTACGCCCCTGTAACGCGGTTTCTTGTACCTTCCGCAACTGCATTCCCAGTCCTTCACCGGACCAAATATCTTTTCACAAAAGAGACCATCCGCCTCAGGTTTGTAACTGCGGTAGTTTATGGTTTCAGCCTTGGTAACTTCTCCGTATGACCATTCCTTGATGGTCTCCGGGGAGGCAAGGCTGATCCTTATTCCTGAGAAATCTGCAGGAAATGTATTGGCATCTCTCAGGGAATGTGAATCAAGCATTCTACCTCTCCCTCTCATTTGTCATGTCTAGTTCCACATCCAGAGCAAGACTCCTCATTTCACTGAGAAGAACATTAAATGCCTCCGGCGTTCCTCTGGTTTCCACATTCCTGCCATGGACAATTGCCTTGTATGCTTCAGTACGCCCGTCAACATCATCACTTTTGATAGTGAGCATTTCCTGAAGACAGTGTGAAGCTCCATACGCTTCCAGGGCCCATACTTCCATCTCACCCAGCCTCTGTCCACCGTTCTGGGCTTTTCCTCCCAGGGGCTGCTGCGTAACCATGGCGTAAGGTCCTGTGGACCTGGCATGTATCTTGTCCTCTACCTGGTGTGCAAGTTTCAACATGTACATTCTGCCAACGGTTACCCGCTGGTCGAATGGCTCTCCGGTTCGTCCGTCGTAAAGAACGGTCTTACCGTCACGGTTGTGCCCTGCTTCCTCTAAAAGGTCACTTATTGTTTCATTGCTTACGCTGTCAAATACGGGGGTTATTGTGTTTATGCCCAGATCAGCTGCAGCCATACCAAGGCCCGTTTCCATGATCTGACCCACGTTCATTCTACTGGGTACGCCCAGAGGGTTAAGACAGATGTCAACTGGTGTACCGTCAGGGAGATAAGGCATATCCTCTTCAGGAACAATGATACTTACCACACCCTTGTTTCCGTGGCGACCAGCCATCTTATCACCAATGCGAAGTTTACGGCGCTTGGCTACATAGACTTTTACCAGCCTTGTAACCCCTGGCTTCAACTCATCTCCACGGTGCAGCCTGTCCTCATAATCCTCGTATTTATCGTTCAGCTCCTTCAGCTTGTTCTCGGCGCTGCGAAGTATCCTTCTCGCCCTGTCATCAACCACAAGGTCTTCAACGAGCTGGCGGTTGAAGTCCAGATCTGTAAAATCCACCTTCTTAAGGAAAGTCAGATTGATCTTTCTCCCCTCCGAGATCAGCTGTTCACCGGTAACGCCATCTATAAAAGTG
This sequence comes from Candidatus Sabulitectum sp., assembly GCA_023145375.1. Classification (GTDB taxonomy): domain Bacteria; phylum Fermentibacterota; class Fermentibacteria; order Fermentibacterales; family JCC-6; genus Sabulitectum. The sequence continues at coordinate 41,238 of JAGLDY010000051.1, read as the reverse complement.
GCTGCCTTCTGACCGTTCAACACCTCTCTCAGCATTGCATTCCGGTCTTCATAGAGCCTTTTTTCACTGTTGATCCGTTCTTCACGGATAGCATCTATACGAGATTCTATCTCCCGTCTTCCCCGCTCAGTATCATCTCTGCGGGAGTAAACTTTCACATCAACGACGATTCCGGACATTCCCACAGGAGCCTTCAGAGAGGTGTCCTTCACATCACTGGCTCTCTTTCCGAAAATTGCACGGATGAGACGCTCTTCAGGAGAGAGATCCTGTTCACCCTTGGGGCTGACTTTACCCACAAGAATATCACCGGCTCTGATCCTTGAACCGATACGGACTATACCGTTCTCGTTCAGGTTGCGCATTGCGTCACGCTTCTCTGTAGCGTTGGGAAGGTCAAAGGTAAGCTCTTCAGGGCCAAGCTTTGTCTCACGAAACTGAGTTTCAAATTCAACGATATGAACAGAGGTAAAGGTATCATCCTTCACCACCCTCTCGCTCACAACAATGGCATCCTCAAAGTTGTAGCCGTTCCACGGGGTGAAAGCCACAAGCGCATTAACACCAATGGCCAGTCTACCATTCTTTGTGGCCATGCCGTCTGCGAGAATATCGCCCTTCTTAACAACATCTCCTATGGATGCAAGAGGCTTCTGATTCACACAGGTATCCTGATTCGAACGCTCGAATTTTCTGAGGTTGTACACATCTTCTCTGTCAAAGTCATACTCGTCCCCGTCAGCTTTTATAACAACTCTGCCTGAATCAACATGGGTGACAATGCCTGCCCTGTCAGCTATCACAAGTGCACCACTGTCCCGGGCTGCGATTTCTTCCATTCCTGTTCCAACCACCGGGTCATCTGTGAAAAGCAGAGGTACAGCCTGACGCTGCATATTGGAACCCATCAGTGCCCTGTTGGCATCATCATGTTCAAGGAACGGAATAAGAGCCGCAGAAAGTCCCACAAGCTGCATGGGGCTCACATCAATGTACTCCACTTCATCAGGAGTGACCATGGGGAAGCTTCCAGCTTTTCTCGCCCTGACAAGAGGGCCGATCAACCTGTTATCGTCATCCACAGGAGAATCCGCTTCTGCCACGATCGTACGGTCTTCCTTATCGGCGGAGAGGAAAGAAACCTCATTGGTTATCTTGCCGTTTATTACCCGCCTGTACGGAGTCTCCAGGAAACCGAATCTGTTTATGGAAGCGTATACTGAGAGTGTGGTAATAAGACCGATGTTGGGTCCCTCGGGGGTTTCCACAGGACATACACGGCCGTAATGGGTATGGTGTACATCTCTCACGTCGAAACCAGCTCTTTCCCTGGTAAGACCACCCTCGCCAAGAGCACTTGTTCTGCGCTTATGGGTAAGCTCAGCAAGAGGATTCGTCTGCTCCATGAACTGAGACAACTGGCTCTGTCCGAAGAAAGAGTTTATCACACTTGAAAGAGTTCTTGAGTTAACAAGATCCTGTGGTCTCAGCTTTTCTCTGTCCTGCTGTCCCATTCTGTCTTTAATGGTTCTAGCCATCCTGGCAAGACCCTTTGAAAATTCCTGCCCAAGAAGTTCTCCAACAGTTTTAACCCTTCTGTTACCAAGGTGATCAATGTCATCAGAGACATTTGTACCCTCCCGGAGACATATGAGATTATCAACTATGGAGACAAGATCAGGAACTGTAAGGGTAAGCTTGTCCATGGATGTATTTATGTTCAATCTCTCGTTAAGCTTGTAACGACCCACTTCACTTAAGCTGTATCGCTTGCTGTCAAAGAACATGGATCTGAGGTAACTCCTGGCATGATCCAGTGAAGGGGCATCGGTTCCGCGCAGTGCCTCATATATCCACATGGTGGCAGAGGCCTCACTTTTCTCAATACCTGCACCGAGTGCAGATTCTTCTTTTGCAAGTGTCCGGCGGATACTGTCTATGCTGTTACGATCATTGCGGGGTTCCAGGAATTTTGCCTTGACGATCCCAGCTGCAAGCAGCTTTTCAAGTTTCTCTACGCTCTCCACAGGTTCATCGCAACGGACAAGAAGTTCACCGGTCTCAGGATCAACAATATCTTCAGCGAAGGACTTGTGTACTATCTCAGATACTTTTGACTGTCTTTTGAGAACAGAAGCAAGTTCCTTTTCCTGTACCGGATAAAAAGAACTCAGTATCTCTGTTTCCGTGCTTAAGCCCAGGGCTCTTAAAAGCATTGTGATCGGTATGCGCTTTGGCTTCTTGTCTATATTCGCAAAAATAATATCGTTGCTGTCCAGAGTCAGATCAAGCCATGAACCTTTCTGCGGGATAACCCTTGCAGTACAGATCCTTCGTCCTCTCTGCTGTGTCTTTTCTTCGAAGAACACGCCTGGGCTTCTGTGCAGCTGGCTGACTATAACGCGTTCGGCTCCATTGATAATGAAGGAGCCATTCTCTGTCATCTGCGGAAGCTCACCAAGGAATGTGCCCTGATCCACTGCCATTTTCATCACAAGGGTTTCGGGATCTCTTGTAACCAGTCGCATTGTAGCGTTCAGAGGTGCGGAATATGTTACGCCTCGCTCCACAGCTTCGCGTATTGAGTGTCTAGGTCGACCAATATCGTAACCAACATACTCCAGAGAAAATTCTTTAGTGGAACTCTCAATGGGAAAAGTGTCTATTAATATCTTATGAAGCCCCTGGGGGAGCCTCTCCTCGGGCTTAACTTCAGCCTGAAGAAAATTATCGAACGATTCCTTCTGCACTCTCAGTAAGTCAGGAACTCTGATCGCGGGCTTAACCCGGGAAAAATTCCTCATAGGTCTCGTTTTTTTCACTGCCACTCCTCTATACTGCTCCTGTGCCCAAACAGCTGTAATTAGCGGTATGTCACAAATCTCGCACCATCACCACAACCTTTTAATAACACGGCAAAGAGTCCGAAATAAGGGCCTGAAGGCGGGAAAAGAATCGCTCTCCTCCCGCCGACTGTAAAAGTAACTTCTTATCTATTTGAGGACAGCGCTTCCGCCAGCCTCTTCAAGCTGCTTCTTTACTTCTTCTGCCTCTGGCTTTTCTACGCCCTCTTTGATCTTTGACGGTACGTTGTCCACAAGGTCCTTGGCTTCTTTGAGACCAAGACCTGTGAGCTCACGGACCACTTTGATCACGGCGATCTTCTTGGCACCGAAACTCTCAAGAACAACATCAAATTCGCTCTGCTCTTCAACAGCTTCTCCCGCAGGACCCGCTGCAGCAACTGCTGCTGCTGGTGCTGCCGCTGACACACCGAACTTGTCTTCCATTTCCTTAACAAGCTCAGCGAGCTCAAGGACGGTCATGTTTGAAATAGCCTCGATGACCGCGGCCTTTCTATCTTCACTCATTGCATTTCCTCCGTACTTCGCGGAGTTCCTGTGAACTCCGTGTTGCTATTGTTCAAGTTATTCTTTGCTTTCGCCGATGGCATTAACAGCATAAAGAAACTTTCTGATAACACCGCTGGTAACCATTACAAAACCCTGCAGAGGTGAGTTCATAGAACCGATCACCCGAGCAAGAAGTTCATCCTTACTTGGCATATCAGCAAGGCTGATAACCTCATCCACACCGAAGGATCTTCCGGACACGAAGCCACCCTTTATCACAAGCAATCCTTTGTGGGCTTTTGAAAAAGCCTTTATGATCCTTGCAGGTGCAACCTCATCTTCACTGTATGCAATGGCAGTAGGACCGTTGAGAAGACCAAAGATGTCCTCATCCGGTTCTATTCCAATATCCTCAAAAGCACGCTTGAGAAGAGTGTTCTTGACAACTGTGAAAACAACTCCGGCTTCACGCATCTGGCTGCGCAGTTCAGTCATATCCTCAACATTGATACCTGTAAAATCAGCCAGTACAACTGAACCCGACTCCCCGATACCACCGTTAAGATCGGAGACTACGACTTCTTTCGCGTTTCTGGTAATACTCATTCTGGTCGCAACTCCTTTCTACCTGAGAAGCCTGAGAAGCGCGCGGATATCATTGATATCCACACGGATGCCAGGGCCCATGGTTGAGGAAACAGACATGTTCTTAAGATAACGTCCCTTTACAGATGCAGGTTTCAACTGAATTACCTTTTCCATAAACGTAAGAATGTTTTCCCTGAGGGCATCAGCTTCAAAACTTGCTTTCCCCACAGGAACGTGAACATTGCCGGTCTTGTCAACTCTGAAGCTGATCTTTCCGGCCTTGGCATCCTTCACTGCTGTTCCCACTTCCATGGTAACTGTTCCAGTCTTGGGATTAGGCATAAGCCCCCTGGGTCCGAGAACCCTGCCGAGCTTACCCACAACACCCATCATATCCGGTGAAGCAATAACCACATCGAAATCGAGCCAGCCGCCTGCTATCTTTTTAGCGGTTTCCTCATCTCCAATAAAATCTGCTCCTGCTGCTTTTGCTTCCTCTGCTTTGTCTCCCCTTGCAAATGCGAGAACTCGCACAACCTTACCGGTTCCGTGTGGAAGCATGCAGGTACCGCGAACAACCTGATCGCTGTACTTGGGGTCTACCCCAAGATTACAGGCAACCTCGATCGTCTCGTTGAACTTGGCCGTTGCAAGTTCTTTGAGTACCGTTACAGTCTCCTCGAGAGTGTAGCTTTTTTCTCTGTCAACGGCTTCTCGGGCTTTCGCAAATCTCTTGCTTTTAGCCATCCACCACCTCCAGGCCCATGCTGCGCGCGGTTCCGGCTATCATTCTGATAGCAGATTCCTCGTTTGCTGCATTCAGGTCCTTGATTTTCAGCTTGGCGATCTCTCTGCACTGTTCAACTGTGACAGTTCCGACCTTTTCACGGTTGGGTTCAGCAGATCCTTTCGCCAGTCCAGCTGCCCTTTTCAGAAGTACTGAAGCAGGGGGGGACTTGAGTATGAAGGTAAAGCTTCTGTCTTTGTAGACAGTTACTACCGCAGGAACGATAAGTCCTTCTTTACCCTGGGTTCGGGCGTTGAAGTCCTTACAGAATCCGGCCAGATTTATACCGTACTGGCCGAGAGCCGGGCCAACCGGTGGTGCCGGTGTAGCCTTGCCTGCAGGGAGCTGAAGCTTTACCACGCCCAAGATTTTCTTGGCCATGGTTACTCCTTTCTGCTGCTTACCCCTCCCCTTACTGGGGTGAGCAGTAGTTTACCGGGTTTTTACGATATTGCCTGAAGGTTCCGGTATACCCTCAGATCATCCTGACCTGTTTGTAATCGATCTCAACCGGTGCTTTCCGCCCGAAGATCGTAAATATTATTCTAACCTTGCCCCGTTCAGCGTTAATAGTCTCCACTACTCCCGTAAAGTTTCTGAACGGTCCATCGGTTACTCTCACAGTCTGACCAACCTTGAACTGGATGCGGACGATCTTCTTATCGCTGGTTCCAGCGGTCTGATCCTGGATCCTCTTCATGTCGGTAACGGTAAGCGGTACAGGTTTTCCTCTGTTCATTGGAGGGAATCCACTGACATTGCTCATTGCACGAATATCCATGATGATCTCGTCCGATATCTCCAGTTGAACAAAGACGTAACCCGGATAGAGCTTCTTTTCCCTTGTGTATTCCTTACCGTTCTTCCGGTGGGTAACCTCTTCTGTGGGTATCAGGGTCTTGCCAATACGACCGGGATACCTGAGAAGCAGCTGGCCTTCAAGAAATTTGGCAACTCTCTGCTCATAACCGGAAAAAGAATGAACCACGTACCACTTATAATTCCTGTTCTCTTCTTCAGACTCAGCCGCAACCTCAACCTCGCCCTGTTCACTGTCGGTATTCTCCAATGGTTCTACGGTCATTGTGCGCCTTTCTCTGAAGATTCTTCTCAGCCCAGAAGCCGAATAAGGCCGGCCATGGTCATTGCAGTGATCTTATCAACTACAAATATCCAGATCGCCACAACCACAACTGCACCTATCACAACCCATGTGGAGGAAATCGCTTCATCACGACTGGGCCATGCCACCTTCATCATTTCGGCTTTTACCTCTCCGAAAAAAACTGTGACTATCTGCCACAATCTGATCAGCAGATTACCGCTTCTAGCAGTCTTTACAGCCATTTCCCCGCCCCTTCCTCATTGCTGGTCTCAAAGAGTGGCTGGCAGGGCAGGAAGGACTTGAACCCTCAACCTTCGGATTTGGAGTCCGATGCACTGCCAATTGTGCTACTGCCCTTTGGCCGCTCTTCGTAACCGTTCAGTACTGTCTACTTGCCTTCTCTGTGCAGAGTATGCTTTCTGCAGAATCTACAGTACTTCTTAAGCTCCATCCTCTCGGGATGGGTCCTTTTGTTCTTGGTAGTGGTGTAGTTCCTGCGCTTGCACTCAGTGCAGGCAAGTGTTGCTATTATTCTCACCGCTAACCTCTACTTAATTATTTTTGTAACCACTCCTGCGCCTACGGTACGGCCACCTTCGCGTATAGCGAAACGGAGACCCTCTTCCATGGCGATGGGAGTAATAAGTTCAACTGTCATTTTCACGTTGTCTCCAGGCATTATCATTTCCACGCCCTCAGGCAGGCCGATCGCTCCTGTAACATCGGTTGTTCTGAGATAGAACTGAGGTCTGTAGCCATTAAAGAATGGCTTGTGTCGGCCACCTTCCTTCTGACTGAGAATGTAGACCTCTCCCTCGAACTTGGTGTGAGGAGTGATGGAACCGGGCTTGGCAATAACCTGGCCACGCTCGATCTCGTCCTTGCCAACACCTCTGAGAAGAAGACCAACATTATCGCCGGCCTGACCATCATCCAGGATCTTACGGAACATCTCAACACCGGTGCAGACCGTGGGACGAGTCTCGCGGACTCCCACAAGCTCGATCTTATCCTGAGTGTGAATAACGCCTCGCTCAATACGACCGGTGGCAACAGTACCGCGACCGGGGATCGAGAACACGTCTTCAACAGGCATAAGGAAAGGCTTGTCTGTATCGCGTTCCGGGGTTGGGATCCAGGTGTCGACAGCTTCCATGAGCTCATAGATACACTTGGCATCAGGATCATCAGGCTGGCCTGAACTGTTAAGAGCCTTGAGAGCAGAACCGCGAATGATAGGACTGTCCTCTTCGAATTTGTACTTCTCAAGAAGCTCCTGGACCTCCATCTCAACGAGCTCGATAAGCTCATCATCATCAACCATGTCAACCTTGTTAAGGAAAACAACCATTCTGGGAACATTCACCTGGCGAGCCAGAAGAACATGCTCTTTGGTCTGAGCCATAACACCATCGTTGGCGCCTATAACAAGAATGGCACCATCCATCTGCGCGGCACCTGTGATCATGTTCTTGATGTAATCAGCATGACCGGGACAGTCAACATGGGCATAGTGCCTGTTCTCTGTCTGGTACTCCTGGTGAGAAGTGGCGATCGTTATACCGCGAGCTTTCTCTTCAGGTGCATTATCGATCTGGTCAAATGCAACGAACTGAACAGCATCGTTCTGCGTTGCGAGGCACTTTGTGATCGCAGCGGTAAGAGTTGTCTTACCGTGATCAATGTGACCAATGGTACCCACATTCACATGGGGCTTGGTCCTCTCAAATTTTTCTTTAGCCATGGGCTACTCCTACTCTCGGTAAGGGTTTGCGACAATCCGCCGGTATCCTCTTCAACTCAATCTTTCACCACATACACACACAAAGGCCTCGTGGAGCCCACGAGCAGGATTGAACTGCTGACCTCGTCCTTACCAAGGACGCGCTCTACCGACTGAGCTACGTGGGCACCCAAAACCTGTCGCTGTACTCCATCTACCGGTTCTGGAGCGGGAGACGAGCCTCGAACTCGCGACCCTCAGCTTGGAAGGCTGATGCTCTGCCAACTGAGCTACTCCCGCTCAGAACCATGGTGGCGAGGGGTGGATTTGAACCACCGAAGGCATCCGCCAACAGATTTACAGTCTGCCCCCTTTGACCACTCGGGAACCTCGCCATATCCTTTATGTAACAACGCTTTACGCGTTTTCTATTCCCCCTGGAGCTGGCGATGGGACTTGAACCCGCAACCTGCTGATTACAAATCAGCTGCTCTACCAATTGAGCTACGCCAGCGCAGGACAGCGATAATACTATCACACGCAAACACCGTCAAGGCTGAAACCGGTGAAAACCATGTACCTGTTTACAGGAACATTTTTTAGTCATAATTCATACTGAATATTGTAAAACAAAAATTGTGATCGGAGCTGCAGGAAACATGAGAAAGATAGTACTTTTTACTTTTTTAGTCATCTTAACGGGTTCAATTCTGCTTTCCGGTTGCGGCGGGAAAGATCCGGTTCCTGAATTGCACCTTGTCCCAGGCACAGCACTGCTGCACATACATATTGAGCCTGGTTTGAATTCCGGGCTGACATCCTTTGCGGGAGATCACTTCAGCGGTTTTGTTCTTGCTGATTCCCTGCTTAAGAAGGGTCCTCTGGGAATTTCCATTGTTGGTGTGGATATTTCAACACTGGAACCACAGCTTCTTATTCTCTCACGCAGCACTTCCACCGAGTATGCAACTGCCCTTGCCGCCAGGGTTCTTGACCTGGACCCCATGCAGGAGGAAAACAGGGTAGACCTGATATCCCAGCACGGGTATGCAAGAGCTTCAGTAACAGGAAAGGACGGATGGACCGCTGTTTACATAGGTCCGGCTCCTCATATCACACTTGGCAACTGGCTGGATCTGAAGAAGGATGATTCCCTCGAGGCAGACGCTTCTCTTCTTGAGGTGATACCTGAAGACAGACATATCACCATTCTTTTTCCAGGGAATCTCTTCGGATTCGTATCGCTTCTTCCTCTCGAGAGGCAGATACCCTGGTGGACAGACTACAAGGATATAGCCGAGACGGTGAAGCCTGCTGCCCTTTCTCTCTCCCTTTCATGGCCGGAGGCGGACACCGGGGAACCTCTTCATGCAGGAGTGATCCTTGCCAGGCGGGATGGAGGAGTAACCTCGGTAGAACTCGCCATATCAGATACACAGATAAACACGGACAGCTGCTTCACTCTTCTACTTCAGCTGGTAGGGGGGGGTGTTCTATGAGTAGATCTTTGATCAGCGCCGGCTCCATCATTAAGACTTTCGAGAACCTTAAAGTACTCAACGGGACAAATTTCAGTTTATTGGAGGGTGAATTTGTGGCTGTTACCGGCAAAAGTGGAGTTGGCAAATCAACACTGCTTGGCGTGCTTGGGGCTCTCGACCCCACTTTCGAAGGCGAGTTGCTTATCAACGGGGTAAATGCGGTGGAAGCATCATCTTCGGAACTTGCGGAACTCCGAAGGGAATTCCTGGGTTTCATTTTCCAGGACTTTCACCTGCTTCCCAATCTCAACGCTCTGGACAACGTTCTTCTTCCAGCTGTTTTCAGCGGAACAGACACAGAAGCGGTAAAAGATGATGCAGCAACCATCATCTCAAGGCTCGGCCTCAGAAACGACAGCACTCCAACACGATTCCTCTCCAGGGGCGAAAGACAAAGGGTGGCTTCCGCAAGAGCACTGGTGAACAACCCCAGGGTTCTAATGGCGGATGAGCCCACAGCAAGCCTGGATGAGGAAAGCGAGGAAAACCTCTTCGATCTGCTTGACACACTGCGAAAGGAGAGAGGGTTTGCCATAGTTGCAGTCCTCCACTCAAAGAGGATACTCTCCAGAGCAGACAGAGTTCTTGAACTCAGAGAGGGAGTTCTTCATGAAAAACATGCGTAAAGCGATCTCCCTCTGGAACCGCGGTCACTGGAAAGATTATGTATTCAGTCAGGGTATGCTGCTCATTGCTTCTCTGCTTCTTGTTTTCTTCATCTCCATAGGGCTTGGAGTTGGCAACATCCTCCAGAGATTCCTTTCCTCTGATCTTCCTGAGGAACAGGTCCGGATTACACCCATGGGTGTTCAGGCCGGTTTCTTCCAGACGGAAAGAGGAGGGACTGAGATCACTGAGAGTACAATGGATTCTCTTGCTGCAATGCCCCAGGTGGAAAGGATAGACCCACAGGTTTATGCCCATGTTCCTGCATACCTCAGAGGACTCCTGGGAGGGCAGAATTACTACACAGATATTACCCTTGAGGGTGTCTCCAGTGCTTTCGTACCGGATTCCATGCTTCAGTACATCGACTGGAACTACACACTTGCAGACAGCTCAATGAAACCTCTTCCCATTATCCTCAGCGAGAACCTTCTTATTCTCTACAATGCAGGCTTCGCTGAATCCAACGGACTCATGGGTCTTACCCCTGAAGGAGTCATCGGTCTCGAGGTCCGTGTGAATGTAGGCAGCAGTTCCATAGCCTCACTGCAGTCTCCACCCATAAACATCAGAGCAGAGATCGTGGGCACTTCAAGAAACATGGCACTCTTTGCCCTGGCGGTTCCAATCGAGTTCGTAGAAGAGGTGAACGCCCTATACCTGCCGGATGACAGGCACACATACAGCGCCCTTATGGTAACTGCCAGCGAGGCCGAAGATGTACCGGAGATCGTTCGGTATGCAGAGGAAATGGGGCTTTCCGCAGAGACCCGCCGGGGCATAGCTCAGAAGGCTGAGATCCTGGTTGGGGTTGTAACTGCAGCCCTGGGAGCTCTTGCGGCAGCTATCCTGTTCTCCGCTGTGGCCAGTGCCATACACACTCTTGTTGCAGACCTTAAGAACAGATCCTATGCACTGGGTGTTCTGGTGGCTCTGGGAACCAGGCGGGAAAGACTTGTGTACATTTTCGCCTTCCAGATATTTTTCATGTCTCTGTTCAGCACAGTGTTCGGTGGTCTGCTGGGTTGCGGGCTATCGTACATTGTAAGTTCCACGCTCCTGAATCTGCTTCCTGTGCTGAAAATGGCTGTAAGCTCACTGGCGGTCTACCCTGTTGGCTGGTTGTCTGCAGGGCTTGGTCTTGTTCTTGTTATTTCAACTGTATCAGCCTGGTTCTTTTTCAGAAAAATACTTGCCACACCGGTAACAGAACTGTTACGCAGATAGATTAACGGAGAATAAGATGAAATTTCCAGCATTCGTATTGATTATCGCTTCCATTGCAGTGGCGCAGTTCCCGGATACACTCCTGGGTTCTGTCTCGGTGGGTCAGAATCCTTCGGATGTGTGCCTCTCCCCTGACGGCAGCAGGGCCTATGTCGCTGTAAAATTCGGGTTCGCCACTGCAATTGATATCAACGGCTTCTCGGATTTCTCCCTGGCGGGGCTTGTCGCAATTGACGGGGAACCGGTTACCCTGGAATGCGATGCTTCCGGTGACTATCTCTATGTGGCTGACCAGGAGAACAATGTGGTACACGTGATCAACACATCAACGCTTACAGTGGAGAGCTCTTTTACAGTCCAGCCCTCACCCACAGACATGGTTCTCTGCTCTGAAGAAAATACGATTTATCTTTCCCATGAAACCGGTATGCTCACTGTGATAGATACAGAAGCTCAAATGGTTGAGGAGTGTTTCTGGGCAGGTGAAGAGATAAACTCCCTTGCTGTAACTCCTTTGCAGGATATGCTGTTTGCTGCGGATGACGGCAGTTCGCAGGAAGCGGTGATAAACCCTTCCACCGGGTTTCTTACGCATTTCAACAGCGGCATGGACAGTTACTGCTGTACTGTTTCAGGTGATGGCACAAAGCTGTTCCTCTCCTGCCGCTCCTGGAACCTGATAGGAGTCATGGATATTCCATCACTTACAGTGTATGGAACAATACCATGCCCTGAGGATGCTCCTGATAAAATGGTTGTTCTACCTGATTTACCCTATCTGTACGGGGTCTGCCCGGAGCAGAACACTGTCACCGTATATGGAACAAGCGATTTGACCTGGAAAGGAGATATCCCCATTTCCGGCGGCCCGGCAAATATCGCCGTTCACCCTGACGGAGAAAGGCTCTTCGTGGTATGCACTGGAGACAACAGGATAAAAGTTATCGGCTTTGACCAATCGGGAATTGATACGCCTCTGCACAGTCACATTCTGAGCGTAGTTGACTCGCCCTCACCCTCACCATCAGTTACAGTGACCTGTTCAGAAGGTGGAACCGTTGCTCTCAGTGCTATTGATCTGTCGGGAAGAACAGTATGGACTGCTGAAACTGTAATAGCTCAAAATGAAACACGGCAGTTCCACCTGGGGAATGTTCCCACAGGAGTACTGATCGTAACCTCAACGATCAGAGGAACTGTGAATTCAGTCAAAGTGATTGCACTGTAGAAATTCATTCGGTCAGAGAGTGTGTCCGGGAACAGGACACACTCATGTTCCGCATATCAACATCAATACGAAACTCAAACTGCGGAAAGGCCACACTCTGACCTCCTGTTGAATCAATCCACTGGGAAAAATCGCTGAATGATTCAATTCCCGCCAGGGGCGGAATTACATTGGGCGATGCCGTTACATGGAAATAAATGCCATTCCCGTAAACACCGCAGTTATTGCTCATCCAATAGTTGTAGTATCTGTCTTCCGGCAGTATCATCCATGCCTTGTTCCCGTGGATAAGAACAACATTTTTCGGTGATCCCTCTGCCTCAGTCATGTATGAATAGTTTATCCATGGCTGATTCCCAAGATACCAGTCTTCCAGCACAGGCCATGGACCAACGCTCTGAATCATAAAAAAATCATCATCAAACCAGTTAAAGGTGGCTCCAACAGCTGTGCCTGGAATATCGTACAGGTATTTCACACAGGTTTCAGTATCAACCACAAACACAGGGCCCCTGAACACTCCGGTTCCGTCCGCCCCCACGGCAAAATACTTTCCGGATGGGCTGAGTTCGTGAACACAGGCCTCGTTAAAAATAACTTCATAGCTGAAACCCTGTGTTCCCGCAAACAGGAAAATACAATCCTGCTGCCAGTACATCTCTTCATGATCACTTGTTACAGGATCAGTTGGATTGTAAATAAGAATCAACACCTCATCGCCCTCTTCGGAGATAATACCAATTCCATCGGTGTTTTCTATGATCCTGTGTGCCTTGCTCATCTGACCATTCGAAACACATTCGGAGGCCTGCCAGACCAGAAAGGACACATTGTTTGCCCGGTTCGGGTCCGGCACAAGTAAGTTCCCTCTGCACCAGACTCTCCCGGAAGCCTGTTCATTCCCTCTCAGCATGTACCATATATCACCGGATTCATCCACAGCAACGCCCAGAATACGCCTGGATACCAGTGCATTCAGCTCTCCGCGCTCCTCTGATTCCCAGGAGGGTTCACTCATAAGAGCAGCCGCTCCGCCTGCACTCACAACCTCCATGCCGGGAACCATGGCCCTTCCGGGAACCGGCTTGATCGTAATTATGTCCAACTGGTATGCATCGGACAATTCAGGAAGCTCTCCTGGATCACAGGCATACTGGGCCCATGCTGTACTGACTGAAAAAAAGCACGGGAACAGACAAAGAAATAATAATTTCCTGCGCATTACCGTTTTCTCCCCTCAAACTGTCTGATGCTCAAAACAGGTCTGTACCATTATCAACAACAACCCACTGACCGTTTTCCAGAACAAGTTGAATTTCCTCCGTCTCACCTTCAATGGTAACTGGTACAAGAGCTGTTTCCCCATTGATTGTTGCTTCTCCAATCTCAATTTCCGCACTGCCCAGCATAACCATCACGAATTCATCAATTGTCATATTTTCGATATCTTCAGCAGTTATCTCAATTCCTCCGGAAGATAATTCTGCGGCCATTTCATCCGGAGCCAGCTTCATCACACGGAGAACGGCATTGAAGTCTGCAAGCTCTTCTTCGGACAAACCGCTGATAATATCTTCCCCATCGCTGCTAAACACCATATCCATAAAGAATGTCACAACTTCCTCAGGAGTTTTTCTTGCGTCCCTTGCAACTCGAAGCCCGGTATAAACATAATGGCAGTCAGGGCTGCCGGAAGATCGTGTCGAAACAGGTCGTACGGCGGTCAAGGAAAAGCTGCCGCCTCGCGAAACACGACCGTGTCCTGAACCCGCAAACGCACTGCCGTCTGCAGGGCAATCGTTCAGATCGCTTGTGTACACATCGGCACACCACTCGGAAACATTTCCAAGCATATCAAACAAGCCCCACGGATTGGGTTCAAGAAGCCTTACCGGTTGAGTACTGTTACCGGAGTTCTCACTCAGCCAGCAATACGTCTCTGCAACTGTGGATACAGTGGTGTTGCCCCAGTAGTAATCAGTGGTTGTTCCAGCTCTGCAGGAATATTCCCACTCTGACTCACTGGGTAATCTGTAGGTTGAATTCGGGTCAATTCTGTTCAGTTCAGCAATAAAATTCCGGCATTCATTCCAGGTTACATTGTGTACGGGATTTAGTGGCCCAACACCATAATCACTTCCGCTGTTGTGGTTCTCATTCATAACCTCCTTCCACATACCCTGTGTAACCTCGGTGGTCATAAGCTCAAAGCTATCAATACTAACACGGTGCTGTCCCTGGTCGCCCATGTTGAAGCTTCCGGAAGGTATGATTACAAATTCCATGCCGCTTGCCGGTCCAGCGTTGCCGAAGGGCAGACGATTAACAGCCAGCGGGAATACTCCGAACTCATTCTGACTGTATTCATCACCGTCACTATCGATCAGTAAAACAGGTGTGTCTGACCCTCTTTCCCAGCTTTCGATATCTGTTGGAATTATCGCCCTGAGAAACACCATCTGGTTTGATAAAGAATCTGAACCGGCAATGAGAAATTCATTCTCTGAGTATTCTTTCTCAATAATACTGGAAAACAGATCTGTGAGACCCAGGTCAAACACTATCGTCTTCTGAAGAACTCCTGTTCCATCAATAACAGCAATGAATGGCAGCGTCCGACCCCACATTGAATAGTACTGACCTTCAGGAAAAAAACTCACAGCTGTTGCACCAACAGCAACAATCATACCCGATGAAGTTTCAACAACATCGTAAATTGTGGCCTCGCCAAGACCGGCACCGGTAATTTTCCACAAAGGAATACCGGTATCTCCATCAAGAAGACACACAAAATAAAGATCCGGATCAGTCACCCACTCCTGAACTTTACCGCAGGCAAGAATGTTACCGGCAGATGTCTCTCTGAAGGACTGGATGCGCGGCCAGATCTCACCGCTGCCTTCAGGCAGGTCCAGAAGATACATGGAACTCATTGAGTAGTGAAACAGAGCCTCTCCGTCGGATGATATGCGCTGAATCTCTGTAAAAGGAACAAAGGCATCAGGCGAGTTACTGACAATATACCCGCCATCGGAAAGCTCTGTAACACAGGGAGACCAGTAGCCTTCTCTGTCTGTTCTTTCAAGAGAACATGTCCATGCTGTATCCGACTGCTCAGTACAGGCTATCAGAGACATTTCTCTGGAACCGTCCAATGCATCTGTGGTCATGATTAAACTGTTACTGGAAACAGCCTCCTCACAGGACTCCAGATATCCGTCAGCATCAATATCAACCGTCCACAGCTCATCGTTGAACGAAACCATATTTCGTGGAAGATGTCGGTTCAGCTGCACTCTGAATCCCGCTGCTCTCCACATCTGATATCCGTCTATCAGTATTGGATCCCAGCGCATTGTTTCTATTGGACACAGGTGCTCTGAAAGAATGCTGATCGTTACCGGATCAACCAATGACAGCGGATCTTCGGCCAATCTTTCCTGAACATAGCCCGGTATCTGATGGGTCAGTTCCCTGTCTGTCATCATACCAGTATAAACACCGTAGTGCTCCTGCGCTTCAACAAATTCTCCAAGAGCCCACAGAACATCCGCAATGTTGAGATGAGCAACCATCCGTTCCGGTTTAAGATCAAGAACTTTCCTTAGAACGATCAGTGATTTGTCAAGATCACCTGTCTGCTCAAGGTAGTATGCGTAATCGTTCATGATCATTGCATACTCGCCCAGACCCATGTATTCCGAATAATCACAATTCACATAGTCCAGACTGTCTGAAAAAGCGGTAAACCATTCTCTGTCTGTATGAAGAAAACCGGCAAGATCTCCGAACAGACTCACGGCTTCCCCGAAATTGCCAGCAGCTCCAGTTTCCCCTGCAGCCCGGTTGACGCTTCTTAGCAGGCGGACGAACATTTCATCGGAATCGTAATAGTTGCCCGGGTAAAACATTTCATCAATCTCGCGTATTGCCTCTGCAATTTTCCCCTGAGTCATAAGGCTGTCTGCTCTCTCCAGAGCTTCCATTGACGGGTCTCCGGAAAAGTATCGCAGAAGCTCAAGCGACCCGGAATCAATGTCCCACCGGTAACAGACAGCATAGTAGCTTGCACTGCCCGGCATCTGAAAATACAGACTGATCTCATCTTCTTCTTCGTTGTATCTTGAATCTGATTTTGCGAAGTTGTAATTTCCTCTGTATTCACTGGTGCCCAGAAGAAGAGGAATCTCACTGTCATGGGTTTTCCCCAGCAGAAACATGTCAAGCAAGCCAGGTTCAACTTCAATACCGGTGATCACAACCTCGTAGATGCCATTTGAAAGGTTATCAGTATCAAAATAATAAACCATCGGCCTTGCAGTTCTGGAAGTGTTATTCCAGTGTTCCAGCAGTTCACCGGTAACTGGTGCAAAAACTGTCTGGCCGTAGGAAACGGATAACAAAACAAAAAACAAGGGTATAAATGCATTTTTCATCTGATGCCTCCTGAATTGTTGTGTTACAATCTGCTAACGCATTGGGAGTTCAGAGTCAAGTTATGCTAAAATCGCAATTCTGAAAATAAAATCGGATGTTCATTCATCAAGGTATACCGGCGGAAAAGCAAAATAGTATACCCCGTCATAATCATCTCCATAGCAGCATCCATAAAAACGCAGGGCGTTATCCTGATCCTGGAAAATCCGGTTGATCTCCTCATGGTTCTGCTCTGGTTTACCGGAGAAAGCATAATCACTCACAATGCCATCGCTGCTTAGAAGAATCGCCATAGCATCGCTGGTGTTCCGTGGAGCATTGTCCCGGACGGAAAATCCAGCTGCAACGATCGAACCGTTATTCCTCCCGAGAACTGAGAGGATGTATACCTGTTGATAACCTTCTTCAGGAGGTATAAGTTTTCTCCACATCTCGTTGCCCAGAAGGTCGGTACGAATAAGCAATCCGCACTGGGGCGTTTCCATTGGCCAGTGAGTACCACCAAAGACATAACCGTCAGTTAATGAAGCAACACAATCAAATTCAGAGAATCCTCCAAGATCGTAGCCATGCTCCCACAGCAGATCTCCTGTATAGCTGTAGCACCAGGCAAATGCCTGAGTCAGCTCTGAACCAGTCTTCTCCCCTGCCAGGATCAGACCCTGTGGATAGGCTGCAACCGCATTTACCTCTGCATATAATTCACCTTCAGCTTCCCAGAAGAGAACGCCGTCTTCACCAATCACTGCAATATAGAAACTCTTGTTTCCGTCACTGTTATAGGGGTTACCACCCAGCACATATCCGCCATATGGGGTTTCGGCAAAGGCGATTAACCCGTCGAGACCTTCCTCCGTATCCCCGAATTGATCTGCAAGCCAATCCAGTGAGCCGTCAGCATTCAGCCTGGCAGCGAAGACTTCGTCACTACGGAATTCAGACGGGAAGGTTACAAAGTAACCGCCCCGTGAATCCGGACAAATTGATGTCAGGCGGGTTATCCTCTGGTCATCAATCATAACGGTATCAACCGATTCCCACACCATAAACAACAGAACCTCATGTTCGAGGAGCTCCGGGTTCCATCTGCTGCACCCGGCAATGATCCTTCCTGCGGAGTCGAGGCTGGTGCAGTCCAGGTGCCATCCTTCTGGTGCATGAAACTGAACCGGCAAAACGGTATTGAAATCAGGGAGAAGACCAGTTAAAAGAATAACAAGAAACAAACTCAAGGTTACCTCCTGTCAATAGTTTCTAATAACAACATGAAATGAAAAGCGGTTAGAACCTCAGTCTGAGGTACACCTCTGAGTCGAGCTTTTCCCAGCTTTCAACCACAGGCGTGCGGGTGTAGTCAAGAGAAGTGCCTAAAACCAGAGAGATCCGACCAGGGAGATCGAATTCAAGTTCTCCAACCGCGTCGGCAACAATTCTGTCGGTGTTCTGCGGTGGAAGATAAATACTTCCTGAAAGCCATAGGGATGGAAGCCATGAAACCGGGCTTGATGCCCATGTGCTGAAAGATGCGTATGCTGTCAACTCGTCGGCTCTTCCCTGCTCTGTACTCCATTTAGTGTTTACCAGGCCGGCTCCTGTTTCCGGAGCTATCCATATCCATGAAGCGGGCCAGCTTTTCCACCCTGCGGCAAGATACGAACTCACCTGCCACGGACGCACTGTGATGGGCTGCCTGTCCCAGCTGGAACTGGCTCCTGCATACAGATGTTCTGTAATGAAATGCTCCGCGGAAAGGGAGGCCCAGGCTGTTTTGCGGATGTCCTTACCTTCTTTGATCTCAGACCGGCCACTGAGGTCCAGGGAGACAGAACTCCCCCGCTCCCCGTAGTTTACAGAGAAACCTCCGCCACCGCCATAGTATTGCTCATCAATGTTGCCTCCGGTGGAAGAAACATCCACCCAGACATTCCAGCGAAGCAGCTCTTCTTCCCTTCGCTGAAACTCAGGGTCATATCTGTCGCTGGTGATAAATCTCAATCTGCTCTCCGCATAGGCGTACCCCGGTTCTATCCGCAGCGCTTCCAGGTATCTGTCAAGAGCTCCTGTGGTATTTCCCCGATTCTCCTCAATAAGCCCAAGATAGCAAATAGTATAGACCGAGAGCGGGTTTCTATCCACGACCTGCAGAAGAAGCTCTTCCGCACTGTTCAGCTGGTTGTTGAAAAGATAAGCCTCAGCAAGGGAAGTGGTAAGAGTCTCATCCCACTGATAAGAATCATAAGCCTCCGAAAGAAGCTCAATTGCTTCCTCCTGCATGTCCACTCGGTAGTAGAAATCAGCTATGCGAACGGGCACATGAAGATCATCTGTTTCCTTTTCGGAAGCAAGCTGGTAACACTGCTTCTGCTTCTCCGGGAGATCAAGAGCCCCGAACAACTCACCTAGATTGATAAGCTCCCATGGAGTTTCCAGAGAAGAACTGAATGCCCTGAGTGCAAATTCAAGGGCAAGAGAAGAGTAAGAGCCGTCGAAAGCACTCCACCCGGCAGATATCCAGCCGTCAGGCCACTTCTCAAGCATCTCTACTGTAAGAGAATCCGTGTTGGCTCCTGTATTCATACTTTCCAGGAGCAGTATTCTTTCCGCTGCTGCCACTGCGGAATCACTGCTCAGGGACAGGTACTGTCCAAGAGAAGATAGAGACCGGTAAAGCTCCCCATTTATCCGTTCTATTCTTGCGAGATCAAGCCATATGGAAGAGTAATCAGGGTTCAGTTCAAGAGCAGTGAGAAAACAGTGTTCCGCGGAATCCACCAGACCCTCCGCCACAGCCAGATTACCAAGTTCTCCCCATATCCAGGCATCTTCTTCATCAAGAACAAGGATAGCCTCAGTGTACCACCGGGCAGCAGAAATGTTATCTCCTTCAATAGAGAAGATGCCCCCCCTGCGCTGCCAGCCGTAGAGGTACTGTGGATCCACTGAAATACTTGTCTCGTAAACTTCAGCCGCTTCAGGATGCCTTCCCATACTCTCAAGAATCCAGCCCAGCTCGCCATACAACCAGGGTTCCGGGTTCAGTTCAATACACCTTTGCAGGGCAGATTCCGCAAGAGAGAGGTTTTCCCCGGCCTCATAGAGAAAAGCAAGCTCCTGCCAGGCCTGGAGGTAATCCGGATCCAGCTGAACAGCCGATTCAAGCAGTTCTCTGGCATACTGAGGATCTGCAGCTGTTCTTAACCGTGCAAGCTGGTAGAGAGCCCACGGGTTATCCGGAGAGATCTCCAGGGATCTTTGAAAGAAACTGTCTGCAAGCTCCGGTCGACTTTCCTCCAGCATACAGGATGCGAGCTGACCCCACGCCCAGCCGTATTCCGGACGGATCCGAAGAACCTCCCTGTATGTCTTGATGGCTTCCCCGTTCCTCTTTACACTCTCAAGGAGGAGTCCGAGATCTGCATAAGCAGATATCATTGTAGAGTCACGGTGTATTATTTCTCTGTAGACAGCTATGGCACCAGCTGCATCCCCGGATAGATCAAGAACCTGTCCATACTGGTAAAGGAGGGGAATACAATCAGGCAATCTTCTGACGCCTTCTTCGGAAACCGCGAGAGCATCACTTATCCTCTCTTCATCAGTGAGAGCCATTGACAAAGTGAGCCAACCGGGGCCGAATGAAGAGTCTGCCTCCAGGGAAGCATTTGAATGAACCACCGCATCTGCACTGTTTCCCATGGTAAGCAACCAGTACCCGTAGGACTCGCTGAGAACAGGATCAACCCCGGAAACAAGACTGAAGGCTTTGGAAAACAAGCTGTCCATTACGGCTGAATCAGGTTCCATACCAACAAATGCAAGTGCTGTCCATGTCCTGTGATCTGTACTGTCCAGTGCCACAGCGTCCCCGGCAGTTTCAAGAGGATTCCCTTTCCCGCTTCCAAACTGAGAAATAGCCTGCACTGCAAGATCAACAGCAGAGTCACTGTAGCCGGAAGATATCATTTCCATACTGTCCCAGTTCAGGAGTGAGTATGCCTGATACCACTCTGAAGGCCACGCGGACAACAACGCAATTAAGAAGATCAACCTTTTTTCTCCCTGCCGGTTACACTGTCAATTCGTACGGCAACAACGGTTGTTGCTTCAGCCATGTCATCTGTGATAACTGGAGAGCTGTCCAGATACTTCAGGCAGATCATTTCCAGAATTCTCTTTGCTTCATCCGTCTCGGAAACGAACTGCGCAGTACCCCGGGCAATGACACTTGTGTAGTAGCTTGTCTGCTTTTCTACGCTGACCCCATGCATTACATCAAACTCAAGACACACCTGCGGATCTGCTCGGAGTGCATCTATCTTTCTGCCCTCTCTGGCGCAGTGAAAGTACACAGTACCATCTCCGTAAACATGGTTCAGAGGAACTATGTAAGGTTCACCCCGGGATATCATACCCAGTCTGAGCACAGAACATTCCGTTATGAACTTATCAATACTCACTCTTAACACAATTTCTCTCTTTCAAAACCCCAGGCTCAACCGGACCACTCTGTTCACACTGCTCCCTGCAAAGAAAATGCAAGACCTGCCAGCGCTATGGTCCAGCAGTACCAGGCGAAACCGGTAAGCTTACCCTGTTTGACAAACTTAACAAGAAGGGAAAGTGCGCCGAACCCCACCACTGCAGATACGGCGAAACCAATAAGAATGTTCCCGGCAGGGATATCCCAGCTTGCTGATGGAAGTTCCTTCACCGCTGCTCCGAGAATAGCTGGAATGGCCAGAAGGAACGAAAATCTAGCCGCTTCCTCTCTTGATAGTCCCACAAAAAGACCGGTGCAGATAGTGGTTCCAGACCGTGAAACACCGGGAAGGATAGCAAGGGTCTGGGCAAGGCCCACCAGTACTCCCCTTTTAAAGGTAATACCAGGCTCCGCAGTCACAGGTATCTTTCCGGAAAAGAAAAGGATAGTTCCTGTAAAAGCCAGAGCGCAGGAAATAAAGAACATGTTTGTTCGGAGAGCTTCGATCAGATCACCGGAGAGAAAACCCGCAATGGCGACAGGTATTGTCCCCACAACCAGGGCAAGACCAAGAAGCAGACTTTTTCTTTCCCGGAGAAAGATGCCCCGGAGCAGACTGACAATGTCCTTCCAGTAAAAGACAAACACGGCAACAAGGGTCCCCAGGTGAAGAACGATATCAAAAGCCAGACCGCCCTCAGGGACAGATAGAAGATTTGATGCCATTGCAAGATGACCGGAACTGGAAACAGGCAGAAACTCTGTAAGACCCTGAACAACAGCTAGAATGGAGGCTTCCAGTGGGCTCATTCAATAAACTCCCTGTGCAGTTCCTGAAGAGCTATGTCCCTCTGATCAAGAAGAACCAGGGCACTTATGGTGGCATGAGAATCAACAGTTTGCAGAGCATCTATCTCTGCGCGCTCCAGTGCTTCACAGAATCTGGCCATAACACCGCGAAGACCATGCATACCGGCACCCACAATTGATACCTTTACACATGGGCTGATTGTTGTGTATACGATCTCCATACCATCAAGAAGTTGCCTCACCTCTCCGGTAGATGCCAGAGGCACGGTAAATGCAGTTGAACAGCCAAAGACACTGAACATGTCCATGGATATTCCCCGGTCTGCGATCTTTCTGAAAAGAGCAGCAAAGAATGAGGATGGCGTCCCGGAGCCTGAAACGGTAAATCCAGTTACCACCTGTCCAGCTGCGACACCCACTATATATCTGTTATCCTCAAGTGGTTCCGATACAACCTCTGTAACAACTCTGCCACTGTGAAAAGACCTGACCTTCAACGAAAGATCGGAAGCCTGAGCGGCCTCCGCAGCTCTAGGGTGGACAACTTTAGCACCCTGCCACGCCATCTGTCTCAGATCCTCAGCGGAAATTACACTCAGCTCCTGTGCGGACGGTACTTTCTCCGGATCAGCAGTGTAAACCGAATCAACTGTCTTGTAGAGAAAAACCTCATCTGCATTCAGGGCGACACCGAGAACCACCGCTGAAGTATCGGTACCCCCTCTGCCCAGCGTATTTAAATGACCCATTGGAGCAAGTCCCTGAAAACCAGCAATAACCACCACACGGTGTCTGGAAAGAGATTCTTCGATCCTTGCAGTATCAATGCTTACGATCCGTGCATTACCCGATATGCCATCGGTGGATATTCCAGCTTCCCAGCCGGTGAGTGCTTCAGCGGTAATACCGTTATCCCTGAAAGTTGAAGCCATGACCAGAGCGCTTATGACCTCTCCGCACACCATCAGCCTGTCTTTCTCCTGAGTGCTTGATCCAGTTGAGACAAGGTCCAGGAGGGTATCTGTTGCATAGGGGTCACCACTGCGCCCCATTGCAGAAACAACTACAACCAGTCTTTCTGCTTCCTGAAGAAGACTTCTGCAATGATCTACTGCAGTATTGCGATCCTCTTCACTGGTAAGGCTGGTCCCGCCGAATTTTGCTACCAGCAGTTTCTTCTGCAAGTTTAACAAACTCCCTTCCTGTGTCGTACCATGTAAAATACTTCTCAGCTCTTTTGTGAGCAGTTTCCGACATTCTATCTCTCAGTGTATCATCATCAATCAATTTTTTCAAGTGATCTGCACAGCCTTCCACGTCTCCAGGCGGTATTAAAAAACCATTCTCTCCGTGAGTTACAAGCTCGGGAACGGAGCCTGCGTCAGCAGCAAGAACCGGAAGGCCTGCCCACAAAGCTTCAGCCACTGCTATCCCGTATCCTTCCCAGTGAGACAAATTGGCAAGTATGTGACTCTGATCATACATATCCCGGAGATCATCCTGAGAGATGTGGCCGGGGAAAGAAACTTTACCGCGAAGTTGATCACTGTCTGCTTCCCTTCTAACAGCCTCCACATAATCCCTGTGGGTTGTTTCATCCCCTGGGATCAGCAGCTGGAATTCCCTGTTTCCCAACATACCGCAGGCTTTCACCAAAGTAAGCTGGTCCTTTCTGGGACATATGGTACCTACCGAAAGGATCTTTACAGGTTTTGATCTCCTGTTCGCAGGGTTAAGATCGAACTTGTGAAAACCAGGTGGAATAATACATATCTTTTCCTCTGGTATTCCAAGGGATACCACATCTGTGGCAGTACTGCGACTGTTCACCCATACTCTCTTCCCGCTGGAAAGAAACCAGTACACAAATAAACGTCTTATCCGGTGGATAAGACCGGTACTTCCATGCCACTCCAGGTGGTCCAGATACAATACCGGGTACTTTCGAAAAGAGAGGAGCAGCCTGAGAGGGATCATGAATACATAACTTTTACTAATTACTATCAGATCTGGCTTGTACTTCAACACCCGTCTGAGTATGTAGAACGAACCACCTGCACGAGAACCTCTGATCCTCTGAGGTATTGTTGTAAAATGTACAATATCAATATCGTGCCCTGCGTTCCGTAGAGCATCCACCATTTTGAAATTGAAGTGATAGCCACCTGTACTGTGGTCTTTGAGCCCCAGCATAACAAAGGATATTTTCAAATCATCTCTTTCGTCTTATTCCCAGAATACCACCAGAGTAACTCAGAGTATAGCCAAGCATTTGATAAAAGTCACACTGCGCAAGGAACCCGTTAAGAATTATGTTCGGGCTGTAATGCAATTCATACAGGGAGGGAATTTGCCGAAGAGTACTGTTTGCATGGTGGTAAAAAACCGTCTTTCCACAGATGCCCGTGTAAAGAAAGAGATGACCGCTCTCTCAGAAGACGGCTGGCAGGTAACTGTAATAGCCATGCCCGAACCTGGAACCTCAGAGGAAGAAGAGGCGAGTGGTGTCCGTATTCTGAGACCTCCTGTATTCAAAAAGGCTAAAGAAACACTTCGCAACCGGGTTGCTCAAGCCTCTGAGAACTCGGATGTTTCCCTCAAAGCCCGTGTGATCAGATCAATAAGAAAGAACAGGTTCCGAAGATTCATTGCCGATCTCCAGAGGGACATCCCCTGGGAAAAAAGACTGAGAAAGGCAGCATGGCAGGTAAATGCTGATGTTTATCATGCCAACGATCTTGATACACTGGAGATCTGCGGTTCCGTCGCCGGAAAACGTAATGCCAAACTCGTTTACGACAGCCACGAACTATGGCTTGAATCTTCACGATATCTTACTGCCACCAACCCGCTGAACCGTTTGAGGCTGAAAAGAATTGAGCAAAAGTATGCCCCTGTGGCAGATGCTGTTATTGCTGTAACTCCCATGCGGGGGCGGAAAATGCAACAGATGTACCCCTCAATGAAAATTCCTGCCATAGTGGAAAATGCTCCTGAAAAACTTGACCAGCTTCCAGCGAAAGGGAGACTGCGAACTCTGATCAATGCTGACAATGACACCATTATTGCCCTATACCAGGGGGTGGTCTGTCCGGAGAGAGGTCTTGAGGAACTTCTCCGTGCAGCAAAGCTAACCACTGATCCCACTGTTAAATTCGTCATCATCGGCATGGATTCCTGGAACGGTACTCTCCAGAAGATGGCCGTTGAGATGGAGTTGAAAGACAAGGTGTTCTTTCTTCCCCCGGTTCCCTCGGAAGAGCTTCCGGAAATTACAGTGGATGCGGACATTGGATTTATCCTCTTTAGAAACACCTGCCTTAATCACTACTACTCTCTCCCCAACAAACTGTACGAATACATGATGGCAGGAGTTCCCATTATTTCCAGTAACTTCCCGGAACTGAAGAGGGTACTGAACGAGGTTGAAAGCGGAATAACTGTTGATCCTGAATCACCTGAAGCTATATCTTCCGCCGTGGAGAAACTTGCAAAAGACCCATCTCTTCGTCTGAGAATGCAGGAGAACGGCAGAGCTGCTGCACTTCACCGGTACAACTGGGCTCCGCAGAGCGAGCTTCTCAAAAACTTGTACAGGAAACTGAGGTAGTCATGAAAAAACTCATCCTTCTTGCCTATTCTTTCCCTCCTCTCTCATCAGGCGGTACTCCTGTTGTGCTGAACATGTGCAGATACCTGCCGGAGAATGACTGGGAAGTCATTGTTGTCACCGCAAAGAATCCCCGGGGTATGGAGAATGATCCTTCGCTTCTTGATGAATTGCCAGAGGCCCTTAAGGTGATCCGGGTTCAGCACGGCAATAGGAAAATTGAAGGATACTCCGTTAAGAACACGAGCCAGAACCCCCTGATACGATTTATCAAGTTTGTGGCTCACAACTACATTCTGATACCCGACAGGGTAATTACATGGAAGAGGAGTGTTCTTCCTGTATTGAAAACGATCATAGAAGAAGAAAAACCCCATGCAATAGTATCATTCGGCCCCCATCACTCCCTTCACCTCATAGCGATGTCCGCTGCAAAGGAAACTGCTCTCCCGTTCATTCCTTTCTTTGGTGACCTCTGGCTGGAGGACAGCTACGTGGAGTGGCCCAGCAGATTGAACAGATTTGTGGAATCTCTTCTGGAGAGAACTGTTGTCCGCAAAGCAAGGGGAATAATCGCAACGACGGAAGCCTCCACGGGCTACTTCATAGACAGGTATGAGAACATCTGCCCACCAACACATTCAGCGGAGAATGCCTATGACCCGAGAAGACTCAAGATCGCTGATACCCCTGTATCCGATAAGGAACACCTTACCGCAGGATGGACGGGAAACTTCTTTGCAAGTCATTCTCCTGAAAAACTGCTGGAGGGGTTAAAAATGTTCTACGAAAGAAACCCCGTATCACTGCTGAGGGTTCGAATGGCAGGGGGTATAGATTCCTCTTCTCTGGCAAAGTTGAAAAGTGAACCGCTTAAGAACAGAGTTACCCATTACGGTCACCTTAAATGGAGTGAAGTGCCGGAATTCCAGAGAGATTGTGACATTCTCATAGGGTATCTCAATCCAAGGAAGGGCAGCCACTACAAAAATGCCAGCAAAACTGCGGAGTATCTGGTGTCGGGAAGAACGATCCTGGGTATTGTTCCAGAGGGAGCTATGGCTGAAAGGATCAGAGATCCCGGAAGAGGCTACACGGTTCATCCAGATGTGGAGCAGATAGCGGTAATGCTTGAGAATATTGAGTATCAGTGGAAGACATCAGGTCTCAGGGTACCGGTTGATGTTGCACGAATAGAGGAAAAATTCTCCGCGGTAAATGTAATAAGAAAGATGGCACGGTTCCTGGACAGAATGGCAGCTCCGTGAAGATCCTCTATCTGCTGGGCTTCATGCCCCCTTATGTGACAAGAGAGATCGAAACCATGGCCACCTGCGGACATGAGGTCTCAGTTCTTCTCCCGGAGGAAAAGAAGAACAACAGGACTGCTGATTTCTGGAAGAACATTTCCACCGAACCTGGAAACGACTCGACTGTTATCCGGAAAACCATGAGATTCAACTATCTCACCTGTCCAGCGAGGCAACTTGTAATGCCTCTCTTAAAGTCACTTCGATTTTTCAGGTCTCTTGTAAAAGCACTCAAAGAGGGAGAACTCAGGTACTTCATTATTGCCTCCAGCGCTGTGAACAATATGGATCCGTCATGGAAACCTGATGTGATACATGTTCACTTCGCTCTGGATCAAGCTCACATTGCAAGGATCATGTCTTCAATCCTCCAGATCCCATATGCCGTCACCACACACGCCACAGATATTTTTGTACCAAGGTGTAAAACAAGACTGCGGAGGGTTCTCAACGATGCTTCCAGAGTTTTTACTATCTCCCGGTACAATGTGGATATCCTTATGGAATATGGATTAGACCGGAAAAAAATAGTCATTTCCCGACTGGGGCTGGACACCACCGGATTGCCCGGCAGAATAACTTCTTCACCAGAGTCTCTGGCTGTCTGCACCGCAAGCGGGCTTGTTCCAAAAAAGGGAGTGCCCGTACTTATTGAAGCCATGCGCCTGCTCCAGCAAATGAAGATTGACTGCAGGCTTGTGGTAATAGGCTCCGACCTTGACGGAGAAAAACTGAAAGAATACAGAGAGAACAGCAAAGATCTTCCAGTAGAGTTCACAGGTGTGCTTAACTCCGGGGAGACGCTGAAGGTTGTTTCAGAAGCGTCCCTGTTTGTTCTTCCCTGTATTGAAGCCGTGAACGGAGACATGGATGGTATCCCGGTTGCTCTTATGGAAGCCATGGGTATGGGAATACCATGTATCTCCACCAGCATCTCCGGTGTACCCGAACTAATAGAGAACGGGGTAAGCGGGATCCTTGTAGAACCGGGATCTCCAGAGGAGCTGTCAAAGGCGATGGCAATGCTGCTCTCCGGAAAAAAGATCGCAGACCGCCTGGGTAAGGCAGGAAGAGAAAAAGTCCTTGCCAACCACTCCCCTGAAAAGCAGGCAGATATTCTATCGGCAAATTTAGCCGGGATCATCTGACAGCATCTCTCCATATTGACACTGCATCACAGTGCTCTGTATTGTCTCTCCGGGTAAGTATTTACTGCTTAGACTTTGAAGTGAGGCGATCAGTGCTGTGAAGAGTATTCATGACCTCAAGAAAGAACTCAGGGACCTAAGGCTTGTTCCCGACAGCGACAGGGATATCATAAAGCTGCTCAACCAGATGGCTGTCATTGAGTACCGAAGTGACCTTGAGGATGCAGAAAAGCATGCAGAGGAAGCCCTTTCTCTTGCACAGACTCTTGGACTGGAAAGCGAGATAGCCGAAAGCCATCATACACGGGGTATCGTGTACTGGGCTCATGGAGACTACAGCGAAGCCCTGGAAAGCCACCAGAGTTCGCTGGAGATTTGGGAAAAGCTGGACAGCAAGCGAAATATCTCAAGAGCCTACAACAACATGGGGAATGTCTATATTGACCGGGGTCACTATGATGAAGCGTTCAACTACTACCTGAAAGCACTGAGTATCAAAAAAGAGATAGGTGACAGAAAAGGCATTGCCTCCTCCCATCTCAACATTGGCAACCTCCACAAAGAACAGAAACGCCTTGCTGAAGCAATGGAAGACTATAACCGGGCCATGAGCATTTACAGTGATCTTGGTGATTCACTTGGTATTTCCAGTTGCTGTAACAATATAGGCATGATCCATACACAGATGGGCAATCTTGTGCTGGCTCTGGAGCAACACGAAAAGGCTCTGAAATTGAGAGGGGAAACAGGAAATGTCAGGGGTGTCGGCAACTCCTACGGCAGCATCGGCAAAGTGTACGAGAAACAGGAAAACTATGAAAAAGCGCTCGACTACTATCTGAAAGCTCTCAGCCAGAAAGAGAAACTTCTTGAGCGCAGGGGAATTGCCGCTTCCTGTATCAACGCAGGAGCCATGTACATCAAACTTGGCCAGTTTGAATCAGCAGATGAATTGATAATGAAAGGCCTGAACCTCTCCCGGGAGATAGGATCGAAAGACCTGGAAGCCGCAGGCCTGGGGTATCTTTCGGACCTCTTTGAGGACAGGGGGGATTTTCAAAAGGCACTGTCTTTTTCAAGAGACTTCCTGGAGAAGAGAGAGGAACTATTCAGCACACAGAGCAGAGAACGAATTGCCTCCCTTCAGGTGAGATTTGATACGGAGAAGAGGCAAAAGGAAGCTGAGATCTGCCAACTTAGAAATGTTGAGCTTCAGGAAGAGATAGTTGAGCGAAGAAAAGTGGAAGCTGAGCTGAAAGAGCACCGTGATCACCTGGAAGAGATCGTACAGGAGCGAACCGCCGAACTCTCAATACTGAACCAGGGGCTGGAAGCTGAGATTTCCGAGCGAATAGAAGCAGAAAAAGCCTTGATAGAGGCTAGAAACAGCCTTTCGGAAAGCTACGAACAACTGGAGAAGAGTTTCAAAGCTACAGTTTTTACCATCTCAAAGATCATTGAGATGAGAGACCCTTACGCCATAGGCCATCAACTGCAAACTGCTGAACTTGCCCGGGCCATCTCCCGGGAAATGGATCTTTCAGAGGAAAAGATCCAGTCTGTATATCTGTCATCCATTGTGCACGATATCGGGAAGATCAGAATACCCCAGGAATTCCTCAGCAGATCAGGGAAACTAAGCGAGATAGAGTTGAATGTTATACGGGCATACCCAAGAACCGGTTATGACATTCTTAAGACCATCGATTTTCCATGGCCTATTGCGGATATAGTCCTGCAGCACCATGAGTTCCTTGACGGGTCAGGATATCCTCAGAGTCTTAAAGGTGATGAGATATCGCTGGAAGCCCGGATAGTGTGCGTTGCAGATGCTGTTGAAGCCATGTCATCCCTGCGCCCCTATCGCCGCGCTCTTAGCGTGGAAGAAGTTCTGGAGGAATTAGCCGCGAATAGGAATACTCTTTTTGATGGCAGAGTGGTGGATGTATGTACTGAACTTATCCGGAGCGATAGATTCCGAATTCAGGACAATTTTGCAGTCATTACCAGGGACACCCGGTAAGAAGGAACAGGAGAATACAGGAACATGAGCTCTGTTGCGTGGCCTGATAAATTCCCTGCCCTTGATACGGAAAGACTGATCCTTCGTCAGGTTTCACAGAACGATTCAACCGGGCTCTTCCTCTGCTATTCAGACCCTGAGGTAATGAGATTTACGGGTTCGCCTCTGGACTGCGAGGACGCCATCACCGGTATTCTTGAAGACTGCAGAGACGGGTTCGGTGACGGTTACAATCTTATCTGGTCAATTTTCATCAGGGATACAGGAGATTTTGCAGGTACCGCAGGTTTTGAGCAGTTCAGTTTTCTGGACGGAAAAGCAGGCACAGGCTTTACTCTTCTTAGAGAGTATCAGGGGGCGGGCTTCATGAATGAAGCATTGAAGAGTATCCTTAACTTCGGCTTTCAGGAACTTAACCTGAACAGGATCCAGACCACAGTTGTTCCGGAAAACTCCTCTTCTGTAAAACTTCTCGGAAAACTTGTTTTTAAGAGGGAGGGGCAGATGGAAAGCAGCGTGTTCTTTAATAACAGCTATCACGACAAACTGATGTCCGCCCTTTTAAATGTGAGCCACCGGGAAACCGGCGGCTGAAGAGTTACTTTTCAGCGACGATCACACCACTGACAGCAGATTCCCAAGAGCCTCTCCTTTTATTACAGTACCAAACCTGGTTGTGATCTCAGGAGCTCTTTCAGACAGATAAACCCTTCTCAGCTCTGCCAGAATAACTTTTATCGTCTGCAGTTTACTCTGGCTCCAGTGGCCGTTTAGAGAGTTTTCCACAAACTTATGCACATCTCTTCCACAACTTGCACTTTCCCACCGTATCTCGCACCCCTGGAGCAACCTGTATACTGCGGACTTTCTGCATTGAAGAGTGCCTGCTTCCACCAGCCCATCCAGATACAGCTTAACTTGTTCTACGTCAGCGAGTTCAGCCTTTTCTTCAAGGCCCCTTTTCTCTCTTCTTTTTCTCTCTGTATGCAGTTTCAAGCCATAGTGAAAAACTGAACAATCCCGCAGGTTCTTCTGCCACTGTGCAAAGGCCTTAAGCACCACTGATTTATCCATTATCAGCCCTGGGTTTTCAACAAATGTCGGATTATTTGTCCTGCTTTTAATAAACGAAACCAGTCGGGCAAATTCTTCTATTAGACTCCCGCTTGAGAATGGTCCGAAATAGCTGGAGTCAAGGGGTTGAGCTGTCACCCTGTCCATTTCACCTGACATATACAAGAATTTTTCTTCCCTTGCTCTTCCCATCCTGTTGTACTGCGGGGAGAATTTATAGATCAGTCTGCTCTCCAGAACTGCCGCATGGAAAGCAGTATCTGTTTTCTCATAAGTCACCCTGCCGGTGCGGGAAATAAGTTCTCCGTGCCTGTCCTTCTGCTTTCCGGTAAAGTGGCTGTTAACCCTCTTTCTGAGGTTTTTCGCTTTCCCCACATACAGAAGATTGTCGTCGGGATCAAAGAACCTGTATATGCCTGGACAGCTGGGAATAGAAAGTCTCTCTTCCCGGGCAACAGAGATCTTTGAGAAACCTGTCTCCAATGCCAGGAATACCGCTTCTGTGGCAAGGACATGATCCAGAGCGCGCCTCTTCTCTCCAAGGGAATAACCGGCAGCTCCTGCAACAGCCCTCAATGTTCCTGATAGAAGCTGGGGAACTTTTTCCCTTGCCAGCTCCCTGGTACAGACGATATCAAGATCCATACCGGTAAGCCAGTCCAGCCACCGCTTTTCAAACGGTGCATAGTGAGCAATAAGAGTAAGAGGAGTACCTTCGCCTCCAAGACCGGCAGCAGCAGGAAACAGCTTCCTCAGTTCCTCCAGCTGTAATGCTCCTGTACTATTCACATCCTCATCAGAGATCCCGGTTATCTGCTTTACCCTGGAGGGTATACCTTCGCTTCCTGTGTTCCTTACCAGGAAACTGTGGACATCAAGTCCTGCCTCTTTCCATGCAACCTCAAGAAGAATACCTTTCCCGGGAGAACCTGCGGCCTGCACATCAACAAAGAGGAAATGCCCTGATCTATTCCCTGATGATGCACTAACCGGATCGGTCTGCACTTTTCTTCTCCCAAAGTTAACGAAAAAGAGGGCTGTATCAGTCTGTGGACATTATAATAGCAACCATGTTTAAACAAATAACCTTGTGGTTCTGGGCACTGCTCAAAAGAACCGGTGGTGTCTGCCTGGATCTGTTCAAGGTAATGATACCTGCCCTGATAGCAGTCAAGATCCTTGAAGTTGCCGGTATCTTCGGTCCAATTGCTGAAGTTTTTGCTCCGGTGATGGAACTTGCAGGGCTTCCCGGTGAAGCCGGGCTTGCCTGGGTCACCGGAATGCTCTCAAACATGTACGGCGGGCTTGCCCTTACAGCAGGAATGATACACCCTCTTCAACTCAATACAGCCCAGGTAACCACTCTCTGCTGTATGCTCCTGGTTTCTCACTCACTGCCTGTGGAAATAACTGTGGCAGCAAAAGCAGGAGTGAAACCCTGGTTCCTGATCCCGTTCAGACTGATCACCGGACTGATCTTCGGGATCATACTGGGAAACATTTTCAGAATAACAGGGACACTGCAGGGAGATCCGACTGTATTGTGGAGCGCAGCAGAACAGGGTGCCGGACTCACGGAATGGTTTATTGGGACCATCAGAAGCATGGCAACCATCTTTCTTGTGATCCTTGTGGTGCTTGGCCTTATGGATATCCTTGACAAACTGGGATTTATGGCTCTTTTAAAGAAAGCTTTCAGACCTGTTTTCGCCCCCATGGGAATTGGAGATGAGGCTTCTACCATTACAGTAATAGGTCTTGTTCTTGGGATTTCCTACGGTGGAGGAATGATCATCCGGGAAGCAGGGAAAGGAACCATCCCCAGAAGACAGATACTGGCATCTGTCTCGTTCATGAGTATCTGCCACGCAGTGATAGAAGACACCATGCTGGTGGGTTCTCTGGGTGTCTGGGCCGTGGCGGCCCTGCCGGGAAGAGTGCTTTACTCATGGGTGGTAATGTTCCTGTTGCTACTGGTATCCAGACGACTGCCTGACCGGATCATCCGCAGAATATGTGACCCTCCTGTAACAACTAATACAAACTCAGTCTCAGTCTGATTTCTTTTCTGATTCTTTAAGCATTCTGGACTGTCTATCCCACAAAGCTGAAAAGCACTGGTCCACTGTGGGGTTCTCCGGCAATACCCCGTCGGCAGCCATGTCCTCCAGCATTCGCAGGATGGTACCTATCACCGGTCCCTCAAAACCAATTGCCTGAAGATTATGGCCCATGTCTGCGGGAAGTATTCTTCCCCTGCTCTGTTCTTCGGTACGATCATGCAATTCACGAAGTGATTCAAGTGATCTTTTTACATAGTCCGGTTTGTGAGCCTTAATGTCTGCCTCAGCGAGAAGAAACAGGTTTTCCAGCTGGTCTCCTACATCTCTCATGAGCCTTCTCACAGCGCTGCTCTTCCACTCTGTACTGTAAAGGACAGGTCGCATGTGGTTCTTTACCAGCACGGAAAGAGCCTTCCTGTCCGCTCTGGAAAAACGAAGCCTTTCCGTAACAGAGTTAACAATTATCTCCCCATGCACCTCATGACCGTGAAAGTGAGGCTCACCTTTTTCATCCACCTGGCGAACAAGCCCCTTGGCTGAATCGTGCAACAGAGCCGCCCAGCGAAGAATGGCCACAGGAGGAACCTCTGCCACCACATCAAGAGTATGATGCCATGCATCACTGTTGTGGTACTTTCCCTGCTTAAGCCCGTCGATAACGAAGAGATCCTCAAGTTCCGGGATCACCTTCAAGAGAACACCGTCCTGTTTCATCATTGCAAGAGTTTCAGCGGCTTTTCTGCCGTCCTCAACCGCAAGAATACCGGTAAATTCCTTGTATTTCCGTTCAGGTGAGATCGTTGAGAGTTCTGTCGAGTACACTCTGGCTGACTGCCTGACCCGTTCAGCAATGGAAAAACCCAGCTTGGCTGCAAACCGGTAAGCCCTGAGTATTCTTAGTGGATCATCAAGAAATGCTGAATCAGGATCCCCCGGTGTATCAATGATCTCTTTGTTAAGATCCTTCATTCCACCACAGGGGTCGATGAGCTCACCACTGGAGTTAACTGCCATGGCATTTATTGTGAAATCTCTGCGCATCAGATCTTCCTGGATAGTACCTCCGAATTCCACGGAAGGAAATCTGGAACCTCTGCGGTAAACCTCGGAATTACGGAATGTGGTTATCTCCGCCTTCTCGTGGGTTTCAGGATCGATGGCAGTAACCGTGCCAAAACGGACTCCGGTGGGGATAACCTTTATGCCTGTTTCGGAAAGGATCTCGATCACATCTCCCGGACTGGCATCAGTTGCGTAGTCAGTGTCTCCGGGAGAAACTCCCAGCATTCTGTCACGCACTGCACCGCCAACCAGAAAAAGACTGTGGCCTGCTTTCTCAAAGATATCAAACATGCATTGAATATACTCGCGAGACTGCCTTCAGTGTATGGTTTGAAACTCTCTGTTCCTCATTATCATCACGACAAGTGCAACCAGTACTCCGAAAGCCCCCAGGGTCCACAGACCAAAGTTGTCTACCAGGAGCCCCAGAACAGGGGCATATATCATGGCGGAAAGGGATTTTGACTGCGACTCAATGGAAAGCACTGTGGCTCTCCTGTTACTGGAGGAAACATGGTCAAACCTGCTGACCTGCATGGGTCTCCACAGATTCTGTATCAGTTCAAGAATTACGAAGACGACCACAGCACCGATGTACCATCCTGCAATGAGCATAGGGATAAGAGCTGCGTAGGAGAGAATGTCAACATACCAGAGTATCGTGGCGCTTCTTCTCTCACTCCCTGCTTTTGCCACCAGTCTGTGGGAGAATCGTGAACCGAATATCCCGAGCACTGCAAGTACGAAGTACACACCACCGGCGAGTGT
Source organism: Candidatus Sabulitectum sp. (assembly GCA_023145375.1). GTDB lineage: Bacteria > Fermentibacterota > Fermentibacteria > Fermentibacterales > JCC-6 > Sabulitectum. The sequence goes on along the minus strand of JAGLDY010000051.1, from coordinate 6,235 downwards.
GGCAGAACCCCTGTCTCCCTGGAGACCGGCCAGAAGAGGAATGGATATCGCAATGGTTCTTATCACAGGCTGTATGTAGTCACCGGTGACTTTGTGCATCCCCTGAAATCCCATTGTCTCCACCATGAGATTCCTCAGTGGTCTGAATTTAACAGCTTCAACCACTGATGCTTTCATCATCCCCAGGGTCTCTCGAAGTGACTTGCCTCCACGCTCTTCTCCCTCGAGATCTTTCGGATATGTGAGCAGGTTCACAAGGTTGATCAGATAAGGGGGTATGCAGAAAAGAAAGACTGTTGAGAATGTTCCCGTTCGCCAGACGAGAGCAGCAGCAATGATACTTGACAGGGCAGTACCTGTTTTTGACCAGGATCTGGTTATCCCGTAAACCTTTGTTTTTTCTCCCAGTCTGCCCTGGTTCTCCAGCCATTTGAATATCATGGCTTTGTGAGTACCTGTTCTGAACGCATCCCCTGCAGCAAAGAAGAACATGGCAATGAACAGTAGAAGAAAAGACGATGAAAAACCGAAGACAACAAAAGAGACAATGTATCCGGCCATGGAGCCTGCCATGCAGAGTCTTCTTCCGTGAGAATCAGCAAGAGCCCCGCTGGGTATCTCCATGAGTGTTACGGCAAATTCCCGGAAGGCTATCAACAGACCTATCTGAAAAAAGGACAGCCCCTTCTCAAGAAAGACAAGTAAGAGGAACGGCTCGTAGTATTTCTGGTTCTTCAGAAACCCGTACAGGCTGAATCGTCCCAGCATAGCTGCAGTTACCCTTTGAAGATCCTGCGAAGGAATCTCTTGAAACGCCCTGGTTTCTTGGGACGGTGATCTTCTGACTGTTCACCGGAGAGATAAGAAAGTATTGAATCTGTATCAACATGGGTTGCAACCAGCTCTACTATCCTTCTGATCTTTTCTTCCTCGTGGGGCTCAACTTTGAAGATCTTCTGTGAGAGTTTGCCTGCAGACTGTTCGAGATCCTGAGAAGTTACATACAAAGGGATCTCTGTAGCTTTGAAAGCCTCCACTCTTCGGGGATCAGGTTCACCACCGCATACTATCACCGCTCCAGGTCCCTTTTCTCCAGAGATCCTGGAAACCACCAGGGCGTCAAGGATATCAGGTCGGGTGTGATCAACAAGCAGTGACCGCCGGGGATTCTTACCAACCTGACGAAGCACCTCCTCTGCAGACCCGAAAGCTGTCAGGTGTCCTGCAACAGGCGTACTGTTCTTTATCTTCACTACGGCCTCTGCTCCAAGAGCCTTCTGTATCAATCCCAGGGAAGGCCTTGCAATACTGTCTTCGTAGGGGATGTAGCCGAAAACAGGAATATTCCTCTCACCGAACCACTTGCCCAGAAGATCCTTCACCGAGTCCACCTTCCCGGGGATGATCCTGTTTATCACAACCCCCAGTACCTGAACATCCTGCTCATGGAACATGGAGGCACAAAGACTGAATCTGTCGATAGTGGAACCTATCCCACCATCCAGGACAAGGATCACAGGAGTGCCCAGTATCTTTGCAACCCGTGCATTGGACATGTCGAACACACACCCCACACCGGGATGCCCTGTCCCCTCTACAACAACCATCCTGCCCTTACGGCTCAGCGTCTTGTAAGCCCGGCGTACCCTGCCGGGAAGATCAGAGGGTTCTCCCAGTTTTATGAACCGGGAAGCTGCTCCTCTGGAAGTGGTAAATGGTGCGGAATTGTCCAGTGAAAGACCCATATCCAGAGCACTGTCCACAAGCCATGAATCCTGTCCGACCTGTTCACCCTCAACCAGTGTAGTCTTCTGCCCCAGAGGTTTTGTGAATGCGACCCCGTCCGGAAGTACTTTCCTGAATTCCTCCAGCAGCCCCAGAGAAAGGGTTGTTTTCCCGGCGTCCTTACCGGCTCCTGCAATGTAAAGACCTCTGCTCATACTTCTCCATTCATTATGTCTGCTCTGATTATACAGGATCATTACTGTTAACAGCCATACACAGGTAACACATATCAGTCATTGACAGATGGCTCCTTTTCGTAATAAGATATGAAATACAGGCCTTCGCAAACGAAAGGACGGATGCTTCATGCCTTCAAAACTCTCATTCATTTTTATTCTGGCTTTGGGGGCGGGTCTTCTGATGGTCGCTGCCTACTTCATAAGTGACGCTTCAACAAGCAAAACTATTATCGAGGAAAGCCGGAGCATGGGACATCAAACCATAGAGCATCTGCGGAATGAACACCCTGATGCATACAACAGCAGAAGGTTGGATATGGATGGCAGGTATGATGCCCAGCTGAATACCAATATGCTTTACAAGGAAGCCGGCGGCTGGGGAGCAGGTATCCTGGGAGTTCTTCTTTTCATGCTGGGGGTCATAGACTTCAGGCTCTACCGCCTGCGATACCATCTTTTCCAGAAAGGCATTCTTGCAATGCTGGTGGAGAGACACATAGATGCTCTCACGGAAAAGCGGAAAAACGAAAGCGCTGAGAAGTGGGATTTCGAAAAGTCCGTCTTTGTGGAGAATAACTTCGCAAGAGAGAATGCAGGGAAACTCATATTCAGTAAAGAAGAAGTTTCTGAAATAATAGATCAGATCATGGACGGGACCCTGAAATAGAAGCAACATGCGCCATCGATTTCTACTAAATGGACTGCATTCTTCCGTCCACACAAGTGATAACTGTTCGCTCCGTTTCATCCAGATCGATCAGGTTAACATTTTCTGAGATGAGGGAGTCACCGTAGGAACTGATCTTGTATAACACAATGTAATCGGGCTCCCCTCCTTTGAGCATGGCAACGGCTTCATTCAAACCGTTCCTGAACACATATGCTCCGCGATAACTGTCTGGAATTGCGAGAATGTAAACACTGTCTGCATCATGTTCCGAAACAGATTGCGCAATGGTGGAGCATAACCTGCCTGCATGAGCCCAGTTCTCATTTGATCTATGCAGGAAAATTCCCTGTAAGAAAATTACACAGATAAGAAGGATCAAAGCAAGTTTGCTCTCCTTGAAAAGAGATATCATTGCAACTGTAAAGAAGCCTGATGCAAACACTCCAGGCAGATATAGAAATCTCTCCGATTGAGTGTCAAAAAGGGAAACCTTCATACCAAGCACCGGAAGAAGGGATGCGAAGAAGCAACCGGTCATGAGAAAAAGAAGGTTCTTCTTTTTTTGTTCAGCCCTTCTGTACACTAGAATGGAAACAGGCAGAACCAACAAGACAAAAAATAGTAAGACGATTATGGGATTCTCTGTAACAACTCCTCTAAGACCAGGAGGAAACGGTGGTAGCAATACCCTCAGGGTGTACCGAACCAGATTCTCAGCAAAACCAGCTGGAGAAAGATCAAGAAATCCTCCATACCTGATACCCGATACCAGACCGTCTCCAAGTATGATCCGAAAACTAAAATAGGCCACCGCAATCAGAGTAGAAAAACCGATAAGAGTAAGATTCCTGCGAAGGTTCTCTCCACGTGACGGGGAAGAATAAGCCAGAAAAAGCCCCCACAGGAGCGGTGTTATTATCACACTTTCTTTTGCAAGCAACCCTATTGGAAACAGTAAAAGCGCTAGAGTGGAAAAAAGAATGGATTTCTTATTCAATTGTCTGTAAAAAAAGTAGAGAGATGCAATACACAGTACTGTGGCAATAATATCTGTTCTTCCGGAAACCCATGCTACGGACTCGGAATGAGAAGCAAGAACAAGAAAAAGAACAGATGAGAGTGTAGCATACAAACAGGGTTTTATAATTGGGAGCTGTTTCATCACTAAAAAGTAAAGTAGAAACAAACCAATGCCTGCAAAGAGATGCCAGAACAGGTTGGTTAGATGAAAACCTGCGGAGCTGGTTCCCCAGATACTGTGATCAAAAAGAAATGTGAGGGTGGTTGCAGGACGAAAGAATACCGAGCCGTTCCCCCCCCACCCCGAATAGAAACCTTCGCTGGCTACTCTATTTATCAGAAAATAATCGTCTGAAACAAAACCTGCTCGCAAGGTGCTGTAGAAACAAACAACTACCGTGATAAGAAGGACAAGAACTGCGATGAAACAACAGTGCTTTTCTGACAAATCCACTCCCATCTGATCAGCAGAAGATAACAGTCACCACCGCATCCAACGCCTGTATTATAGAAACACTGGAATGGATATGTGATGGCTTCATCTGATCAGCTCCCGAGCACTCCGGGCAACAGCGCAATAAAATCTCTGATCTCATCCATCACCCTGCGGTAGTGTGCAAGGGCTTCCTCTTCGGTTGCGGCATTCTCTGCAAGCCTTGGAGGGTCATCAAATCCCCTGTGGATAATACTGGTCTTAGCAGGGAAATACGGGCAGGTCTCGTGGGCATTGTCGCAAACGGTGACTACATAGTCATAGTTCTTTTCGTCAAGTTCATCAACAGTTTTACTGAAATGCCTTGAAATATCAATACCTATTTCCTGCATTACTTTTACAGCGAGCCGGTTCAGCCCGTGCTTTACTATTCCTGCGGAGTATGATTCGATCAGATCTCCTCTGAGGCTTTTACATAGCCCTTCAGCCATCTGGCTTCTGCAGGAGTTGCCGGTGCAGAGAAAAAGAACCTTTATTCTGTCACTCATCTTCCAACCTCGCTGATTCGTTTTTGGGAGCGTTCCGGAAACATACCTGTAATCGGTGAGAAAAGTCAGAAAGATTTTCCTGTACAACCGAACCGGCGCGCCCAGGTAGTTTGAGCGCGCCGGCGAGGAGGGATGTATGACCGGAATAACCGGATGAAGCGCAGGCACTTTCTTGCCTGCCTCCGTATATATATACCCATCTTGGGGAGATTGGTTCCATGCTAATAAGTAATGTGTCTTGCAATGGCATGCTCAAGCTGGTGACTCGATCAGGCTCATTGTCAACTACGGCTTTCGTACTTCCCTGTGATGTATTGTCACTCTGCTGCCATCTCCCGCCTCCAGTGTGCAATGGAGAGGATGAGTACAGCAGCAGCACCGGATATTACCGCAGCCACAGTAGCCCATGCAGCTCCTATCCCGCCCATTTTGGGAATAAGAATGATGTTCAGTGTGACATTAACCCCTGCGGAGATAAGAACACTCCAGAAGGAATACTGCGGTTTGTTCATGGCTGCACTTGCCGCGGAAAAGATGCTTCCAAAAGGTCTTACAAGTGCAAGACCACCCAGAATTGCCAGTATAGGCCAGTGATCGGCGTACTTTCCTCGATAGACAAGGTTAATTATCTCTTTGGGAAAAGCGATAAGAACAAATACAACAGGCAACTGGATCATCTGAACAATACCAATGGCCTTCATGGACCTTTTCACTACAGTCTTTTTCAACCCGCTGGTCCAGTCCCTTGAAACAGCAGGCATGAGAACCATGTTCGCAGCTGCGGAGACCATCACCACCATTGATGTTAGAGCGCGGGATGCGCTGTATGCCGCCACGTCTTCAGGCGGAGCCAGTTTTCCCAGCATGAGGATATCAGTTCTTGTGTAGATAAACCCTGCAAGACTTGTGCCTAGAGAATATGCGGCAAATCTAAGGACCCGCTTGAACGCATTCCGGTTAACCCCGGCGGCAGGGTCAAAAATGTTCCGTACACTCCATGAGTTAAGAAGAAACGCTCCCAGGTTGGCCAGGGCAGTGGCTCTTAACACCTGCACTGCACCGGTGAGTGCACCTGAGTAGATCAGCCATCCCACTATCCCGCCGCGGATGAGAAATGAGAGAAGGTCAGCCCGCATTACTGTCGCAGTATTCAACCTTGTAAGAAGAAGGTTTCGGGGAATGTGGGCAAGTGAGCCGGTTATCACAACCAGGGCAATCATGGGGGTGATGCCCTCCAGGTGAATATCCGGATAAAAAGAATTGAGATAACCGCCGAAAAGCAGTAGAACGGCGGAAACTGTGATGCTGAAGACGAGGGTGACCACCATTGCAGTGTTGGCGGTGATGGATGTTTCTCTGCTCTGTCTCTCACTGCCCAGTTTCAGAAGTGCCTGCAGCACAAACCCGCCGCCGAACAAGCCTGCAAACATTTCGATGGATCTTGCAAGAGCATAGGCGGCATAGGCATCATCGGGAAGCTGCCTGGCAATGAGAATGGAAATTACACCCCAGAGAGCCAGAGACCCCTGGCTTACAAGAGCTGGAAGCCCCAGATTGAAAGTTCTACTTCTTTTCAGAACCATTCTTCCGCCTGCCAGTT
>JAGLDY010000050.1 GCA_023145375.1 Candidatus Sabulitectum sp. | reverse complement strand
ATACTACCCAGTGGGTGGTGCAGCAGGAAGCTCAGGTTCGGCGTATTTCCTTGGAAACAACAACAAGGTCTATTATGAAAGCCCTCTTCCCATGGGCACAACGGAAGCTCCCAGCACAGGGGCAACCATTGCCTCCGGTCTGGCAACCTATGACATCGCCCGTGAGGGTGATGCCAACGGCAATTCTTCCACCGGCGACATGTGGGTTGCCACAGATGATGCGGATTCCCCCATCAGAGCTTACAACACCAGTGGAAACATGACATCTGCTATCAACTTGATCCCGGCAGCTCTGGGAATGGCCTACAGCTCCAGCGGGAGCAGCAGGTACATCTGGGCAAGTAATCCGGATGACGACAAGATCTACCAGATCGAACTGGACGAAACCGGTGTAGCAGAGGAATCTTCAGGCGCAATTCAACCGCTTTCCCTCTGCGTATCAGGAAACCCCTTCACAGAATCCATCATTATTTCCGGAGCAGGGTTCTCCAGCTCAGCATTGATTGAGATCTGCGACATCAACGGTCGTATCGTTATCGAATCCGACTTCACTGATAACTACAACTGGAACGGCTCAGCCCTTGACGGCTCCGGCGTGCCTCCAGGAGTATACTTCATAAGAGTGTCGGATCATCTGGGACGGAATGCAAGTATCTCAGTGACCAGGATCTGCAATTAGAAGATAGATATTGGCAGGAACAGGGGTCCTTCTTCGGAAGGGCCCCTTTCTGCCTTATGGGTTCAGGGGCACCATCTGCACGCAGAGAAGCTTCTCTTTTCTTTCAGCTCAGCCCAGAGCTTTGCTTTGTCCCATGATCTTCTTTCCGGCTCGTCCTCGCAGGGCGATTCGTCTCCGGTGAAGGGGCATGGCCTGAGTGTTCCAGTTGCATCAAGAAAGAGATAGCCCTTAAGTGGACAGCCCGCCGGGGTGTGTCTGAGGGTCAGTGTTTCATTTTCGAGAGTATAGGGGCAATCTCTGTGGTCGAGTGCGATGTTCTCCAGTCTTTCGAAGTGGTTCCCTTCAGGGTCGAATCTGCCGAATACTACTCTGGTGTGCTGCCAGTTCTCCTTCTCTTCGAGCTGGTGAAAAACTTCGGCGTCGCCTGATGATGTCTTCCAGATGGTCAGGACCACTTCAACCATGGCCCTGCTCTTCTTCCGGACAGCTCTGATGGCTCTGAGTGCTTCATTGAACCGGTTGTTCCCCCGAAGCTTTAACCATGATACCTCCGTTGCTGCAGGAATGGAGAATATCCATCTGTCCACAGGGAGTTCTTCCAGGGGGGATACCAGTCCAAGCCCGATGGTGCTTATGGAAAGCATGGAACAGCTTTTTCTTGCGGTTTTTGTGAGTTCTTCTATTTCCGGGGATGCGAGAGGATCGGAGTGTTTCCCGGAAAAATGGATCGTTACCGGGTTTGCCGGAGAGCTTTCCAGCCATTTCCTCAGTTGTTTACTGCTGAGAACTGCAGGCTTTTTCGGAAGTTCACAACCGGTACACCCTCCGGTGCATCCCTGTGAAGGCTCAACTATGAGCCCCCTTGGGATCTTCCTGACCGTGCAGACAGCTACCCCTGCCAGCATGGCGAACGGCCACAGAACACCCCTGTTCTTCCAGATGTTCAGCCCTGCAGTGATTGCTCTTTTCATAAGGTGTCAGCGAAACCTGGTTATCACAGTCTGTATCTCACGGGACATTCTCTGAAATCCCAGGCTGTCTGCCAGATTTACAGATCGTTCGTTGGTTGTATGTACCAGGTAGACAGGAATGCGATCGTTCTTTATACACCAGTTCACCGCCTGCTTCACGCACATGCTTCCGTAGCCTTTTCTCCGGTGATCCCTGTGAGTCCATACATCAATATTAGCTGCGGCAAAGGGCAGGTCTATTACATTACTGGAGGCAACTATCTTTCCGTCTCTGATAACAGAGATCCTTCTTCCCTCCTTTACCAGAGGCAGAACATTCTTCTGCCACAGCCATTCCTGAACATCAGCTCCCCGCCTGCCACTGGTGGCGAAGATCATTTCCCGGTGTTCAGGAGTAAGTATGGTAACCTGTGGCTCTTCCTCATATCCGTGGTTCACGGTGTATCTGAACATCTCTCTGATACGGTAGTAACGACCCCTGTTCACCGAGAAGAAGGCATCATCAACCTGCTCCAGAAGTTTATCCGATGTTTGCTGTGGTGCCGAGCTTATGTACCCGGAGATAAGCTCCCTGGCAATGGAATGTATAAGCATGCCGTTGTATTCTGCAACTATCAGGTGGTGGCGGTTGAAGTCGAACGGGGTCTCAGGGGAAGTTCTCACAGCAGAATGGAATACCCTTTCCCCGCTGTGGAGAGCCTTTTCATCTGCTCCCATATACTCAAGAAAGAACCGGTGAAAATCGTTCATTGTTTCCTTTTTGTAACTGTTTACCGGGGGAAAGCCTCCTGCAGTTAAGATACCCACCGGCTTATGACCCGGTCAACTTGCTTCATTCCGTGTTGACAGCTTCCTAAACATGAAACATTATATGGTGAGCTTGTTGTTTCTCAGGTGATTTAAACAAGGAGGAAAAATGAAGAGAGTAATGATTATTCTGGCCGTGCTTGCTGTTGCAGCAGTTGCCAGTGACCCCCGGCTTATCGTTCTTGGAGGCGACTCCAGACTACTGATCAATGATTATCTTGAAATGTGGGCCTATCCGGGCATTATAGGGGATTATGAGTTTGTAACAGGCAGCAGTGAGACTGCCGGAAGCGTCAGTGACGGCTGGTTCGGTATTGTGGATGGTCTTGGTGGAAATGCCTATGGCGTTACCATCAATCACAACGACTACAGCCATGAGGTTCTTTTCAGCCCCGGCGGATGGGGAGCTATCCTGTCCATGAACTTCGACAAGTGGGCTCCTTCTGATTCAACAACTGAGAAAGACATTGCGGTTGGTCTTGCCTGGGGAACTGATGTACCTTTCCTGGCAGATTACTCTGATCTTGCTTTTGCAGTTGGCTATGATAATATCCAGATCGACCTGAATGAAGACCAGTTGAGCACCAGCGACATCATGTTAGGCGCTTCTCTCCGCGGTCACAGCAACGGCTTTCTCAACCTCTTCCCGATCATCAGTGCCGGAGCGAATCTGCATGGTGTGAACGCCTACGACGATTCATCCATTAATTCCACCACCATCAGCTTTGATTTTGGAGGAGGTCGCAACAAGAAGGTTGCCGACAAGACCAATCTGGTTATTGGCGCATTTGCAGGTTTTCAGTCCACAAGCCACAGCGGAGACTATGCCGAGGGTGCTACTCCTGATTCAGAGATGTGGATAGAGATACCAAGAGTTACAGGTGGAGTAGAGCAGGAGATAGGCAAGTGGCTGATATTCCGTGCCGGTGCTGCAAGCGTGACCGAATACTACAAGGTCGGCGACTTCAACATGTTTACCAGCGGATTTGAAACCAACTTCGGTGTTGGCCTTCACTGGGACAATTTTGTAATGGATGCCACCATCAGCGAGGGCTTCCTTCACGATGGACCTTACATGGTCGGTGGAGTTGACAACGGTTTCATGGGAAGCCTTGCTGCTACCTACAACTTCTAAAAGTACCTGAACTTCAAGGGCGCCCGTTTCCGGGCGCCCTTTCTAATTTCCCTGAACTGATCCCAGTTATCCTCAGTGCTCGATGCTTAACGCTCTGTTGTATCCGAGCTGAATTTCAATCGAGCGTAACTATAGACGGCTGGAAGAGGTCAATTGCCAGGTTGACAGGTAGTACGAAACGTCATTCTCCTGGTGATATACTCTCTTCACTGTACCAATTCCAGGTTCATAGTACCAGTTATCATAGGTTGGGAGAAGCGAGATCCCGTAGTCAGATTGTACCCATGCACAACCGTCCGCAGTACCGTAAGGAAGAGCCAGGGTTGTATCCATACTCAGTACTGTGTACTCAGCATTCTCAACATCATTCCAGCTTTTCCCCAGAGCAAGAGGAAGGTCCAGTAACAGCCAGCTGGTAGTGTCTGACAAACTGTAGTAATATCTTACTTCAGAATTTTCAAGTCTGTAATATTCAGTGGTTTCGCTTAGAAGCGTGTCTACAGGAATTGAATTAAAGAAAGTTACTATTGAATCCGTGAGTGTTATCTGGTATAAGCTGAAGCCACCATCGTGATCTACAATACCTTCTACCAACCAAGTTCGCTCTCCCAGCTCTGTGGAATCGTTCTGCGTTCCCTCCCTGTCTTCGATACTGCTGTAGTCCCATGTCCAGTAATCCCCGGTTTCCATGGGAAAATAGATCGGAATAGACTCGGAAGGCCCAGATGTGTCGTTCCCGCAGGAAAAAGCCATAAGAAGAGCCGTGACTGTGAAAAGCATTGATCGAATGGTCATAACATTCCTTTCATAGTGAAAAATGATAAGATCTGATCTGTCCACGCCTGACTGATTAAAAGATAAATCGTCCGTTAGCCTCGTTTCAAGAATAATACCCGTGTTATCTCTTTGTCAATAATCATGCAGTATGGGAAGTCTGCAGTATTCAGTCCCGAAATGTCCTGGCCGGATCACTTTGTAACATGAGGGAATGTGGCGCCCTTTCTTATTGTCTTCTGTTGATGTATGCTCTTCTCTGGTTTATTTTGTTCTCGCAGGCATTGATTAAAGAGGATGGTGATAGTGTATGAGAAAGGTCTTATTCCTTTTCCTTGTCTTTGCTTCTGTATCAGTTGCGCAGGAGCAGGTTTTTCAGAATGTCACTAACGCTAACGGCATTTCCGGCATGACAGGTCTCGGTCACTCGGTGGGGTGGGGCGATATCGACAACGACGACTGTCCTGAACTTGCAATCGGCAACCAGTCCGGCAGCGGATACTGGTTCTTTCACAACGACAATGGCGACACCTTCACCAACATAACGACTTCTGCTGGTCTCGGCGGGATGAGTGCCAACAAGACGATCTTTGCAGATTTTACAGGTGACGGGTACAATGACTTGCTCCTCCGTCGGTACATGGAGAACTGTACCCTTTTCGAAAACGACGGCGACGGAACTTTTACGAACATTACCGGGTCATCTGCCCTGCCGGACAGCGGAGCCTACAATCTGGCTGACTTCGACAACGACGGCAACCTGGATGTACTCACAATGGATATCCAGCAAAGCGGGGATATCTCCGTGGTGTACGGGAACGGAGACGGTACCTTTCAGCCACCTGTTCAGATCGGTGTGGTCTGGGGTTATACCCCCCTGGCGGCGTTCGACTATGACCGTGACGGAGATATGGACGTTTTCTGGATCTATGACGGAGCTCATCCCACCACTCTGCTCCGGAACAACGGCGATGGAACTTTCACGAATGTCACTTCTTCTTCCGGTATCGTTTACTCAGCATCAACTTCTTCTCTGGATGTTGGAGACATAGACAACGACGGCTGGATCGACATCTTTATCGGTGGCCAGAACGGCAAGCTGTACCTTAATGACGGCGACGGTACTTTCACAGACATAACCGGTTCATCGGGGATCAGCGGGCATGCAGACTCTGACAGAACCGCCACTTTCAACGATTTCAACAACGACGGCTGGCTGGACATCTTCACCTCGTGGCATCTGGACCCGAATCAGCTCTGGGAGAACGACGGCAGTTGCTTCTTTCAGGATGTAGCAGACCAGCTGGGATTATCTCCCTCAGGTTTCGCGGACTTTTTTGGTGTCGGCTGGGCTGATTTCAACATGGACTGCGCCATTGACTTCTTTGGAGCAGGTCACTTCAGCTGGGTGCTGTTTGAGAACCAGAACTGTACGGGAAACGCGCTGTTCATCATTCTGGAGGGCACTGTCTCCAACTACAACGGTATCGGTGCACAGGTAGACCTCTGGACCGGGGGGCAGATGATCTCCCGTAACATGCTTGCAGACCCCGGTATTCAGGACTTCAGCCACCTTGAGCTGCACTTCGGCATGGGAACCGCCTCTGTAGCGGACAGTATTATCGTCTACTGGCCCTCGGGTTTGGTTCAGAACCTCTACAATATTGCCTCCGGTCAGCACATCACCGTGGTAGAAGGAAGCACTGGAATAGCTGAAGGGGAGGGAATTGCTCCGTTCCCCGGACCTTCTCTTGATCTTCCCAACCCGGTCCGTTCATCATGTGTCCTGACTGCCAGTGGCACAGGCTCATGTTGTCTGGAGGTCTACGATGTTTCCGGACGGATGGTACAGGAACTGTTCACAGGCACCTTCAACGGATCCATGGATGTTGTCTGGGATGCTTCATCACTTGATCCCGGTGTTTACTTCGTTCACCTTGAAGACAGCCATGGTGTGACTGTTGCCAGGGTTTCGGTGGTCTGCCAGTAAAGCTTAAGGGCGTGGCTTAGAGCCACGCCCAGCTTGTTCTATTCAGTTTCCTCCGGGAATTTACCCTTTCCCTTCGCGTTTGCAAGCAGGTCTCCAACTATTGGCAGAATAAGCATTATCAGCCAGCCGAAGAGGATCTCCTGACTCCGGAGACCGAAGCTTCCATAGGGTACTTTCCTTGCAACTATCTCGGTGAACAGCATCCAGATTATCCCCATGGGGATAAGCCATCTGATGCAGATGCTCCACCACTGCCCCAGACGGAAGCTGGAGTTCTTTGAGATGTAATCTCTCTGTTTCTCGGCGCCGATGGTCCAGCCGACCATGATGGTCTCAATAAGAACTACCAGGGTAAGACCGAAATTGTTCATGAAGTGGTCTGCGATATCAAGGATGTAGAGACCGGCTCCGGTGAGCATGGGCAGACCCAGCAGGAAACAGAGCCCGGCCACTATGAGATTGGCCTTCTTGTGCGAGAGTTTCCACTTGTCTTTCACAGATGCGGTTGCTGCCTCAAGCAGACTGAAAGCGGAATCCACTGCAAGGGTCAGAAGCATAAGGAAGAAAAGCACTCCAAAGAACCTGGCTCCCGGGAGGTTGCTGATGATATGGGGATAGGCGACAAAGGCCAGCCCCGGGCCGGACTGGGCAACTTCTGTAATGTGAACACCCATTTTTGTAGCCTGATAACCCAGTGCAGAGAACACTGCCAGCCCACCGCAGAAAGCGGTAAGAGCATCTGCAACTCCTATGATCACCGCAAAACCCGCGATGTTCGTTTTCTTTGGAAGGAAACTGCCGTAGGCGATCATGATGGCAAAACCCACACTGAGGCTGAAGAAGACCTGGGAGATGGCAGCAAGCCAGATGTCTGCATTAAGCAGTTTGCTCCATACAGGGGTGAGGTAGAATGAGATCCCGGCACCTGCTCCCGGAAGGGTAACACCGCGGATGATAAAGAGAATAAGAAGACCCCAGGGGATGAACACAGTGTAGAAGACAACCTTGCCAACGGTCTTAGTACCTTTCCAGACCGAGGCAACTATCCATATCCATGTTATCACGAACCCTATGAGCAGTGGCCAGCGAAATGTACCAATGTCCCAGGGTTCACTGGTGAGCCCCAGGAAATCGTCATAGAAGAAATCACCTGGGGAGGACATGAATGTGTCTGCATTCCCCAGAGAAGACATTGCGTAAAGTTCACCCTCCCAGGCCACCAGAAATGTTCCCTCATTCTGAACGGTGTAGTGGTTCTCGTCCACAGGGTCGGTGAATGCGGTTCCTACAAATCTTTCCGGAACCGGGGTGAGAACTGACATGTCTTCCAGCTCTGTGGGCTCCAGGGCATACTGAACATTGGCATACTGCCCCATGTTGTCCTGCCAGCCCAGGGTTGCCGCTTCCCAGGTATAGTTGACGCTCCATGACATTATGACGGCGTAGTAAGTCACTATGACGAAGCCTACACCAACGGCGAACCAGCCGAACCACTGCATTTTGGGGCGGAGTTTTGCAAATGCTCCGGGAGCAGCCTGCCTTGTCATGTGCCCTACGCTGAACTCGAGCATGAGCAGGGGAATACCAGCCACAAAGAGGCAGACAAAGTATGCCACCAGAAAGGCTCCCCCTCCATTCTCGAAGGTCACATAGGGAAATCGCCAGATGTTTCCCAGCCCTATGGCTGATCCGATGGCAGCCAGGATAAAGGCTGTTTTGCTGTTCCAGACTTCTCTTGCCATTTTTCCTCCATTGTTCAGATGTCGTATACAGAGTAATTAGATTGAACTTTACCTTCCCGGTCAAGGGCTGATCTCCAGCCAAAAACTACCCCTTTACTCTGTATATATCCGTGATTATATTGAAAATGCTGAGTGGTTTAATCTGTTGTTTTGTAGAGTTGTATTTTTTTAGAAAATTTTTGAAAGGAGAAAAATTGAGTATTACCATTCTTATCGTACTCACATTGCTGGGGTGGGGTCCCTGGGAATCCACCGGTCCTGAAGGCGGGGATATCAACGCTCTGGTTCAGTCATCAACCAACGCCTCAGAGCTATGGGCTATTTCCGGTTCAAATCCTACTCAGGTTGTTCATTCAACTGATGAAGGGCTTAGCTGGGAGGTTCTTTCTTCATTCACCAGCGGTACACCCTACGACCTGATCATCACCGCAGATGGCAATCTTATCGCTGTGGGAAGCAGCAGAACCTGGCATTCCACTGACGGTGGACAGTCATGGTCATCGCACTCTCATGGTAATGTCTACTTCTACGATGCAGTTGCACATCCCACAAATGCCGGAGAGCTGTTTTGTGCAGGGTACAAGTATGATGGATCCTGGAAAATGGCGTTCCTGCATTCCACAAACAACGGAGCAACTTTCACTTATACCTATATGCCCATCACTGCCACCTACTCCTACGGCAGATGCATCACCGTTGCCGAGTCTGACCCTTCAATCATTCTCGTTGGAGGATACGGTTATACCTCCACTGATGCCACATATGAGGCTGCTGTATTTCGATCAACCAACGGAGGAGCAACCTTTACAAATATTACTCCACCATCAGCAACATCGGAGTACTATTTTTACGGAGTTTCCATTAACCCCACCAACCCGGACCTAATGCTGTCAGGTTCGATGTACAGCATGTACCGTTCCACCAATGGCGGTAACAGCTGGACGAATGTCGGCAGTCAGTATTACAACTACAGGATGGCTTACAGCCAGTCTGATAACGACCTTATTTTTGCGGGAGGATCCAACAGAGGGTATCGATCCACTAATGGCGGAACCAGCTGGAGCAGCATGACCTCAGGTCTTTCCGGCAACGACATTCAGTGGATCGTGCCCAGTTGGAACAATGTTTCCAACGTCTATACCACCAGCTCAGATGGCTTCTTCAGGTCCACCAACGGTGGTAACTTATGGGCTTCCAGCAACTCCGGACTTGCTGTGGGCAAGGTTCTTGCCATGGCAGAGTCACAGGGCTATTTGTTTATGAACATGGAGGATATCGGTGTTTACAAGGCTCCCACAAGCGGTTCTATGAACTGGGAGGAGGTGAGCACACCTCTTTCGTGCGGAGATTTCTGCGATATCTGCGCCGATGGCGCAGGTACTTTACTTGCCCTTGAAGGTTCTGGTTGAGGAAGCTCCGAGCTCTATAGGAGCACAGACGGAGGTTCCGTCTGGACACAGGTAGATAGTTACTACGGAGATGGATACGGAATGGTTTATGGAGGAGGAAGTGACTTCTGGAGTTGCGGTTACAAGTACTCATCACCCAATTACAAGGCAGTTGTCTCCAAGTCGGAGGATGGAGGAGAAACCTGGGTAAGACATGAACTGTACAGTGGATCACAGTACGGTTACGTTAGAACCGTGGCAGTTAACCCTTCCAATTCAAATAATGTCTTTGCCTTTGGCTACAGGAACAGTGCTTACGTTCTCTTCAAAACCACCAATGGAGGATCATCCTGGTCGGAAATTGCTGCTGCAGGATATGCAGGCGGTACTCCCTATCACATGGCTGTGCATCCCACAGACCCCAACAGGATAGCTGTTGCCTCTTCAGGTGGTCTTTACTCCACAACAAACGGAGGTACGAGCTGGAGCAAGGTCACCAGCGGTTTCACAAATGCAAAAGATCTGTACCAGTCCGAGGGATTGGATGGCCTGGTAATTTCAACCACAAGCGGTATCTGGATATGGGAGAACTGGAGCGGAACTCCTGTTCACTGGGGAGAAGACCCCGAAGTTCCATCGGTTAACTGTGCTATCGCATCTGAGTATAGCGGATTCCTTTATGCCGGCACCGCAGGCGGGGCTGTATGGGCCTCTTACTGGGGCTCAGGCACCGAGGATGAATCTCATTCCGAGGTACCTTCCACCCAGGTGAGCGTATCGCCCAACCCTGTCACAGAAGGTTTTGCCTCGCTGCATGTCAACCTTCCAGTGTCAGGCTTTACGTCTGTTACAGTTTATGACCTTTCAGGCAGAGCGGTACAGACAGTTTACTCAGAGGTATTGTCCGCAGGATCGCACCAGCTGGAACTTGATACTTCAGCACTTGCACCTGGCGTTTACTTCACCAGTGTGCAGAACGGGGATATTTCCATATCTGCGAGATTTGTGGTCTCCAGGTAAGGACAGTTTGTGAAAAGAAGCCCGTGGTCTTAACGGACCACGGGCTTTTCTGCTATCTTACGGTTCGGTCACTAATGGTTTCTGCCTTAGGAGAAGAATGGATCTAGCAAGGGATCACTGGAAGACGATCTGGGAAGATCGTGCGGATGAGGAAAAGAAAAGCTACGACTCCATGACTGTAGAGGAAGTTCTGCTGAAAGTGCGTGAAGGCCATTACGGAGAATACTACAGCATATGGTACTCCATTTCTGAACAGGCGACGCTGGAGCAGGCAGACCGGATCAGGATGAGTTTCTGGCAGGGATTGAAGAGAAGATGAATGATCTGATAGAGAGTGAAAGGCGGTTTTCGTGATTGATTCCTTTGAGATGCAGAAGCGTTACTACACTGCTCAGCTGGAGCAGTTCAGAACCAGTCCCGGGCTGAACGAAGCAAGGATCAGAGACTGTGAGTACTACCTTGATATGCTGGAGGACTCCGGCTCTCCCTCTGAGTTCATGAAGAGGATCCAGCAGACTGGAAACATGGTCTCAACTGCAAAAGCTGAAGGGATAGACAGGTGTGAGAACCGCGCTTTCATCTTTGAGAAACTTGGGGAGAGTGGTAAGGCTGAAGAGGAGAGACTTCGACTGGCTTTGATCAGATCAGCTGAGACACATATAGAACTCAGTGAGAAGCTGGAAGAGTTTGTAAGAGAAACAAAACTCGCCTTCAATGAGAACAAGGCGATCACTGCTCTGGGATCTGTTATCAGCGGAGTATTTCAGCTTGCAACAGATGGAGCGGGTTCTGCTGACGAGAAAAGATCTCTGCTGAATATAAAGGAATACTGGAAATTGATGAAGGAAGCCGACCCTGCCGCTTCCTGGGAAAAGATCATGTCTTATCCGCCATACCGGGACAGAATAATATTTTCTGATGATCATATGGCGATCCTTGAAAAGAAGTTCAGGGAGGTCTGCCATGGATAGCACAGTAAAGCAGATGCTTGACGGATTTCGTTTTGCAGTGGGCAACTACACCTCCAGTCTTGGTCCTGATAATGAGAAGCTGAAGCGGACAAAGGAGCTGATAGATTCTCTCTATTCCAAGGCGGAAGACGGTGCCGATGTTTCGGCTATAACCATGGACCCGGATTTCGCTGAAGCCGGTGGTCTGCTGGGTGCCCTTGCCTCTGAACTCCCGCTTCCTCAGGATGAACAGCAGTCTGTGAGTGCAGGTGCAGGGGAAAGTGACTCGGGAATACCCTCCGCAGGAGTTGTGGCGGCGGGATACCACATGGCCTACGATTCAATGGGTGCACCAGCCAGGGAGAGTCAGGGGATCTACTATGAGAGGATCTTTGAGATAGAGAAGCTGGCAGAGAACGCTGTGCACTTCAATACCCTGCTGGTAGAGGACGGGGTGCTGCTTGATATGAGCCGGATCCCGCTTATAGAGTCAGCAGAGGAAACCTTGAAACAGGCGGAGACTATCTTTTCACCCACGGTTGACCTTCAGCAGAAACTGGCAGTGGAAACCTATGCAGATGTGAAGACCGTTGCTGAGCTGGAGTTCCAGGGGACACTCATGGCAGAGCTGTCAAATGTGGAGCATGTGTGGGACGCTCTCTTCATAGAGACCCTTGTTCTTCTTCCAGGCTGCGCCCAGGCTATTGAAGCTTTCGGGGCAACGGATGACAACGTGGCAAAGCTCAGAAACAGCCACTTGTTCATGGCTGACTTTTTGGGAATAACATGGGCTGAAGTCTTTGCTGATCCACGATTCCTGCTTTTCTGGAACAATATTTTCTGGCCAAGAGTGCCCTCGGCAAAGAGGGAGCTTTACAAAGTCTACAGCGCCGAGGGATGGCGGGATCTTCTTAAGGGAAAATTCTACGACCCTTATGTAAAAGACCTGCCGATCCCGCAACCTGACCCGGACAAAGCATTCCTGAGATTCTGGGGAGATGATCACCCGGTCCATGATACTCTTCAGCTGTTACGTACCCCTCCAAGACCTGATATAAGAAAGGACTCACCAAACTAGATCAGTTTCGTGAAACCTTGACCTGGCTTTGCAGGTCTCTTATGCTCAAACCATTGGATGTCCCCGTACCACGATATGGAGGTAGAAATGAAATTAATGTTACTGACGCTACTTGCTGTCTCAGGCCTCTGCCTTGCCAGCAATGTTCTTATCTTCAACTACGATCAGGTGGATCTGATCTATGATACCGCACTTGGAGATTCCATTGACACAGGCTACTGGGTAGAGCAGACGCTGCTTGCTCTTGGTGATACTGTTGATTCCGGGACCACTCTTCCCGCAGACCTGAGCTCTTACGATGCGGTGTTCATGATGATGGGTATGTATACCTGTTGAGGAGACAACAACACCATCGCTCCGGCGGAGCGAACAAAACTGATCACCTACCTTAATGCAGGCGGTTCAGTCTACTTTGAGGGAAATGACATTGGCTACAACAACAAGGGCTATGATATCTGGGCATACACCGGGCTGACATACGCCGGGGACGGTTCAGCTGCAGGCACAGGTAATGTGCAGAGCCTCGCAGGCGAGCTTATGTGTGCGGGAATGGGATTCGACTACCCGTACAAGTCTGAAGCAGACGGTTATGTTGATTTCTTCACTGCAAATGGCGGAGGGCTGGTTTTTGAAAGCCAGGACGGCTTGATAAGAGCGGGCTGCTACGCCGGCCCGTCCAGCAACTACAGAACTATCACATCCTCAGTATTCTTCAGCGTTCTTCAGGAAGATGCCACAACCAGAGAAGAATTGATGGCTGCCTACATGGAGTACTTTACCGGAGGAACCGGTGTTGCCCAGGAAAGCAGTGCCGCTTTTACAGCATTCTCTGTTTCTGCAGTAAACCCCGCAAGGGGTTCATTCAGCGTAACAGTGACCCTCCAGGGATCTGTTCCATGTGAACTTGGTATCTATGATGTTTCAGGTAGAAGAGCTGGTACTCTGGTATCCGGTACGCTTTCCCGGGGCACGCACGATCTCAGTGTTTCTGCAGGTGGAATGACATCCGGTACCTACCTCATCTCAGGAGCAGTTGGGAATGAGCAGGTGAGGCTGCGTACGGTTCTGCTTAGATAGTTGATGAACAAGTAAATGGTTCAGGGCGTATCGGTAAACGATGCGCCCTGTTTACTATCTGCCTGGTCCGAATGAATAATCACTGCCGTAGGAAAACATCCAGCGAACAGTGCCGTTGTTATTCCATCCCGGCCCCAGCGCAGCCGTGCCTCCTGGAATGTTAACACCGCAGGTCAAGCCGACACCCCAGTGAATATCCCCGTCTCTGTAATCCTCAATTGAACTAAAATCGTAGGTAGCAGCGCTTTCCGCCTTCAGGAACACCGGCCCCAGCACCTTTCGGGAGGCAAATACCATTCCTGCTACTCTTTCTCTTGTGGGAAGTGAGTTCCACCTGTAACCCGGAATCCCATGGGCAGCGGTGAGTCTTGACTCCTGCCACCGGTAGTTGTCACCCCAGAGAAGCGATCCCCAGGTGTATGCTCCCAGCATAAAAGAGCCTGGGAGGTCGTGTATGGTCCCTGTGTCCCATTGCAGAGAAGTATGTTCATGGCCACTCTGAGGACACCAGCCAGCCTTTATGAATACACGGGAACCGGGAGAGTTTGTGGTGGGGTTTGCTCTGGTATCAGTCATATAGGAAGCAGAAAGAAGAGGGAATGCATCTGTTCTGTCTGTATCGACATAAGAGCGCCCTTTCCATTCCGCTGCCATCTCAACAATGCCGTACCATGAAAAAGGTTTGCCAAGAGTTAGAACTGCAGAATGGTCAGTCCAGATACGAACAGGATTAGATCCTTCCTGATCAGGCTCATTACCCTTTATCTGATAGATACTTCCTGACATACTGAAATATCTTTCTGTATCTCTTGTGTTCGTGAAAGAGCTCAGCTCCAGGAAGCCGTAATTACTTCCTCCCCCGGTATTGATGATGGTTTTAACACCCCGGTTGAATGTGTTCCTGTGCTCAACAGTTAGCCTGGCATCAAGACCGAAATCGTTGTTGTAGGAGAGTCCGAAACCTAGAGTTCCCGGGTCATTCTCCGTGAGCTCGAATGCGAGATCACACAGCTTTGGGTTTCCCGCTGGAAGCATTGACATTCTTATCATGCTGAACAGACCGGAGGCGTAGAGGTTTTCAGCAACAACCATTGCTACCTGGGTGTTAAGAGTATCACCCCGGGAAATACGGAGCCAGCGATCAATGGCTCTCATGGAGACATTATCATTCCCGGAGAAGAGGATATTCCTTACGGTGAAGTCCGGGGGATGCCATCCTTGTCGCTGTTCGCCACCCCTTGGAAGATCAGGGTGCTCTGCTATCCAGGCCATCCCCTGATCGTAACCCCAGGATATGAGAGAGTCAGTCTGCTCAAAACTCCAGACTACTGAATTCTGAAGGTCCGGTGTGAAAAGCCACTGCGGTTCTCTCCGGTAATGGTCATTGACCCTTGTGGAAAGAGCATCGAAAGTAAGTCCGAACACGGTGAGGAGAGAAGGTGCGTCAGGGAATTCGGTGGGATTAGCGCTGCCTACATTCACAGCCAGAACCGGAAGGTCAGGCCAGGCTTTTTCAGCCACATCAACAGGCATGTTGTCAAAGACCCCACCATCCACCATGAGCAGGGAGTCATGAATAAATGGAGGAAAGATGCCCGGTATGGCCATACTTGCCAGCTGGTATCTGTACAACTCTCCCTCACTGAAGATCACTCTGTCCCTTGACCGAAGGTCAGAGGAGACCACCCTCAGGGGAATAGAAAGTGAATCGAAACTGAAACCCTTCAAAACCTGTGCAGGTCCTGTCATACTGGAAAGAAGAAAACCGATCCTCATGTTCGAGACCGCACTGCCGGGCAGAACAGGGGTCAGCCCCCGGAGTTCCAGTTTGATAATATCCTGTCTTCCTCTGATCCTGTCAGGAAGAATACTCATTCTTGGTTCCGGAGTAGAGCTGAAAAGAAATGCCCAGTCCATTCCTGTTGTAAGGCTGTCAAGCTGGTCAGCGGAGTAACCGCAGGAATAGAGACCGGCCATCAGGGCACCCATACTGGTACCTGCGATTGCAGATATCCTGATGTTGCTCTCTTCAAGGGCTTTTAGAAAACCCACATGGGCAAGTCCTCTTGCCCCTCCACCGGCCAGAACCAGTGCGATCCCCGGAGGGGATGTGTCAGGCTGGGATTTTGCAGGAGAGGCTGGAACCACAGGGGAGAACAGGGTTGAAACAAGGATCAGTGGAAGTAGCAGGCCAGTCTTCATTCCAGTACCTCCATTTTGTCTATTATTGCGGATTGTTCACTGTGGCGCTACCTTGACCACCACTGCATTTGAATTGTCGATATTGTGCAGATGGTGAACCTCGTCAGCGTGAACTGTTGCTGTGTTTCCAGGCGAAAGCAGATCAAGCTCCCCGCGACTATGACTGAGTGTCACCCTCCCTTTATGAACGAAGTAAACAACAGCACGGTCAGAACTGCCCCTTGCAGTACAACCGTCAGGCTCCAGGGATATCTTTCTTACTGTGAACCTGTTGCTTCCGGAAGCGGGGCCTGCAAGTATGGCTTCTCTGATTCCCCGGCATCCTTTCTCTTGTATGCGGGTCTCCCGCGGATTTTTTACTACTACAGCCATTTACCCCTCCTTTACTATGGGAAGGCAAGAAACTATCTTACCCATCATGTGTATATAAATATGCAATATTCTATTGCAGTTTCCAATGATATACAATTGAAACCCGACAGGAGGAAAGATGAGAACAGCATTTCTTTTGATCAGCGTTTTTGCCTTTGTTTCCTTCGCAGCCGGTCTCACAAGGGTGGAGTCTTCTGAAACAGGTATCACACTGGATCTCAGCGCTGCCGCGCCGGAATTCGGATCGGTGATCCTTCAGGGAACAGAATTCACAACTGTGAGCATTAACGGTGCGGAGAATCTGGCAGAAACAGGATTCCCAACACTTCCCGTTTACAGGGTCTGGATCGAGATCCCTGTGGGAGCAGAAGTACTCGCTACCGTTTCCGAGACACGGGTTGAAACCATCAGCTACAGTGGTCCGGCAGTTGCACCTGCAGTGCAGAGTGCTTCAAAGGACAGCCCCCGGGACGCATTTACCGTTTCTTTTGACCCCCAGGTTTACAGTGCTGGAGCAGCTTATCCGGAGAACTGGGTAAGGATCATTTATGCCGGTGGCATGCGCGGACGCAATCTTGCTCTGGTCGAGGTGACACCTCTTCAGTGGAACGCAGATCAGGGTGACTTCACCCTTCTTGCCGGTGCCGAGATAGCTCTTGAATTTCAGGGTGGAAACGTGGCCGCCTCCTACGAGCAGGCTGCTCGACTTGCATGCCCTGAGTACGAGAACATTCTTCAGAGCTCACTTATAAACTACGGAACCTTTGAAGGTGGAATGGACACAGGTCCAGGCAAATACCTCATCATTGGTCACAGTGATTTTGTAACAAGTGGAATGGACGCTTTCGTTACCCACAAGGAAGCTCTTGGCAATGATGTTACCATGGTTGACCTTTCTGTCGCCGGTTCAACACCAGCCGAGATAAGGGCTTACATTCAGACTGCAATTGAAGCTGGAACAGTCTATGTTCTTCTGGTTGGAGACAGCGGATATCTTCCAGGCGGAGCAGCTACCACTTACAGCGGTCTTTCAGATCTTTACTACGCCTGCCTTGATGACGGCGGATGGATCCCGGATGCATTTCTGGGCCGATTCAGCGTTACAACAACAGCCGAAGCCGTGTTGATGGCTCAGAGGGTCATTGACTATGAGAACTCAGTTGGAGTTCTTGACTGGGTGCAGAATGCTCTCTTCATAGCTTCAAGTGATAACTCAGCCATCTCCGAGGGAACCCACAACTACTGTATTACAACCTACCTTGATCCCAGAGGCTACAATTCCACAAAGGTTTACCCTTCACAGGGTGGTACTGCAGCAGACGCTGTTCCCGTTATCAATGGCGGGATTTCCATGCTCGCATTCAGTGGCCACGGATCAACAACCAGCTGGGCTGATATGAGTTTCGGACAGTCCAGTTTTAATCAGCTCACAAATGACGGAATGTTCCCTGGAGTTCTCAGCCATGCCTGCATTACCGGAGATTTCAGCGTTGGTACCTGCTGGGCTGAAACCTGGACTCGAACTCCTGGAAAAGGCGGTCTCTGGTTCTGGGGTTCAGTTCCCAGCTCATACTGGGATGAGGATGATTACCAGGAAAAAGGCGAGTTCGAGGCTTTCCTCGGTGATGATGTATACTGGCCAAAAGGATTCCTGAACAGCGGGCTTATGGCTGTTTATGCAGCTTACAGCGGTGGTGGAAGAACACAGTATTACTTCGAGGGTTATACCCTGTTCGGTGATCCCAGTCTTATCATGAAGACCTGGCCAATGACCGGAATAGAGGATAACAGTTCCGGAGTGGTGAACTCTCCAGTATCTGTTACTGCTCCCAACCCTGTTTTCGGCAGTGTCCCTGTTACCCTTACAGGCGTCAATGGCCCGGCAACACTGGAGATATTTGATGTTTCCGGTCGTGTTATAGAGACTCCTTTCCAGGAGAATCTCAGTGGTTCATCGATGTTCACATGGGATGCCAGTTCACTGTCCACAGGTGTTTACTTCATGCGTCTTACTCAGGGCAGCAATGTTGCCACAGCAAGAGTGAGCGTTATCAGGTAATCAGCGTTTCTTAAAGGGGGCGTCACCAATTTGACAGGTGATGCCCCCTTTTCTGTTGCTGGATCAGTTTAACCGGAAGGTCGTATACAAAATAACAGACCCGGCAATCAATACCGGGTCTGTTAGAACTATCTGAGAATTCAGCAGGAACTAAAGAACCTCTTCCAGCTCTCTTTTTCTCTTCCTGACCTGAAGGCGTACATTACCGAGGCTTGAGTTGCTCGCGGCAACCACAGCAAGAATGGCATCCTCACCGATTGCAGTCATGACGATAACACCATCGATATACTCCATCATAGCCTGTGTCAAAGCGCCTACGCCAAGTTCTCTTCCAACGCTTTCAGCAGACCCGAGGCCTGTTGAAACCATTGCACCGATGGCATCTACATCGGCTCCTGTTCCTGCAACTGCATCAATGACGAAACCATCTCGTCCGACACACACAGCCGCATCAATTCCCTGAACCTGCACCAGGGCAGCAAGAATTTCATTGGTATTCATTATGAATCCTTTCCTGTTAGTGAAATCACACAATTATACTATCAAAACAAGCTGCAGAGAAGAGAGTTAACACAATTCACCGCTGCTTGTATATCCTAACCCCTGTCTTTCTATCTGTTCCTTTCTTCCCCTACTTCAATGCCAGCATGGCAGATTCAACTTTGCCCTGGTCAAGAAAAACGATGGCAAACCTGAGTTTTGCGATCTCCGGACTGTTGGGATTTTTTGTTTCCAACTGTCTGATCCTCATTTCAGCTGCCATCTTCAGTGCTGCGATCTGGCTATTCACAGTTGTAGCGTTCTCGATCATACTGATGGATTCTTCCCTGGAGGATTTGTCCTCTGCTTTTCCAGGCTGTACCTCTATCCGTTTTTTTCCCTTTTCTATTGCCTGCTTGAATTTCAACTCATCCCCGGTGATTGGATCAGGTTCATCGTTTATTTCCACAACAATGTAGGGAGAATCTGCTTTATTTTCTTTTTCTGATGTGTTTTCAGGGATGTTAGAGACGGTGTCGTTATCTGTGTGGGAATAGAGGTTCATGGAATTCAGAAGGCTTGTTACTTTTTCGATGGTAATGGGTTCACGGGACGGAGTGGCAAGAAGATACGCCAGGACCGCTCTTCCAGCAGCCTTGAGCGTTCTTACATTCTGTGTTATCCCGGTGGCAATATAGTTTACTACATCGGCTCCAGGGCCAAAACCCGTATTGCTGAACATCTTTTCCAGGATCGCCACCCTGCCACGGAAGTCAATGGCTTTCAGTTCAACGGAAATTCCCGAAGATATCCGTGAGTAGAATGTACTGTCCAGGTCCTGCAGACTTTCCGCTTCCGTATTGGAACAGAGCACGATCGCACTTTTCCCCGTGGGCATTCTGTTGAAAACAGAGCAGAGAAAGTGCTGGAATTCAATATCTCCACGGACAAACTGAAGATCATCCAGAAGAAGTAGATTATGGCTGGTTATCCAGCTGAGAAGCTGACTTTCTTTGTTTGTATCCTTGCAGCGTCTGTATCCCATTTTAAGGTCATTCAGATTCAGGAACAGAGAATTCTGTCTTGATGTGGTCGCAATGGCAGAGAGCAGGTGTGTTTTTCCCTGACCTGTCCCGGCGTGGAAAAGGATTGGTGAGATACTCTTCCATATCCTGGGGATAAGTGCCACGGTGCGGGCAAGCTCTACCCCATAGGAGTTGTCATCAGTTACAACATAGTTATCGAATGAACGCTCGTCAGAGGGTGTGTAAGCCAGAATGTCAGTGAACCATGTTTCGTTATCAAACAGTTCCCCCGGAAAGGCTGGAATTGCTTCAATACCCCCCTGGTTCTTGGCAAAAAGACATATTTTCTGAGCTGTTGCCTCGTTGATAAATCCGGAATCAGCACACATCTGCATGAATTCCACAAGAAAGAGTTTTCTTTCTCCGGTCTTAACTTTTTGTTCATCAATCATTCAAGATCTCCAACTTACTTTGCTGCAGTGCCCTGACAAATTTGTTCAATTCTATGGAAAGAAGGCCCAGTCTGGTGTTGGTTGAGACAAAGATAGCAGAGATCAATGTTTCGCTGATACCAACCAGGGCAACTGTGAATTCTGAATCTTCTATGAATGTCTTTCCGACAACTCTACCGGGGTAATCTCTGATGAAGCTTTTCAAGGCTGTTAAAAAAGGATTGACTTTCTTTAAGAAATCAGGTTCGGCCTCTGCCATGGCAATCACCTGACCCCTTGAGTTTATCAGGTAGGATATAAGGATGCTCGAAAAGCCCTGCATGAGAGAATGAGGAAGCAGAACAGGTTCAGGCAGATCCTTTTCCACAGCCACCTCTGCTGACCGCTCCGTATCATCAAGTTTTTCCGCATCAAGTAACTGCCGGGTCTGCTCCTGTACAGCAAGTTTTTTCGCGGCAAGTTCCTTCTCTGCTTTTTCTATTTCCGCAAGTTTCCTTGCCGCCTCTTTCTCTTCATCCTGCTTCTTTTTCTTTCTCTCGTCTCTTTCCTTCAAGGCCCGCATCAGAGTGTTCTGGAGATCCTGTTTGATGGTTTTCTCTGTTGTGATGCTGGTTGAATCGAAGATAAAATCACCATCCACCCAGTCTATAACTTTTACAAGAACCTCTGTGCCCAGGATATCTCCCAGGGAAGCATGTACCAATTTGCCACTTTTGTAATAAAATTCTGCAGTCTCTCCTTTACGGGAAAGAGCAAGTTTACCGGTAAGGTGATTTGTACCAGGCAGCTGCAAGAGAGCAACAACACCGAATTCACTTAGATTGCCATTGAAAGCCATGTGTTGTCAACTCCTTTCACTGTATTAGACAGGCCCGTCCAGCTGAAAATTCCTGATTACCTCTTTGCTGATCAGCTGAAGCGTTTTCATCACACCTGCCCCGGATGTAGCAACAGATTCAGTTACAATAGTATCCTCCGGAAGATCAAGGATCTCCTCCAGTTTCCCCAGAGGGATGACCTCGTCAAAATCCCTTTTGTTGTACTGAAGAACAACAGGGAAGGATTCAATGTCAACACCAAAACTGTCAAGATTTGATATCATTCTTCTGTACATATCTACATTGTCATCCAGTCTGTCAACACTTGAATCAGCAACAAAAACAACACCATCAGCACCTTCCAGAATCAATTTTCTGCTTGCCTCATAGTACACCTGCCCGGGTATTGTGTAGAGGTGTATCTTCAACGAGAACCCCTGAACAGACCCAAGCGACACCGGAAAAAAATCAAAGAACAGAGTCCGCTCCTCCTCGGTGTCCAGAACCACCATATCACCCTTGTATTTATCAAATATCTTCTTGTGAATGAATAGAAGATTAGTTGTCTTTCCACTCATCCCGGGGCCGAAGTAAACAATTTTAAACACAAGCTGTCTGTTGTTCAGATCAAGATGAGGCATCCTCTTCCTCTTCTTCTCCCACAACAAATATTCTGTCTATAAGATTCAGCGCATATTCCTTGAAATCCGGGATAGAAATATCCTGGATCGCCTCCTTTTGATCCTCTTTATCCTGATTTATCAATTGTACAAGGGTGTTGCTGCATTTCTTTGCAGCCAGGCGGACCCTTCCAATTCTGGAATATTCCTCAAAGACGATAACCATCATTGATGACTCTCCGATGAGGGAGATATGAATATGTCTTTTACTGCCCTGCTGCAGGAGAATTGAGAATTGTTCTTCTCCAACAATGTTCGCTACTTCCTTGGTTGCCGAGAACATTCCCGCAACCAGAGCCGCAAGAGCAGTTGCATTGAGTTTCGCGCCTCCGCCCGCCTGCCCCAGGCAGATTCCATGTCTGCTTATAAGAAGAGCCGTTAAAGCCTCTGTTTTTTCTACAAGCTTAGAGAGTGTACCATTGATGGATTCGCCGGCAATTCCGGCAGAAACTGATTCGCTCATTTGTCCCCCTTTAAGCAATTAAGACAAAACAGAATATTTAAGCAAAGATAGTTCATGTCTAGTGTTTTTAACAGGGGGACAATTTGACCGGGTATAATATGAAACTGACGAAAGCAGGATGCCGGTCTCAACCCACTGTTTTGCTGCTTGATTCTTTCCTGATGGAGTGTTCCTTTATAATAGAAGCATCGAAAGCGCAGGCTGAGTAATTGGAATGAAGTTCACAGGCTGATTGTATGTATCCTGCAGGTTGTTTAATGCAGGTCTAATTGAAAGGGGAAATGGTGTTCAGAAAGATTATTCCGTTATTGATCGCATTACTTATTGGTACTGCAGGTTGTTCTCTTCTTGGTGGCGGGGGTCTCGGCACAGGGGATACCGCTGATGGTGATCTTGATAATGGTGTTGAACTGGGAGAGCTTATCCCGGACGCTGAAGAAACTCTTCTTGCTGCGGGCTTTGCGGTGGAAGATGACTGGCCGGCAATAGAGTTCTCACTTGCCGCTGAAGACGGTCTGTCATTGTTCGTTGAAGCTGATGACATTGATCCGGTTATCGTTGTTGTTGATGCCGAAGGCGAAGTTCTTGTGGCAGGCGATGACTGGGATGAGGAACTGGACGCTTTTGTTTCCCTGGACGAAGTACCTGCAGGGGCAAGGGCTATTGTTTTTGATATCACCGGTGATGATGGAACATTCCTTCTTGAAGTTGATGAGAGCGATGACTACGACTGGACCCTTCAGACAGATGAAGAGTATGAAGCTTTCATTCTGGAGGACAAGGGAAACGAGCAGTTGGATGATCTGCTGCAGGGTTTTAATGAGCTTTACCACGACAACTGGGAAGCATGCAGGGTCTTTCCACTTGAGGTCAGAGGCGAGAAGTGGCTTCGTATCGCAGTTGATTCTGATATTGACTGTGTTATGACTGTTCTCCTTGTTGACGGGGATGATCTGGAATTTGTGGACTACGATGATGACACTGATAACATGAACCCTGTTTTCTCCGGTATGGTTGAATCAGGCAGTTACCTTGTTGTTGTGGACACCTATTCAGGTTCAGAGGATGCTGAGTTCGATATTGAGGTTACCGAGCTTGATCCTGATGATATGAGTGTAGAAGTGGTTGATGCTTATGAAATGGATACATGGTTCGGCGGGGAGTTCCGTGAAGGTGCACTGGTAATGAACTACTGGCCTGACGCAGGCGACGACGATGGAATTTACCCCGAGGAACTGGCTCTGGTGTTTGAGTTTGAGATAGAGGAAGAAGGAGAGTACATCTTTGATGCTTCCTGCTATGATGACACAAAGATGGTCATTATAAATGATCAGAGTGTAATGGTGGATTACAATGATGACGGTCCTGAAGGTCTTGACCCTCAGCTGACCATTCAGCTTTCTCCCGGCTTCTACAGTGCCATTGTGGTGCCATACTCTGAGGGTCCCCTGGAGTATGTTGATTTCCGTTACTTCCTGAATGCTCCCATGGTTCGTGAGACAGGCTCCGTACCCCTGGATGACACCTTCCAGATGCAATCAAATGTGTATCTGAGCATGATGTTCGAATCAGGCAACACCTATGAGCTGTTTGCTGAGAGTGATGTTGATCTCACCCTGACCGTGGTGGACAGGGCAGGGGAAGAGTACTTCAGTGATGATGATGGTGGCAACTTCAATCCCTACCTGCTGATCGAATGCACAAGGGCAAACTCAGGCGAGTGGCTGATAGATCTGGAGTCCTACTCCGGTGATTCAGTTAATGAAGAGGTTTTCTTCGTAGTCAGGGTGACTCCGGAGATACAGGAGAGCGTTAGTTCTGAATCAAGTGCTCCTACGGGGCTGGAACTGTAAAAAGGTTTCCTGTGGAAAGCCCGGGGCAGGTATTCTGCTTCCGGGCTTTTCTCTGATCAGATCTCTATTATCACGCCGTGGTGAAGAAACACCAGCTTAGCGGTAACTTCTTTTCCGGTAATTTTCTTCAGAGTGTTTTTGTACAGGAGCTGTTTCTCTCTGTAATCCTCTGTTTTCAAGACTGGGTCATTCTTGTCTGTCTTGTAGTCGATGACCTCCAGCTTCCCGTTTCTTCGCAGCAGCAGGTCAATGTAGTACTGTTTTCCATTCACCAGAAGCGGGTACTCCCTTCCAAGAACCTCCGCACCCTCAAGGTCGAACATCCCAAAGAAATTCAGAGCCAGTGCAATTGCTTCCTCAGGGAACTCCAGGGACTTGAACAGTTGCTCTCTGTTGTTTTTTATCCAGAGATCAGGTTCGCCAAAATCGATAAATTCCAGGATTCCGTGAACTTCCGTACCAAGGCGCATCTGCCTTTCCCGCTCAGTCTGAACCTCAGGCATTTTATCAGGGTAGAGAAAGACGAATTCATCCGCCTTCTTAACCGGTGCATTGAGAGCCTTTCCTCGCAAGGCACTGTTGGATCGTTCCTGCAATGGAACAGCTACCTCAGTGAAAAACTCTGCTGAAGATGTCAGGGCATTGCTCAGAACCTCAGCAGGAGAGTTACTTCTAAACTTCTCCGGAAGGAAAATGTCCAGCTTCTGTCTCGGCCTTGTTACCGTTACATACAGAAGTCTACGGAACTCTGCCTGGCTTCTTGCTTTTTCTCTCTTGAAAAGGTCGTCGTATCGTGCAGTAATTCCCCCTGCGATCTTTATCCCTGCAGACAGATCTCTGCTGTTCACAAGAACAGCATTTGTGCGGTTGTTGGAGCTCCCTCCGGGATTAACAAGGATCACATGGTCCCATGCAAGACCTTTAGCCCTGTGAATAGTAGTGAGTGTTACCGCTTTATTGTTCTGCTCCGCAGGAGCGGAAGGCTCATCCGCGCTAACCGGTGCTTTATCCAGAAGGATCTCCAGCAGTTGACCGTAGTCATGGGTACTGTGAGATTTTTCAAGAATGAACCGCATGTTGGCAAGTCTTCGTGTGGCCTGATAACCGCTTTCTCTTATGGTGGGCAGAATGCAGGTGTTTCTGAACAGCGTTTCCATGAAAGGCCCCGGGGGCAGAGTACCGGCAACCTGTCTGAGTTTCTCCAGCAGGTTTTCAGCATCGCTTACTGGATCAGACCTTTCTCCCTTCCGCCACAGGGTGATCTCTCTGTCGTTGATGCCGAAGAATATGGATCTGAAGGTGTTTACCAGTGCAAACTCGTCTGAAGGGCAGAGTACGGCTCTGAGCAGGCTGGCGGTATCCACAACTTCATCCCTCTTATGGAAATCCCTGCTGGCTTCCACCTGGTATGATATGTTCTTTCTGTCCAGTTCCTGAACCAGAGCATCAAGATGTGTTCCAGTCCTGAAGAGAACCGCTGTATTTCCCGGGTCCTTGATCAGAGCCACCACGCTCTCCGCCTGAAGACCGGCCATTTCAGCCGCATTCATCTCTGGAAGTCTGTGAACAGTCACCCCGCTGCCGGTGATTGCTTCCCGCCGGGGTTTGATGGGGCTGTAATCGCACGAGAAGGGTTCCTCTTCAGGAGATATCTGTTCAAAAAGAGCTCTGCCGAAGGAGTTTACAAAATCAATGATGCATTTTTCACTGCGGAAGTTTACCTCAATTGTCTCCGAAAGGGCATTGTTTTTCTTCAGTTCTTCAAGTGTCTCCTTGTAGGTCTCTATGTCGGCATTACGCCATCCGAATATTGATTGCTTCGGGTCACCCACAACTGTGAGCTTGCTCCTTAACCCGGTTTTCCCCAGCAGCTCGCTGAACAGGTTTATCTGAACCAGGCTGGTGTCCTGGAATTCATCAATGAAGATGTGGCTGAACTTTTCATTCAAAAGCTGTCTGAGTTCAGATGATGCGGAGACCGCTTTCCATGCCTTGTACAGCAGATCGGAGAAAGAGAGTCTTGTGGGGTCACTGTCCCAAACGGAGCGCATCCTGTTTGCGAAGGGAATGACCAGCCCTTCCACTGCAGGCAGCAGAGGCAGCATGGCTGCGTACTGACTGATCATTTTAAAGCCTTGCTCATTGTATTCTTTCATGTCAGCTTTTACTTCATCAAGAAAATCTTTTCCTCCCCAGTTTGCAGCGATACCACCCCTTAGGTCGGCTTTGATCGCTGAATTCCCATCCAGGGATGCAAGGGCTTTTTGAATACTCTTCAACCTTAAATCCGATTGGTCAGCGCAGAGAGGTATCAGCCTTTCCAATTGCAGTTTCCAGTATTTTTTTATTTTCTTGAGTTCTTCTTCAGTGCTTCCCAGGGGTGCTGAGTCTGTGAACCATCTGTGTAGTTCTATCTTTTCCGCTATATCCAGCAGCTTTTTACTGCCGGAGCCCTTAAGGGATTCCGAGGATGCACGAAGTACCGCAGGGTCCACCTCTGCAAGAAAGATGTCCCAGTGTATCTCAAGTTCGGATCTGCTGAAGTGGACATTTTCCATTGAGAATGCAGGAGCTCCGTTACACAGATGAAAGTATTCCCGGAGAATTCTGCTGGCGAATCCGTGAATTGTAGTTATCCATGCCTGATCCATGGCGCGTCTCTGATCCGGGGAGAGCTGTTCTCTTATCCGCGTGCGGAGTTCGCTTGCAGCGGCTTCGGTAAAAGTGACCACCGCAAGTTTCTCCAGCGGAACTCCGCTTACAACCAGTGCCTTTACCCTGTTTGTAACAAGGGTTGTTTTACCAGTACCTGCGCTTGCCTCCACAACCACGCTTCTTGTTGTCTCATTCCGTATAGCTTCCCTTATTGCCTTGTCGGATATCATCGCCTGGAACCAAAACTTTCTTTCTTTGCGATCTGATGAAAATTCCCCTGATTAATGGCTGTAACTATTTCCTTAACCTTTTCCTCAAACTCATCCTGAACCCCCAGAAGCTCTGAATTTGTCAGTGACCGGAATGTAAGATCTCCATTGCTGTGCAGATAAATGTAAGCCGCTTCAGCAATAGGCTTGTACCCGTTCTGAACCGCAAGGTCTCTGTAAAATGGAAGCTGGAAGAGACCGTTCTTTATGATAGTGACTTTTTGTCCGTTCTTCACCGGCTTTATCTTCCCGGTTTTAAGGTCTGCCAGAATGAACTCACCCTGTTCATTCCTGAATATCAGATCTATCCTTCCTCCAGCAGAGAACCCTGCCACCGTTCCTTCCAGGTTCTTCTCACTTTCCATAAAAGACCACTTCAGCTCTTTCAGTTGAGAGGTGAGTTTGTTTATTCCGCTGACAAGGTGCTCTATCCAGATATCTGCAAGAGTATTTGAGCCAAGAAGAGCTTCCAGTCTCTCTTTCCCGCAGACTGCTCTGACAATGTCAGCAACAGGTTGCTCTGCCTGCAGAGCCTTCTCAACACATTGGTGGACTATCTGGCCCCGGGAAAGAGGGTCAGGTTCTGATCGAACGGGAAACTCTCCCGCTTCAGAAACTTTCCAGATCCTGTTGTTAAGATAAGAGAAAGGATCCCGTACATAGTTCTCGAGACCGGTTGCAGACAGACTATCCAGATGGGAATATCCGCTTCCTGTCATTCCGCAGTGCACCGCGCCTGGTGAGGGGTCCTCAGGATCGTACCGCAGTCTTTCCAGCTGACACTCAGCAGAGGACAAAAGGAAAGGGGGATTGGATGGTATTGAAAGTACATTCAGAGGTGAATCGGAGACAGGAACACTTTTTAAAGGAGAGTTTTTTCTAACCAGCGGTGCCAGGAACGGGGATACTGCCAGCGCTCTGCCGGATGCGTCTACATTCCTGCAGATAATGGCTATTTCATTTTCCGCTGCTTCAAAGGTCTGCCTTAGAAGGAACGCCTCTTCGGTCTCACGCATGTCCGGGGAGGGAAGCTGAAGCTGTTTCTTTACTTCAACAGGCAGCCTGGGATCTATCACTGCCTTCCTGGGGAACCCTCCTTCTTCCATACCGGTTATTACCAGCGCCTTTTTTTGAATTCCTCTTGCTTTCTCAGGGGAGATTATGGCAATTCCCCCGCCGGCTGGTTCTTTCAACTTTACCGGAACATCCAGTGCAGCTCTTATCATCTCCTTGAAGAGATTGAAAGATACAGTTTCACCTATTGCAAACAGCTCCGGTTTCAGCAGGGTGTCTGCAAATATCCCCGGGATGGAATCGCCGCACAGATTTTTAAGCAGTTGAGTAACAAGTGCAAGAAATTCCTCAGGGGGAGCTTCTTCCGGAAGCTCATGAAAAAAATCGGCCAGAATGGATGTGAAAGGAAATTGCGTCTTCCGCAGGGCATTCAGCCCGAATCGTGCTCCTTGTTTCTCCGCTTCTTTAGAGTATTCATTTGCGTCTGGTGTGTCAGCTATTGATATCACGTTTGTAAGAAGCAGTTTTTCAATGTCTCTGTGGTGAAAACGGTTATTTCCCAGCTTCAGCAGTCTTTCAAGGAAACGGCCCGCAGGCAGTTCAGAGGCTTTTACCGTGAGAGAGGATGAGCATGGAATGCCTGCTGTATGAAACTGATCTGTGAGCAGTTTTGCTTCCTCTCCGGTAGAGATCACGGCTATCTCGTCTGTTTCATACCTGTTCATGAGTTTCCTCACCCTGTCAGTTACCGCTTTCGTAAAGCCTGTTCCTGAACCGCACAGCAACAGCTCCAGCTGTGGTATTTCACCAAGAGTTTTTCCTGTGAGAAGGTTCTCGGCAAATTGTGCCAGGGGGGAGAGTGGAACACTTGCATCAACGCGATGGGTCTCACCAATACCCAGTTCCATGAGGAGATCCATGGTTCTTCTGGAGGTTTCCCGCCAGTGGTGAGATGGATGCACCGGAGAGAACCAGATGATATCAGCTGATCTGGAGAGTCGTCTTACATAGTTTCTTTGAGCAGGGTTGAGATCGTAGAAGCCGTAGAACATGCAGGTGTGAAATCTGTGCGTGCTGGCGGGGCCTTCTTCGCGGACCCGGTCAGGGGAAAAGGGATGCAGGTTGTTTCTGAAGGAAGAGTAGATGCTGAACTTCTCAGCAGTATTCAAAACCTCCCTGTGAAGACCTTTGGTTGAATTGGCAATAACGCTGAAGGTCTCTGCGGAAACCCCCATCTCGATAAGTTTTTCAAAGAAGACAGCCGCAGCCTCGGCGCCTTCAGCCATGTAACCTGAAAGTCCTGCAAAAGCAACCTGCTGAGATTCTGGAATTGCTCCACCAGTTACAGATGAGGTTAGTATCTTTGAAAGAGCAGGGAAGCCGGGAAGGAATCTTGCCCCGGCAACAGAACCGGGTATCAAACCCATGAGTCGTTCCGCCAGCGGTTGCCCGGCTGTGATCACTGCAACAGTTCTTTGTTCTCTTGTTTTGTCGAACTCGATCAGCCATCGGTTTTCAAGTGCACGCCAATGCCCCTGAAAAACTGATGTTATCCCCACTACCTTTTTCCCGCCTCTTCCAGCATTCTCCAGAGTCGTTTCCGGTCCCTTGGCATTCTGTAAGTGGAACCTCCCACGATCAGTCTGACCTTATCAAGGGGAATTCTCTCGAATATCTCGCTGTTGGGTCTGTCGCCGTATACAGCTTCTGTGCATGCTTTTTCAGAGCCGACCACAACTAAAGGCGTTATCCCAGCCTCCAGTGCCTTTTCAATAATGAGAGCAGAACCCACTTTGTTAACAAAGAATGTCTGAGTTACGCTGTCTGCCCCCAGAACCGGTACTGCACCATCCTTGATGGCGGATGACGCTCTGGAGTCGGCGATGAGCTTGACTTGAAATCCGTTAGCCTTCAAGGCCTTTGCAGATTCTTTGCCCTCTTTCCCAGGTTTGGACTGTGTCTGGTAGATAGTTTTAATACGGTTCTTTCTGTGTTCAAGAGCACGAAGAACAGTCCCGCTGTTGGAGTGGCAGAGAATGACATTCTGTGAGTTGGCCAGCCCTTTGTAGAGTTGTATCCCGGAAGCGGAAGAGTCTGCTCTTACCTGCTTCTGAAGTTCTTTTGCCACTTCTTTCTGCATGAACAGAGGTACGGTCTGCAGGCGGTCAGCCAGGTAATTCAGCGATATCATATCGCCGGCTTTCTCGCGGATAAGACCAGGCAGGTCATCACCCTTCAGATATCCAAGGACTATGTGGTTCAGAACTTTTATGTATATTCCAGAGGCTCCGGAAGTTGGATCGTCGGTTAGTTCATCAAGCAAATTACTCATAGAAAAGAGACTCCTTTCTCCAATTATGGCTCCTAATACGACAAGAAATGCCGGCCGTCAACTGCTGGTCACAAGGAACAGACTGCGCACGGAAAAGAACTCGCTGAAAATAGCGTCTCTGAAGCATCTGGAAGCGAATCTTCTTCTTGAACTGGGGCAGAAGGATGCCGCGGTGGCAGTGGCGACCTCACTGGTTGAGAGGAATCCGGAGGAAAGTCGTGAACGGGCATTTCTCGGGGACATGCTTGCCAGATCATTTTCCTGGCTTGACGCTGAGAAAGAATTTGTTGAAGCGCACCGCTTGTGCCTGGCTAATGGAAAAGCAGAAAAGGCATTTTCTCTTGCTGCAGGCCCTCTCTTTCTACTTGCAGAGGCCAGGGGAGATCACACCAGGTGTTTTGAGATAGCTCCCATGGATGTGCTTCGGAACAGAGCCATCAGACTCAGCGGTGGCAAACTGCTGAAGAAGCCTGTTCCTTACGTGGTGCCGTCTGTTTCCCCCTGGCGGGAAATAGCCATACTGGAAAAAGTTTTGAACGGAGGAAACCCGCACGTTCTGGTTGACCTTCTTGCCCATTGGAACTGCGGTGAAGC
Organism: Candidatus Sabulitectum sp.; assembly: GCA_023145375.1. Classification (GTDB taxonomy): domain Bacteria; phylum Fermentibacterota; class Fermentibacteria; order Fermentibacterales; family JCC-6; genus Sabulitectum. Next base: position 26,360 of record JAGLDY010000050.1, on the reverse strand, counting down.
AGAGTGGCGATGGAGGATACTATTCGAGGGTGCAGCTTCCGCTATTGGTGCAGGCTTGAGTACTAAACCCTGGAAGAAATACATGAAACAGACTGGAGCAAAAGTCCTTGATCCCCGCTATTTCATAGAGCGGAGAGACCTGAAACAACTGCTAAACAGGGGTTTTGTCAACAGTTAGATATCGTATTATCTTACGGACAGTTTCCCCGTTTTTGAAAGGATGATGGTTTGAAGAATGCTCTGATAACCGGGATAACCGGTCAGGATGGCTCTTACCTTGCCGAATTGCTCATTGAAAAAGGGTACAAAGTTCACGGAATAGTACGCCGGTCAAGCAGTTTCAACCGCAACAGGATCGAACACCTGATCCAGAACGATGACATTTACGGAAAAACACTGTTTCTTCACTACGGAGATCTTGCTGATTCCAGTGCTTTGAACAGGATAATTGAGAAGACGGAACCGAATGAGGTGTATAATCTTGCAGCACAAAGTCATGTGGGCATTTCCTTTAAGGTTCCAGAGTATACATGTGATGTGGATGCTATCGGCGTGGTCAGGCTTCTGGACGCCCTTCGTGAGACCGGGATGGCTGGTACTTCCAGATTCTACCAGGCTTCCACCAGCGAGCTTTTTGGTTCAAGCCCCCCTCCTCAGAGTGAAAGCACTCATTTCAGACCAAGAAGCCCTTACGCCGCTGCCAAGCTCTGTGCTCACTGGATGGTTGTAAACTACAGAGACGGGTACAACATGCATGCTTCAAGCGGAATTCTCTTCAACCATGAATCCCCCAGAAGGGGAGAGAATTTTGTCACAAGAAAGATAGCTCGTGAAGCTGCCAGGATAAAAATGGGTCTCTCGAACAAGCTTGCCCTGGGTAACCTTGACGCCAAGCGAGACTGGGGCCATGCCCGTGACTATGTGAGGGCCATGTATCTCATGCTTCAACAGCAGATACCGGATGATTATGTGATCGCCACAGGAGAGATGTATTCTGTAAGAGACTTTCTGGAGAAGGCTTTTGGCTATCTTCAGCTCGATTGGCAGGACTATGTAGTGACCGACCCTCGTTACATCAGACCTACCGAGGTGGATGCTCTCCGCGGAGATGCCACAAAGGCCAGAAATGTACTGGGGTGGAAACCTGAAATTAAATTTGCTTCCCTTGTAAGGGAAATGGTAGACGCCGAGATGGCTCGGCTGAACTGATGCCGGAGGAAAAAAGAAATGTCAGTAGTTAGACCGTTCAGAGGCCTCAGGCCCGGTAGAGATTTTGCAGAGAAGATTGCTTCCCCTCCCTACGATGTACTTGACTCACACGAAGCCAGGAACCTGGTGAAGGACAATCCTCTCAGCTTTCTTCGTGTTGTAAAGCCCGAAGTGGACCTCTCCCCGGAGGTTGATCTTTACAGTGCCGAGGTTTACCAGCAGGGAGCAAGGAACCTTCGCCGTCTCATGGAGGATGGCCTGATGTCACAGGACGACCTGCCTTGTTTCTATTTCTACCGCCAGATCATGGGTGACCATTCCCAGACCGGTTTAGTAGCTTCTGTTTCAGCAGAGGATTACGATAATGATGTGATCAAGAAACACGAATTCACCAGAAAAGAAAAAGAAGAGGATCGCATACGCCATATAGAGACTCAGAACGCACAGTGCGGGCCTGTTTTCCTCACATACCCTGATCTGAAAGACCTTGATGATGTTCAGACATCAGTCTGTGCAGGGGAGCCGGAGTACGATTTCACTGCAGATGACGGGATCAGACACACTTTCTGGGTAATATCCAGCAGAGAGGTCAATGACCACATCAGCCAGATCTTCAGTAGCGAAGTACCTTTCCTTTACGTAGCTGATGGTCACCATAGAAGTGCTTCCGGAGCCATTATAGCCCGGAGACGCAGGGATACGAACTCGGGCCATACGGGCCTTGAGGAATACAACTACTTTCTGGCAGTGATATTCCCCAAGAGTCAGATGAAGATACTTGCCTACAACCGTACCGTTCAGGACCTGAAGGGCAGAACCCCGAAGCAGTTCATAGACGAGGTGTCAAAGAAATTCTCAGTTGAGAAGACTGGGACAAAAGAGCCCGCCGGTAATCAGGAATTCAGCATGTATGTTGACAGCCAGTGGTACACCATTAAGCCGCTTGCCGGTACATTCCCCGGTGGTGATCCTGTAAAAAGCCTTGACGCAAGTATTCTTCAGGAGAATCTTCTCGGTCCTGTTCTCGATGTGGAGAATCCCAGAACTGCAGCTCACATAAAATTTGTGGGCGGGATACGCGGAACTGCTGAATTGGAGAAACTCGTTGATTCAGGTGAGTATTCAGTTGCTTTTTCCATGTTTCCCACATCTGTGGATCAGCTTATTGCAGTTGCAGACAGCGGTAATGTAATGCCTCCGAAATCTACCTGGTTTGAGCCCAAGCTCAGAAGTGGACTGGTGGTGCATGCTCTCTAGGACTTTGCTTCTGACTTTTGCAGTTCCCGCAGTTATTGCTGTGGGAATGGGATGCGGGAATCACCCTGCTTCCGATTCGGTGAAGGCGTTTACAATTGCATTATCTGACTCATCCTGGTCTGATGCCTGGCAGATGCTTACTCCTGGAACACAGGCAGCATGGGATTCCACCGCTGCTGTTATTCACCGTTTTGGATATACGGAGAGTGCGGAGTTTCTTGCCGGTCTTTCTGCCCCGGTGACTGAAGAGGAGTTTGCTGATCTGAACGGAGAACTGCTATTCATCAGAATGGTGGAGGATGCTCCTGAAATAGCAGATCTTTCCAGTTCTGTCCGGGGTGTTGAGCTTGCAGACTCTGCAACAGCACTTGTTACCATAGCTACTTCCCAGGGGTCACAGATCATTCCAGTGAAACAAGTGGGGAACAGATGGCTGCTTGATCTTACAACGCTGACTCCCCCTCCGGAAGCCCTGGAAACGCAAACAGATCTAGATTGAGGAGTGTGAGGAGAATGATGGGGGTTCCAGGTCTTTGATAAAGCAATTTCAGAAAGGGCTGAAAGACTCAGAGTACAAGAGGGAAAGGCTGAAAGGCGCTCTTTTCTTTGCGGTGGGAGTGGTATTGTTTACCCTGATTGCCGGCTTCCTCTTCAGACAGAGCCCGGACCGGCACCCCACAGGTCGAGCTGATATTGCCAGTGATTTCCCGGAGGGAACCTGGTTCAATACCACAGAGCCTCTCAGTTTGTATGACCAGCTCAGGGGTCATGTTGTTGTTGTTCTTTTTAATGACTTCAACACCCTGTCAGACCTGGAGGACCTTACCCATTTAAGCAATCTGGACAACACCTTCCAGGAGCAGACGGTGATCTGTCTTGTGGTTCTTGCCGGTAGAGAGATCACTGCTGCTGATTCTCTTGTGAGCCAGTGGCAGATAGGCTATCCGGTGCTTGCTGACCCGGACAGTATGGCCATGGGAGCATTCGGTATCCGTGCGTTACCGGGAGTTCTTGTAATTGATGCAACAGCAAGAGTTGCAGCCCGTTACTATGAGGACTGGCAGAGTATACCTATTGAAGCAGTAATAGAGGATCTTCTTGATCAGGGGATGGCTACCCGATCTCTTGCAAATGAGAAATACATACCAGTGATTGAAGATCAGCCTTAAACCGATATTCGTTATTCAATAACATTGGAGGAAATGATGATACAGCCCCATGGTGGGAAACTGATAAATAGAACTGTCACAAAGGATCAACTTCCTGAAGATGCCCCTGTTCTTACACTGAACGAGCGGGAGAAGAACGATCTTGAGATGATAAGCTGTGGAGCGATGAGCCCTCTTGAGGGCTTTATGACAGGTGCCGATTACAATTCCGTGGTGGAGAGTATGCGTCTTCAGAACGGTATCGTATGGAGCCTTCCTGTGGTATTCTCCATGAAGAATGAAGACCCGGTGGTATCAGTGGGAGACACAGTTCTTCTGAAGTATGAAGATCAGGTACGGGGAATGATGGAGATACGGGACATATTCTCGGCAGACCTGATGCATGAAGCCAGAGAGACCCTTCTTACCGATGATGACGGTCACCCTGGTGTTCAGTATCTGAAAACCCTTTCAGGCAGGTACATCGGTGGTAGGATCAGTGCCCTTGATCACCGTGATGAAGAGCCTTTCCGGAAGCACAGACTAATACCAGAGGAGACCAGAGCCCTCTTCCGGGAAAAGGGATGGAAGAGCATAGTAGCATTCCAGACAAGAAACCCCATCCACAGGGCTCACGAGTATCTGCAGAAGGTATCCCTTGAGATGGTTGACGGCCTTCTGATCCACCCTCTTGTGGGGGCCACAAAAGCAGATGATATCCCTGCCGATGTAAGAATGCAGTGCTACGAGACTATCCTTGAAAAGTATTACCCTGCAGACCGCACTGCTCTCAGTGTTTTCCCTGCAGCCATGCGCTATGCCGGCCCCCGTGAGGCCATTTTCCATGCTCTTCTCAGAAAGAACTACGGATGTACTCACTTCATCGTTGGAAGAGATCATGCAGGAGTGGGTGACTACTACGGTACATTTGATGCCCAGGTGATATTCGAGAACTTCACAGCAGAAGAGATCGATATTATTCCGTTGAAGTTCGAGCATGCTTTCTTCTGCAACAAGTGCGGAGGTATGGCCACAGCAAGAACCTGCCCTCATACCGGTGCAGACAGAGTGTTCCTCTCCGGCAAGAAGGTAAGAGCCATGCTGATCGATGGAATACTTCCTCCTCCTGAGTTTACCCGCCCGGAGATCGCTCAGATCCTCATGGAGGCAGCAGCAAAGTAAGAATTACTGATTCAGAAGATACAGCGGGGGAGGACAACCTTCCCCGCTGTTGTCTATCGCAGATTGCACATGTGTCAACAACAGACGAAGATCAGACCCTTTTTTCTATCATATCCCATGCAGGAACTTTTCTGTTCTTGATCTTGCCCATAACATCATCAAGGTCATGCAGGATCTATGCTTTTTTGTAACCGTCCCAGTATTTTGAAATTTTACATCCCGCTTCAAGAGAGGTGACCTCTCTTGTAAACATGTACATTGCCAGCTGATTAAGAGAAACTCCCTGTTCCTCAGCCACAATTTCGATTCGACGTTTAAGGTCTGCAGGAATGCGTATTGTCATTACGCTTGCACCAGCCATTGTTTCTCCTCCATCCTTTTACAAATTCAGCAGGTGTGATCAGCTGGAAATCCCCTTGTGTATTCACCCGCTGCTCACTATCATTACAAAAATAGATGCTCAGGCTGAGAAAGGGATTCGATAACCATCACATCAACCAGACACCAGTATCGGTAATTAAGGATGTTTTAATGAAATTTATCAGGATGTTTTCCATTGTTCTCAGTGCATTTTTGCTTGGGGCGCATTTCCGCTGGCACGGAATGGATATTCTTTCCATTCCTGCTGTATTGTTTCCTGTGTTACTGTTCGTCAGGCGTGCCTGGGCTGCCCGGACCGTTCAGATCATTCTATTTCTTGGCGGGCTGGAATGGGTGAGAACCACTATCGAGATCGCTTCAAGGAGGATGGATGCAGGAGAACCCTGGGTCAGGATGGCAGTTATCCTCGGTGCTGTGGCGGTGTTCACCGCTGTTTCTGCTCTGCCTTTCTCACGGAACAGATCCCTGCGGGTAAAATACGGTCTGGAGAAGAATGTCCCGGCTCCCGAAGTTGTCTCATGAGCGGGATCACATTACGAAAAATGAGCGATACGGAATATGCCTCATTCAAGAGCTCCACTGTAAAAAGCTTTGCTGCCGGGAATGTAACCGCCGGCAACTGGCAGGCAACCGGTGCTGAAGACAGAGCAGGATCAATGCTTGCTGAAGAAGGAATACGCGAGATCGAGCTTCATGTTTTTGGTCACAATACACCGGCGAGAGCCCTTTATCAGAAGATCGGGTACGTTGAAGCTGATGTTACCATGAGGAAACAGATACTGTCACAGGGTTAACAGAGGGGCAGAGAGAATGTCTCTGCCCCTTGATCCATGGGTTGATTTTCTATCCGTTATAGAGCCGTGAGCTGCTGAACCTGGGGTCGCTGGTTACATTTATTCCCAGACTCCGCAGGCCGCTTGCATCACTGGATGAGGGCATGTGGGTAAGGTGCGCCTCACAGCTTTTCAGTTCCTTGAGCTTTTCTAATCCCATTGCAGCCGGTTCCGAGGTTGCAGCACTTACACTGAGGGCTATGAGTACCTCTTCAAGGTCAAGGCGCAGAGGTAGGGAGTTTGTGGTTTTCTTCAGCTTACGGATGGACTGGATAATAGCCGGAGAAAGAAGATGGATCTGGTCTTTTATCCCGGCAAGTTCTTTTATGGCATTAAGAACCATGGCTGAGGATGTGTGCATCAGCTCTGTGCTCTTACCGGTGACTATGGAGCCGTCAGGAAGCTGGAGAGCAGAGGCTATTATGTCATGCAGTTCAGGGTTGGCCTCTTCCAGCTCTACTCGTTTCTCTGCAGCCTCCACAACAGATCTGTCATATCTTGTGAGATTCAGGTTGCTCATGAGAAGCTCGATCTTTTCCACGGTCTTTTTCTCGGTGAGCCCCATGGCGTACTCGCATCTGTAGCGGAAGTACCTTCTTACTATCTCCTGTTTTGCAGCGTACCGGACAACCTCATCATCAACTATGCCGAACCCCACCCTGTTCACACCCATGTCTGTGGGTGAGGCGTAGGGTGATTCGCTGCCTGTTATTCTCTCAAGTATCCGCTTTACCACAGGGAAAGCTTCCACATCGCGGTTGTAGTTTATGGCGATCTTGCCGTAGGCATCAAGGTGGAACGGGTCAACCAGGTTCACATCCTGCAGGTCAGCGGTGGCTGCCTCGTATGCATCGTTCACAGGATGCTTAAGAGGCATGTTCCATACGGGGAAAGTCTCAAACTTTGCATATCCCGCTTTGGTTCCCCGCTTCTGGTCATGGTAGAGTTGTGAAAGACAGGTTGCCAGCTTTCCGCTTCCCGGACCGGGACCGGTTATTACAACAAGAGGTTTCGTTGGCGGGACGTAGTCGTTCCTGCCGTATCCCTCCTCGCTCACAATCAGGTCAACATTGGTGGGGTAGCCCTTGGTGAAGTAGTGTCTGAAAACATCAACACCTCTTCTTTTCAATCCGTTCTCGAAGGAGATCGCAGAGGGCTGATCCTCAAATCTGGTGATAACAACTCCCCGGAGGTCAATACCGCGGGAGCGGAATCCATCAATAAGCATCAGGGCATCGGCATCGTAGGTAATTCCGAAGTCACCCCTTATTCTTCTCTTTTCAATGTCTCCAGCGTAGATACAGAGGATGATCTCGGCGCGGTCCTTCAGTCTTTCAAGGAGTCGGATCTTTACGTTGGGGTCGTAGCCTGGAAGAACCCTGGCGGCGTGATGATCGTACATGAGTTTTCCGCCGAACTCGAGGTAAAGCCTGCCTTTGGCGTCATCAACTCTTCTCAGTATCTCTGCAGACTGTTCTTCCAGATACTTCTCATTGTCAAACCCTGTTTTTCCTATCAAGATCCACTCCCCCCAAAATCAATGTGATATGAATTTTTACAAAGGGGAAACATTATGATATTCGCCCTCTCTCGCCAGTGTAACTTCTGTTGTCCTGCTCTCTATTCCACTATGACGACTGGAGCCAGATAGAGAGGTCCATCACTGTTAAGAAACGGGTGTTCTACAATTTCTTTTACCTCAGAGATAACCGAGAGGCTGGGTAGAAGGTTGATGGTGCCAAATCCGCTTAGACCGGGGAAAATGATGATCTCGGGATCCCGGTCATTCATATCTGCAAGCATTGCCGCATGTGCTATGGCGTCAACAACTCCGCCGTTGTAATCGATGAGGCCTATCTCGATGGCGTCTGCACCGGACCAGACACGGCCCTGGCCAATTGCGTCGATCTCGTCAAAGGTCATGTCCCTGCCCCCTGCAACCGTGGAGACGAACAGGTTGTAACCTTCACGCATGGCATCAAAATGGCGCTGATGCTCTTCTTCCGTGTACGGCTCGTAAGGATTACCGGGGTTTCCTGCTGGCTGGATCTCCACCTTTTCCACATTGATGCCGATTCTCTCAAGCAGGTCACCGAACACGAATTTACCACTGATTATTCCAATGGAGCCTGTTACCGTCAATTTGTCAGCAAATATGGCGTCAGCACCACAGGCCATGTAGTAACCGCCACTTGCTGCAACACTGCCCATGCTCACCACAACCGGCATATCTTCCCGGATGTTTTCCACTGCATGGAACATGTCGTCGCTGGCCATTGCTTCACCGCCACCGGAGTTTATCCTGAGAACTATCGCCTTTACTCCATCGGTGCCTGCCGCCTGTTCCAGCATTGCAACAACAGTCTCGCTGCCCATGGTGCGGCCGAGGATAGAGCTGCCGCTGTTTCCGCCGATGATGTTGCCGTCAGCGACAACTACAGCTACTCTCGGGTCGAAACCCCAGTTGGATGATCTCTTCGGGAGATCAGCATAGTACATTGGGGTCATTGTGTTTACCGATCGGTCAAGTTCACTCTCAACGAATTCCTCAAACTGGTCTCTGTATAGAAGTGTGTCCACAAGACCCATGCTAACCATGGATTCGCCGGCGAAAGGTGACTGTGAGAAAATGAGGTTCATCTGAGCGGGTTCAAAGCCCCTGCCGTCGCTTATTCCGCGGACCAGCTCAGATTTGAAGGTCTCAAGCAGAGCTGTTGTGGCCTCGATCTGGGCGTCAGATATCTCATATTCTGTCAGCATGTCACTGGCGCTCTTGAATGCTCCTATGTGCATGAGGTCAGGGTAAACGCCAACCTTGTCCAGAAAACCCCTAAGAAAAAAAGTGTAGCCACTGAATCCGCTCACCGTGACCTGACCAGCCTTGTGCATACAGATAGCCCTGGCAGCTGTGGCAGTGTAGTATGAACTGTTCCCTGAGTACTCCATGTAGGCAAACACAGGTTTACCGGTGGACCTGTAGTCTACCATTATCGCCCTGAGTTCTTCTGCCTGCGCCCCACTGAGAGAATAGTCAGAGAAGTCAATGAGAAGACCCTCCACCCGGGAGTCGTGAACACCTCTGGCCAGTGCTGTCATCTGAGCTGTAAAAGAAGGATTCCTGGGACCAAGAAAGGATCTGGAGGGAAGCTCATCCCCGCGATCAGTGTTGTAGCTGAGGAAATCAGGAAGAGGCTGGATGATGCTGGGTTGAGGGTTATCATTAAGAATGAGTTCAGTGGTTGTTCCCAGGTACTCGCCATCGTAAATGTCTGAACCGGCTGCAATACCTGCCTTCCCGAAGTCCAGCTGGATACCTGCCGTGATAACGTCATTCTCTCCGTAGGAACCTCTGAATGTCAGGCCGTCAATTGCCCTGACCTCCAGCCCTGCAGACCACCGGCTGTCTATTATTCCCGACTCAAACCTGTAATCTCCTGTGACTGTGACCATCTCATCCCCATTTGGTCGAATGGCGACTCCTGCGATATAGCAGCCATCGATATCTCCGGTGGATGTACGGGCGGTGGCTCCCAGCCCGATGTGATCGTCCGGTCTCACGTTGATGCCGAAAGTAAAGAACTTCTCCCCATCCTGCGGGTGGTTCTTAATGGTGGGGTCGTACCATGTGAACCCCATGCCTGCAGAGAAAGAACTTCCCAACTGGTATGACCCGGAAGTGGTAAATCTTCTAAGGCTCTGATCATCTTCCCACCAGCCGGTAAGACCCCCTGCTTTATCCTCCAGAGAGAACCTGTCAAAGTGCTCGAAAGTGCTGTCACTGAAAATTGCACCAATTCGGAGTCTGGATCCGATGAGCCAGCTTGAACCTGCTGGATTTACCAGAAGTGTGTTGTCTGCTTCCGGATATGCCGTCCACCAGAATGGGACGCTTGGTCCTGGAGCAGGGTCCATTGCCCAGGAAAAAAGAGCCATTGCAACAAGTATTGGACCGGTCAAGATAGCACCGCCTTTCAGTTACAGTTACACAACATGTTTTGTGTAATGTACTGAATCGGCGGTGAATAATGCAAAAGTTGTTTTAAAAAGAGAGGCCGAATGCACTCTGGATCAGCATTCCCTCTTCGCTCCATGCTGCATCAATCCGCATCTGTGCAGACGGATTCAATTTAATGTTCAGGCCGCAGCCGTAGTCATAGTGTAATCTGCTCACAGTGAACTTTTCGAATGTTTCAGCGGCTTCTCCTGCTTCAGCAAAAGCCGTTACACCGATGGTCAGCGACTTGCCTGCTTCAACATCTCCCAGGGTGAAGAGATCTTCTCTTGCCTCAAGCTGGTAGAGGGTCCACAGTGGGCCGGTAAATCTGTAATCCCTGTAACCCCGGAAATTTTGATTCTGCCCTATACCTGACACATCAGGAATGGGAGTGTCAGCAATGTTGAACTGCCTGTGCAGTCTTGCACCCAGTGCGACCTCTCCGTCTGTCCAGGGTCTCACTGTGTATCTGATCTTTCCCGTAACTCCGCTGTATGAAACATCTCCAGCCTGGAAGAAGCCACTGGTGCTGAGAAGAACATCTCCATTGAGTGGAACAGGCACCAGATAGTCGACTTTTCCATTAAGCCCCGCTGTCCAGGTTGAGCCGAATACATCTCCGGGCAATCTTTCCCAGAGGATGCTTTCTTCTCTGTTGAAAACGGTGGAGTGTCGCAGATCAAGCCCACCTGTTAAGAAGAAGCGATCTCCTGCAGGGACGGTGAGATCAATCAGGAGATTTGCCTTCTCAAAATCCATTGAGGCAAAAGAATCAGGGTCTGTGGCATTACCCCATCCGTACCATTCCTTTTCAATGACCTTTCTGTAGTCCAGGCTTGATCTGAGTACTCCTGCGCCAAATGTTCTGACCAGTTCCGGCTGGAACTTTATTACCCCTGCGGTACCATAGTATGTATTAACAGAGACCTGTCCGGTTTCATCAGCGAAAGGGAAGAGAAGGTATCCACCGAAGATGAAACCTGAAGATGCTGAATACCCCAGGGTTGGCAGAGCAGCAAATGCACTGGCCAGTGAAGTGATGAGGACAAGAGTAAGTGCAGTTTTTCTCATGATCGTTCCTTTTGTAAAAGTATTTGGGAACATACTTACTACTGCTGTGGAAACGGTACTCCGGCAATATGCAATGGATTATATTGCCACAAACTGTGAAACCGGGAGGGTGGGGTTTGAGTAAACCGCTTATTGTCATACCAACCTACAATGAGTTTGAGAACATTGGGAGCATTATCCCTAAACTGCTTGCACTTCCGATCGATGCCAGTATTCTGGTTGTGGACGATTCCAGTCCCGACGGAACCGGGGACGCTGTTCTGTCGTTCAAGGAGACAGGCAGGGTTCATCTGCTGAGCAGACCAGAGAAGAAGGGTCTGGGGCAGGCTTACGTTGCAGGCTTCACATGGGCGCTTGAAAGAACCGGGTTCGACCCGATAATACAAATGGATGCTGACTTTTCTCATGATCCGGCTTCAGTTCCGGAACTTGTGAAGGAACTTGACGAATTTGATCTTGTTATAGGCTCCAGATACGTAAGTGGCGTGAATGTGGTCAACTGGCCTCTTCACAGACTTATGCTTTCATGGTTAGCGAACAAGTATTCAAAGATTATTACAGGTCTCCCTGTTGAAGACGCCACAGGCGGATTCAAAGCTTTCAGAAGAACAGCTCTGGGAAAACTTGATCTTTCCTCCATCAGGTCAGATGGATACTCATTTCAGATAGAGGTCACATACAAACTGTACAAGGCTGGATGCTCGGTCACAGAGGTGCCGATTGTTTTTATTGACAGACACTCAGGGACATCCAAGATGTCTCGGTCCATAGTATGGGAAGCTGCCTGGATGGTCTGGCATATACGCTTTCCATGGCTTTTCTGAGAGGATATTATGTACATCCTTTTCTATGTTCTGCTGGCACTTGCTCCGCAGTGGGAGCTTGATACGTCCATCTCCTACGTCTACGATGTCAGTTCTGATGAAGATAACGGTATCTGGTGCGCTTCATCCGGAGGAGTGTTCCACTATTCAAAGGATACGGGTATCGGTACTGTGTATTCCTGCCCGGAAGACATTCCAACCCCGGATTGTCGTGACATTCTTCTCGATTCCCACAGCCGCCTGTGGATAGCAACTGAAGGCAAGTATCTTGTAATGAAAGATGGAGATGTCTGGGCTAACTACAGCAGTTTTGAAGGCATACCCGGTCAGGGCAGAGTAAACTCTCTGGTTGAGGCTGGAGAGGGTGAAAAAAACATCTGGGTTGGCTGTAACGGAGGTCTTGCCAGAGGAAATTCTATTGGGTTTGTTCCAATATCCGCTCCCGGTGCATTCAACCCCGGCGAGGTTTACTCTCTTGCCAGCAGAGGTGATACGCTGTGGCTGTCCACGGACAGAGGCATCTATTCCCTGCCGGTGGACACTCTTCACAATCCATTCAATCCCGATTCATGGACCCACTTCCCGGAGACACAGAGTTTACACCTTAACAGAGTTAGAGCCGGTGGTTCTTCCATATATGCCTGTGGTGTCAGTGGTGCAATGGAGCTTTCACTGGGAGGTGATTCCTTCCAGTTCATAATTGATTATTCCCTGGTTCCAGACAGTGCAATTGTAGATGTGCGGGAAACAACGCATGGTCTTCTTGCAGCCGGGCATGGGGTTATTTACCAGCATGACGGTAGCAGATGGACAGCCCTGGGAAGTGGTCTTCCATCCATACGGTGGCCAACGGTTCTTTTCGAACTGGAGGGTGATATCTTTTCCGGATTTACCAATGTGGAAAGTGTGATCGACCTGACAAATACACAGACCGGGCTTGGTTTCTATCACCTGAGCGGAAATTCATGGGAACACATTTCCATTCCGGGAATGCAGTGTAAGAAGACTCACCAGATGGCTTCCTGCGAAGATGGAAGGGTGTATGTGGGAACATATGCCCGTGGAGTTCAGGCTTACTATCCAGGGTACGGCTGGCGAAGTTTCGTGGAGGAGGATGGAATGCCCAATTCCTCACAGACCTTTTCTGTTGCAACCGATCCTTCAGGTGGTTTCTGGGCATCTTCATACCACCACGGTTTGTCCTGGATCCGTGACAACGACACAGCTGAAAGCCAGGGTGACACCATCCTGACCTTCATGAAAGACACGCTTGTCTGGCACAGCCCCTGGGCCACAGTTATCCATGAGGAGCTGATACCCAACAATCAGCCCCTGATGATAACCAGCCAGAACAACGGCATGTGGGCTGCTTTCCGCCAGTATGACCCTGCTGGGCAGCCTGATGAGCAAAGTGGAATTCTGGGGTTCAACGGGGACCCCATGGGAACAATGAACTGGGCCCCCAGGCTGGGCAATGAAGGCATTGCCTCCATGAATGTCAGGTCAATTCTTCCTGTATCGTCAGACAGTTTGTGGATAGCATTTGAGACAGGTGCAGGGTGTCAGCTGCTTGTGCATTCAGGGAATCCTTCAGACCCTTCGCAGGATTCCTGGTACCCCGGTTATGGCTCTGCTTACACCACAGCCCACGGCCTGCCTTCCGGTGAAGTCTTCTGTTTTCTGGATGTTCCGGGAACAGGGCTTCTGGCAGGTACTGCTGAAGGACTGGCTCTGTGGACAGGAAGTGGTTTCGCTCCTTTCCAGACCATTACCGGACAGGTAAAGACCATGTCTCTTGACTCCAGGGGAAGGGTCTGGTGCCTGAGTGAATCAGGTATCTACAGGATAGCTGATGGTGAGATGGATGTTTTCACTGATCTGAACAGTGACTACGTCCCTTCAGATCTGTATAGCTGGGAGTATTCAATAAGAGATGCTGTTAACGGCGGAGTGTTCTTTTCCTCAATGGAAGGTCTCTGGTTTGTTACCCAGTCAGGAGGGACAGATCCTTCCGGCAGTGGAGTGTCTTTTTATCCCCAGCCGTTCGTTTCCGGCGAGGGGCAGTTGAGATTGTGCGGACCTGACGATTCTGCTCCTGTAACTGTTGAATTCTTCAGACTTGACGGTTCCCATGCAGGGACAGTTGAAGCTCAGTCGGTTTCCGGCTGGACCTGGGATGGATCACTGGAGGGTGAAGTGGCTGCCAGCGGTGTGTACATGGTGCTGGTCTCAGTAAACGGGATTGTTTATCAGGCGAGAGTATCGGTGGTACGATGACTATCAAGGTAAGAAACGCGCTGAAGGAAGACAGAACTGCATGGACTACTTTTGTTGAAAGATCAAACAACGGAACAGTTTTTCATACTCCCGCCTTTCTTGATTACCATCCGGAGGGCAGGTTTGAGAACCACCATCTTGTAGTGGAAAGCAGTTCGGGAAAACCCATGGCATTTATCCCCGGAGCCATCTCTCAGCGGGAGGACGGTGCGTGGTTCAGAAGCTATCCGGGAGCTTCTTACGGTGGCCCGGTTCTGGATGATACTATGGGTCTTGACAAGGTGGAAAGGCTCACAGATGCACTTATCCGATACTGCAGACAGCGCGGATTTGTTGGAATAGAAATGACTCCTCCTCCGATCTCCTACTACAGGAGACCCCACAACTACATAGACTTTTCTCTGATTAAGAACGGGTTCCAGTACAAAAAGCGTGAGCTCACAGCGGTGATAGATCTTAACAGGCTCGGGGAAGAGATCGACATGGGGTTCAGCCAGTCCGCAAGAAGAGGGGTTCGTAAAGCGGTCAAATCCGGTCTTCGAGTAATAGAGGATAATGATTATTCAAAATTCTACCCCGTTCTTGCAGGAAATCTCAAGGAGAGACACAATGTCGACCCTACTCATTCTCTGGAGGAACTGAACCTGTTAAGTGATCTTCTGGGCAGGAACAGCATCAGGCAGTTCATTGCTGTTGACGATTCCCATGAGGTGTATGCCGGAATGATAATGTTCCACTGCAACCCCAGGGTAACCCTTGCCTTTTACATTTCCCACAACGAGGAACACCAGTCTGTGCGCCCTGTGAATATCGTTTACAGGGAGGTTATCAGCTGGGCTAAGAAGATGGGATACCATTACCTCGATCTTGGTACATATACGCTGGACATGGAGGTCAACTACGGCCTGTGCAGATTCAAAGAATCTTTCACGGCAAGAGGCCAGTTCCGTAATACTTTCACCGGCAAGATCTAACAGCAATGGACCTGCGTACGATACTGGCCTGGAGTGGCCTTCTTGTCATGGTATTTGGCGGAAGACTTATGACAACAGATGTTGCCGCTCAGTACCAGGTGGCAGAATCAGTTTACGGGGTTCGTGATCTTTTTACATCCAACGATGGCTGGCATGTTTCAGGAGTAAGATCTGATAACTACGTTCCCCATGCTCCGGGATATTCAATTATCCTCCTGCCTTCAGCAGGTATTGGCGTTCTTCTGGGTCTTGCAGCTGGCAAGGTGGCAGCTGCTCTTACCAGTGCTTTTGCAAGTGTACTGCTTGTTCTTGCAGTGAAGAAACTGGCAGAGGGATTTATGGGCAGGATAGACCTTGTGAGGTTTCTTCTTGTCATGACAGGGACCATGGCTCTGATGTATGGCAGAATGCCCTACGATGTAACCTCTGCCGCCGCACTTGCTCTGTGGGGAGCCTGGCTCATGCAAACTGACAGGGCCTTCATTGCAGGTATCCTTCTTGGTGCTGCTCTTCTTGTAAGACCGGATTCAATTGTTCTTCTGCCCATGTACTGGACAGAGAAGAGGAACCTGGAAAAACTGGCTCTTGCCGCTGCAGGAGCTTTTCCATTTGTACTGGGAATACTCGGTTACAATTTTTATCGCTTTGGTGCAATTCTTTCCGACGGACACGCACAGGATCCTGCCATCGCCGTAGACATGTTCAGCCGCGGGATCCCAGGTCTTCTCTTCAGTCCGGGGAAGGGATTGTTCTGGTACGCGCCTCTCACTATTCTCGCCATTTTTCACTGCGGTGACTGGCGGTTCTGGAGCCCTTTCGCGTTCTCACTGGTCCTTCACGGATTTTTTCACGACTGGACAGGTGGTACAGGATGGGGACCTCGTTTCCTCTTCATGGTTCTGCCGGTACTGTTCATGCCCCTGATGAGACCGGGTACAGGTGGAAAGATCTTCAAGATTCTGGCTGTGACCTCTCTGTTGATCACTCTTGCAGCTGGGATAACCGATAGTAATGCTCTCGAGCAGAGGCTTGGTGCAGATGATATCGATTCTCAGTCAAGGCAGACGGTTGTCTGGTCACCTGGAGGCTCTCCGTTACTTCATACACTGCTTCATCCGGACATTACCCACCCTGATCTGCTGGGTTACCATGTTGCAGGTATCCCCGGGGCAGCACTGCAGTTTCTTGCAGGGGCTGCACTTCTTCTGTATGCCCTCAGAGGAAAGAGATGGAAACGGGCATGAAGATCCTCCATGTCTCTCCGCAGAACTACACAGGCATCCTGACTCTCTTCGTAAAAGGACATGTTGCCCTGGGCCATGAAAGCAGGCTTGTGACCTTTTACAGAGCAAAGAGTCAGTACCCCGAGGACATCTGTCTGAACCTGCCTTTTGTTGGCCCCATGGAATGGCTCTGGAAGGTAAAAAGACTTATCCGCAGTGGAAGTCTTAACGTGCCGTTCACCGGAACAACTGAAAGGATATTCTGGACACCGTCAATGGCAGAGCGACTCCTCATGCCGATCCGTGATCTTACCTGGACACCCCTGGTGAACCGTGCTGAAAAAAAATACAGGCTTAGTGAATTCGACATACACGTTCTTGAGGGTGGCATGAGCTTTTTCCGGGACGGCAGAGATGTTAAGAAACTCAGAGCTGCAGGAAAGCACATCGTTTCAAATTATCACGGTCTTGATCTTCGCATGCGAGGCGCCATCAGACCTGTATGGGACGCTACAGAGCTTCACACAACCTGTGAATTTGACCTCTATCAGAGGTATCCTGAACTGGAGTACCTTTTTCTTCCTTTTGATACTTCCATGGTCCCCCCTGCAAACCCCACAGGTGAAAAGGTGAAGATCTGCCATGCCCCCCGTCTCAGGTCGGTGAAGGGCACAGATAAGATAGTGGCAGCGGTGGAGAATCTTTCAAAAAGACTTCCAGTGGAGCTGATCCTCATGGAGAACATGTCCAATGCGGAGGTGCTTGAATTGAAATCCCAATGTCATATTGCTGTGGACCAGATAGCCAGCGGTGACATGGGCTACGGGGTGAACTCCCTTGAGAGTCTTTCCATGGGAGTATGCACCGTAACGAACCTCTCAGAGGCTTATCAGAACTTCATTCCCGATCATCCCTTTGCTCTGGCAGAACCACACAACCTTGAGAAGGTGCTTGCTGAACTGGTTCTTGATGAGCAGCTGAGGAGCAGATATGCATCAGCAGGCCCTGCCTGGATAAGAAAGACCCATCACTGGAAGTCGGTTGCAGAACACATGCACAGAAGGTATGCGGAACTGGGATGGACAAAGTGATGGCAGGATCAGGACAGGGACAGAGAGATCTGGCAAGAGAAACTCTTCTTTACGCACTGGCAATGGTAGTCAGCGGACTGGTTCAGTTCGCCTTTCTTCCATTCATGAGCTCATTCCTCACCCCGGAGCAGGCAGGGGAACTGGGTGTTATCAGGATCATCAGCGAGATCATTGCCGGTATAGTGGTTCTCGGTCTTCCCGCCTCCATCATCAGAGCCTGGCATCAGACCGATGCCCACAGAGCTGTTCTAAAACGCTCCATTCTTCTTCCTCTTTTTCCCGTGGCGGTTGCCTCGGCGGTGGTTCTTATCGCAGGAGGCAAAGTCTCTGAACTCCTTCACATCACAAATTCATCTCTTCTTCTGCATGCTCTGGCCCTTGGTGGCTCTGTGGCTCTGCTGCAGGTGGCCCTTTCCATGCCAAGGGCAAAAGGAATGGCCGGCACCTACTTTACCATTCAGTTCATAAGGGGAATCCTCTCTCTGGGGCTTCTGTTCCTTCTCCTCAGATCTGTGAACGCAGAAGGTGCCATAAAAGCTTTTCTTGAAGCCAGATGGATACCCACATCTCTTGCTGTGATTTTTTCTTTCTTCTTCTTCTGGAGGGTAACCAGGAGTTCTTCATCTGTTCAACCGCCGAAACAACTCACAGGAACAATGCTGGCGTTCAGTCTCCCGCTTGTTCCTGCAAGCCTTGCTCTTCTGGTGCTTTCCAGTGCAGACATGTTCATGCTCAGGACCATCTCCACCGATATGGCTCAGAGTGGCTGGTACGAATGGGCAGGAAGAGCTGTTCTCATTCTCGCACCTCTTACCCTGGGCTTCAGTATGGCCTGGCACAGGTACATTTTCAGGAAGAAGAAAGAGGGTGGAAAAATGGATGAGCTGGGTCGTACCGGCCTGCTCTTCATGATCACGGTGAACTGGGCTGCAATGGTCCTTGCCCTTCTTTCAAACGAGATAGTTTCTGTGTTCGGCGGGGCGCAGTGGCTTCCAGCTGCGAAAGTTCTTCCATGGATCGCGGGATCTGCGGCTATGTATGCTCTCTTTACAATATCACAGACTGCACCGCTTCTCACCGGGCAGACAAAGTACATTGGGTGGATGACCGCTTTCGGCGCAGTTGTGAACATTGGATTTAATCTTAGACTTATACCCATAGCCGGTGCTGTAGGTGCTGCTTTTGCCACCCTTGCCACAAACATGTTTATGGCTCTGTCATTGTTCTGGCTGGGCAGGAAAGTATTCCCTGTAAGCTTTTTTGCTGTGGTTATCATGGTTATCATTCCTGTTTTTGCAGGTCCCTTGTCTGGAATGGCTCCCGGACACAGGATCATCGCTATTCTTGCTGGAACTGCAGTTACTGTGGCAATAATGCAGGTACTCAGGTCGCTGGGAACAGGTGATGCCCTGAAACCATCTTCAGGAGGTGAGAATGACGCCTGAGATATCGGTTCAGGTTCCAGTTAAGAATGGTGGGGACCGGTTAAGAAGATTTCTAAAAAGCCTGGCTGTTCAGGACATTCAAAGCCCCTGGGAGCTTGTGATAGCAGATGACGGAAGTGATGTACCGGTGAAGGAGGAGTTTCTTCGAGAACTGAACAAGCTCCCGGAACTCTGTTCACTTAAGGTGCTCAGGATATTTCCCGGTGGAGTAAGACCTGCAGCAAGGAACCAGGCTCTGGAGACCTCTGAAGCTTCAGTTGCGCTGCTGATGGATGCGGACCTTGAGTTCGCCCCTTCGCTTCTCAGAAGACATCTTGAGGTAAGAGAGAAGACCGGAGCCGATGTGATCATGGGCAGAAGGATCAATGCATGGAGCAAAGACGCCACACCATGGCAGAAGTGGTTTGACAGCAGAGCCATGGGAAATGCTCCTGCGGGAAAGTTTCCCTGGAATTATTTCATCACCGGAAATCTGTCTGTTACCTGTGCTCTTCTTAAGGATGCAGGGGGGTTTGATACTGCCATTTCCAGTTACGGCGGTGAGGATACAGAGCTGGGTTACCGATTGGATCAGGCACAGGTCTCATTCCAGTGGGAGCCGGAACTGTCTGTAAACCATCTGGACGATGTTTCGGTTAGACAGCATTCGGAAAAGATGCTGGAATACGGGGCAACCGGTCTGAAGTATACACTTGCCAGCCATCCTGACATAAAAGGGTTGCTGGGCAGCAGATGGATTGAACCTGTCTTTTCCCGACCTGTTCATCTCTGTTTCATGCGAATGTTTACACGAGCTGCCCTTGCAGGTTCTGTTTACAGAGCCGTTCTCAAGTACGCTGAAAAGCATGGTCGACCTTCGGTTCTTTTTACCTATCTCGCGGTGGGGGCCACTCTTATCGGCCTTCGCGGGGGGGACTATCACAAATGATCTATGACAAAGCAATAAATACAGATCCTGATAGATTTCATGTTATTGAGCTTGCTGAATACACAACCTGGGGTATCGGCGGCCCGGCTGCCTCCATCACAGTGAACAGCGAAGAAGAACTCACCGGTACCCTTGAATTTCTTGCAGAGAACTCACTTCAGTGGGTTGTCCTGGGGAAGGGCTCCAATACGCTTGCACCAACTGAGGGCTGGCACGGTGTGGTCATTCTTTCAGGGGGAGAGTTTGCTGATTTCTCTTTTAACGGTAATGTGCTTACTGCCGGTGGGGGTGCCCACCTTCCTTCCATGTCAGGAGCTGCATGTTCTCTGGGACTCACCGGTCTTGTATTCGCTGTTGGTATTCCCGGTACTGCCGGTGGTGCTGTTTTTATGAATGCAGGTGCTTATGGTTCCTCTGTATCCGAGCTGGTGAGAGAGGTCAAGGTGCTTCATCCGCAGGGTTCAATTGAGTATCTTACAGGAGAGGACTGTGGTTTCGGTTACAGAACAAGTCGGTTTCAGACAGACGATTCCATAATTCTTAAAGTGGTTATGAAGCTTTCTTATGGACCGGGGAGCAGGGATGATCTTCGAAGGAATGCCAGAGATATCCTCAGGCTGAGAAGAGAGAAATTCCCGCTTCATGCACCCAATGCAGGGAGTGTGTTCCGTCGACCGGATAACGGACCGCCTCCTGGAAAACTGATAGAGGATCGTGGTCTGAAGGGATTCAGAATGGGTGGAGCAATGGTGTCTCCCACCCATGCCAACTTTATAGAGAACACAGGCGGTGCCACAAGTTCGGATGTAATGCAGTTGATAGAGCTTGTTGCCCGCAGGGTCAGAGAAGCCACCGGGATCACACTGAAGAGGGAGATCAGAAGATTGGGAGAGAGGATTTGAGCAGACAGATCGGTGATTTTTCCCTGGATGATGGTCCTGTCCTGGTCACAGGTGCAGGAGGATTTGCAGGTGGTCGACTCATGGAGCTCTTTCAACTTGGACAGGGTGACATAGCATCAGACATAACAAGCGATTTTTACGCCCCTGCAGGTGTAAGAAGAATTGCATGGGAGCTTCCCCACGATCCGCCTGTTTCCCTTGGTGATGTTCGATATGTGGTTCATCTGGCAGGGCTCAGTTCGGTTGCTCATACCCGCTCCAGTGTTGAAAAGGTTATGAAAGTAAATGCGGAGGGGACTCTGAAAGTA
Organism: Candidatus Sabulitectum sp.; assembly: GCA_023145375.1. GTDB lineage: Bacteria > Fermentibacterota > Fermentibacteria > Fermentibacterales > JCC-6 > Sabulitectum. The sequence goes on along the minus strand of JAGLDY010000050.1, from coordinate 5,313 downwards.
GCCCGGTGGGCAGCTAGGTATAGCCCCGATGCTACCCTTCTTTTTGCCAGCTCAGCGGAAGTGTACAGACCTTCTGCGGAAACACTGGCCGAAACATCCCCCCTTGGCCCCCGAAGCCCGTATGGCGAGAGTAAGCTCAGAGCAGAGAATCTTTTAGCTGACTCTGGAGTAGAGCATGTTATCGCACGCTCATTCCCTCATTACGGCTCTGGACAGTCAGGTCATTTCGTACTGCCTTCCTTCTGTCAAAGAGTGATCGCATCTGTCAGGAATGGAACTGATGAGATAAGCACCGGAAACCTTCAGGCGGTAAGAGACTATCTGTACATTGATGATGTTGTTCTGGCTTATGCCTGCCTTCTTGCCAATGGCAGGTCCGGTGGGATATACAATGTGTGTTCCGGTACCGGACACTCCATCGGGGATCTTCTTTCTCTTATTGTGAAGATCTCAGGATCCGGAACACAAGGTGTGACCGACCATCGTCTGCTTCGAGAGAACGATCAGTTCTGTCAGATAGGTGATCCGGGGAAACTGAGAGCTCTTGGCTGGACAGTGAAGGTTCCTCTTGAGGAAGGTCTTAAGATGCTTTACCAATGGTGGGAGGAGAGACTGTGACTGTAAGCGTATTTCTTATCTTTACCGCCCTTTTCGGAAGAATCACCGAATGGGAGCACTTTCCTCATTACGGAGGGGGTAATGGGATCGCCACCAGAGGTGACATCATTCTTGCTGCAACTTCCGGCGGGCTTCTTTTCTCTCACTTTTCCGAGGCTGACGACAAACTTCTGGTTGATTCCGGCTGGAGCCATCCGGGGAAACTCTCCTACGACCGGGTTTCTCATGTGACCTACGACGATTCAGGGAACTTGTGGGTATCCATGACCGGTGGTGGAATAGACATGTTCACCCCGGAAGGTGAAAAGACCTATTTCAATCAAATAGACGGCCTCCCTCTTAATCTTGGCATAAATCAGACCCTGCCTGATTCTGTTATCTACGCTGCAACTACCCAGGGATTGTGTATCCGGGAATTCGGTTTCTTTGAAATTTACAATACATTTTCCACCAGTGGTGGTCTTCCATCGGATAATATTACCTGTCTCTCCCCCTCTGATTCCGGGCTTTATGTTGGTACTACTGCCGGTCTGGTGTTTCTTCCTCAGTCTGCAGACCCTGGAGAGGAAAGCTCATGGGTTCTTCAGGACATCGATCCCGTTTTCATTATTGCCATGGAATGGCAGAACGATACTCTCTGGGTTGCAGCGACTTCCGGACTGTTCTATAAACCGCCCGGTCAACCCTGGGAGCAGGAGATACTTTTTCCCGGCGGAAACATCTCTTCCCTGGTATGGGGGCCGGATGGTCTGGCGGTGGGTTGCACAAACCAGTGTTTTGTTCTTTCCGGGGGAGAGTGGCACAACTACCATGATAACCTTCACGGGAATGCTCTTACAGGTCTTGTGTGGCTGAACGGCAGGTTGTGCGGAGTACTTGCTAACACCTATGCGGAGAACAGACTCTCCGGAGCAGGTATGGCACTTCTTCTTGGGAATGGCTCCTGGAGAAGAACTTTCCCGGAATCGGGTCCGGTATCAAACGACCTGAGGGATTGTGATATTCTTCCTGACGGCAGCGTATGGGTTTCCAGTAACAGAGCAGGTGGTTCGGTTCTTTATGATGGAGCCTGGCAGTCTCTGAATCTCTTTCTGGAAAGCACCAGCCAGTGCTTTGCTATCTGTCGAGCCGGGAACGGGGTATTTATTTCTTCCATTGGCAACGGTGCGGACTGGCTGTCGTGGAAGGATGGTTTGGTTGAATACAGTCTCCATTTTGACAGCAATGACGGCCTTCTGAACGACAGGGTCTTCTGTGCGGAATACGGAACCTGCTCTACAGTCTGGTTTGGTCACAGAACACTCTTTGAGACGGAAACAAGCGGTGTCAGCCGGTTGAACTGGATTCCCGGTGATCCATCGTCTACAGGATTCGTCAGTATTACCGGCGCAGATGGCCTGCCAAGCAAAGAGGTCAACGCTCTTATGCCAACCGGTGGCAGGTATTCCTGGGCTGGTACAGACGGTGGTCTTGCCTATGTTGATGCAGATTTTCAGACTGTCCGGGAATCATACACGGCTCTTGACGGGCTTCCATCGTCTCTTGTGACTTCTCTGGCCATGGATCGGTCCGGTATTTTGTACATAGGTACCGCGTCCGGGCTTGCGTATCTGCATGAAGGGGTTATCACCGAAGTAGAAGAGATCGACATGGCAATAACCGCTCTCGAGTGTGATGATCTGGGAAGTGTATGGGTATCAACCAGTGATGGACTTAAGAGATTCTTCAGAACCACAGGTGAAGTTGAGCAGTACACCACATTCAACAGTACGCTGATGGAATGTGTTATTTATGACATGACCGTAGACAGTGACAATGGCCACCTCTGGATGGCTACTGATCACGGTTTCTGGCGGGGAGAACTTGAATCAGGTCTTTCCGGGGATGGCTCATCAGCGGTGGTTTACCCTGATCCGTTCATGCCAGGCACCGGGGAGGTTCTTGGTATTTCGGGAATCCCCGATCTGCCTGCAGAGGTAAGGGTCTTTGACCTGACTGGTACTCTTGTTTATGAATTCTCTTCCCGTGGCCGTGGAGACATCGCCTGGGACGGACTTAACCTTGATGGGGAACCGGTTGCATCAGGGATATATTATTTGACAGTTGATCAGGCCGATTCAGAAGCAGGCTTGCTGAAATTTGCACTGGTCAGGTAGAGGGGGTTTAGTATGAAGGGCGTTGTACTGGCTGGAGGGCTGGGAACAAGACTGAGACCGCTCACAAGTATTACCAACAAGCATCTTCTGCCGGTTTATGACAGACCGATGATATACTACCCGCTTCAAACTCTGGCGGATGCAGGGATCCGGGATGTAATGGTGGTTACCGGTGGGAACAGCGCCGGAAGCTTCATGCACTTACTTGGCGATGGCAGAGAATTCGGCTTCAGAAGTTTGAATTACGCATACCAGACAGGTGAGGGGGGAATAGCTCAGGCCATTGGTCTGGCAAGGACATTCACAGGCGGAGAAAAGTTTGTGGTGATCCTGGGCGATAACATCCTGGAAAATTCCATTGCAGAGCATGTTGAATCTTTCAGAGAACAGCAGTCAGGTGCAAGGATCCTTTACAAGAGAGTCAAAGACCCCAGGGATTACGGAGTTGCAGAAATAGTTGACGGGAAAGTAACAGCCATTGTGGAAAAGCCTTCGAATCCCGCAAGTGACTTTGCAGTTATTGGTGTGTATATGTATGACAATAAAGCATTTGACATTATTAATGAGTTGAAGCCTTCCAACCGTGGAGAGCTTGAGGTAACCGATCTAAATAATGCCTATATTCACCGTGGAGAGATGCAGGCTAACGAGATAAGCGGATGGTGGTCCGACTGTGGTGCCAGCATAGAAAATCTTCTTGAGGCAAACAACAGGGCAGCTGAGATCAGAAAGGGTATCTGATGAATCTTCTTGTTACCGGTGGGGCGGGTTTCATAGGAACAAACTTTGTGAAATATGTAATGAATTTCCGCAAAGACTGGTCTGTGACAGTTCTTGATAAACTTACCTATGCAGGCAGAAGAGAGAACCTGGCTGAATATGAAGGTTCCAGTCGCTACAACTTTATAAAAGGTGATATCTGTGACCCTGTGGTTGTGAGCAAAGCAATGAATGGTTGCGACTGTGTTGTAAATTTTGCCGCTGAAACCCATGTTGACCGTTCGATCGATGATCCTGCATCTTTCGTACGAACTGATGTTGAGGGTGTAAGAGTTCTTCTTGAAGAATTCAAAAAGGAAAGATCAAGAAAGGTGTTTCTTCAGATCTCCACAGATGAAGTGTATGGAAGTGTTGAAGAAGGCAGGTCTCACGAGGGGGATCCCCTTGATCCCAGAAGCCCCTACTCGGCATCAAAGGCCGGAGGCGAGCTTCTGGCGATGAGCTACTTTACAACATTTGATGTTCCTGTAATGGTGACCCGTGCTTCAAACAACTACGGCCCGTACCAGTATCCGGAGAAACTCATTCCACTTTTTGTTACCAATGCTTTTGAAGGAGAGAGGCTTCCTCTTTACGGAGATGGTGGTAACATGAGGGACTGGATGTTCGTCACTGATCACTGCAGTGCTCTGGTCGCCACTCTGGAGAAGGGAGAACCCGGCAGTATTTACAACATAGGAGCCGGGCAGGAAATGACCAATAAAGAGGTTACCCATGCAATCCTTGAGGCAACTGGAGCAGACCATGCTCTGATCAGATTCGTGGAGGACAGACTTGGACACGACCGGCGGTACGCATTGGATATCTCCCGTTCCAGGGAGTTCCTGGGGTGGCAGCCGGAAACTGACTTCGCAACTGGGATCGCCCTTACCGTGGACTGGTACAGGGAGAACTCCCAGTGGTGGAAACTGATCAAATCAGGAGAGTTCCGTGAGTATTACAAAAGAATGTATTCATCAAGACTCGAGAATTCGGAAAGGACCCGGTAAATGAGAATCTTAGTAACAGGGGGAGCCGGATTTATTGGAAGCCACTTGTGTGACAGGCTTCTTGAGAAGGGTCACTCTGTAATAGCTCTTGATAATCTCCTCACAGGAAGCACCGATAACATTGCGCATCTGTCTGGAAGAAGTGATTTCAAGTTCATCAAACATGATGTTACAGAGTACATATTCGTTCCGGGAGATCTGGATTTTATCTTTCACCTGGCATCTCCCGCCAGCCCCATAGACTATCTGACGTATCCCATACAAACGCTTAAGGTCGGAGCACTGGGAACCCATAAGGCTCTGGGTCTTGCAAAGGAAAAGAAAGCAGGTATTCTTCTTGCGTCCACCAGTGAGGTCTACGGTGACCCTCTGGTTCATCCGCAACCTGAAAGCTACTGGGGCAATGTAAACCCCGTTGGTCCCCGGGGTGTTTACGATGAGGCGAAAAGGTATGCTGAGGCTCTTGTGTTCGCTTACCACAGAACACACGGTGTTGATACAAGGATAGCCAGGATCTTCAATACATACGGTCCCAGGAACAGAGCTGATGACGGCAGGGTTGTTCCCTCCTTTGTCTGCCAGGCTATCAAGGGCGAGGACCTTACCATCTTTGGAGATGGTGAACAGACAAGAAGCTTCTGCTTTGTCTCTGACACAGTGAACGGCCTTATCGCTCTCATGGAAAGTGGATATCATGACCCTGTGAACATCGGCAATCCCAACGAGATGACGGTGAAGGAATTTGCACTGGAGGTTGTAAGGCTTGCTGA
>JAGLDY010000005.1 GCA_023145375.1 Candidatus Sabulitectum sp. | reverse complement strand
AGCAGATATCGATGGTCCGGTATTGCTATTTCTCTCCTGTGTCTGCTTGCATTGATCCCATACTACAGAATGGATGTGTTCCCCTACCATAGAAGCAACTGGCGAGATGCTGTTGCAACGGTTGAATCAAGTGCACTGCCTGGAGATGTAGTTGTGATCGTGGGAGGCAAATCCACCTCCTTCGCCTGGGAGTGTTACTCGGAAACAGGGGTAGAATGCCTTACTCCCGGCGGAAATGACCCATTTGCCGCGGAGCGGGACAGAACTTCCGTGGATTCGGGATTCCTGATTGACAGCCTGTTGACAGAAGGAAGGCACGAAAGGGTATGGGTTATCCTTGATGTATGGGGCGCTTCTTCCGTTCACAGCATAAAGGGAATGCACCAGCTGGTTTTCTCCTTGCCTGCTGGTGAGAATATGGAGATTGGATTACTGGAAAGTACCGGTAGAGAGTAACAAAATGTAACAGGATTTGCCAATTCAGGTCTCATTTCGTTAACTTCCAATATCTGAATCAATAATCGACCACCCTTGTGAGAGGGGGACCCGCTTGAAGCTGTCCATTATCGCCGTTTCCAGACCTGTTGCAGTTACGGTTATTTCTATTGTTGCCGCGGTGCTGGGAACCATTGCCGTTCTTCAAATGCCTGTGGACCTTCTCCCTTCTGTTGAGTACCCCAGAATTACCATTGAGACCAGGTATCCCTCTTCAAGCCCCTATGAGGTGGAACGGCTTTTGACAGATCCTCTTGAAGATGCTCTTGCAGGTGTGAGGGGGCTTCGCTCTTACTCCTCCAGGTCCTATGGTGACATGAGTCGGATCACCCTTGAATTCGACTGGGGCGCCAATATGGATTACACAAGGCTTGAGGTGAGAGAGAAACTGGATGTGGCCAGCTGGTCGCTTCCCGATGCAGCAGAGAGACCAACCATAGTTGATTACGACCCCTCCAGCAGACCTTTCATGGAAATACTTCTTACAATGGACGGTGGCTGGACTGAGATAACCGACTTTTCTCGAAGGGTGATAGCAACAAGGATTGAACAGGTTGACGGTGTTGCAGCATGTGAGATCGATGGAGAGGCAACCCCTGCGGTTTATGTAAGGCTTCGGGATGGCGTTATTGAAGAGCTTGGTATAGACCCGGCCAGTATTGCCGCAGCCATCGGCGGGGCCAATGCAGTTTCATCAGGCGGGCAGGTACGGGACGGTGAAAAGGAATTCTTCCTTTCTCTTCAGGGTGAATTCGAATCCCTTGAAGACATTGAGAATACCGTTGTAGGCACACTGGGAAGTACGCCCCTTCTTCTCGGCTCCATAGCCGAGGTATACATCTCCGAGAAACCGCCAACAGAGTGGGCCAGCTACAATGGAGAGAGAGCCATCATTCTCCGGGTCAGAAAAATGGCGGAGGCAAACACTGTTGAAGTGGCGGGAGATGTAATAGAGATACTCGAAGAGCTTAATCTTGCCCATGAGGGCGTGGATCTGCAGGTAATACAAAACGATGCAGTCTTTATAGAGGAGTCTATCGGCGGAGTGGTGGAAGCACTGATCCTGGGAGGCATCCTTGCATTCGGAGTGTTGTTCTTCTTCCTTAGAGACTGGAAGAGCCCTCTTATACTTGGTCTTTCTCTTCCACTCAGTATCGCACTGGCTCTATTCTTCCTTTACCTTGCAGGGGTTACGGTGAACATCATGTCCCTGGGTGGCCTTGCTCTGGGAACGGGGCTTCTGGTTGATAATGCCGTTGTGGTGCTTGAAGCCATTTCCAGAAGACGCGAGAAAGGCGAGGGTCGGGTAAGTGCAGCGACTTCCGGTACTGCTGAAGTTGGACCTGCCATCGTGGCCAGTACGCTGACTACCATCATTGTTTTCTTCCCGGTTGTATACATGGAGGGGATTACCAGCCAGCTTTTTCGGGATCAGGCTCTCGCAGTGGGCTCAGCTCTTCTCGCAAGCCTGCTTGTAGCGGTAACTGTGATCCCGGCTCTGGCTGCAAGAATAAGAAAAACCAAAGTAACAGAAGATGTTACAGGTGGTATGAAGGATAAGTATGCTGATTCCATGGACAGACTTCTGAATAGAAGAAAAAGGGTCTTGTTTGTTACCCTTCTTATCACTGCAGCAGCCTTCTTCGGTGCTTCCAGATTGCCCATGCAGCTTCTTCCCGACACTCCTGCAGATCAACTTGAGATGACTTTCAGTGCCCCGGAGGGTACTTCCATGGAACAGCTTGTTGATCTTTCCTCCGTGTTGACCGAACTGGCTGCTCTCACAGGAGCCCAGTGGACAAGCGGTCGTATCGGTGTCCGGGCTGATGAAGGGGTGGATGCTCTTTCAGTAAGTGCTTTCGACAATGCACACGAAGCCTACGGTGCCATTATTCCAATTCGCAACAGCTGGGATAGTTCTTTCAACTTCCCTCTGCAGGTAGGCCCCAGGGGAACTCTGCTGGGAGAGATCCTCGGTGGTGGAAGCGGTTTTACCATCTATGTTGAAGGGGAGAGCATTGAAACTGACCTGTTGGCTGCTGAGATACTGGCATCATCCTCTCAGAACGATGTTGCAGGTGTCATCAGTGCCGACGTGAACTACCTGCCGGGAAAACCAGAGATAGTTGTACGGCCTGACGGAGAACTCCTGGAACTGCTCGGTTTTACTGCAAATGATGTTGCGGATTATCTCGAAAGTCTCTCCAGAGGCATAGTTGCCACCACCTATTACAGGCAGGACGAGAAGATCGATGTTATGCTGCTTGCCGGCAGTGGAGAGGGTATTCACATTGACTCAATATTCCAGAGGTCTGTGGGTGTGAACGGAGCGCTTGTCCAGGTGGACAGACTGGTTGATACCTATGTGAGACAGACCCCGGGGTTCATAGAGCACTACCAGGGCAACCGCGCTGTTGGTGTTTCCATTCAGGGCAGCGGAACCAATATGGCAGGTACCGCCCGGATCATCACTGATCTCTCCGACTCTCTTTTTCAGGGAGAGCCCATCAAACTCAGAACAGGTGCCGAGATCGAGGAGATGGACAGAACAGCGTCAAGTCTTATTCTTGCAGCTTTGCTGGCCATTGCCCTCGTCTATGTGCTTCTGGCTGTGCAGTTCGAATCATTCATTGAACCGTTCATAATAATGATCACCGTACCTCTGGGTGTTATCGGTGTTGTTGCCGGGCTCGCCGTCTTCGGGCAGAGCTGGAATGCCCTGTCCGGTATAGGGTTGGTGATACTGTCAGGAATTGTAGTTAATGACGGTATCCTTCTTGTTGAGAGAATAACACAGCTGAGAAAAACCGGAATGCAGGTGAGGCAGGCTGTGATAGACGCAGGCAGAGACAGATTCCGCCCTGTTCTTATGACCACAGTAACAACAGTTCTCGGTCTTCTTCCCATGGCAATAGGTCTCGGAGAAGGTGCAGAGCTCAGACAGCCTCTGGCCATAGCAGTGATCTGCGGTATCTCCGTTGCTACTCTGCTTACCCTGGTTATAGTTCCAGTGCTTTACAGTATACTTGCCCGAGAGAAGAGAACCTCGTGATATCAGGTATTCTAAAGCGCCCCCGGGGAACGGCAATAATCTACATTGCTTTTCTGGGGCTTGCTGTAGTGAGTTTTCTTCGTATCCCCATTGAGGGCTCTCCCAGTACAACACTACCGGAACTAAATGTAATAACCGGCTGGTACGGTGCAGATCCGGAAGCTGTGTGTGAACAGGTTACAAGACCCATAGAGGAGGTCGCAAGACAGATCCGGGGCGTGAAGGATGTTTCCTCTTCTTCCAGCGAGGGCAGAAGTGTGGTCACCGTTTCATTCGCCCAGGATTCCGACATGGATGTGGCATCCATGGAGCTTACCGAGCGTATATCCATGATCCGGGATGATCTTCCGGGCAATGTCTCCGCAAGCACGATCACCCAGTCCATACCCAGGGAAATGGAAAGCGACGGCTTTCTTATCTATGCTATTACAGGTGCGGAAAAATCTATTCTAAAGAATCTTGCAGAGGATGTTGTTGTTCCCCGTTTGGAGCGGGTGGATGGTGTAAGCTCTGTGATGGTGGAGGGCCTGGGTACAGAAGAGGTTCTTATTGACATCGACATGGAGGCTCTGAAGTCCCTGGATCTGACACTGGCACAGGTGGTCTCCTCAATTCAGAACGGCATTGTGGACAGAAACGTGGGAGTTGTAACAGATTCTACGGCACTGGAATCAGTTCTAAGGGTATCCAGCGTGCCCATGTCCCTCTGGGAAATGGAGCAGCTTGTTGTCAAGAGGAACGGTTCAGACTTTGTTACCCTTGATGATGTATCCCACGGCATCTATCAGAGCTATTCAGAGAGTTCCGGATTCATATTCAGGTACAACGGTCTTGATCAGATCACCATGGAGCTGGACAGGGCTGCAGGCAGTAATGCTGTAAGGGTTGCTTCCATTGTGAAGAATGAGGTAGAGAAGATACAGCTGGACCTCCCTGAAGGAATCGAGCTGAACATAGTCGAAGATGGTACTGAATCAATTACCGATGACCTCAGCGCTCTTTCATGGCGTGCTCTGGTCTCACTGGGGTTGATAATGCTCATTCTTCTTCTGCTCAATCCCAGTCCCCTTACAACCCCTCTTATTCTCAGTTCCATTCTGTTCAGCAGTGCCCTTGCAGTTACTGCAGTTTTTCTAGCCGGATACAGTATCAATGTGCTTACCCTCAGTGCTCTGGCTATTGCATTCGGGCTGCTGGTTGACGGTGCAGTCGTTGTTATGGAGGCCATTGCCTACAGACGCAGACAGGGGATGACTCCATTGAAAGCCGCGGCACAAGGCGCCAGAGAGGTAGCCATGCCTGTTCTAGGCGGTATTCTTACAACTCTTGTAGCACTGGTTCCCCTGCTTGCCAGTGAAGGTGTTCTGAGGATCTACTACAGACCTTTTGCTTTTACAGTTGCTGCAACACTGCTGGCATCCTACGCAGTCTGTCTTACATTTGTCCCGTCAATTGCCGGACACTGGAAAAAGGGTAACTGGTATCGTCAGAGAAAATGGGACAGGGCTCTGGCAAGGGGAGTATCCGTACTTCACCACAAACCCTGGATCCCAGTGATATTTACCATTCTCCTGATCGCCGGTGCTGTCTATGTACTTATCTCTAAGGTTGAGCACGGGCGCACATGGAATTTTGGAGGGCAGAGGGACTATACCGTTGTGTTCTTTACATTCCCCCCTGGAACTCCCCAGGAGATATCAGATGATGTGGCGAAGAAATTCGAGAGTATTCTGGCGGATCGTGACGGTATTCAGTCAACACGAACCAGTGTTTACGGAGAGAGCGGGAACCTCTACACCATGTACGAGGATGAGTCATTACTGAACGGGGTGGCCTTGCTCTATGAAGATGAAGCAAAGGCTCTTGCCACAACCGTTGGTGGAATTCAGAGCATTTATGTGGGCGGTATCAGCCCTGAAGGGTACTGGCGCAATACCACCAGCGCGGGAATGATGCAGACGGTGGAGTTGCGCGGGTTCGACTACCAGGGCCTGAAGGGCATTGCAGTTAATCTTAGAGCACTGCTTGAACGGCATCCCAGGGTTGATGAAGTGGATATTAACTGGAACGGCAGGATAGCGAACAGAGATCAGCTGGCCATTGTTTTTGACCGCATTGAGCTTGCTGACCTGGGTATTAATCCATATCAGCTTGTTATGGCCCTCCGGTACAATATGTCCGGTGGATACGGGGCTCAGGTAAGAATTGCCGACCAGACAACTGATCTCACATTCCGCCTTGAAGGGCAGAAGGACCCGGAACTCAGTGAGATACTGGACAGCCGTATAAGAACCCGGGACGGCTTCATGCGAATGCGTGACATCATCAGCATTGATACAGTAGGGGTTCAGGGATCCGTAGTCAGGGAAGACGGAGAGTATGTGCGAACGGTGGCCTACTCCTTTATGGGAGCCGAGAGAATGGCTGCCCGTTTCCGCAATTCCCTGTTAACCAGCCTTGAGCTTCCTTCCGGGTACAGAGTTTACGAGGATACAACATTCCTGCCTGACTGGCTTGCAGAGGAAGAGGGTATCGATATGAACCTTCTTGTTGCTCTTGCCATTCTCGCAGTTTTTGCAGTTACTGCCATAGTCTTTGAAAGTTTTACAGCACCACTCTATGTGCTTGCTGTGATCCCCATGGCTCTTGTGGGAGTTGCAGCAGGGTTCTGGGCTTTTGACAGAATATTCAGTCCTGAGGCCTATGTTGGAAGTGTTTTTCTGGTGGGTATAGCAGTGAATAATTCAATTCTATTAATAGACAGTTTCGAAAAAAAGAAAAGGGCGGGTATGAACCTGCGCAAAGCGGTTGATGAGGTTGTGGGAGAGAGGCTAAGGCCAATTCTCCAGACAACTGCAACAACGGTACTGGGGCTTCTTCCTCTGGTTCTCTGGCCTATCTCAAACCAGGACCTGTGGGGAACTCTTGCATTTACGGTTGTGTGTGGAATGTTGATCTCAACGCCCCTTGTGCTTATCACACTGCCTGCCCTTATTCAGATCACTTCCCGGAGGAGGAAAAAACATGTTCAAATTACGGAGAATTAGTCTTTTTCTGTTTGCCGTCAGTCTGGTTCTTTTTTCCGGATGCGGGGAGGAGGAAGAGGTGGAGAGAGAAGCTCTCGAGCCCTCACCGCTTCCGGTTACTGCATCTGTGGCCGGCATTGATGTTCTCTATGAAGTGATAACTTCCACTGGAAGGGTGTCCAGTAGAAGAACACAAACCCTTACTGCTCAGATACAGGGTGAGATAGTTCAGGCTCCGGAGTACGAGGGCGAAGAGTTCTCTGAAGGGTCAGTGATCTTCAGAGTTGCAAGCGGTCAGCATGCTTCAAACCTATCCGCCGCCAACAGCGAGTACAGGAATGCAGAGGCTCTCTATCAGTTCGAGATAGACAATTACAGAGGAGAGATAACTGACGGCGTAAGAAGCATGCTTCGCCAGACTACAGGTCTGGAGTCAGCTTCGGCAAGCCTTTCCAGCGCTCGCACCCAGTACGGTAACTCGGCTATTGCAGCTGGATTCAACGGAGTT
>JAGLDY010000049.1 GCA_023145375.1 Candidatus Sabulitectum sp. | reverse complement strand
GTCTGTGGCATTACCCCATCCGTACCATTCCTTTTCAATGACCTTTCTGTACTTAAAGAGTAAACGCATGTATACATAGCAATGGAAATGCAGGTGTTAGGCTGAGGTCAGTATATGAAGGGGATGTTGAAAGATGATTGATTTTGTAGGGTTTGAAGGAGATATAAAGCGACGGGGTATTGTTGGTGAAAGAGAAGCGCCATTCTTCGTGCACTGGGCGAAGCGTTTTCTGGCGCTTGGTTCACCGGACCGTAGCAGTTATACTGATATCTTATCGGATGAAGGGAAATCCGGTTGGCAGATAAGGCAGGCGCTGGATGCGGTGAAGCTTTATCTGGATTACTCTGCTACTGCAATATTGTCGCCTCTGGGGTCGGACGGGAGCGGTGATCCGTTGATTGCAATGCAGAAAGTACTCCGGGTTAGACATTACTCCCTCAAGACAGAAAAGTGTTACCTGAGTTGGTGCAGAAGGTATCTTTCATTCTGCCTGAACAATAAGGTCGATGCAAAGAAGGACACTTCCTTTCGTGATTTCATCACACGGCTGGCTCTGATCGATAAAGTTGCTGCATCTACACAGAACCAGGCATTTAACTCCATTCTGTTTCTATTTCGGAAAGTATGGGAGCTTGAGCCTTCTGGTATCGATGCAGTGCGAGCTAAAAAACCAAAAAGAATTCCAGTAGTTCTTTCTCAGTCTGAGGTAAAGAAGCTGCTGAATCATGTAAGAGGAGTTAACGGACTCATAATCAAATTTATTTATTCATCTGGTTTAAGATTGAGTGAAGCTCTATCTGTGAGAACGCAGGATGTAAGCATTGAGAACTGCTCCGTTCTTGTTCGTGGTGGAAAAGGTGACAAGGACAGAATCAGTGTTATCGGGATGGAATTGGCAGATGAATTGGAAGCACAGATTCAGATAGCTCGACGTGCATGCAAAGACTCTAAAGTGCCTGTTTGCCTTCCAACAGCTGTGGGAAGAAAGTACCCAGGTGCGGGACTGTCTTTCCCCTGGCAATACATTTTTCCTTCACCGGTTCCCTGTGTTTCCCCGTATGATGGAAAGGTATGCAGGTATCACCTTCATCCTTCCGGTGTACAGAGAGAAATGAAGCGAGCTGTTCTGGCTTCAGGAATCGGGAAGAGAGCAGGTGTTCATACTCTTCGGCACTGTTTCGCGACACATCTGCTCCTAGCAGGTGTTGATCTCTGCGAAATTCAAGAACTTCTAGGTCACAAGAGCCTTGAGACAACAAGAATATATCTTCATGTGGCGAAAGAGTTCAGGAAAACTATTTCAAGCCCTCTGGATATGCTTGCCTGACTATTCTCTTTGACAGCAATTGCCTGTGATAAAAGAGATCAGTTATTGACACTCCACCCCATGCTCGCGTATGTGAAAATTAAGCAATCCTTCCATTAAGAATTATCTCTGAGTCTACTTTACACCCTTACAAGTATGAGAATAGGGAACTCAGCTAAAGGGCAAATACCCAAATTCCTGATTTTTGGAAAGAGTGCAGGGAATCCGACCTCTGAGGGGCCGGACTTTCTGGTTAGCTATATTATTAATCTAAGAAGGGTCTAATTCCCCGCCCCTTGGGGCGAACTGTTGACTCTTGGTTTCTCTTTGCTTTGGCTTTTAGATTCCCCGCCCCTTGGGGCGGGGGGAAGCTTCATTTGCTTAATCGAAAAGCGCGGGGTCTTCCGGCTGAATGATGTAGACCCTGGGCCATTCATCACTGTCAGCGTTAAAACCCATGATCCCGTAATCGCTGATCACCGGGAGTACATCCTCGTGGGCCTCGTCTGCTCGGAGGGCTGCAGAGAAGAGGAAGTCTCCGGTGTCACAGTCGTACACTCTGTAGACAGCAGAGTCATAGAGTCCTATAAGAACCCATACCCTGTTCCTGTTGTCAATTTCCAGCTGGCCGATGAATACCTTGTATTCTTCAAGCTGAAAATTCTCAGCCATGGCTGCAGGCGCGCCACTGGCGATCATTCTTGATCTGATCAGCTCGCGTTCTTCTTCGATCTCCTCGGTTGTTTTTCTTACCCTGGGAAAATCTTCAGAGATCTGCCAGATCTCTTCTCCATCCGGAGAGAGTGAAGTGATTTTGTATTCTTCTGTGGAGTACGGGGCAAGGAGTACATTGTCGTTCTGGTCAGTGTCGAAGAATACCATGGTTTTCACCGTGGCTCCCAGATCGTTTATGTCAAAGAGGATCATGTTCCTGACATATTCAACAGTGTGTGCTGCCGAGTCAGTCCAGAGATAGATGCCCATGCCGGTCTGCATTTCGTCTTCAGTCTGCTCGAACTCGGGCTTGAGCCCGACAAAGCCACCATCCACAGGGGATATCATTATGGGCGGAGTGGGGAAGAAGCCTGTCATTGCATCTGTGAAGTTGTATTCTGGATCGTAGAAGTTGAGTTTCCCGCCCATGGCATCGGGAACAATGAAACCGCCTTCTTCTGTAACTGCAAAGGTGGAGAGCATCAAATACTCTCCCGGTCCACTGCCCTCCCGGCCAACTGCAGTGATGTATTCTCCATCAGGGGAGAAAATGCTTATCTTGTTTTTCATCATGTCAGCCACTGCTATGTTGCCGTCCGGCAGGAACTGGGTGCCTACGATCTGAGCAAAGACCAGGTTTGAATCTCCCAGTTCAACTCCAATGGAATCAGTTATCACAAGCCAGTGATCGATCTCCGGCAACGGAAGACCGGATGTTCCTTCATCTGCTGTTTCTGGATCTGTCGGGTCCTGAGCCTGGTCTGAATTGTTCCCGCAGGCTGTGAGCGTGAGAGCCAGGAGGAAAAGAAGGGTGAGCATGCTTATTGAAGAGAGAGCCTTTTTCATTGTTTTCTCCTTAACCTAAAGGGAGAAGTACAACTGGTGTTCAAGGGGGTGTGGATTGCCCTTGAACAGAGCTGTTTCATTACGCTTTACCTGGATAAGTGCATCGAGAAGATCAGGGGTGAACACGCCATCGCTTTCCAGGAAATCTCTGTCTTCCTCCAGGGAATCCATGGCTTCATCAAGGCTTGTGGGAAGACGGGTAAGGTTTGATGTGTCGTACCCTTCAGCAAAGACATTCTCATCAATGGGGCCGAAGCCCATTTCCTCGGGGACCATTTCTTTCTTAATGCCGTCAATTGCCGCCATTAGCAAGGCTCCCATAGCCAGGTAGGGGTTGCTGGTGCCGTCGGCTACCCTGTATTCAAAGCGCATCTTCTCCGGTGTTCTGGCATAGGCTGGAACCCTGATGGCTGCTGATCGGTTCGGACCGCTGAAGAATCTGTAAACAGGAGCCTCCTGGTTGGGTACGAGTCTGTGATAGCTGTTCACGCTGGGGTTGGTAAAAGCGCAGAGAGCTCTGGCGTGATGAAGTATTCCTGCAATAGCACTTCTGGCTATGGGGCTGAGACTGCAATAGCCATCTTTATTGAAGAAAAGCCGTTCCCCTGCCTTTTCGAAGAAGATATGGAAATGCATACCGTTACCCGGTTCACCCTTGATGGGCTTTGGCATAAAGGTAGCAGCCATATTGTTCTCAAGTGCAACGTTACGAATGATGTGCTTGGTTATCATCACATTGTCGGCACTCATGAGCATCGGGGAGAAATTTACCTCGACTTCAGATTGTCCCCATCGACCCACTTCATGGTGATGATACTTTACATCTATCCCCGCTTCCTGCATTCTGGAGACCATTTCTCCGCGAATGTTGTGCAAGCTGTCCACAGGGAACATTGCGTGATATCCACTGTGTGTGGGATGCACAAGACCGTGGGAATCAGAGTCCATGGAAGCATCCGGATTCTCAATGCTTTGGAATTCGTAACCGGTTTGTCCCTGACTGTTCCAGAATTTGACCTTATCCAGGAGGTTGAACTCAAACTCAGGAGCCCAGAAACTGTCGGTTGCAATACCGGAGAACTTGAGAAGGCTGTCGGCCTTTTTTGCTATTCCACGGGGATCCCGTGAGTATGGATGACCGGTGACGCAGTCAACAATATTACCAAACAGTGCTACTGTTCTCTTTTTTGTAAAGGGGTCAAAATAGAGGCGTTTCCGGTCGGGAACCAATGCCAGATCACCGGACTCAACGCTGCTCATACCATCAAGTGTGGAGCCGTCAAAGCCCACGCCTCTAAGGAAAAGATCGCCAGGTGCTGATGTGACCGGGATTGTTACATGTCTCCAGTAACCCAGTAGGTCTGTGAATCTGATATCGATCTCTTCAATGCTTTTTTCCTTCAATATTTTCTGGATTGCTTCTATTCTTCCAGTAGTCACGTCACTGCCTGCCTTTCAAAGTTTCCAGCTCATCTATAAGTCGTTTCTCAAGCTCATCTTCAGGGACGGTTCCGAGAGATTCACCGTCTCTCCACAGCAGGAATCCTGTGGGAGTCCCTATAACTGCCAGATCCGCATCCCTGGCCTCACCTGGTCCGTTTACCTCGCAGCCCATCACTGCAACAGTTACCGGCAACTGCAGACCCTGCACCATTTTTTGAACCTTCAGGGCAAGAGTCTCCACGTCAAGCCTGGTCCGGGCACAGGTGGGACAGCTTACAATTCTAACGAATCTGTGTCTTATATCAAGTGAAGAAAGTATTTCCCAGGCAGCCACTGGTTCAGGTTCAGGAGAACCGGAAATTGAAACCCTTATGGTGTCACCTGTATTCTCATTAAGAAGGATGCCCATTGCAACAGCGCTTCTGATCCCCGCCGTGCCCCTGGGGCCGGCTTCCGTTACACCAAGATGCAGAGGGTAGGGGCATTCAGAAGCAGCTTTCCTGTTGACTCTCACGGTGAGCATGGGGTCTGATGCCTTAAGAGAAAGAACTATGTCGCTGAAGCCGGTTTCCCTTAGAAGTTTAATGTGTCTCTCTGCGGCTTCCCACATGGAGTCTTCATTCACACCCTGGTATTTGTCACGGAGGTCGCCGGGAACACTGCCGGAATTCACTCCGATCCTGATGGGTATTTCCCGTTTTCCGGCAAGCTCTGCAATTCTCTGAACATCTTCTTTTTTTCGGATGTTTCCAGGATTGAGTCGTAACTTGTGTACTCCAGCCTGAATGGATCTGATGGCAAGATCTGCACGGAAATGTATGTCGGCAACAATTGGAACCGGTGAATTCTCCACAATAAAATGAAGAGCATCTGCAGCGGGGTCATCAGGAACCGAGACTCTGACGATCTCGGCACCCAGAGAGGCAAGTTTATTAATCTGCTCAAGGGTAGCCCGGTGGTCTGAAGTGGCAGTATTTGTCATGGATTGGACAACAACAGGAGCTCCTGCGCCCATTTTTACATTGCCAACCATCACACTTCTCTTAGAAGCCAGCTTACAACCTCCTTGCTGTTACCAGTCTATGGTTCCCGCTTAGATCCCTGTGGGTCTGTATGTCCGTCCAGAGTTCCTTTGAGAAAAATGATGGAACAGAAATCTCCTGATCGTAACCTGTTTCCAGAACCATCAACCCTCCTGGTTTCATTTTGTACGGAGTGCTTTCTACAAGCTCCAATATAAGCAATGTACCGTCGGTCCCCCCGTCCAGCGCAGAAAGGGGATCGTGGTCTTTTACAACAGGATCAAGAGTCTGGATGTCTTTTGAAGAAATGTAGGGAAGGTTGGCGGCAATAACATCGAACTGTCTGTTCAGTCCATCAGCAAGATTGCAGTTCACCGTTGAGAAGTTCTTCGCACCGAGCAGAAGTCTGTTCTCTTCAGCAAGCTCAAGGGTTTCTGCGGATACATCGGTACCTACAACGGTGGAATCCGGCATCTCAAGGGCAAGGGAGATCCCTATTACCCCTGATCCGGTACCCACATCCAGAATGAGGGGTTTCCGGGGTAACGGCGCTTTAGTAATGTACTCCACAAGCAGTTCTGTTTCTGGTCTTGGTATCAGGGCTCTTCCGTCCACTTTGAATGTTCTGCCGAAAAAATCCCATTCACCTGTGATATGCTGAAGAGGTACTCCTGATATTCGTTTTTTCACAAGCGAAAAAAAAGTCTCTTCCAGCGCTTTGTCGCCAAAAGAGAGATCATAGAGAGAGTACAGCTGTCCGGGGCTGAGGCCCTTAACATGCGCTGCCAGTATTCGAGCCTGCCAGAGGTGGTTCTTAAACCCGACAGCCTTCAACACACTGGAAGCTTCCTGTATTGCTTCAGTCAGTGTCATGGCACCTGGTCACCCCTTGGATCTTTCAGCAAGTATCTTTTCCTGATCAGCCTTGATAAGCTCATCTATTATTTGATCAATACTGCCGCCTAGAATATCGTTCAGATTGTGGAGGGTCAGATGGATCCTGTGGTCAGTGAATCGTCCCTGGGGAAAATTGTACGTACGGATCTTAGCTGACCTGTCTCCGGAGCCAACCATGCTTTTTCTGCTCTCTGACCTCTTTGCATTCTCTTCATCCTGCTTGACTATGAGCAACCTTGCCCTGAGTACCTTCATGGCTTTTGCTTTGTTCTTTATCTGACTTTTTTCATCCTGGCAGGAAACAACCGTTCCTGTGGGGAGGTGTGTAATGCGCACAGCTGAGTCAGTGGTATTCACGCTCTGTCCACCGGGACCGCTTGAGCGGTAGACATCCACTCTGAGCTCATCGCTCTTGATCTCAACATCGATCTCCTCAGCTTCCGGAAGAACTGCTACAGTGCAGGCTGATGTGTGGATTCTGCCACTTGTCTCAGTCTCAGGGACTCGCTGTACCCTGTGAACACCGGATTCATATTTCAGTCTGCTGTAAACCCCACTGCCTGACAGGTTCAGAATAATCTCTTTGTATCCTCCCCGGTCACTTTCTCTTGCACTCATCACTTCAGACTTCCAGCCTTTTTTCTGTGCGTAGTAGCTGTACATCTTGAAGATACTGCCGGCGAAAAGTGCGGCTTCATCTCCGCCTGTTCCTGCACGTATTTCCATCACCACTCCCCGCTGATCGTTAGGATCCGGGGGAATAAGAAGGATCTTCAGCTTGTGATTAAGCTTTTCAAGTCTTGTTTTCAGCTCCGGGATCTCTCCGGAAGCCATTTCAGAGAGCTCCGGATCGTTTCCCGAGGATGCGATATTCATTTCTTTGAGAAGAGATTCTGCATCAAGGATGTCCACCAGGGTGTCATTTATCTTTACCAGAGAAGATCTCTCTGTGTTCAGAGATTTCATCAGTACCCGGCTTCTCAGGGTCTCGGGTTTGCACAGGGCACCGTCGATCTCCCCCAGTCTTTCCTCTATCTTCTTCTGCTCTGCTTGTGCTGCAGAGAGGAGCGTCTCGCTGCCTGTCCGTTGTGTCATTTTTCTGTCTCCTCCGCAATTTCCACCTCAGGGGGGAGGTCGTATCCAAGTGCCATCTTTGCAGCAGTTTCAGCAACTTCAAGCATCTCAGGTGTTGCAGATCTTGTGGTGAGGTGCTGCAGCCAGAGACCAGGCTTGGAAAGTGCCCGGGCAAAAGCGGAAGTGTCCAGATGCTTGTCTGCTGTTTTCAGCACTTCGTAAGAAACACCCATTACAAGAGGGATCAGAGGCAGGTGATAGAGAACTCTCCAGTGGGCGGCAGGTGATACACCTGTGGCGAGATACACCAGGGAATCAATGACCGTATAGCAGAGGATGGTGATTATCATTACGTACATCAGAAAGCTTGTACCACATCTTGCATGAAGAGGCGTCTGTTTTTCGGCATCAATTGCCAGTTCATCAGACCCATCCTCCCAGGCATGAATAACCTGATGTTCTGCTCCGTGGTACATGAAAACCCTGCGTATGTCAGGCATAAGAGATATCACCATGATGTAGAGCACGAAGGCAAATATCCTGAAAGTGCCTGCTATAACATGAATGTAGAACTGCTCCACACCACCTGATGCAGGTGCCAGGGCGGGTACTATCCATTTGGCCAGTTGCAGAGGAAGCCATGCGAAGAGAACGATCGCAAGGGCCACTGCCCCGATGTTGGCAAGCCACATGCCTATATTGGAGGTTTTCCTGTCTTTGCCGTCTTTCTTTTCTTCTACGGTTTCAGCGGACCAGTTCAGTGCGGCAAATCCCATTTTCATAGTTTCGATGAGATTGACTGCCCCTCTGATTATGGGTCTGCTGAGAATACCGGTTCTCTTTGGTGGCACCAGATACTTCATGTTCCTGGCTACGATGGTGCCGTCCGGTCTTCTCACAGCTGCCGCCGCACCACCGGGTGCTCTCATAAAGACGCCCTCAATTATAGCCTGTCCACCGATGTTTGGTCTGTCTTTTGTCATGATTCTCCATAAATGTGCAAAACGGGAGGCTGTATGCCTCCCGTTTCCATTATCGCATTGGGATTGTTATCCCTCCTGCTCGTCCTTTTGAAGACCGTATTTTCTGAGGTACTTGTCTACTCTGCCTGCAGAATCAATAAGCTTCTGCTTGCCGGTGTAGAAGGGGTGGCAGGCCGAGCAGATATCAAATCTGTGGTCGCCTCTCGTGGACTTTGTACGAACTTCGTTACCACACGCGCAGGAGAAGACAGCTTCTCCGTACTTTGGATGTATATCCTTCTTCACTTGCTTTTCCTCCATGCTGAAAATCGCCGTATTCTACTCGTAATTTTGCATGTTGTCAAGGAACCTGCGGTTTGATTTGTGCTTTGACAACTGTTTTTTCAGGGTTTCCATGGCCTCAACAGGGCTCATCTCAACCAGTATTTTTCTCATTACCCAGACCCTGCTTATGGTCTCTTCATCCATAAGAAGGTCCTCCCGCCTTGTTCCGGATTTGGTGATATCAATGGCAGGGTAGATCCTTCTGTCAGCCAGTCTTCTGTCCAGCACTATCTCACAGTTGCCGGTACCCTTGAATTCCTCAAAGATAACTTCGTCCATTCTGCTGCCGGTATCTACAAGTGCGGTTCCGATTATGGTCAGGCTGCCGCCTTCCACAATATTCCTGGCAGCTCCAAAGAATCTCTTTGGTCTCTGCAGAGCATTTGAATCAACTCCACCGGAGAGGATCTTGCCCGAGTGGGGGATAACCTGGTTGTTGGCCCTTGCAAGACGGGTAATACTGTCAAGAAGAATTACAACATCCTTCCCGGTCTCAACCAGTCGCTTTGCCTTCTCCAGAACCATGTCGGCGATCTGAACATGTCTCCTGGGAGGTTCGTCAAAGGTGGAACTGACCACTTCACCCTGAACCATCCGCTTCATATCGGTAACTTCCTCGGGTCTTTCATCGATAAGAAGAACGATCAGTGTAACGTCAGGATGATTTTGAGTAACTGAATTTGCCAGGCGTTGCAGAAGAACGGTTTTTCCCGCCCTGGGAGGAGAAACTATCAGCGCTCTCTGACCTTTACCCACAGGAACAAGAAGATCCATGATCCTCCCACAGTATTCATCAGCTGTCGTTTCAAGGGTAAAGCGTTCTTCAGGGTAGAATGGGGTGAGCGACTCAAACCTTCTTCTGGAGGTTATCTCTTCCGGTCCGACCCCGTTGATCTTCTCAAGTCTGATGAGCGCGGCGTATTTTTCCCCGTCTCGTGGCTTTCGTGCATGACCGGAGATGGAATCTCCAGTCTTCAGGTTAAACCTTTTTATCTGACTGGGAGAAACATAGACATCGTCAGGGCCTGGCAGGTAGTTACATGAGGAGTTCCTGAGGAATCCGTATCCTTCATTGAGAGTTTCCAGAACTCCCTGGGCAAAACCCAATCCGTTCTTCTCTGCTTTTTTCTCAAGGATTGTTGTTATCAGAGCTGCTTTTCGGATACCAGTAACCCTGGATATACCGGTTTCTTTCGCCAGCTCCTGCAGTTCTGCAAGAGTTTTTGCTTCAAGGTCTGAGGCCGAAGGGCCTGAAATGATATGACGACGCTTGTTGTAAGGCGTTCTCTTCTGTCTGTTATTTTTTTGCAATGAGTATCGCTCCAAGATGCTCCACCTGCCAGGTGGAATTTAGGTTCAGTGTTTGTAAAGTCATGTTTTAACCAGCTGTTTGTGCAAAGCTTCCTGTATATGAAATTCGAAAATAGGATTTTTCAGCCTGTTGGTGATTGGAAGATCACAGCGCCCTCCGACGTAGGCTAAAAATCATTAAATTGAGCCCCTGTCGTCAAGTGCCTGCAATTTCCCTGTATTGAGCCATTTCCCTGCCTATGTCTTTCTACTCGTCCACCGCCTTCAGAATCCCGGTTATTCAGAACTGATACAGCACAGCTGATTCGTGAAGTATATTCAGTGAACTTCAGGATCAGAGAAAGCGGGGAAAAAGCTTTTGTCAAAAGAAAGAGTTACCGGACACATTCTGATCGCTGTTTCAATACTCATTGTGTTGTCAAACGCTGCAACTCTTACAAACAGGCTGCCTGATACATTCTTCCTGGGCTTTCTGCCTATGCTTGGGGCATCTCTCATTGCAGTTGTTCTTCTTAAAAAAGACAGTTCACCCTCTGATGGTCTGATCCTTTTGACGGCGGTTCTGGTAAATTCTGCGGTACAGCTCTGGGGGGGAGCACTTGGCCCGGCCGCCTTTCTTTATCCTCTTCTTTTTTTGTGGATGAAACGCGATTCCATCGGTGGCCCTGCGCTCACGGTTGCTGGAGTTCTGGGTTCAGTGGAGTTTATTGCCCCGGTGGTTTCCTCCACCGGACTAGCCGCAGGCGCATTTGATCTGGGCTCTTTTCTTGGAGTACTTCCCGGAGCTCTGATTGCAGGTATTATTCCTCTGGTATCCATGTCAGCCGTGGAATACCTTAAAGAGGGCAGAATCTCCAGCAGATCATATTCATCCGGGGATCCTTCCGGTGAAAGCGGGGGGGGCTCTGATCCACTTTTTCCTGATGACGTTGCCAGAAGTCTCATTCCCATTTTGAAAACAAGCACAGGAGCACACGGTATCTTTCTTTTTATACGGGGAGAGAAAGATGTATGGACCCTGAATGAGTTCGTCTCCGATTCGGGAGGAGTGTCTGGCCGATACATGGCGGGGCCCGATGATCCGGCTATCCAGACGATCAAAGAAAGCACCGGTGATCTTATACATGTTAACGCGAAAAAACTCTCTATAGGAGGCAGCCCGGGGCTTCCCTGGTACATTCAGGGAGGGGGAAAACCCTGGGTCACGCTTGTTCAATTCAGTAGAGGAGGCGTTTTAAGCGGTTTCATGGTTCTGGACTTTGACTCAGAGGAGAAAAGAAAGCAGAGTGCATCGCTACTTGTTGATTCCGCATTCCTCCTGTCAATTTCATGGGAGCGTGGCAGGGAAGAGAGTGATAACGGTTTTCTTGCTATCTGCCAGGATATGGAATCCTCAAAAGATGTGAGGGGGGCTGTTCACCGGCTCACAGGGAGAATAGTCTCTTCGTATCCCGGAACTACTGCAACAGTGGCCATAGTAGAAGAGAAGGAAACCCTGGCTATCTTTGAATCAAGGGGTCCTTTCGGCGACGGGAGAGCAGGAAGAGAGTTTCATATCAAAGAGGGCTTTGCCGGAATGGCCGTATCAAGGGGACAACCCATGAGACGGCTGAAAATGGGTACAGGGAAAACATTCGGAGAAAGTGATGATCCTCACGGGGTCATAGGTTCTTGTTGTGCTGTACCTCTTGAAGACAGAGGAGTCATGCTGGGGGTTCTTACTGTAGAAAGTGCCAGTGAACAGCACTTCTCTATTGATGACCTGTCTGTACTCAAGGCTTATGCTATTGTTTTCAGCCTGGCTGTAAGCAGAAATCAGCTGCTTCAGGTAATCCACAAGTTAAAAGATGTAGACAGGCTTACCGGCCTTCCCCTTCTTTCCTCCTTCCACGAGCAGCTTAAAGATATGATCAGGGGGGTTAGAAGCAGGGCTCTTTCCGTGGTAGTGCTTGCAGTGGATATATATGGATTCAGTGGGGTGAATAAGGAATTTGGTTACAGCGCAGGTGATACCGTTCTTAGAAAGACAGCGGAATGCCTTCAACAGGTACTGGGAGACAAGGCTGTACTTGCCCGATATGGCCCCGATAGTTTTCTGGTCTGTCTTGCAGGAGTAGATCGTGTCTCTGCTGAAGCTTATGCTGCGAGAGTACATGAGGAACTTGCAAACACACGCATGCTGGTAGCCGGAAGAGAAATAGAATTGAGTGTCTGCATCGGCGGGGCGGTGTCTCATGTGGATAGAATGATATTGAAACTGCCTGAGATTGCTGTGAGCACTGTTGAGAAGATCTCTTCTCAACCTGGTTTTTCTCTTGTAGAAGAGGTGGGACAATTCTTCGAATCTGAGAGAAAGGACGGCCTTCTTCTCTCATGAGCTTTAAAGAAGCGGGGTGCGTTACCTGATGTATAATATTTCATTCGGCGGGACCCTTCGAAGGCTTTTCCTCCTGTCTGTTCTGTTGCTTATCGTATACCTGAGCCATCAGCCCTCTCTAAAACCTCCCATGGAATTGTTTCCCCATCAGGATAAAGTTTTTCACATGATAGAATTCGGTGGGCTGGGGCTGGCTCTTGTTCTGAATGCCGATATTTTCGGGAGTAAGCGACGAAGGTTGTGGATGATAGTTTCAGGGGTGCTCTGGGCGGCTCTGGATGAATTGCATCAGTCCTTTGTACCGGGAAGAGACTGCTCTCTTCAGGATGTTTTCGCTGATGTTGCAGGCTTGATCCTGGCAGTCTGGATATTCTCCAGGATACTTCTGAAAGAGAGATAAGAATCGACCCTTGCCTGACGCTGTGATAATTTGTTTGTATATTTTTGAACAGGCTCGGTGTGTCTTGACAGCATCGTGTCCTGTGGTTAGTAATAGCCTTCAGTATTGTTAATTCAAGCCCCAGACGGGGCAGGGGGTCATGAGGACGTAATGTATTCACGATCCCATAGTTACGTGAACGCGCAATCGGAGTAACCGAGAGGAGGTTTCGGAGATGCTCAAAACAAGAACAGCTGTGTTCTTCATTGCTCTCCTGGCCATGATCCTGCTTGTAGCAGCCTGCGGTCCCAGCGAAGAACAGCTTCGTGCAAGGGATTCGGCTCGAGCAGCAGCATTGGCTTCAGAGGCAAGAGCTACCAGTCTTGAGAATGAATATGGTGATCTCAATGAGGAAATTCCTCAGCTGGAAGCACAGATCGTGCTGCTTCAGGTCGAGAAGGCAGAACTTCAGGCCGAGTATGAATCTCTCGGCGGAACTGGAAGATAGGAAGGGGTAAAGTATGCGTTACACAATGATTATCGTACTGGTCCTCTTTGCTACTCTTTCATTTGCAAAGAGCTACACAGTAGAGGATCTTCAGGATTACAGTCGTGAAGAGATCGAGGCCATGGGCGACAAGAACATAGAGCTTCAGATCGCTTATTGGGAATGGGTAAAGAGTGAGTCTGATCCAGTCGTTGCAGAATGGGAAGACAAGGTTATTCCACTCCGCGCCGAGAGAGATGCTCTTCAGGCAGAGATCAATCAGCTTAACCAGGATATCAGCTGGCTTCGCAGTGAGATCAACAGACTTCGCAACAGCGGCGTGAACCACACAATTATCGAGGGTGAGAGTCTCTGGCTTATCGCCAGCTATCACTACTACTTTGCCGATGGTTCTGAATGGCCTCGCATTTATGAGCGTAACAGTTCTCATATCAACGATCCCAACCTGATCTATGCAGGCGACACTATTGTTGTGCCAGTACCTATGGCCAGCAGTTACACTGTTGTTGGTGGCGACTATCTCGGCAAGATCGCCGGATACGGTATCGTTTACAACAGCAGAGGCGAGTGGCCTCAGCTTTACGAGGGTAACCGTGACAAGATCAGTGACCCTAACCTGATCTATCCCGGACAGATCCTCAGCATCCCTCGCGGCGGAGCTCGCGGCGGACGCCAGTAACATACAATTACGGATCCGATAGAATCTCCCTGCCCTTGCGGGCGGGGAGATTCTTTATATTAACTTACTTATGAAAAAACCTGACAGAAGAAGAATCCCAGTTTCACCTGACGATGCACGAAAGCTTCTGGGGCCGGGGGATGCAAATCTTCGGGATATATGCCGTATACTGGGAGTTGCTGCTGTTTACAGGGACGCAAGCCTGATCTACACAGGTGAGAAGACTGCTCTGGACAGAGCACAATCCGTGACAGAGAAGCTTGTACTTGAGATTCAGTCCAGCGGTCGTATTTCAAAAAGCACAGTACAGAAAGCCCTGGAATTCCCGGAACTGAAATCTGCCGGATTGATCTATAGTGTACCGGGCAGAGCAGGCAGGATCATTCCCAGAACCCCCGGTCAGGAAAGCTATATGCGTTCGATCATGCATAATGAGCTTGTCTTTTCCATCGGGCCTGCAGGTACAGGCAAAACGTTTCTTGCTGTGGCCGCTGCGGTTACGGCTTTGCGTGATAACAGAGTTGAGAGAATAATTCTTACCAGACCTGCAGTGGAAGCGGGAGAGAAGCTTGGCTTTCTACCCGGAGACCTTCAGCAGAAGATAGACCCTTACCTGAGACCGATCTACGATGCACTCAATGATACCCTTTCTGCGCCCAAGGTGCAGAAATACATGGAGAACGGAACCATTGAAGTTGCTCCCCTGGCTTACATGAGGGGGAGAACGCTGAACAATGCTTTTGTTATTCTTGACGAAGCCCAGAACACCACACTTACTCAGCTTAAGATGTTTCTTACCAGAATGGGCCATGGCTCAAGAATGGTTGTTACCGGAGATGTTACGCAGATCGACTTGAACCCACCCACTGCATCCGGTCTAGTCCGTTTGACGAGAATGCTGAAACAGATACCGGGTATTGGATTTGTCTATCTTGACCATGGTGATGTACTCAGACATCCTCTTGTACAGAGGATAATAGAGGCATTTGCCCGAAGGGATGATCAGTGAATTTTCTGAACAGGAGTATTTCCCTGAAGTTGCTGTTATCTGTTGTGTTCTCAGTACTGGTCATCACAGGTTTCTATTTTGGTTTTGACTCCCGGAGAGCGCTGTCAGACAGAAATCTTTTGACAGGTGAACCTGTGGTTGAAGGCATTGTTGCCGTACACAATTTCAATGTCAATTACAGTCCGGATGAACTTGAGGTAATGGCAGATGAAGCAGAGCTGGCAGTTCCCATCTTCCTGTCTAGAAATGAGCAGACAGGGTCACTCTCTTCAGATAACATCCGGGAACTGATACTGCTGGCCACCGGAGACAACGAGCTTGCCGGTTACTTTGGCGGCAGGGTAAGCAATCTATACACCACCGGCATTATTGATCTTGAAGCTTTAAGGAGATCCAGCGACGGAAGCCGTGCGGTGATAGACGATAACCCTGTTGAGAAGAATGTTTCGGAGCTTTTTACTTTGACTGAGGCCCGGGATGATATCCGTCTTGACCTTGAGAGGCGTGGTGTTCTCAGCGAAAAGATCTCAGTGATACTTGACCTTATAGTTCCCGATCTTGCCGTTGATGCCCAGGCAAGGGAAGTGGCTGTTCAAGAGCGTATTGCCAATCTTCCTGTGGTAAAGAGGGAATTCCAGACAGGTGAGGAGATACTTCCCCCCGGTGGTCTTTTTACAGAAGAGATCAGTAGTTACTGGGACGCTATGGTTCTCTCTCCGCTGGGTTCTCAGGGAATCATTGAACACGGCATAGCCAAGACAGCTCTCGCTGCACTTCTCCTCCTTCTTGGTTTTCTGTACATGAGGAAAGAGCAGGATTTCTTTTCAGTTTCTGAAGTTTTTCTTCTCTTTACCATATGGGGTCTTACCATGGGGCTGACCATTCTTCTATTCCGCTCGGGAGTGCAGGAATTGTCAATATTCTCTTTCACCATGCTCGGTGCCAGCCTTACCTCGGTATTCTTTCACAGTCGTGCCAGAAAGAATACAACAAACTTTGCGTGGTTCCTTACTGCGATCTTTGCGGCAATATTCGCTCTGCCTTCTTCCCATCCCATGGCTACATTTTTCATCGGGCTGATCCCTGCCTGTATTGTAGCAACGTCTATTAAGGAGCTTAGCGATATAGGAACCAACAGGGCCATGACTCTTGGAATGGCGTCTTCCGTAGGGGTCTACTGGCTTCTTTCCGCTGCGGGAAGTTCCGGTAGTATGCACTTTAACTCTGTGATATGGATAGCCCTTCTTGGTCTGCCTCTGGTAGTAGTAGGAACTGTTAAGGTCATTACTCATCCGCTTGAACTTCTTTTCCATGTGGCCACAGCCAGAACCTATGAAAGGCTTGGAAACGATGATCATCCCCTCAGGGCACAGCTTCGCAGGGATGCTCGCGGTACATACAACCACTCGGATCTTGTGGCGGAACTTGCTTCAGACGCTGCTCTGGAACTTGGAGCAGATGAAAAGCTTACAATGATCGGGGGGAAATTCCACGATATAGGCAAGTTGATCAATCCGGAGATGTTCATAGAGAATATCACAAACCCGGATGAGAACAGCCCTCATAATTCCATGCCCCCCCTGAAGAGTGCCAGAATAATTATTGACCACGTTCACAAAGGTGTTGAACTTGCAGAAAAATATCAGTTCCCCACGGACATCAAAGACATTATTGAACAGCATCACGGTGACACCAGTGCAAGATTCTTTCTTGAGAAAGCCAGGAGAGAAGTTCCTCCCGGAGGGGAGTTCGATGAGGAGATGTTTCATTACCACGGCCCCAAACCTCAATCCCTTGAGGCTGCCCTTGTAATGCTTGCAGACTCAGTTTCTTCCGGAGTTATCGGTCTCGGAAATGAAGCGTCATCTGAAGAGCAAGCTGTTTTGATATCCAGGATCATCCAGGAAAGATCTGATGAGGGGCAGTTTGACGAATGCAAGCTTACAGAGTCAATGCTGAGAAGAGTAGCACATGTATTTCTGGACAAACTCACGATAACAGAAGAAAGAGTGAGCAATTTTCCTCATGGAAACTAGCACAGTATTTCTGGAGGAACCTCCGGACCTCAGCCCTGCCAGTCCGTCAGTCAGCATAGTTCTTGAATACCCGTCACCGGAGCTTGAACTTCTTCATGGTATTGTAGAGAGAACTATTCCCGGTTCCGTGGAGTTTGTCATCTGTGACCCCGGTATGATGCGTTTCCTCAACTACAACTGGCGCAAGATAAACAAACCCACAGATGTTCTTACCTTTGACCTGTCCTTTCCCGGAGAAGAGGTCCCTCAGGGTGTAGTTTACATAGACGGCAGAATGGCCCCGCCTCTAGAGGAAGTTCTTGAAAGGCTGTATCACGGCTGGTTGCATCTTAAGGGATTTACACACGACACAGAGGAGGATACCAGAGAGATGAACCGACTCACTTTTGAACTTGTGGAAGAAGGAATGAGGGCGGTGAACAGGGTATGAATCTTATTGGTGAACTATTTCTAATGGCAGGCGGAATAATTATTTCTGCAGCGGCTAATGGATCCAGAACGGCTTTACCTGAATTGGTGAACGATAAAGGCAGAGACCCTTCAGACAGACGCCGGGAGGCTGCAACCAGGCTCAGGGCTATCTGGCTGGCCAGGGTTACCGGTCTTCTTATCATAGGTCTCAGTTCCGCTTTGATCTCCATCAGGACTGGATATCCCAGGTGGATATCCGCTGTGAGCATTGCTTTCATTGCTTTTCTCTTCTCTGAGGTTTTTCCATCAGCATTTGTTAAGCATCTGCCTGAAGGAAGAGCCACCAGAGTTTTCACAGTACCCATGGCGATCCTTTCTGTTTTCTTCAGGCTGCCAGCCAGGATTTTTCTGGGAAACGAGGAGAAAGACTCAGATGACTGGGCTTACGCACCTCCGGATACTCTCTGGCTTGAACAGCGAAGAGAAAAGGGAGATCAGGAAGAGCTGGAGAAGGAACAGGAGCTGGTGGATTCCATTCTGGAATTCTCCGATAAGATAGTTCGGGAAGTTATGGTTCCAAGAATTGATGTGGACAGTATAGAGCTCTGCGATGATCTAAGAGCCATTGTGGCTCAAGTTAAGAAAGCAGGACACTCCAGGATCCCTGTATACAGGAAGATCATTGATGATGTTGCAGGAGTTCTCTATGCGAAGGACCTTCTTGGCGTGTCTACAGACACAGAGGATGGAGAGTTCAAGCTGGAGGATTTCATCCGGGAAGCCTACTTCGTTCCGGAATTCAAGAGAATAGACGAGCTCTTTACCGAATTTCAGGCAAATAGAATTCACATGGCTGTGGTGGTTGATGAATACGGTGGAACTGCAGGAATAGTCACCATGGAAGACATAGTTGAAGAGGTCTTCGGAGAGATAAGGGACGAATTCGACTCTGAACCACCCATGGTAAGATCTCTGGGAAAAGGCTCTTACAGGGTTGACGCAAGATTGCCCATTGATGACTTGAACGATCTTCTGGGAACCGATTTTGAAGAAGAAGAGAACTATGAATCAGTTGGGGGTCTGGTGTTTCATCAGCTGGGTCATATACCGGATGCCGGTGAATCCCACGAGATAGACAACTGGACATTCACCGTGGAGAAGGTCAGCGGTCAGCGGATCCTCTTTGTGAGAGTGAGCCCCAATACTGCGGAGAAGGATTGAGGGTATCCACCCCTGCTTTTGTTCTGAGACGGGTCAGGTGGAGTGACTCATCGCTGATACTTACCCTTTATTCACTTGATTACGGCAGAGTTTCTGCCATGGCAAGAGGTGCCCTGCGTCCGAAGGGCAAGTTTCTAGGCAGAATGGAGCTCTTCAGTCAGGGCGAGTTTCAGCTTGCCAGGAGAGAAGGACGAGAGCTGGATACCGCCACAGAAGCAAGTGTCATAAAGCATAACCTTGCCCTTAGAACAGGATCCAGAGCTTTCGCCGGTGCCGGTCTGTTCACTGAATGGCTTCTTTCTGTGGTCAGCCACGGGAATGAACCTTCCGGACCTGTCTATCGACTTGTGGAGGAAGTTTTTAGTCTGCTGGAAGCAGGCGCGCCCCCCTGGCCGATCATCTGCGGTGGTGTTGCAAAACTGCTTCAACTATCCGGTCATGGTTTCTCCACAGATACATGCGTTGCCTGTGGCGCGAAGGTTGACGCCGCCGTTCTCTGGTCTCATTCCAGCGGAGGAGTAGTCTGCGGAAAATGCGGAGAAACAGGTTTTTCAGTGAAGTCAGGCATTATCAGTTTTCTTTCCAGAGCGGGTAGTTCAAGTCTGGAATCACTTGCAAGAGTCAGCCTCTGGTCTGATGGTTATATTCAGTGTCATTCGCTATTGAAAGATTATGCACAGGTTCATCTTGAGCGCCGGCTTCTGCTGAAGTCGGAAAAAGTTATGAAGGAGATTCTAGATGCAGGCCAATAACGACCTGATGAAAAAGATAGTTTCCCTCTCCAAGAGGCTGGGTTTTGTATACCAGTCCGGAGAGATACACGGTGGGCTTCAGGCAGCATGGGATTACGGTCCCCTTGGTGTTGAGCTGAAAAGAAACATTACAGAGCTGTGGTGGAATGAAATGGTTCGTTCAAGGGGAGATGTTGTGGGTGTTGATACTGCTATTATCACACACACGGATGTCTGGAAGTCTTCAGGTCACCTGAAGAATTTCCATGACCCTCTGGTGGACTGCAAGAAATGTCATGGCAGGTTTCGTGAGGACCATGTTGAGGGCGGAGTATGTCCGAACTGTGGCGGTGAACTCACAGAGCCCCGTAATTTCGGATTGATGTTCAAAACCTTCATGGGCCCTCTTGAAGATGACAACTCCGTTGTCTATCTCAGGCCGGAAACATGTCAGCCTATCTTCGCTCAGTTTCAGAACATTGTCACATCCACAAGAAAAAGCCTCCCTTTCGGCATAGCCCAGACGGGAAAGGCATTCAGGAATGAGATAACAGTACGAAATTTCATATTCAGAAGCCGTGAATTCGAGCAGATGGAGATGGAATACTTCTGTCACCCGGATGAATGGGAGAAGTGGTACGAATACTGGGTGGAAAAAAGGTTGAGCTGGTACACCGATGTTCTTGGTATCAAAAAAGAGAATCTCAGGCTCAGACCTCATGAGGAAAAAGAGCTTGCGCATTACGCCACAGGCTGTACTGACATTGAATACCGCTTCCCCTTTGCAGGGGGGGACGGCTTTGGTGAACTTGAGGGCATTGCCAGCAGAACAGATTACGACCTGACCGCCCAGATGGAAGGCAGTGGAAAGGATCTGAAGATCCTCGACAGGGAGACTGGAAAGAAGATCACACCTTATGTTGTTGAAACCTCCGGCGGTGTGGGCAGAACCTTCCTTATGGTTCTTCTGGATGCCTATCGGGAGGAAGAGATAGACGGAAAGACCAGAGTAGTTCTGGGGCTCAGCAGGAAACTTGCCCCGGTGAAGGCTGCTATCCTTCCCCTGTCAAAGAAGCTTTCCCAGCAGGCCCGTGAGGTGGAAGAGCTGCTGCGTCCTCACTGGCCGGTGCTTTTTGATGTGACCGGCTCTATAGGTAAGAGATACAGAAGAAACGACGAGATAGGTACACCCTACTGCATCACATTTGACTTTGACAGTCTTGAGGATCGGAAGGTAACCATTCGGGACAGAGACTCACTTCAGCAGATCAGGGTTGATATAGACAGTCTGGTTGAGGTTATGTCCCGGCTTATGACCATAGGCTGGGAAAGACAGGAGTAACGGCAATGGCACTTCCCAGGAGATACAAGGCAAAGGAATCCGAACCCCGTCTGCAGCAGAAATGGGCAGACGAGGGGATCTACAGATACGACCCTGATTCCGGTAAAGAGGTCTATTCCATAGACACTCCGCCACCTACAGTCAGTGGAATGATCCACATGGGGCACATTTTCAGCTATGTGCAGGCTGAAGTTCTCGCAAGGTATCAGAGAATGACCGGCAAAGAGGTATTCTACCCCTTCTGCTTTGACGATAACGGTCTGCCAAGTGAGCGGTTCACAGAACAGGTAAAGAAGGTCAAAGCTCAGGATATGACCCGGGGCGAGTTCGTAAAGCTCTGTCTTGAAGTAGCTAAGGATGCTGAAGTGCAGTTCCGTGATCTGTGGAACAGTTTTGGATTCAGCTGTGACTGGTCTCTCATGTACACCACAATTGACCCATGGGTACAGCGGGTGAGTCAGCGTTCTTTCCTTGATCTGGTTCAGAAGGAGATGGTTTACAGAAAGGAAGCCCCCACACTGTGGTGCCCGGAGTGTCAGACTGCTGTTGCCCAGGCGGAAACCGAGGACAAGGAGTTTCCAAGTCATTTCCACGACCTGGAGTTCAAACTTGCCGACGGCAGTGGAGTTGTTCCCATCGCCACCACCCGTCCGGAGCTTATTCCTGCCTGTGTTGCTGTATTCGTTAACCCCGGTGATAACAGGTGGAAACACCTAGTAGGGCAGAAGGTCAAAGTTCCCCTGTATGACCGTGAAGTTGAGATAAGAACAGACGAGAAGGTTGATATAGAAAAGGGCTCAGGCGCTGTGATGTGCTGTACCTTCGGTGATACCACCGATATCGAGTGGTGGGGAGAGTACAACCTTGACCTCAGGATCATCCTTGATAACCGTGGTCATATGAATGAGACCACCGGGTTCCTTGAGGGTATGTACTGGAAGAAAGCCCGCAAGGTTATCGTGGCAAAGCTTGTGGAAGAGGGTTACAGCAAAGGCGGGAAAGACATCACCCATGCGGTGAATGTTCACGAGCGCTGCAGTACCCCGCTTGAATACCTTGTGAACCGTCAGTGGTTCATCAGGGTCCTTGACAGGAAAGATCAGCTTATAGAGAAGGGTAATGAGATCAACTGGTATCCTCCTCACTTCAAGGTCAGATACGATCACTGGGTTGAGAACCTGAAATGGGACTGGTGCATTTCCAGACAGCGTTTCTACGGAGTGCCTTTTCCTGTGTGGTTCTGCAATAAATGTGATACTCCGATATTTGCAGAGGAGGCAGATCTGCCTGTGGACCCTCTTGTGGATTCTCCCGGGAAACCCTGCCCCAGCTGTGGCAGCAGGGAATTCAGACCTGAGAGCGATGTGATGGATACCTGGGCTACAAGCTCACTCACCCCGCAGATCAACATGAAGTGGGGCGAGGAAGACCAGCGGGAGAACATTTTCCCCATGGCATTAAGACCTCAGGCTCACGATATCATCAGAACATGGGCTTTCTATACCATAGCCAAAGCTCTCCTGCACGAGAACAAGATCCCGTGGAAGGATGTAATGATCTCAGGTCATTCTCTGAATCCCAACCGCCAGAAGATGTCCAAGAGCAAGGGCAATGTTGCAGGTGATCCCATTGCCGCTCTAAAAGAGTTCTCTGCGGATGAACTCAGATACTGGGCCTGTTCATCAAAACTTGGAACAGATGTAGTGTTCAGCAAGGATGTTCTCGGTGAGGGCCGCAGGCTTGTAACAAAGCTGTGGAACGCCACGAAGTTTGCCGAAGGCAGGCTTGAAGGGTACGACCCCCAGAGGAAAGTTGAGCTTCACCCGTTTGACAGGTGGCTTTTAAGCAGACTCACTGAGACTGTAAAGAAGGCTACTGCAGGCATGGAGCAGTATGAGTACTCCGTATGCATGCGCGAAGCCGAAACCTTTTTCTGGAAAGCTCTCTGCGACAACTATCTTGAGATATCAAAGAACAGGCTCTACGGTGAGGACCCTGAGGCAAAAGCTGCGGCACAGTACACACTCTACACCGCTCTTTATGCTGCTATGAGGCTCTTTGCTCCCATCATGGTCCACATCACTGAAGAGCTTTATCTGGAGATATTCAAACCCATGGAGAATCACGAGAGTATCCACCTGGCTCCCTGGCCTGAGCCTGGTCTCATGGATGAGGAAGCTCTGAAACTGGGGAACAAGGCTCTTCTTGTGATCGAGGAAGCCAGACGCTTCAAGAGTGAGAACAGCCTGAGCATGGCAACCTCCATGGAATCGATCGAGGTTGCGGAAGAACTCAGACCATTTGAAGCTGACCTCATGGCGGTAACAAGGGCTGAAAAGGTTATCTATAACTGACAGGCAAAAGTGACTGAATAGAAAAAGGCCGCCTGTAAAAGGCGGCCTTTTTATTGACTAAAGGAATGCTTTGTAAAGGGTAAGACATCCAAGAAGTGTTGTTACTATGCCAATCACAAGCGTGAACTTTTCAGTGTTGATCTTTTTTACAAGCAGGGCACTCAGTGGGACGCTTGCCACAGCTCCCACCATAAGAGGTGGGGCAATGCTCCAGTTTATATCAGTACCCATTACGAGATAGGTAATTATTCCAACCAGGCAGGTAAAACTTTCTGCCATGCTTGTTATAGCAATAGCACTTTTGCCTTTAACACCTGAGAGGATCTGACCGCTTGTTACCAGAGGTCCGTACCCGCCGCCGGAAAGGGCCTTGTTGAATGCTGCTGTAATGCCGAGGCCAGTCACCTTATACCAGCTGAACCTGCTGCGGGTCTTGTGTTTTATCAGGATGATTATGCCCATGGAAAGAACGATAATTCCAATTATCGGCGTAAGATAAGCCTTCAGGTTTACTGCGAAAACAGCGGCGCCCACTGCTCCGATCAGGCTGCACAGAGCAAGAACATATGCTATCTTGGAATCATTGGATTTAGGCAGATAACCCAGCTTGCCCATCTTTTTCACTATGCGATGTTCAGTATCATTGCGAAAGTTGAAAAAAGCATTCCCTGCTCTGTGGTGGGCGAAAGCGGAGAATGCCCCGGTAACAAGTTCAGAGAGCAGAATCGCTGGAACAACCTGCATTGGTTCGTACCCCATGAACAGCAGAACTGGAGTCAGTGTGGTTCCGTACCCCATTCCAAGTGTGGAGTCCACAAGCTCACAGAAGAATGCCATGCCGAAAAGGAGTGCGATAAGCTCAAGTTCCATAATTAGCTGATTACCGGTGAATCAGATCAGGATTGTTTAAGATACTTTTTGAGCAGTTCTTTTACAATTGCAGTCAGCTCTTCATCCATGGCCTCAGCAGGTATGTTGATATTCATGGATACTCCATTGGCAAAACCGCTTCCCGGTGCAGGTTCATCAGGCACATCCGGAAGAGAGCTTTCAGGAGATCTTTTTATCTCGCTGGAAGCAGGTGCCGGAATTGCAGGTTCTGTTAACGGGAGAGGATCTGTTCTTTTAAAATCCGCCAGATCGCTGAGGACATTAAGGGTTAAGACCATGTAAGCTGATTCTGTGTCCGAGACCCCTGTTTCGTCTTTGAAAAAGCCCATTAGAATCTTGCCGTTTGTAGTCTCTTCAGGTGAGTATTTTTCAAAGAGCTTTGCGTAGGCCTGCGCCATGGCGGAAGTGAGAACAATGCGGAATTGTTCATCGGTGACCCCTTTAACAGCCTGCCAGTTGTGAGTCGGAGAGAAATTATTGTCGATGAATCCAAGGAAGTAAAGCAGTTCCAGAAGCTTTACATCCGGTTGCCGGCGGAATCCCATGGAAGCCAGGTAATCGGTTGTGATCTTGTCAGGCTGATCCTTGGAGCGGATACTGTGGAAGAGCAACTCTATTGACCCCGGGTCTCTTACTGCCGGATATGTTTTCATTCCCGTCTCCCTCTGTTAATGATAAAAGCAAGATATTCATTTTGAGAAGGAAAAAAAAGAGGGAGGAGCAGTGCTCCCCCCTCTTGATAACTCGTCAGTCAGCTTAGAAACTGTCCTTGATGGAGCCCCAGGTCGAAGGCTCAAGTGAAGCAAGGTTGAACGAGAATTCAGCAAGATGGTAAGTGTCTGCACCTTCTCTGTATGCCCAGTAAATGTGCTCGTTTATACTGCAATAACCGAGACCGTATGAGCCTGCGTTCGTAGCAGGACATAATGCTGACCCCAGGAAGCTCATGGTGGAGCCGTCCCAATCATAGAAATAGATGTTGTTGTCGTTGTAGGCAGCAAGAGCGATACCCAGGTTGGCACCGTTGGGGAACACGGTGAGACCGCTTGGCTGTGTAGATACTTCAGGGATGGCAATGTTCTCCTGACCCACACCAGGCTGGAAACGCCAGAGGCCTCCGCCGGTACCGCTGGTCATCCAGTAGTCGGCTCCGTCGAAGTCCATTCCCCTTCCGCTGCCTCCTGCAGGATTAGGTTCTGTACTCCAGGTTACACCAAAGTCATCTGTGAAGTAGAGAACATTGTCTGCCCAGTCGTCAGTGTAGTAGGTGTCATCCACGGGATCGTAGTTCCAGGCAACACCGAAGCATGATCCATTTGCAGCTGCAAGGGGCATAGTTGCCAGCGTGCCTCCGGCCTCGTCGTAGGCTTGAATGTAGCCTTCAACATTGTTTACACCAAGAATGTATATGGTTGATCCATCCTCGAAGATATCAACGCCAAGAGCCTTGCCAGACAGTGTCCAGTCGTTTATCAAGGTAAGCTCAATGTCGTCGCTGCCTTGCTGGGGTGTTGTACAAACACTGGTGCTTGTACAGCCGTCATCGGCGGCGAAAGCCAGTACGCTGAGTGCGAAAAGAAAGAATAAGAACTTCATTCAAGAACCTCCTGTTTATCGTTGCCAAATAATTATGGCAACCTTAATTATTATTAAAAAGATACAGCAGTGTCAATCTGACGCTTTCAATTCTTTTGACTGAAAGAACCCGGTCCCTGAGGCAAACCAAATCGCTGTATTGTGTCCGTATCTATACTGGCATATTGTTCTTTAAGAATTGCAGATTTGTATTTTCAAATATGGATTCGTCCGGAGGGGCGAGAAAGAAGGAGATCAGCGATGAAAGTAACAAAGTTTTTTTCAGCTTTTCCGATAAGCCTCATTCTAATCACAACCACTGCACTGTCCTCTGATCAGGCATGGTTCCGTATGCTTGGCTTTTCGGAGGACGGAGAATACGCAGCCTGGGAGATGGGAGGCATTCAGGATGGCAGCGGTTTTCAGTGGATAGAGCTGGAGATACTTGATACTGGATCATCAGCTCAGGTGGAGCGGTACAGATATGTGTGGGATGAGTTGGTGGATGAGCTTCCGGATGAGGAAGATGTTGCTTCCATTGATCTGGAGATACTGGATATCTGCAGAGAATACGGAATACAACCAGGCAGTTATGAGAGTCCTCTGGTTCTTCACCCGATGACAGATCTGGGAGTCTCCGGAGACTCAGTGGCCTTCTGTTTAGAGAGTTATACCCCGAATTACAACAGTGGCGAGATCCTTATGATTCTTTCACTGCTCACCGCAGAGATAGAACAGGGCTACCCTGAGTGGTTCCCGCCTCCCGCCATGCCGGTACTTCATGTTGTAGAAGATGGTGCGACAGCTTTGTTCTTCAGTGGAAAACTGGTTCAGGAGCGGTTTTCACTGGACTTCAGTTACAGCATAGCAGCGGTATACAGGAACCCGGTTGTATGCAATTCTCTTCTGGTAGTGCTGCATTCAATAAGGCCGGGGTTTGAAGGTCCCGATGGGAGATTCAGGGTGGTTTCCGGCGGGATTTAGTGCTATTCTAAACCTGCGGGGGAGGTACAGATGTCAGTCGGGTTTACCAGGTCAATAAACAGGTTTCATTTCTTACGGGAACAGCCTTCATTATGAGCGGATCTTTCTTCTCGACCGTTCTTTTGAGTTTTGCAGGTCATGGCCGGCAGAATACTTTGTTCATGATCCTTCTCCTGCTTGCGGCACTTATCTCAGGACAGATTGCCATGGTGGCCTGGAAGCGCCGGAGGATTGGCCCTGTTGCGTCTGCAGTGGCGCTGTTCATGCTTGCGTCATGCTGGTGGGGGCTTACCTATGCCTTCCACTGGTCAGGGGCTCTGGAACCATCCAACATGTTCTGGCTGGACACCACTTATCTGGGTGTTGTCATTGTCCCAACCGCCTATCTTGCCTTTGCCCTCTATTTCACCGGTCACGGGAACTGGCTTACTAAAAGAAAAATAGCCATCCTTGCCATTGAACCGGTTCTAACGCTTATTCTTCTCTGGACAGACAGCTTTCATCATCTTTTCTTTGGCGGTACCCAGTTTACCAACGGCACAGCCATTCTGAGTGGGGGTCCGGGATTCTGGCTGAACATTGTCTATTCATATCTTATGATCCTGATCGCATTCGGATTCCTGGCACGATTTGCAGTAACAACCACTGGTACGCACCGTAAACAGGCGGTTCTGATCCTTACAGGTTCACTGATACCATGGGCGAGCAGTGCTATCAGTGTCCTTGATATCAGCCCTGTCCCGGGACTTGATCTTACTCCATTTGCATTTACCCTCACCGGTCTGGTCTTTGCCTTCGCCCTCTTCCGGTTGAATCTGCTGAAGATAGTCCCTGTAGCAAGGGGAGCACTTGTTGAAGTAATGAGTGACGGGTTTTTCGTAACCGACCTGAACAACCATGTGGTGGATATTAACCTGGCTGCCCAGGAATTTCTGGGGATAACCAAAGCCTCCATAGGAAAAAATGCGGAAGTGCTTTTCAGGAACACCCCTGAACTGGTTGAATCGTACCGTGATGTTGCAGAGGGGCAATATGAAGTATTTACCGAGTACTACGGGCAGCGATATCTTGATATGCGAGTGGTTCCCCTGTATGACAGCAGGAATGAATACACCGGAAGGCTCTACATCTTCAGGGATATCACGGAGAGGAAGACTGTTGAGAATGAGGTCAGAGAGGCCAACATTCGCTTAAAAGAACAGCTTTCCGAGATTGAAAATCTTCAGGAGGAATTGCGCATGCAGGCCATCCGGGATCCTCTCACAGCGCTTTACAACCGGCGGTACCTTGAAGAATCTCTTGAAAAAGAATTGTCCAGAGCTCGCAGGGAGGGAACACCAGTGAGCATTCTCATGCTGGACATTGATCATTTCAAAGTGTTCAACGACACTTTCGGCCACAGAGTCGGTGACGCTGTTCTGCGGGCTCTTGGGGAATTGCTTCTCCAGCACACCCGCAACGGAGGGGATATCGCCTGTCGGTACGGGGGCGAGGAATTTGTGAT
Organism: Candidatus Sabulitectum sp.; assembly: GCA_023145375.1. Classification (GTDB taxonomy): domain Bacteria; phylum Fermentibacterota; class Fermentibacteria; order Fermentibacterales; family JCC-6; genus Sabulitectum. The sequence goes on along the minus strand of JAGLDY010000049.1, from coordinate 29,644 downwards.
CGTGCTGACCGGTACAACTTTAGAAAACGCCTCCCACAGAGCCGAGCAGTTCCGGATCGCCTTTGAAGAAATGCGCGTCACTGTTGGAGGGGCTGAACTGTCTGCAACCGCATCCATCGGGGTAGCGGCATTTCCTCTTCACGGCAGTACCGGCGAGGCAGTGCTTCATGCAGCGGATCAGGCTTTGTATCAGGCAAAGGAAACCGGACGCAACCGCGTGGTTGTCTGGGAAAAAGAGGACACCGGCGGGTAACCACCGGCACCGACACAACGGGTTATTCAGTTATTCCAGCCTGCCCCAGCAGAAAAGCATACCTGGAGGCAGTATCCCCAAGCCATCCAAAGCGACCTGAGTCACCCCAGTGACCTGAGCCCATGTTCACCCGGAAGATAACAGGGGCATCTCCCGTATTCGCCCTGCGTATTCCTGCAATCCACTTTGCAGGTTCCCAGTAACCCACCTGCGAGTCATTCACCCCGGTAAACACATACATTGCAGGGAAATCAACCTCTGCTATGTTATCCACCGGAGAGTATGAAAGGATGTACTCATAAGCTTCAACGCTCTCGGTTGGGTTACCCCATTCGTCATACTCACCTGTGGTCAGGGGGATCGATGGGTCCAGCATTGTTGTCAGAGCGTCCACAAATGGTACACCTGCGACAACTCCCCGCCACAGGTCCGGCCGTATATTGGTCACAGCTCCCACCAGCAGTCCCCCTGCGCTGGCTCCGGACGCAAAGATCATATCCCTGTTGCAGTAGTCATTATCTCCCAGGTATTCCGCACAGGCTATAAAGTCTGTGAAGCTGTTCATCTTGTTCATTGTTCTACCCTGGTTGTACCAGCCTCTGCCCATTTCACTGCCGCCTCTTACATGGGCATTGGCATAGATGAAGCCCCGGTTCAGCAGAGAGAGGGTACTGGAGCTGAATGTGGGGTCGGTGCTGGATCCGTATGCACCGTAACCGTTGAGCAGAAGCGGGTTCTCTCCTTCCACAAAGAGGTCTTCTCTGTAGACCATGCTTATGGGGATGGCCGTACCGTCTTCAGCGGTGGCAAAAACCCGGATACTCCGGTAGAGTTCCTTGTTGAAATCCTCACCGGCAAATTGAGTTTTCAGCACATTTACCGCTCCGGTCGAGATCCTGTAGGATATCGTTGACCATGGAGTTGTCATGGATGTATAGATAAGACGGATAGAGTCAGCCTCAGGGTAATAGTTTGCCGAGGTGTAGAATGTAGCGGCTTCCCCGCCCAGGTCGGCGAAATACCCCTCACCGGTGACCTTGTCTGCCAGGAAGAGCTTTTTCAACCCTTCTGTTCTGATGGTTACCGCTATCAGATCCTGGAAAACATCCACATCTTCAATCAGTGCATTTTCATCATGGGGAATGACAGTCTCCCAGTTCTCTATCCCCGGATCATCTGAAGAAACTCTCATAACGGAGAAGTTCTCTCCCTGAAGATTTGTTTCAATGTAGAAAACTGAATCTGCTGCATGGATGTAGTATTCCAGCTCTTCTGTTCTGGGGTGCACCAGAGTCAGAGAGTCCCTGGGGTGTTCTGAGGAAACAACCCTGTACTCGGTTTCCAGAGTGCTTGCAGCTCCCAGAAGTATCCACTTCCTGTCAGGGGAATTGGAGACCCAGGGCCAGAAGGTCAGATCATCTTCTCTGTAGACGCAGATCTGGTCATCACACCCTATTGTCTTTCTCATGATCCGGTCGGTTCTGCCGTTCTCATCGTTCAGACCGAAGAAGATCATTCTGGAGTCCGCTGCCCACGCAAGATCTCCCGAGGCGTTCCACACCATATCAAGAGTGTCTCCTGTGTGAATGTCGGTAAACAGCAGTGTGTTCCAGTGGCCTCCGGTGGTATCGTAAGCCCAGGCCAGTGTTCTGTTGTCAGGGCTGATACTGAGCTGTTCCAGCATGAAATAATCATGGTTCTCTGCATGAGCGTTGGTGTCAAAATAGACCTCAGGCAAGCCATCAGGATGACGTCTTCTCATGTTCACGCTGTAGTCCTGGTCAGGCCTGTACTCGGTCCAGTACCAGTAGTTGTTTCTGTAGTATGGAATGGAAGCCTCGTCTTCATGCATCCTTGACCTCAGCTCAGCCACTATCGTTTCAATAAGGTCAGCTGAGCTGTCCATCATGGAATCGGCATAAAGATTTTCCGCTTCCAGATATTCAAGAACCGCGGGATCATCTATGTTGTTCAGCCAGTAATAGTCATCCACCCGGGTGTGTCCGTGGACGGTGATCTCATGGGGGATCTCAGTTGCCACAGGAGGCAGGACCCCGAAAAGAGCAAACAGTATGCAGAGCATTTCTTCTCCATTTCATTTTGCAGTAGGGTCAATTATAATTATCAGTTAGGTAAGAATGCCTATCGGGCTGTATTCAGTCCTGCAGATCCATATACCGGAAGGAGAAAAAGTGACCCCTCGCCTCTTAACAACAACCGCTGTTCTTATGGCAATTCTTCTTGCTGCCGCATGCGGCAGTGATGAAGGCAACCCTCAGGGCGGTGGAACCAATCCAACCGCTTCAACACTCACCGTTTCTGTAAGCAGCAACACAGCCACGCTCACATGGACTCAGTGTCCCGATGACGATTTCGCCTCCTACGTTCTCTACCGTTCAGAGACTTCAGGCATAGCGTCGAACCCTTCAAGTGCTACACTGATAGCCACCATAACCGATCTGGGAACTCTGACCCACGCAGACGGTGGTCTGGCCTGGAACACCCCCTACTACTACGCCATCCAGACAGTTGACAGCTCTCAGCTCACAGCATGGAGCAATGAGGCAACCATAACTACACCGGACTCCTCCGGAGGCGGTGGCGGAGATGCTCTCACCTGCTACGAGATCCAGGGTCAGGCTGACGCCTCTCCATACGACGGTGATGATGTTACAGTTACTGGAATAGTCACCGTTGGCGGAGATGAGTACTATGCCGGTACAGGTACCGCACAGTATGCAGTTATTGAGGACGCCACAGGTGGTGAGTGGAGCGGTCTTGTTATCTACGGGTACGATGGTATTCTGGACAGTATTGAAAGGGGAGACAGTGTTGTTGTCTCCGGTTATGTAAGTGAGTATTACGGTCTTACTGAAGTTGTGGTGAATTCAGTCGATTTTGATGACCCCGGCCACACCATCCCAGCACCACAGGAGATCAATACCTCTGATGTGACTGAGGAAAAGTGGGAAGGCGTTCTTGTCTCCGTTAAAGATGTAACGGTAACAAATGCTGACCTTGGAAACGGTGAATGGGCGGTTGAAGACGGAACCGGAGAGGCCAGAATAGATGACATGGGTACCTACGGCTACTCCGTTACTGTTGGAGACACCTTTACAGAGATAATTGGAGTTGCCTTCTACACTTACGACAACTACAAGATCGAGCCCAGGAACGAAAGCGATATAACAGAGTAGAAGTAATAAACACAAAGGGGTTGTCATGAAACGACTTGCCGTCTTTACAGCACTGCTTGTTCTGATCACTGCATGTGGACCTGACAACCCCTTTGAGCCTGATAACCCTTCCCCCTCGGCTCTCACAGGGATAGTCAGTCCTTCTTCTTCTACCACGGCAGAGCTGGGTTGGACAGGGTGCCCTGATTCCGATTTCTCCAGCTACACCCTCTACCGTTCAGTCTCACCTGGGATATCGAACAATTCAGGCTCTGCAGCTGTTATCTTTACCACAGAGAACAAGGCTTCAACTGAGTATCTGGATGATAATCTTGAACCCGGTTCCACCTGGTACTACGCTCTGAAGACGACCAATGAAGGCGGCGGCGCATCCTGGAGCAATGAGGTCAGCGTTAAACTTCCGTCAAAGAACTGATCACCAGAGTATTATTGCTGTGACCTCAGTGTCTCCCGGGATCTCGCCTTCAACATCACCCATCTGCCACCAGTCTCCAGGTTCTATAAAGAAAGAAAGTCCGGCTTCCTCCACGATAACTAGAGGCTCTCCGCCATCGCCCCATGCAATGCCGTCAAAAAGGTAGTTTGCTTCCAGAACGTCGTATGTTGAACCGATACCAATTCCTTCTGCGGTTTTGAACAGTTCTGAATTGATCTGAATTCGGAAGACTGTAGAATCGTACTCCCCAAGTTCAAGGAGAACAGTCCCCGAGTTGATGAAGGTCAGTTCAATGGCTGGATAGGGTGATCCTTCTATCATAAGATCGATCTCTTCCGCTGTTACATTGCCGTACAGAAGGGCGATCTCTTCAACTTCTTCCGGTGTAATGTCCATACCGAACAGCCCTGCGGCTCCATCCTGAATTACATAGAGTTCCAGTTCCTCTCCAGCTGTGGCATCTGTTTCTTCCATGGCAGGAGTCTCTTCAGTGAGAGTTTCCTGAACAGGGGCTTCTTCTTCCGTTCCGCAGGCGAGGATAAGAATTGCACCGATCATTAATAAGAGTGATCTCATTTTGTCTCCAGTTTCTTTTTCTGTATTTTTACCAAAGAACAATTTCGGTAACCTGAGCATCTCCCGGCACGTGAAGAACAAAGTCATCGTCCATGGTTTCTTCCTCATGATCAAGTTTGAATGATATGCGTTGTTCATAGATCGCAACGGCAGCATGTCCTTCAGGATTCCATATGGCACCGTTGAACGAATAGGCATTCAGCAGATCATCGTAAGTGGAGCCTATGAGAATTCCGTCTTCAGTTGCAAAAAGACTTGAGGTTATCAGCACCCGGAATGCACAGGGATCGTTCTCATAGAATTGAAAGATGACTTTTCCCGAGTCGTTGAAAGTCAGGTCAACGGTTACAGCAGCCATCCATCCCGGTGGAAGCTCAATAGTTTCAATTTCTACATTATCGTACATCAGAGCCAGTTCTTCTATCTCCTCTGCGGTGCTCCCTATTTCAAACAGTCCCACCCATCCGGTCTTCAGGGTGTACGGCATGTTTACTTCAATTTCTTCATCTGTGACAGCTGGAAGCTCTTCGGCGACGGGGGAATTGTCCTCCATTGTATCCGGAGTCAGGGTTGTCTCTTCCGTTTTGCAGGCGAGGACAAGGATGAAGGCAAGTGCAGACAGGAGCAGTTTCATTCAGTCTCCATTTCTTTTGGAACCTTGAAAAATGTATGTTAACCTTCAGGGTGGCATCTTTTGCACTCTTGAAAAATATAGCAACGCATGAACATCAATACAATATGACAGATTTCAGAGGCACTGGAGGTTCAGAATGGCTTTTTCAGTAGTGACACTCTTTTCGATCCTTCAGTTGTTTACAGGCACTGTTACCGTTCCCCCTGGCGGATATGCCTGGGCTGTCTATTCCGATTCGACTGGATTCAGTGAACTTGAAGCAGTCAATACCTATGCACCAGGCCCATTGCCCGGTTTCACCTCTGTTCTGCCTGACTCTGTGGTTCAGGCCATTCAACTGAGTGCAGAATGGCTGAGGGACGACCTTGCTTTGAGATTTACCGATCTTCTGTACCGGGAAGTCAACAACGAGATACAGCCGGGAGCTTTGCCTGGTTTTGCAGATGTGAACGGGGATGGCCTGGAGGATCTGATCCTGGCCGCCGGGCCTTTTGCGAAAGCGTTCATTGCCCCTTTTCAGGCGAGGGTTTCGGTAGCAAGAGACATCAGTGGAGCCCGGGTGCTGTACGATATCAACAATGATGGCAGTCCTGATTCTTCTTTCATGAGTGATGAGGGTGTCCTGACCCTTTTAAGTGGCGATTCCATTCTTTTGAGAACTGAGGGTTTTGATCTGCCTGCTGTTGCCGGTTCAGCCCTGGGGGACATGGAGGGCGACGGTCTTGCTGACCTGATCATCTCTACTAAGGCAGGGAATGTCCTTGTGTTCAGGAACAGAGGCACCGCTGAGGTTCCCTGTTTTCTTCCATTCTTCCAGGAAACACGAACCATGTTTCCCATGAACCCCGGGGCTTTTAGCTCACCGGCACTGCTTGCACCGGATGACTCTACTCTGGTTCTGGCAGTTGGAACACAGCAGGCCGGTCTGAGTTTTTACCAGTCAGATGCAGGAATTGACCGGTGGTCGCCAATGAATACAGTTCATGGCGGGGATCCCGTTCTTAACATATCTCCCGTTGCAGTGGACCTCTTTGGGGAAACCGTTTTTGTATGTGGAACCCGCGAGGGTTCTCTTTACCTGGGAGACCCCTTCTCTGACTCTCTTGTTGTTCTTGATCTGCCACCGGTTCCAGGCACATATCCCAACCTTGCAGTTGCATTTGTGAACAATGATGAGTTTCCCGACCTGGTTGCTGGAACAATGGAGGGCGGGGTTTTCTTTCTTTCCGGGCTTGATGACTGGTTCCACGGTAACTGGACACAGATAGACGGTATACCTTTGCTCCCTTCAGGGGCTCCGGCTGCCTGGGAAGACGGGCTGGTATTCGGCTCGGCTGACGGCACTCTCAGGTACTTTGCAGGGAATAGTGGCAATGAATGGATAGAAGAGGGCTCCAGATTCAGCATGATCGATGTTGGGGAGTATTCAACACCATTCTTTTTTGATCTTGACAATGACGGTATTGAAGAACTCCTGGTGGGAAATTCAACAGGCTCAACAGACCTCTATGAACAGAGTACAGACTCCTCTCCATTCTTTGAGAGATTTTCATGGGGGTTCGAGGCCAACAGCGGTATTGCTTCCATAGAATCGTATTACTCAAGGTACTTTACCCCCTATTCTGTGCTCCGGTCTCCCACAGACATATCAACAGCAGATGCATTTGCCTCCGAGATCATAAGTGCGGACCCCAGGTACAGAGATGAGATCGCTTACTGTATTGCAAATACTCCCACAGATATCCTCCTGGCCATGGAAGACAACGGTGATGTTGATCTGTTCTCGGTTAATGCCGGGAATGTGTATGAAGCTGCTGAGAACCTCAGCTATGTCCGTCTGATCGATTCGCAGGAGGGTACTGTTTGTGAACTGAGGACCATAGACGGCTGGTTCGAGATATCAAGGGAGAACTACTACCGGTTCGTTGTGCATCCCAGGATACTCTTTGAGATCCCTGGCAGGATCAACTCATCGTACTGGAACACCCCCCGGGATACCCTTGCCATGGGCGAGAGGGATTATCTTAACTATAAGCCGGACAGCCTTTTTGGTGATTCGCCAGACCATCTCTTCTGGCGGGAGTTCATTCCATCAGACGACTCCCGGGGAGGAACTCTTGAAGAGCGGATGGCAGATGCTGAAACCTACGAGGAAGCCGTTGTTCGCCTCTGCAATTTCCAGTCACATTCACAGCCCGGCGGGCTGATGTCATTCGGGTATATGACAAATGATCTGCAGCCAATGATGATCTACAGCAAAGCTTACGGATCATGCGGAGAGCAGTCCATTCTGCAGACTGCACTTTGCCGTGCCTTCTTTGTCCCTGCTTATGTGGTTGGATGCCGTGGAGAAGATCATCAGTGGAACCAGTATCTTGACCCTGCCAGCCAGCGCTGGAATCACTGGGACATAAACTACGGTATTTCGGGAATCGGAAATCTATGGGTGTCAGGCGAGGGGCTTGACCACAATGGAAAGACCATCTCCACCATAACCGCCTTTGGACCTGAAGGCCGGGTGTGGCCGGTGACTGGATCTGTTCTTGCGCCGGAGGCATCAGGTTACATGGAGGGAGATTCCGGGTACACCGGAACTGCTCAGGTTGATGTTTCAGTAACAGATCCTGCGGGTATTCCCGTGGGTGGAGCCATGGTCATGGTCAGATCACACTGGGAGAATGCAAATTCGGTAACCACTTTCGATTACACTGATGACCTGGGGAACTGCACATTCTTTCTGGGCTGGGAGCCCAATGGAGGGTATACCTTTGATGTTGTATCCCCCTTCGGCTCAGCAGGCAGCGAGAATGCCGGTTTTGCCGAGGACAGCCTTTATTCCCTTAACTTCATCGTACCCTGCACTGTTCCAGAGAGATCTGCAGTAGCCATGCCGGGGCAGGGCGAGGCAGTTCCTCTTACAGAGACCTTCTATCCGGTACCCTACTTCACCGGGTCTCTTTACTCCATCGGCAGCGGGAATGAGGATTTTCTTCACAGTGCAGACTGGATCCCATGGAGAGAGGTGGCATCCTCCGGTTTTGTGTACTACATGGATGGAAGGAATTTCAGGGATTACAGGAACGGCTTGAACTGCTGTGCCGTGAGGGATCCGTTCATCCCATCTGCCGGTGACAGTTGCTTCGCAGTTCTTGATAACAGGAACAGCATGTTCACATGGCAGGAGTGGGAGTGCACACTGCCTGTTCCAGGTTATCCTGTTTCCAGCAGGGACCGTGAGTGGCTGGCTCTCCGTTCAACCCTCCGGGTTCCCGTTGCGGGAAAATGTCTTCCAGAAAGTGAGACAAACTTTGAAGAGAGCGGTTCACACTGGATAGAAAGCTATCTCGACCTGGAGATACATCAGGACGACCCGGATGATCCTCTTTCCTCCGTTCTCATCATCGGTCCTTTCAGGGCTCCCGCAGGGGAGCGAAGCCTGAGTATTGGAACCAGCTCTGATGAGCCGGCTCTTGATCTTGACCTTTTCCTCTTTGCGGACAGGAACGGGAACAGAATGGTTGACGGTATGTCTGAGCTTCACACCAGATCAGCTTCACCCACTTCCACTGAAACCATATCTCTCACAGAGACGGACTCCTCAGTGGTCTACTGGATATACCTCCACGGATGGCAGGTTCATGAGGATGGAGGAAAAATAGATCTGGGACTGTCCTTTGAGCCTGAGATGCTGAGAGTTCATTCGCTGAACCCCACAGGGTATCAGAAAATCCTTCCCGGTGATTTCAGCTTCTCAACTGTGAATTCCTCTGATGAAGGAGATATCCTTCTGCAGTCAGGGGATACTGTGATCTTTCCTGAGAAAGAGGGGAACAGCTGGCTGTTTGAGGTGGCCTCTCCAGCGGTATTCTTCGGAGAAGGCTCTGTTCGCCTGCTGGAGGGTAGCGGCGAGCTTATAGAAGATATCCAGTGGAGTTTCAGAATGGACAGTATTCCTCCGGAGATATCCAGCCGTTCAATTGAAGTTGACTATTCCACCATGAAGGCACTTGTTGAACTTGAGGTTTCCGACGCACTGTCAGGCATAGAGAGCGTCGTGCTCTCTCTGAACGGAACGGAGAGTGCCGCGCTTTCCCTCAGAGGAGACACTGTGTGGAGCCGAACCGTTGATGTTCTTCCCTGCGGGGGAGAGGCTGTTTCAATGGAGATCTCTGTGGTTGACTCCGCCGGGAATGAAACTGTTGAAGGCTACGGTGTTTCCATTGCGCCGAGACCTGAAGTGGTATTCAGCTACATCTACCCTCTAAACTCCATTTACGACCATGCCCCGGTGCTTCAGATCTTTGCAGACACTCGAGATGACCTCACCGGGTGGACCGCAGAGGTAACCCTGCAGGGAGTCAAGCTTTCCTGTTCTGTGGACGGGAACATCGTTCAGGCTCTTGTTGACCGGCTGCTTGATGATGGCAACTACGAGGCGGGAGTTCAGATACTGAGACCGGACGGAGCAGTTGCAGGAGAGTACAGCTGGGATTTCACAGTGGAGACCATGGAAGAGACCAGGTAGAGTAGATCAGGCCAGCCAGCTGACTTCCCGGGAGAGACCTTCTTCAAGGGAGACAACGGGCTTCCAGCCCATTTCCTTAAAGGCAAGTTCTGCGGATGCCCAGGTGTCCGGTACATCTCCCAGCTTGCTCTCTGAGAAATCGATCTTGATATCTCTTCCCATTACCTTTGCCAGGGTTTCGATGGTGTGAAGAAGTGTTACCCTGTTTCCTCCGCCCAGGTTCATTGCAATGCCCTTTGTGGAGTTCTCTGCAAGTCTCAGGCCACGAACAATGTCATCGATGTAGGTAAAGTCACGGGTCTGCCCGCCGTTACCGAAGACACCTATGGCTTTACCTTGGAAGGCTGCTCTGATGAATCTGTTGAAAGCCATGTCAGGCCGCTGACGGGGACCGTAGACAGTGAAGAATCTCAGACTGGCTGATGGCAGACCCATGTTTGCAGTGTACAGCCTTACCAGGTTCTCCGCTGCAAGCTTGGTCACTCCGTAGGGAGAGTGGGGTATGGGTACAGTTCTGTCTTCAGTCATGGGAAGCTCTTCAGGTACCCCGTAAACTGATGAGGAAGAGGCAAAGACAAAGTTCTTTATTCCGCCTCTGGAATGTGCCCACTCCAGAAGGTTCTGGGTGGCGTCTATGTTGTCACGGGTGTAAATACGGAAGTCACTGCCCCATGATCTTCTTACCCCTGCCTGGGCTGCAAGGTGGTAGATCACCAGCTGGTCAGTCTTGTTAATGAAGCTGTTCAGGAATTCAAGGTCTACTGAGAGGTCTTCTTCAACAAGGGTGAACTTCGGGTTTTCCAGTGCGGTGGAAATGTTGCGCCGTTTTATGTCTACATCGTAGTAATCCCGGAATACATCAACGCCGATGACACTGGCACCCTCTGAAAGAAGTTTGTCTGTGAGTGTGCTGCCAATGAATCCGGCACATCCTGTAACCAGGTATTTTATCAACCTATTCTCCGCTATCCTCGGTTATGCACCAGTTGGCATGTCCCTTGTTGTTCAGGTGAAGAAGGTATCGCATTGAGCCAATTTTTATTGCCACCGGAAGAAATCCCGGCCCGAAGGGTGCAAGGCTGGTGAACTGAGCAGGATCAGGCAGCGTCTCAAGAAAAAGGTCTATGTGCGGGCTGGGAACGGGGTTGGTTGGATACTCTGTCATGTGTGTGATCAGGTGTTCCCGGAGCTCAAGCCAGTCTGTACCCTCGTAGGCAAAGCCCGCAGCTCTGTAATGTCCTCCTGCACTGGAGAAAATATCTCTCATGCTCACCAGGAACCCGGCCATGTTCCAGTCTCCTATGGATCTGGTGTCTCCCATGAGCTTACCGTCTTCTCTTCTGGTGACAATGATCGTTCCACGGCGGTAGATCTTGCACAATCGGCTTGCGAGAGTACCTCCCATTCCATCCGGTATTTCTTCAAGGAAAACAAGGATCATGCCAAGGGCATCGGCTTCTGAATCCTTGTGCTTGATGGCGTTTGTAACCACATCGCCGAGAAGATGACCTCTTGCCTCACTGCTTCTGTGCATGCTTTTCCACAGATTTTTGCACCAGACCGCATCATAGCTGAACATGAAGTCGATCATGGATGAGATGCCGGAGCTGTCTCCTTTACCAACGGTGCTTGTTATCTGCTGGCGGATCATTGCCCCTGTCCATGCATTCTTCCGGCAGGGCCATTTCTCAAGGATAAGTTTAAGGCCTTCTGTTAGTTTTGATGTGTCAAGAAGGGAGAAACAATGGAGTAGATACCTGTTCCATTCTGTGAACGGAACTCGGTCGCTCACAGTGCCCAGTGCCACCGCTGCAAGCAACTGAGGATCATTGTCCCATTTTGGATAGATGTGGGAGAGTGCGGCATAGAGAACACCGCAACCTGCAAGGTCTGCGGCGGTTCCGCCGGTTACCTGCGGATCCACCATTCCGTGGGCTGGAGGCAGTGGGGGGTTAAGAGTGTGGTGGTCTGTGACAACTATTCTTGCACCCATGTTTCGAGCCCATGTAATCCCCTCAACTGCACTGCACCCGTAGTCAACCGTAAGTAGAAGATCCCCGGGATCAAGTACCCCTTCAAGCCTGCCTGGCCTGATCCCATAAGTTTCAATGTCTCTTCTGGGAATTATGGGCACTACATGAAAGCCTTCGTTCCTGAGGATCCTCAGGCCAACGAATATCCCTGTCACCCCGTCCATGTCATCATGGCCGTAGAGGACGATCTTGCCCCCCCGTTTCTTCAGGGCTTCCAGCTCTTCTTTAAGGATGTCCAGATCGGGAAGCAGCTTGTTCCAGTCCGGTTTTGAGGGCAGCCACCGTTCCACTGGATCTCTGGCGTCGGGGAATCTGCTTGCAAGAACGTCCCTGGCCAATTGACTCAGCCTGGTTCTTTTCATGATCCGCTCGCAGTCGAAGGTCCCCAGGCGTGCCATTATATCACTTTCCGTATTGTATTATTACCAAACTAATAACTGCTTTGACCGGGTAAGATTGCAGAGTTCAGGGACACTGTCAACGGAAAATCAGTGAATGGTAGATTCCAGCTCCTGTATTTCCTCACGGGCCCGGGCTCTGTATTCTTCAAGCAGAAGCAGCGCTTCATCGTCGTCAGTATATCTGAGTCTTTCGTAGGGGTCCAGTTCGGTTCTGTCCAGGAATGGCCCGACTGTTATCTGCAGGCCCACAGTGAATTTTGCATGCTGCATCACATCCTGACCATTGGATGTTGAATCACCTGAGACAAACAGGTGTTCAAGCTCTGAAGCTGCAGCCATCACAGTGAAGTTTCGATTGATCCTGTACAGGCCTCCTGCATTCAGGTCTCTGCCGTCCCACTCGACCATTACTTCACTGGCTATACCGGGATGAACAAGAATGCTTCCGAAAAGCCCCGGCACGGGATTATCAAACCCGTCAACCGCATCCGCTGACTGCGTGAAACGCCCGGTGCCAAAGCCTATGTTCAGAGCAACGGGGAATGAAACGAAGTAGCTGAAATCTTTTGTAACTACTGCATATACACTGAAATTCTGGGAGTTGGGGTAGTGGTAGAGGATGTCTTCAGAATTTCTGTAGAATTCGTAGTCTTTCTCTCCTGTGATGTTCTCAATTCCCAGGGCAATTCCAGGCACGCTCAAGTTCTCCTTAAGAACCAGACCCCTTGCAGAACCTGAAAAACCCGCATGTCCAAGGTATGTTCCGCCGATCTGGCCTCTTTCAAACAGACCAACCTCAACGTACCCGGCAAAAGCAACATTCATGTTGGAGGTTCCTGCGGTATCTTCTATGGAGTAAGATGTTCCCCCCAGACCAAGAGCAACCTCTGTGTGTTTAAGAAGCGCTGCAGACGGTGTATCCAGCAGACCGTAATGAGAAAATGGCAATCCTCCGGCAACAGCGATCAGAGGTAGAAAAACAATTATTACCGTAATCGCAGACAGACGCATCATTCCTCTTTTCCATATAAAAAACCCTAAAACATCTTATCTATAATGAATACAAATTCCTCTCCAGTCAATTCCCACTTGGATTTGTCCGGCTCATGGAGGTAACTGTCAGCATAGAGGAAAGGGAAAGGTGACCAGTGAGTGTTTTTCTTCTGGTGATGGTCATGGCTGCATTTGAACCCCAGAGTGAATCTCCATGGTTATCCGGAGGTATGGCATCTGCCCTTTTTCCAATAAGTCACCTTGCCGTTTCAGTGAACCCTGCATCTGCCGGGTTGCTTCACGGCACTGCCCTCTCGGTATCAGCTTCAAGACCTTTCGGATTCAGAGAACTGGACAGAACCGCTGTTGCCGGAGGCGGGTCCACAGGGAACTATGCCTTTGCCGGGCTCATGAGTTATTCAGGTAGAAATGGCTATGGTGAAGCAGCTGTAACCGGCATAGCTGCTGCAACCCTCAGGAGAGGTATTGTTGCAGGGGTCTCCATGTCATGTCACCGGATACAGATCCAGGGGTTTGGCAGCGGTTCTGCATTCTCTACCGATCTGGGATTGATAGCAAGACCATTCAGTGGGTTGTTTCTCGGCGGAGCTGTCCGGGGGCTGTACAGCTCTTCTTTTACTGAAACCGGAATGGGAGCAGTACCAAGAACGGTTTCCTGTGCAGTGGGAGTCTGCCCGGTAAGCGGGGTCACTGTTTCCGCAGGGGCTGCAGTTCACCAGTACTCCGGGAACGAGTATTCCGTTGTTACCTCCGTAGAACCGTACCCGGGAGTGTCTCTTTCCTTCTCTCTTCTTACTCCGCCGGTTCGCATGGGAATGGGCCTCAGTGTTTCCCTTTCCCCTGTGTCAATGCAGTACGGGTACTCTACCCATCCCGAACTTCCAGGAGGGCATTCCCTTGCCATGGGCTACGGATCTGCAGCTTTCCATCCCGAGCCGCTGCAACTCAGAAATGTTCCGGAGATCGAAGAGGCTGTGAGTTTCCCTGTTAACATCAACACCGCCACTGAAGATGAGCTTACTGCCATCCCCGGCATCGGCCCGTCAAAGGCTTCCACTATATGGAATTACATTGAATCACACGGTCCTCTGCAGTCGGTGGATCAGATGATCGACATTCCCGGTGTAGGTGCCACTACCCTTGAGAATCTCAGGCCTTATCTTACTGTATAATGATCGCATTACTCACAGTACTTACTCTTGCAGCAGGAATTTCCGGTGATCTCAGGGTGAGGGCGGAGCACAGCTGGCCCGACCCCGCTGGAATCACTGAGGGTCTGTGGCAGGGGAATGCTCTTTCGTTCTATGAAAGACTGCGTATCCATGCAGGCCCATGGGACTCGGTTCTTCTTACGGAAAAAGATCCGGGAGAGGAATGGGGAGACCTCCTGACCGGTGGGGTAAGCTTCACAGATCAGGGGATCTTGAAAGTTGCAGCAGGTGCGCTCCGTGTGAATCTTGCCCACGGGTTGATGTTCTCTCATCCAGGGCCCTTTTCCGGCGGAGACCCTCTCAATCTGTCAAAGACCCCTAACTGGAGATTGCGTATTGACCTTTCAGAAAGCCCCGGGGCAAATGATGCTGACCCTCTTACCGGTGCCGCAGTGGAATACCATCTTTCAGATCTTACCTTCTCAACTGTTCTGGGCTGGTCAAATATTGATCCGGGAAGTTCAGGGCTTCACCGAACTGTAAGTGAGCTTGAGAGCAGAAGATCTGTTCAGGAGAAGCTTGCTGTATTAAGGGCAGGTTTCGGCCCGGTTGGGCTTTCATCTGCCTGGATCCGGCAGAACGGTGATTCCCTTTCCACTTCTTTCACCAGGGTGGGTGCAGATTTTCTCTTCCAGACTGAGGAGAAGGATGCAGTCTTTACAGGTGAGATCACCTCTGACCTGGATTCAACACTGAACTTTGTGGTCTCCGGCAGCAGAGGGCTTGCAGACCTCAGGCATGCACTCACCATCAGCCGTTACACAGGCAACTGGCCCCGCAGTGCAGGTACCATGGGGCCGGACCACCGGATAGGTGCAGGGTACGGGGTAAGATGGCGCCCGGTTCAGAAGGTAACTGTTGACGCAGGAGTGCTTATCCTTGACAAAGAGGAAGAGGACTCTTACAAAGCAGGTGTTCAGTTCACTGAAAGGCTCACCAGCAGAACCAGCTTGACACAGCGTATGAAGTTTACTGCCACCGCAGAGGAGAGAACATTCAGGGCTCAGATAACCACTTCGTGGTCTCCGTATTCAGATCTTACTTTAAGCCTGAAAGTGCCTGTTACCTGGTACAGAAGCAACAGCAACCCTGATGAGAACGGCACCGGTCTTGAGGTTCGACTGAAGCACAGCCCTCTGGCAGAACTGGATCTAACGGCATCTGCCTCCGCTGCCAGTACCGGTGGATGGAACAGCCGGGTCTATGCCTACTCTCTTTCATTCCCCGGTGAATTCGGTTCAAAGGCACTGTACAATTCTTCGGTACTTCTTCAAGGGGCAGTTTCGGTGCATATTTCAGAGGATGCCACCCTTCGATTGAAGGGTGCATGGTACAGCATGGATGGTGCGGAATCTCTTGGCAGCGGCAGTAGTGAAACGGAAGGACCGTCCAGAACATCAGCAGGGGTGCAGCTGGACTGGAGTTTTTAGAAAAAGGAGCGTAGATGAGACCAACGTGGGATCAGTATTTTCTCAAACTGGCCATGCTTGCCAGTGAAAGGGCAACCTGTCCAAGAATGCACTGCGGGTGTGTACTGGTCAGGCACAAACATGTTCTTGCCACAGGCTACAACGGTTCACTTCCCGGTTTGCCCCATTGTGATGATGTTGGCTGTCTTATTGTGGATGATCACTGTATCCGAACCAACCATGCAGAGATGAATGCTCTCATGCAGGCTGCGAAGAACGGGGTCTCTATTAACGGAGGCACGGCTTACGTAACAAACATGCCATGTACTACATGTGCCAAAGCACTGATAGGTGCTGGAATTAAAAGGGTTGTGGTTTTCAGTGACTACCACTCCACCCATGCAGAGGCGTTTTTCAAGGATGCTGATGTGCGACTGGACAGACAGGAAATACCTGACAACATCATAAATTATGATCTGGATGATTTTTCAAGCGCAAAAAGATTTTAGTGGACGAAGGCCTTTATGAATGCCCAGGTGTTCTGACCGAATCCGTTTGAGAAAACGCTGTTCTGATCTCCCGGTGTTCCAAGGTCCCCGTCGCCGAAAACGCTTGTACTGTGAAGCCAGCTTTCCCTGTCGTATGCCGCCCACCCGGGGTTCAGCCTTTCAAGGGATGCTCCCGGTTCCAGGTCCCAGCTGCTGTTCCAGCTGAAAAACTCTTCTGAGTCGGCGTTAATGCAGTTCAGTTGAAGGCTTCCGGAAAGAGACAGAGAGAAAGAGCTCCACACTGCGTCAGGTGTATAGTTTCCATTGTCGCCTGTGAGAGCGCTGGCACCAACAACAAAATAACCGTCCGGCGGGATAACATGAGAAGAGAACTCTATTTCCTCACCGTTCTGGTTCTCGATGGTCCAGTCTGAAAGATTTACCCAGTCGCTGCTGTTGTTGTGAACCTCTATCCACTGGCCCATCTCCGTTGAGGATGATGCCAGGGGGTCTATCATTATCTCATTTATTACGATGCCTCCGCCGTCGGTGGTACCGTTCAAAGGTGCAGATCCGCCTGTCAGTATCAGTACAGTAAGAAGCATTATCATGTATTACCCCCTTCTTCTTACACGAGTACTAGGATAGAGAAGAAGCAGCCCGAGGTCAAGTGGGGCTGAAAAGGGATTCCCCGGGCAACTGCTTCATAAGTCTATTCAGCGGTTTTCATAGGCCGCAAGGTCAAGAAAACCATGTCCGCTGAGGTTAAAGAGAATTACCTTCTTCTCTCCTGATTCTCTTGCCTCAATGGCAGAGTCCATGGCTGCAGCCACGGCATGGTTCGATTCAGGGGCAGGAAGTATTCCCTCCAGCCTGGTGAATTCCCTTCCGGCTTTCAGCGTCTTCTGCTGATTGTATGCAACGGGGTTTATCAGTCCCAGTTTCACAAGATGACTCACAAGTGGAGCCATACCGTGGTAACGAAGACCTCCTGCATGTATCGGAGGAGGAACAAAGCCTGCCCCCAGTGTGTACATCATGTACCTGGGAGTCAGCCCTGAAGCGTCCCCGAAGTCGTACATCAGTTTTCCCTTTGTGAGCGTAGGGCACACTGTTGGTTCCACAGCGGTAAATTTGATCTTTTCTCCGCCGGTGAGCATTTTCTCCAGGAAGGGGAATGCGATCCCGGCAAAGTTGGAGCCTCCGCCCACGCAGGCTATTATCTCTGTGGGGTATTCTCCCATCTCCTCCATCTGCAGTATGGATTCCTGTCCAATTATGGACTGATGAAGACACACTGCGTCTGAAACACTGCCCAGACTGTAGCAGGAATCCTCTTCAGAAAGAACAACCTCCACCGCTTCACTTATGGCTATGCCAAGGCTTCCCGGATGCTCAGGATCGCTTTCAAGAAAGCTCCTCCCTGATCTGGTCCGGTCACTGGGGCTGGCACATACACTCCCGCCGTGCATGTTGATAAAAGTTTTTCGAAGTGGTTTCTGCAGATAACTGGCTCTTACCATGAACACATCCAGATCAATTCCGAACCTGCCGCATGCCTGGGAAAGCGCGCTTCCCCACTGACCTGCACCGGTTTCCGTGGTGATACGGCTGATACCATCTCTGGCTGCAAAGTATGCCTGGGGCAGTGCGGTGTTGCTTTTGTGGCTTCCTGCGGGGTTGGTTCCCTCATACTTGTAGTAGATGTGAGCAGGGGTTTCCAGTGCCCGTTCCAGCTCAAACGCCCGTATCAGTGGTGATGGCCGGTAGACTTTGTACGCTTCCAGTACATCCTCCGGTATGGGAACCCTTGGTTCAAGGGTTATCTCATGCTGGATCATTCCTGACGGAAAGAGAACTGAAAGAGCTTCCGGTCCCAGTGGAGACCCATCCGGCCCTATGGGAGGTGGAGGAAGCGAGGGAAGGAAAGGTTTGATATTCGTGTATTCTGTGGGCAGGAAATCATGGCCCCGTGAAGAGAATCTTCGCATGGTATTGCTCCTAATGTATTGTTATTAAGAAAATTAAGAAAACTGTGATGCAGGGACTACAGAGTATTAATTATGGACGGAAGAACCCGCCCACCAGCGCCATGCGAATGTGCTGATAAGTTCTGAACAGATCGGAAGTAATTTGTTTCCTCTCATGCGGGTACAATGGATACACAAAGAGAAAATGTCAACCGCTTCTGGAGAAAGACCGGACAGCAGGCAGTTCTGTCATCCGCCAGTTCCAGTTTCCCGAGGCAACAGAAGGTGTATTCATTCTTGCAGAGGAGCCCAGCTCAAGGATATCCTGCATGGGAATGACTGCAAGATATGCAGGGGAGGCCAGAGCCAGATCCACAACGGAACTTACCGAGTTGAAACCCAGTTGCCTGCCGGTCTTTTCGATCCATCCGGCAGTGGTATCGTTGTCATGTGTACCTGTATAGATAACAGTGGCCGGTTCAACTGAAGCGATAGAGAAGTCCGGGTCCATAAGGGCGAATTGAAGAACAACCATTCCCGGAAAACCACAGAGCTTTCGCAGTTCATGCACCGAAGGGGTGATAAGACCAAGGTTCTCCGCCACCACAGGCAGTTTCCCCAGTGCTTTTTCCATTTCAGTGAACAGCTTGATGCCGGGACCCTTTACCCATTTTCCGTTCACAGCTGTTTTTTCTCCGGCGGGAACCTCCCAGTATTCAGCAAAGCCCCTGAAGTGATCGATGCGTACTGCATCGAACAGCTGGAGAGCTGCAGCCATTCGTGAGGTCCACCATCTGTAGCCTGACTGTGCACAGGCATCCCAGTCATACACCGGGTTGCCCCACAACTGCCCGGTACTGCTGAAGTAATCAGGGGGAACACCTGCAACAACTGAAGGCATTCCATCCTGGTTCAATTTGAAAAGCTCTCTGTTGAAGAACACGTCAGAGGAATCATGGGCGGTGTAGATCGGGATATCTCCCAGTATCCGGATCCCAAGCGAGTTGCACTCCTCTTTCACTCGTGCCCACTGCAGATGGAAGAAGTACTGTATCATGGAGTGAACACGCTGACTGCCCTCTGGAGCAGGAGATGTGTTCCTGCGGAGTGTCCAGGCAGTACCGCCGTTCATCTCTTTTTCAGTAGCAAACAGAGACCACTCTTTCACCCATGGCAGGAGGGAGAACTCTTCAAATCCCGCAAGACCGGCTTTCAGAGCACGGGTTGCAGCAAGCTTCAGAAGTTGAATCCTTCCCTGGAGTCTCTCCCGGGAAACAACAGGGGAACACACACTTTCAGAGGAAGCCAGTTCAGCAGATGACAATAACCCCAGTTTAAACAGCTCCTCCAGAGAGATAAGAAGAGGATTTCCAGCGAAGGAAGAAAGAGCCTGATATGGAGAGTTGGCGTGTACAGGCGGCGAGAGAGGAAGAACCTGCCACACAGTGAAACCTGAATCCGCCATCCAGCGGATAAACTGGGAAGCTTCCGAACCAAGGGTTCCTATACCCCATTTTCCAGGCAGTGATGTGGGATGGAGCAGAACCCCAGTCTCTTCCGCAAAGAGCATTTTTCTCCGTTCCGTTTCATAGCTGATAACAGGGGAGGAAAAATACCAATAAAGTACAACGCCCGCCACTATTGTGACGGGCGCCGATAAGGAAGGAAGGTGTCAAAGAGTTCTTTTTTCCCCGCACGCCATTGCAGAATCTCTTTGACGGGAAAAGTATACATATACGATATCTGAATGTCAACCCGTATATATATAATAGAGTTGGAGGCCGAAGCAGATGAAAAAATCAGCTGAGTGGTTTCCAGGTAATGTCAAGGTTGGAAGGGATAACCGGGAAGTCAACAAAGACTCTGATCGTGGTGTAGTTAAGAGGGTTCAGATCCCTTCTTTTGAATATGTCCTCTATGATCTCTCCGTAGTTGTCCACGCCCTCCAGGGTGTTCTGTTCCACTGTGGGTTTGATCTCAAATCCCGGGTTTATTGGAAGGAGAGATCGGGACAGATCAATGAGCTGCTCATCGTAGGTATCGGATTCCTCAAGGATAGATGAGATCACCCTGGGAGAAAAGCGAACCTTCTCCACGAAGGATGTTGGGATGATCACATCCATAGCCGCCAGGTTGCATGGAGTCTGTACTTTGGAGGAAGTGGAACTGTCCTCCTCCATGATAAACCCGCGGAGGTCGATAACTTCTGCGAAAACTAGGTCCATAAGCCCTGCATTTCCTGTCTCCAGGGGGAATATCTCCTCCACACTGTCTACGAATCCACTCCGGGACTTTACACCGGGCAGTGAGCAGTTGCAGAACTGTGTGTAGTAAGGCAGAGTATTGCCATTCAAAGGTTTGGAGAGTGGTGCACTTTCGGGGGCATGTGGCTGTCCCTCAAACTCTGTAAAAACTCTGGGATGAATGTAGAACCATGGAATATTGGGTCTGTTGCGGCGGAGTCCGAAGGACCCTTTCAGAAGTGTGAGTTTCCAATCCTTCTCGGAATCAGTTGGTTCGAAAAGTGAGATCGTTACTCTTGTTCTGGCTTCAAGACCGTAGAGGAAACGGTTTCCGGTGAATGCAAGTTTTCTGTGATCCAGCGAGGCCTGGCTTGTGCCTTCCTCCGAGTATGCCAGAAGCATCATTTCCATGCTTGGTCTGTCTCCTGCATGCAGGTCGACCAGTTCTTCAAATCTCATGAAGTTCTTGTTGGCAACAGCAAGAATAGAGTCGGAGATGCCTTTTCTGGACGCCGCACGGAGGAATCCCATGAAAGCGGCTTTCCGTGGGATATGCCTTACTGAAAGAAAGCAGTCTTCAACCTCATGAAGCTTGAAGATGTTCCATCCGATCATTCTGTCTATGCCCAGGGTCTTGTACACATCCCTCGGCTGATCCAGGTCGCCTGGAAGCGCCTGAAGTATATCAGTGACCGCTTTTTTAAGATCGCAAAGACATTCCTTTGCCTGCTGTCCCAGCAGTGAAGACTCCACAAACCCCCCCCTAATTTTACGATGTAAGATAATATATATATAAGAAAAGTGTTAGCTCTGTATAAACCTGAAATTGAATGTATTTGCATTGCCGGCTCGAACCATTAATTGATCAGACTTCATTTGGAAGCGATAGTTACCGGCTAAGAAGCAGTGCTCCTGTGATCACAAGAACAAGAGTGATCAGCATGCTTATGATGTAGCCTCTATGAAATGGACCCACCTCACCGGTCTCCTCCACTGTGAGCTCTCTGTATCTGGACATGTAGGTGAACCACTTCAGCCTCAGAAGAAACCAGTTGATCTTCATACCTTTTGAAGAAAGATAGTTGAGAATTTTTATCATGTAGAAAATGCCGAATATTGCAGCGAGTAGCCCAAACCCAAGAAATATCCTGCCAAGTTCCATATATCTCCTTTCTGCTGAATTCCGCTTAGAAGATAACAGGATAGTGTCTGTATGTGGAAAACGGGCTACAGGTGCGGATGCTTTTTGCAACCTGTATTATATCAAAGAAGATATAGTTACTCTGGCATTTCCCTGATTTTTCTCTTCATGCAAGCACTGGCGTTGAGAGTAAACTATATGAAAAACAATATAAATTTTCCTAAAATAATGAACTTGGCATGAATATCCTGCTCTAGTATACTATTAAAGATATAAAACAGCAGGGAGAGTTTGGTGATATTGAAAGAACTGACGGTGATGTTCGGGAAGAAGAAAGCTGGAATTCTCAGTAGAGATCAGGCTGGTTACTACTTCTCATACGACGGGGAATACATGAGATCAGGATTTCCGATCTCTGCTTCTCTCCCGTTTCAGAGTGAAAGATTTCACTCTCAGACTCTCTTTCCATTCTTTCAGGGGCTTCTGCCGGAAGGCTGGTATAACGACATTGTCTGCCGTAAACTGAAACTGGACAGGGATGACTGGTTTGGAATACTGGCTAACAGCTGCAGCGACTGTATCGGAGCGGTGTGGATAAGGAAAGAATCATGAAGGCATGTCCCGGTTGCGGAAAGTCTTCGGACAGGTGGCATCCAACCTGCCTCCGGAAACTGTTCGGTGTACCGGAGATACCTTACATCTTAAATATTTTCGGAGGTAATTTTGCAGAACTTGCCCTGGGATCTGCAGGAAAACTCTCTATTTCAGGAGTCCAGCCCAAGCTTTCTGTTAGAGTTGAGGGCGGAAAGGTCCTGCCTGCAGACAGAAAAGGTACTCATATCATCAAGCCAGCTGTTCCACAGCGGCCGGAAATGCCTCAGAATGAGAATCTGATCATGTCTCTTGCTGCTGCTGCTGGAATAGAAGTTCCTCCCCACGGTACTCTCAAAAATGAGATAGGAGAGACTTTCTACATCGTGAAGAGATTTGACCGCAGGGGCTCATCAACCAGGATACATGTGGAAGATTTCTGTCAGGCCGGGGACATTCCAGGGGGGATGAAGTACAGAATATCTGCGGAGTTCTGCGGGAAGCTTATCAACAGGATCACATCGTTCCCAAGGATCGAGGTGCAGAAGTTCTTCAAGCTCATCCTCTTCAATTTTCTTGTGGGTAATGGAGATGCGCATCTGAAGAACTACAGTTTTGTACACAGCAAACAGAGAATAGCTCTCTCGCCAGCTTACGATCTTGTTGCATCCTGTCTTCTTATCCCCACAGAGACCCAGTCTGCCATTCCCATAAACGGCAGGGATAACAAACTCAGACTGAAAGACTTCAAGGCGCTGGGAGAGAACATGAAGATCCCTTCAGAATTAGTTTCGAAAAGTGTTCATCATTTGTTGAATACCATTCCTGATCTTATTGGTTTGATAGAGATAGCGGAGTTCAGCAGTGACATGAAAAGAGCCCTTGCAGAACTTATTGATACAAGAGCTTCCACCCTTGGTGGAGGAGAAGCATGAGTAAAAGGATAAATGACCTTTCTTCAACTGTGAAGCAGTTGAGGAAAGAAGCAGGCATTACCCAGGAGCAACTTGCAGAGTACTCCGGTGTGGGGCTTGCTCTGGTGAGGAAGATCGAACAGGGTGGTACTACAATGAGGGTAGATAAAGTTAACCGCATCCTTGCGCTTTTCGATTATGCGCTGGTTGCTTTACCTGCAGGAGATGTCAGGTTCTTTGTAGAAAAAGAGGGGGAGTTATGAAAAAGGGATCACTTGCTACCAGTGTTATGGTTATTCTGATGGCCGGTTGCAACAGTGGCACCGGCCCCTCCCCGAACCCCGGTATTCACGGGTGGGCTGTGGGGGCGGTGCTGGATGGCTATGGAACGATCCTGCACACTGCAAGCGGAGTCAACTGGAGCAGGCAGGGTTCACAGGAAACAGTGCCCGCAGCAGGACTGATATCTGTCTCTGCTGTGGACAGTATGACGGCATGGGCTGCAGGCGGAACCTATGAAGGGTTCGGCGTTGTGATGAAGACCACCGACGGGGGAAACAGCTGGTTGCGGATGGGTGATGAAACCTCAATTCCCAATGAGACCAGCAGAGTGGTCGGTGTCAGTGCCACTACAGCCTGGCTCTCAGGCAGCGGGAACTCAATACTTAAAACTACTGACGGCGGCGTTTCCTGGCAGGATATGTCCGACCCGGCTCATTCAGGGAATGTCTGGCGGGGAATGAGCCTGGTGGATCAGTCGAACATCTGGCTCTGCGGAGGCACAGTTTACGATGGAAGAGTGATCCACAGTACCGATGGAGGGGTAAGCTGGCGTTCCGAGTCTGATTCTCTTTTTGAAACATGGCCACTTATCACCATAGCTGCCTGGGATGCCGGCAACGCGTGGGTGGTGGGGCATGGTTACACCATAGCCAGAACCACCGATGGAGGAGATAACTGGGAGGTGGTAACTCCTGACTCCATGCACATGCAGGGCAATGACGCAAACGGGATATGCCTTCTCTCTCCGGAGGAAGCATGGGTGGTCACAGACGCAGGCGGTATCTGGCGAACCACAGACGGGGGAGACAGCTGGATCGTGCAGGATGTACCTGATGAAGCTAAAGGATTCTATCTTGTACGCATAAGTGCATTGGATCCTTCAACCGCATGGGTCAACGGTGTTGGTGCATATTCTCCACCTGAGGGAATTACCCTTCATACAACTGATGGCGGTGCAACCTGGAACAGAGAGGATGACGGCTCTCTGAACAATATGTGGGGTATCAGTTTCGTTGACGATCTGCCCAATTAAGCATTAACGGGCTACTCCCGTCACATCTTAACGCCTTTGCAGAGTGCGGCTGAAGAGGATTCCTTGTGGAAATGTTGCAACATACCTATAATACAGCATAGGACTTGTCGAAAGATAGGTATGTTACGTCAGGAGTAGTGATGCTTTTTAGATATGCATTTGATGATTTCAAGTTATGGGTTGAATCAAAAAATCCGAAGTGTCTTGTTCTGAGAGGAGCGAGACAAGTCGGAAAGACGACTGTTGTGAGAAGTAATCCAAATCTAGTTGACAAACAAATAAATATTGCAGTAGTCAACCTTGAAGAGCATCCTGAGCTGTCAGCTGTTTTTGCCTCAAATGATGCTGACAGTATTCTTGAAGAACTGGCCTTCATTACCGGCAGTCAGTTCTCGGCAGGTGATATTGTATTTCTGGATGAGATCCAGGCAGCAACTTCTGCTCTTCAGGCAATGAGGTATCTTCGCGAGCACAGACCGGACTTGCGCTTTGTCGCTGCTGGTTCTCTGTTGGATACAGAGATTTCGGAAGGCAGGATTTCAGTTCCAGTGGGAAGAATGGAATATCAGTATATGGGTCCCCTGTCTTTTGAAGAATTTCTTATGGCACATTCTGACTGTTCCATGGAACTTGATCTAATCAGAAGCTGGACACCTGGAATGCTCTTTCCGCAGACAGCACACAAGAAGCTTATCAATCTTCTTAGAACATTCCTTGTGGTTGGAGGAATGCCTGAAGTCGTGAATGACTACATAGAGTCTGGTAGAACAGACGGAGTAAGTAGAATACAAGCTTCAATAATCAATACATACAGGGATGATTTCGCGAAGTATAACTCAAAACAGAAATTGCTCCTTCTCCGCAAAGTGTTTGACTGGGTTCCCGCAAGAGCAGGTGACAAAGTCATCTACTCGCAGATCACCAGGGATGCCCGGGC
The DNA here is from genome assembly GCA_023145375.1 of Candidatus Sabulitectum sp. Taxonomy (GTDB): domain Bacteria; phylum Fermentibacterota; class Fermentibacteria; order Fermentibacterales; family JCC-6; genus Sabulitectum. The sequence goes on along the minus strand of JAGLDY010000049.1, from coordinate 4,356 downwards.
AAACAAGGTTTCCCAGGCAATAGATCTTCTCAGCAGTGCAAGGATAATCTTTCCCGTAAGGCATTCCTCCGGTAATGGTGTTCCACTTGGAGCTGAAACCAACTCTGATGTCTTTAAGCTTTTCTTTCTTGATGTTGGACTCATGGCTCACATGACAGGTATATCGCGCATTACTGATAAACAGATCCTAAGTAGTGAATTCATTAACAAAGGCAGGCTCGCTGAGCAATTCATAGCGCAACACCTCCTGTTTAAAAGGCCTTCGTATGAACGACCTGAGTTGCATTACTGGCTGAGAGAAAAGAAAAGTTCAAACGCTGAAGTAGACTTCCTCATTCAGCACTATGGGATAGTTGTTCCCATTGAAGTGAAATCAGGCAAAACCGGCAGAATGAAATCCCTCCTGCGGTTCATTCAGGAAAAGAATGCCTCACTGGCTGTTCGCTTCGACACTAACCCTCCATCAGTACAGGCAATTACGCACCAGCTTGGTAATGGCGCAGGTATAAGCAACAGAGTTCAGTTTGACCTGCTCTCACTGCCCCTGTACATGGTGGGAGAGGTAGAGCGACTTCTTAAACACTGGAACTCCCTGATCGATTCAGCGGCAGGAGGATATTAAGAAGCCCTGTGGTCCGAAAAACCACAGAGCTTTTTCTCACCACTTGACACCGCTTAAGAATGACACTATTCTCGTTCAGTAAAAACTGAATGAGAAAGAGGTGGGCGTTGAAAGGTCTTGAGATAGTATCGAATTTTGATGAGCTTCAACTACTCAGCAACAGGCATGCCTTCCGTATCCTGAAAGAATTGCAGAAGGAACCCATGTCCGGGGTTCAGCTGGCGGATAAGCTCGGCATGAAAACACCCCGGACTATCTACTACCTGAAGAAACTTGAGAAAGCAGGTCTTGCAAGGCTGATTCCCCGGAGACCGGAACACGGATACCGGGAGAAGTACTACAGCGCAGTAGCTCAGGATTTTCTTATCTCAGCCGGCCCGGAAGGAATAGGTGAACCGGACAACGGTATCGTTAACAGTCTTAGCAATACATACCTTGAGTATTTTCTGACCCGTGATCTCGATCTGGATCTTGATGAGTTTGCCAGAGTTGTCATTGAAGACTATCTGCGTATTCTGCCTGGGGAGAAGGTGGTAATTGCCTTTGAGGGACAGAGCATGGAGATCTACCTGAAGCTGATCATCCATCTGAGAAGACTGGGAGCAGGCTACAGAACCATGGTCAAGGATCCGGTGCTGGAAAAAGATATGCTTTTGAATCTCCCTGAAGAAAAGATAAGAAAATACTACGATGACATAGCCGAAACCGTTGCATGGTCTGATGCCTGGATAGATCTTAAACGATCAACAATACCGGGAATTGAGGGTATTCCCGTTGAGAGACTGGATCTCATAACAGAAGAGAGAAGAAGGGCCCTTGCAGATCTGAACAGGAAAGAGGGAACAAGGGCAATTGTTATCTCCATACCCAGGTTCGAAGAGGGATTTCACACAGATCCCCTTATTCTGGAAAAACTGGCGGCATTCTGGAAAGCTGTTTCCGCAGGCAGCAATGAGTTCAAGGTGGCAAATGAAATAGCCGGTAAAGTGCGGAAGCTGGATAACTTCACCATTCGCACAGGTACGGATAAAGAACATCTGCTTACCGTGTCGGTTCACAGGGAAAAATGCTTTCTTGACACAGGACCGTTCACTGCGTCCACAGTGAATGATCTCTTTCTTGTTCCCTCCGGTGAAATAGCTTTCGTTCCGCATCTCACAGGGTTATCCGGGAGCATTTACTTTGATTACTGTGAGATGGGCGCTTCCCTGGCCAGAGGAATTACGCTGAAGGTGGAGAATGGTATCGTTACCGGCTGTGAAGTGGAAGATGAAAGTGGCGAGGATCGTCTGGAAGACTACTTCAAGCATGTGCAACTTCCTGGGAAAACCATAGGCCAGGTTGGTTTTGGACTAAATCCCGCAGCAGAGAGTATTTCCTGCATTCCCAGGCTGGATACAAAGGTTTTTGGAAGTTTCCATCTGACCTTCGGAGACAACACTGCCATTGGCGGGGCACAGTCCTGGTACACTACCTGGGACATGATAGCAGGAAGACCTGAAGTTTATTCAAACGGAAAATTGATTTTAAGTAATGGTGTTTTTGAGATATGATGTTTTTGCCGAAGGTGGATCACTAATCATGGAGGTACTTTTATGAGACCGGTTTTACTGATGGTTCTTTTGTCTGCTCTTGCTTTTGCAGATGGAACATGGGAAGTTATACAGCACAGTCCCAGTGTTACCCTGATGGATATGAGTTTCCTTCCAGACGGTATGAACGGCTGGACTGTGGGAGCTGCAGGGAATGGTGTTTCCGTGCTATACAGAACAACAGACGGGGGAGCATTATGGGAAACCATGACCCTGTCAGGTTCATTTAATGCAGTGCACTTCGTCTCTGCCGATTCCGGCTGGGTTGCAGGTGATGGCGGAGCCATAAGGGCAACTGTGGACGGGGGAAACAACTGGACCTATCAGTCCAGTGGCACAGCCAGAAAACTGGCAAGTGTACATTTTATCGATCGTCTTGAAGGCTGGGCCTGCGGAGGATGGCAGTCCGGAGGCTCTTCCTACCTGGTTCTGCACACATCCGACGGTGGAGTTTCATGGGAGGACCAGAGCTTTGGAACCAATGCCTACTCCTGTGAGGATATCTGGTTCACCGATTCCATGAACGGCTGGGTTGGCGGTCGAACCAGTACTCTTGCCCCTCATATTTACCATACCACTGACGGAGGAGCCAGCTGGACCAGTCAGACGGTTCCGGTATCAGCATCAAACACAGGTATCTGCGGGATCGATTTTGCTACAGCTGATATAGGCTGGGCTGTGACAACAAGTCTTAACGCAGGTGGCCCTGTACTCTACACTGAAGATGGAGGAGCCAGCTGGACTATTCAGACAAGCAGCGATCTTCACTACCACAGAGTTTCTGTGAAAGATGAGAACAATCTTGCAGTGGTAGCTGTACGATTCATGTCTCCTGCAGAGGTAAAAGTAATGGTAACAAGTGACGGAGGAGACAGCTGGTCTTCGACGACTCTTCCCATTGATTACTACACCTACGCCATTCAGTATGTAAACAGTGATATCTGGTTGGGCTCTTCCTACAGTCAGATACTTCACAGCCCGGATAACGGCACCACATGGAACTGGCAGAACAGGGCACCTATATGGAAGTCCATGAGCTGGGTTGATGAGAACACCGGCCGCATTACCTCCGGCACAGATGTTGGTACTGACGGATATTCACTGCTTTCCACTGATGGAGGATCTTCCTGGAGTAGTGATGATTCCCCGGGAGGGGCTCAGTGCTTTTTCATTGATCAGGACACAGGATGGTTTCTCTGGGAGGGAAACAGCTCCAAGGTCTGGAGAACCACCAACGGTGGATCTGACTGGTCAATGCACACCATAACCAGCGGACCCTGGATTGGAGGATTCTGCTTTGCTTCTCCTGACTCAGGCTGGGCGTTCGGCAGTGGGGGAGCATTAAGATTTACCAGCAACGGGGGAGTTAACTGGACCTCTCAGTCTCTGAATACAACCAAATATGTAGCAGCAGTGGCTTTTGTTGATACCAGTGAAGGATGGGCTGCAGGGGGTTACGGTGGATCCAGCGGATTCATACGCCATACCACAAATGGAGGCGCCAGCTGGTCCATGCAGTCACCGGCTTTCGCGAACCATATAATGACCCTCTTTTTCCTGAACAATCTGGAGGGCTGGGCTGCAGGCGCCGGCGGCAAAGTTCAGAAAACAACTGACGGTGGAGCAACCTGGGTAGCAGCGGGCACTCTTCCCCATGAGTATGTGGACAAGATCCTGATGATCGATTCCAACACCGGCTGGGCCGCAGTTAGAAATCCGGTGAACCAGGGCGGTGTAGGGTACATCTACAGAACAGACAACGGAGGCACCAGCTGGACCCAGGAGTGGAGTGGTACTCTGGTCAACGAGAGTATCTGGGATCTTGCAGTACAGAATGACAGCACCATCTGGGCCTGCGGTTTTCACGGAAACATACTGAAGTATGTACCTGACGCAGGTGTGGAGACTGATCCATCATCCCCTGGAAGTGTACTGCTTCATGCTGCTCAGCCTAATCCGTTCAGTACTTCATCTGTCATAAGATTTGAAACTTCCACCGGTGGCAATGTCAGGCTGGAACTGTTTGATATTTCCGGCAGACTTGTGGAGACAATGGTTGACGGGTGGCTGGAATCAGGCACGCATCAGACCATGCTTCAAGGCGGAGAGCTTGCTCCGGGAATGTATGTCTACAGGATCCAG
>JAGLDY010000048.1 GCA_023145375.1 Candidatus Sabulitectum sp. | reverse complement strand
TGTTTATCTCCTCGCCAAGTTCAGGTTCGGAAGGCGCAGGAAGAGTCCATGTGACCACATTGTAGAGGAATCCGTACCCGTGAAGACTGTAACTGGCGAAATCAGGTGCGCAGTAGTGGATTCGCCTTAAGCTCAGTGTATCCTCATGGACAACTGAAACTCCGGAAATTGAATCCGGCATGAATGCAGTTATCAGCTCTGTTCCCACATTGTATCCGTCCAGGGTACTTATAGCACCTGGCGTGAGAACCTCATACATATAAAACCCGGTGGAATCAGGATTGACATAATCATGAATGGGGTGGTCAAGGAATGACTTGAACATCCTGCCTGCAGAATTGGCATGAGTGCCCGGGATAGTTCCCATGGAGAATACATCCACCGCATCATTGGCATCAAGGGCTATAATGGGAACCGGAATTGCCTGAAGAGTGGGAGCAATAGCTATGTGGCTGGCTCCAGCTGCCATTACCCTCAGGATAACCAGATCGACACCTGACGTGTCGTAGTCGTAAGATTCCAGCTGATCATCTGAAAGTTCAACAATAGTAAAGCCCCAGCTGTCAAGCTTGTTAAGAAGAGCCCACTGGTGTGTAGTTGGTGTATGTCCTGAGATCGTATCACCGTCTACATTCACCACGATCTTGGCCTCGGGAGGGGGGGGCATGTAGAAGAGGGGATCAAAATTATGGAGTATCCCCAGATTTCTTGGTGTGACAGTGGTCTGCATCACGGTTTGATATACATCTCCCCTGTATGTGTCCTGAAGAGTCAGTTTGATGGACACATACCTTACAGCATCTCTGTCTGCTTCTACCAGCGGTTTTGATAAAGCTGTTCCGCCGGCATCCAGGTAGTCGAACTCCAGGGCAGTGATCTCTGTGCCGACCACGCGACTATTAGAGAGATCATCGGTGACATAAACGATGTTGCTTGTTGCATCCAGGTAAATATTCCTGTACTCATCGTTGGTCAATGCCTTGTTACCGTCTCTGTCGGCATAGAAGTCGAATGTTCCAGTGGTTGCTGTTTCCACCGGATGCCATTCATCATCCGTCCATCCTCCGGTGGGCATGTAACCGGCCCATATTATCTCGTCAGAGAGGACCTCCAGAGCAATCCTGCCTGTGGTGGCAAGCTGGTTCTGCCTGCGGGTGAAGTGGAACTGCTCTGTTCCCTTTACGAAGAACATGTAAACAGCAGCAAACAAAATTCCCATGATACCTATAACAATCATCAGCTCAATGAGAGACATTCCAGTTCTTGATCTTAAATTGTGTTTTCTCATTCCACTCACCTCCTTATAAAATGGTACTCAGGCTAAGGCTGTCAGCGCCTTCGATACCTGACCATGTGACTCGACATCTTACGTGTTTTGCAGCTGGATAGATCGAATACGGAGTGTCTATCCAGATGGATCTTGTGAACCCCTCGATCACCGTAGAAGGGCTCTGCCATCCGTCAGCCAATGCCTGAACATCCTCTGAACGCAGATCCTCAATGCCTTCCCGGCAGATCTGAATTGCTCTGGCCTGATCATCCATCTGATCAGACATTTCGATGATATGCATGAAGAAAAATGCTATTCCAGTAATAACAATGGCAAGGATCATAGAGGCAATAACAACCTCTATCAGCGTGAATCCTTCCGACTTTCCCCGGAAGACGGTTACACCGTTCATAAGGTCTCCAATCTGTTGGCGTTTCTGTTTTGATCACTGTTTCTGTTGTAACTGATATCTGAATAAAATCTTCTTGTAAGTTCTATTGAAACTGAGTCTCCCGAGGAAACTTCCACAAACACATCAACGGCGTTCTCGCCATTGAAAGCTACTGTTGTCTCCACAATGTACCGGCGACCCAATAAGGTATCAGCTCTTACGGTTACACCTGTCTCGGGGTACTCCTCCAGTCTCTCGATTGCCGCGATCTCAACCCTTGCCAGAGTAAAAGCTCCCTGTTGAAGTTCCAGTGTTCTTCCACCATGGACAAAAGAGAAAAGCGCAAAGGTCAGAGCAGTGAGTACAATAAGAATAATCACCGAAGCAACAGCTACTTCCACCAGAGTAAAACCTTTTTTCATTGGTCAAACCCCTCAAGTGTGTGAAATACCCTTCTTTCTCCCTGTGATTCATAGATAGAGAATAAGTGCGTCTCACCGGAACTTTCACTGCCTCTGTACCGATTTGCAGCAGAGAATGAAAGGCGGAGACCGTCACCGTTAACCGGATTGAAACAGGCGTCCACACCGTCCTCGGATAAGCTGAAGAAATCAGTGTCTCCACCGTCGGCATTACCTGTGAACATCTCACCGCTGAGCAGTTCCAATATGTAGCCTGATGAAGATACAATAACCGCTCTCCCGTCAATGAAACCGGTTAGAGTACTTCCGTTACCGTAAAAGCGTCCCTGCCACCCAAGCATGTAGTTCATTTCCGGAATGAATTCCGTGAAGCCGTCATACCCGAGGCGGAACCATTTTTCCTGGCCATTCGGCATCCTCCACATACCACAGAGTCCGGTTCTGCCTCCGACACTTCCCCAGCAAGTCAGAGAACCTCCCGGACTCGAGCTGAGAATGCCGCTGGTTGCTCCGGAGAACACGGAAAGAGAGTAACGGGTTGCAAAAGCCATGTCATCTCTGCCGTCATTGTTAAAATCTCCATCGAATACATCCACAACATGGGCGATTCCCATAGAGGAAGTCCCTGAAGAAAAAGAACCGAAGATACTTCCGTCTGCAAGGAACACGGGGCAGGTTCCAGCAGGTGAACTTATGTGATGCGGGACACCTGATTCACAGTTGTAGAGAGTTCCCAGATTAGCACCTCTTGTTATGATAACCAGAGGTGTTCCATCAGTGGATTCACCTGCTGAAAGCATGGAAGTAGAGGAAATAACCGGAGAATCCAGGAAAACCTGCGTCTGAACGCCCTGGGAAGTTACAACGCAGATAAGAGCGCTGTCATTCCCTTCAAAAACGATAACAGCACCCTGTTCACCATTATAGAGAATGGGAGTTCCCGTCACAGGCTGAAGGTCTGTCTCGAAGACAAATTCGGAGGTGGCTTTGAAGGATTCTCCGCTGAAGAATGTTATCAGCACAGTGGATCCGTCTAATCTCTGAGCTGCGATGAGCCGGTCACCGGCTGGAATAAGTACTGCTCGCACAGCATTCTCAATGGAATAAAAACCCGTTCTAATTCCAGCAGTAGCTGTACCTAGATGGGAAAACTCTGTGGAAACTCCTGCAAGGTCAAACTGCAGCTGCTCTGCTGCTACACCGGGACCCTGTTCAGCCAGGAGAAAAGCAAGTCCGTCGGTGGCACTGTTCTCGGAAAGGGTTATCTGTGCAGTTTCAAGTCTGGCAATATGCGAATTGACCATTTTCCTGGTAAGGCCGATCAGAAGGGTAGCTGCAAGCATCACAACAACAGCAGCAAGAAGAGCGATCATAAGAGCCGCTCCCCTGCTTCTGCCCCTGCGTGTATCTGTATTGTCTTTTTGTTTTTTCATAAACACATCAGTACGCAAAAAGGATACCAAAGAGTATCTATTGTTTATTTATACCTATTGCTCTTATCGTGCACATCAGTGTGAAGGTAGCATCATACCTGTATGAAGACCTCTTCACACTCCTGAGTAGAGACCCCCGGGTCTTCTGATAACAAGCCCCTGCAGTTCGAGCTCAAGAAGTCTGGTGTTTATCCCGGCTGGATCAGCGTCAAGAGTGAGAGAGATCTGTTCAGCGGTAGACTGTTTTTTCTGCAGAGCTGATAGAATGGGATCTGAAACACAGGGTACCGGTTCTGAAATTAAGTTAAGCCCAAGTTCTTCAATAAGTTCTTCCGGTGAAAGGACTATACCCGCCCCATCTCTAAGAAGCCTGTTCGAACCTCTGCTGGATGATCTGTCTGTGTCACCTGGAACCGCGAAAACTTCCCTGCCCTGGTCCAGGGCAGTACCCACGGTGATCATTGTGCCGCTTCTTTCTCCTGCTTCAACTACCACAACCGCCTTGGAAAGACCACTGATTATCCGGTTTCTCTCTGGGAAAGTGTACTTTGCAGGTTTTGTCCCCGGTGGATACTCGGAAACAAGACATCCGCTTTCAGCCACTCTCTCTGCGAGAGAACTGTGTTCCGGGGGATAGATCATATCAAGACCTCCACCCATGACAGCAACAGTGGGTGACCTGCCGTCAAGAGCCCCTCTGTGTGCTTCTCCATCGATCCCGCGGGCAAGGCCGCTGACCACACAGACACCAGCTCTGCTCAATGACATGGAGAGTCTCCTAGCGGTTTTCCTACCGTACAGGGAGCATCTTCTGGAACCTATCACCGCAACTGTGAAAGGTAGATCAGCAGGAGAAACTCTTCCGCGATAGAAAAGGATCGCCGGTGGGTCGGGCATGTTCTTAAGGGGCTCCGGATAACCTGGTCCTCCGTAGTGAACGGCTTGTATATCAAGTTCTTTGCAGATACGGAGGGGAATAGAAATATCTGATGAAGGAGAGAGTTCTGCTATTCTTTCGGCAGTTTCTGTTAAAAGAAGCCTGCGCAGTTCAGCTCTGGGGAGGTGCCCCAGAAGTGAAAGTGTTAAGAGAGCTCTGAATCTTTTCTTCTCTCCTTGAGGATCAGTTTCCCAAGTCTTCTCAGAAATTCCTGAACCCCCTTCCCAGTTGCGGAACTCAGTGGCATTGTACCATTCGGAAGAGTTGCAAGAAGATTCTCTTCCTCTTCTTCCGTTACAGTGTCACACTTGGAGAGAACTGCCATGGCGCTGATGCTTTTCAGATCTGTACCGTATTCAACCAGCTCGTTCCGTAAAGTGGACAACTGCTCACCTGGAGTAACCTCCATGCCCGGGGAAAGTACAAACACAAGGATTCTGTTCCTCTCCGCATGGCGAAGGAATCTTAGTCCAAGCCCCACCCCTTTACTGGCTCCCTCAATGAGACCAGGCAGGTCGGCAACCACGTAACTGAATCCATCAGTGAACTTTACTACACCCAGCGATGGGCTTAATGTGGTAAAAGGATACCCTGCGACCTTCGGTCTTGCTGCGCTTATCCGGGAGACCAGAGTTGACTTGCCTGCATTCGGGAACCCCACAAGACCTGCATCGGCCATGAGCTTGAGTTCAAACCGGAGCTTAAGCTCCTCGCCGGGTCTTCCTTTTGTGCAGATACGGGGTGTTCTTCTTTCAGGAGTTGCAAAGTTTGCATTTCCAAGACCGTGTTCACCACCTCTTGCGATACACATCCGCTGGCCTGGTTCTGTCATGTCAGCAAGCAGTTCATCCGTATCGAAGTTGTAAACCTCGGTGCCGGGAGGAAGGTAGAGAACCAGGTCTTTTCCCCGTGCGCCGGTCATGTCATTCTTCCCGCCGGGGACTCCCTTCTCCGCCCGGAATATGGATCCGTTCGTAAAATCAACAAGGGTGGTCAGTTTCCGGTTGACCTCAAGCCAGACATGGCCTCCCCTGCCTCCGTCTCCACCACTGGGGCCTCCTTTGGGCACATAAGCCTCTCTTCGAAAGGCCACGATACCGTCGCCGCCCTTTCCGGCTTTAACGGTGATAACCACCCTGTCAAGAAATCTGCCTTCCACTGAAATACCTTTCTATCTGAGGCGAAGGGACGCCTTTGAAGCGTCCCCCCGTCTGAATGTATCGTTACTGTACCACAGGTCACTGAGAATAGCGGTTAACCCTGTCTATTTTCTCTTCACAGAGGCTGATGGCATTCTGCGCAGCTGACACCATATTCTGCGCCTGACTTGCTCTGTAACCTGTAACCTGATTGAGAAAACCAATGGCAGTGCCGAGTTCACTGATGGCACTTTCCCAGGTGGAAACATTGGAGGAGACAAGCTCACTTACTCTGGCCTTTGAGCTTCCGCTCTGATAGTAGAATGCACCAACCATGTAGTTGGCTACAGGATCCCCGGGGTATGCATTGTGAAGCCTGTTGAAAACTGTCTGCATGGAACCGCGCTGTCCGCTGTCTCTGTACACTGTTGCCAGCATCAGGTATGCCTGCCTGCTTCCGCTGGAGGCGATGATCCCGTTAAGCCTGTTAACAGCATCGGTTGTTCTCCCTGCTTTTGCCTCGTACTGGGCAACGTAAAGAGCAAGGTCTGTATCGTCCGGAGCGGCATCCAGAACAAGAATGGCATTGTCAGCAGCTGAGCCGTAGTCTCCTATCTCGGAGTACGCGGATGCGAGCTTCAGACGAAGATTAGTGTAATCAGGGCGAACATCAAGAATTGCCTCAATATGAGGGATTGCCTCTGTGTAATTACCCAGCTCTGCAAAGAGAAGACCGAGAGCATATCTGGCCTGAAGGTTATTGGGATTCGCAGCCAGAGCAGATTCAAAGCTGGCAATTGCCTCTTCAGTCATACCCAGAGCTGTGTATGCGCTGGCAAGCCCGGAATAAGCAGCGGTGTTGTCCGGGTCAGCCTGAATAGCCTGGTCAAAGTAGTCCTTGGCAGTTTCGTAGTTCTCTCTCTTGAGGGCAACTGCTCCAAGACCACTCATTGCAGGTGAATTGGCTGGATCTATGGCCAGGATCTGATTGAAGATGATCTCTGCTCTCTCCACTGAATCCACATCACTCTTCATGAAAACAACTGCAAGCTCGTTCATTGCGTCAACATGCTCCGGATCAACTTCCAGAACCTGAAGATATGAGATTATCGCACTGTTCCATGTACCGTTTGCACTGTGATACCTGGCCATGTTCAGCGCTTCATCAGCTCTTGCTCCCACCTGGCCATTGATCTCTGAAACTATGGTTTCTGCAAGCGCCTGAACAGGATCTGTGTTCTTCTGGACCATGGAGGGAGGGGGAGTGATGGTATTGTCACTGGAGACAACAACGATATTCCACATGACCTGGTACTGATCACCACCACCGGGAACCACAAATCCAAAGACTATCAGGTCAGCACCCATTCCAGTTCCGGCTTCAACTATCATCTCTGGTGGAACACCGTATTGAAACTGGTTCGGATCAAATCCGATGTCCTCAAAAGCATCATCAAGGTCATTCTCGCTGATAGCTGCAAAATCCACACTGGAATCAAGGTTGTCCCGAAGGAAGTCGCTGAGTTTCCCACTTATCCATCGTGAGTTGTCATCACTGTATCCAAAAGGAATTATACCAACAGAAGTTGCGTCGCCAGTGCTTCCTGCAAGGGCAGTGGAACAGGCAAGCATAAGCAGGGCGGAAAGCAATACTGTAATTTTCTTCAACTCTATCTCCTCTCAGGGGAATTACACTCAATCTCATCATATAGTTGCCGAATATGTTCACCCCTTTCAATTTCTGCAAGCCAGAGGATGTTTCTTCCGGCGGTTCCGTTCTATCTGTAACTGTACAAACCGGTGGATCCACTGTGCATTCATCCATGCTGAGCAATGGAATTTCACCTCTGCGGAGGGTACTTCCATGGTAACAACATCAGCCTTTCCATCAATACCGCTCAATCCCAGCGAGTATCCTGTACCTGGAATAATGACCATTCTACCCCCTGTCCTGCTCTCTATTGATACCTGTGAAACTGTCGGCTTGTTCCATCAGGAATGTCATGGCTCCCCTGAGACTTTCTCTCCTGAAAGGAGGCATGGAGGCAAGAAGTACAGCTGCGTAACCGGCGGTTCTCATCCGTCCATCCAGTATGAAGACTGCACCAGTATCGGAACCTGAGCGGATAAGCCTCCCGGCCCCCTGTTTCAATCTTATAGCTGCCTCAGGAAGCATCAACCGCGAGAAGCTGCTCTCTCCCCGAGCCTCCAGGGCAACCATTCTTGCTTTTGTAAGAGGGTGACCGGGGCTTGGAAAGGGTATTCTGTCAATTATCAGTGAGTGAAGAAGCTCTCCTGGAAGATCAACTCCCTCCCAGAAGCTGGCAGTTCCCAGAATAACAGCTCTTGGGTCCTCTCTGAATTTTTCCAGAATTGCTGAGCGGTTCATCCTTCCCTGCACCAGCAATGGTATTCCATCCAGAGGATCCGCCTCCGCAGCATTGCAGCAAAGCTCCATGTTCCTGTAGCTTGTGAACAGGATCATGGTTCGCCCATTGAGGATCCCGGCGGTCTCACGGGCAAGCCGCCAGGCAAAGTCGGATATGGATCTGTGATCATTGTGCGCCGGGATGTCCTCCGGTAGAACAAGAACCGATTGAACTGCATAGTTAAAGGGGCTTGGGAAAACCTGTCTGTCCGCCTCCACCGGCACCCCGAGTCTGTCATCAGAATAGGAGAAAGACTTTCCTGCAGCAAGAGTGGCACTTGTAAGAAGAACCGCTGGAAAGCTGCTGTACAGAGTCTTGCGAAGCAATGAACCCGGATGTATCGGAACGGAGCGAAGAAGAGGATGCTTCCCGGTTCTTTCAACGTAGCAACACCAGTTTGCCGGATCAACCTGGACAAGAGAGAGGATTGACCTTTCAAGATTGTACAGAGCCTGGGATGCTCCTGCAAGATCTTCTTCGCCGGCTATATCCTTGCGAAGAGCTGCAGCTGCATCTGCAATAATCTGCAAGTCAGGCAGAATATCATTGAGATGGATCTCCCCGTCTTTTCCCGCAAAGACAGACAGAGCGGTGATCTGGGAGGCTATCAGCCGTGTTTTATCCAGAAGCACAGTTTTCTTCTCAGGGGAACGGCCACTTAGAATTATCGAATCAAAAACGCTGTTCAATACCGGTTCTGAAAGAGAATAGCCAAGGCTTGATGAAGCTGCCTTGTCCAGGTTGTGAGCCTCGTCAACAACAAGAAACCATGCCTCAGGTATAAGATCCCCGGAATCAAGACCGCAGAGGAGAAGGTGATGATTGACAACCAGGATCCTGGCTTTCCTCGCTTTGTTCCTGGCGGCGTAGTAATGACAATGGTGCATTTCAGAGCATTTGCTGCCCAGGCAGTCCAGACCGTCCCCGGCGATCTTTCTTTTCTTGTCACCGGCTGGTTTGAGGTCACACAGAGAAAGGTCTCCGTTGCCGGCTTCCACCCAGCCCTTTAACTCCGGCGCCACCTCATTTCCCCACTGAAACCATTTTCTAAGGCATAGATAGTTTGCTCTGCCCTTGAGTACTGCTGCATCAACAGGCTCACCGAGGATCTTCCCCACCATTGGGATATCCTTGCCTATCAACTGATCCTGAAGTGTAAGTGTCGCAGTTGAGATCACACAGGCCTGTCCTGAAAGAACAGCAGGTATCAGGTATGCAAAACTCTTTCCGATGCCTGTTCCTGCTTCAAGAACTGATATCCCCTCCAGTTCAACAAGATCTGCCACTGAAGCAGCCATGGCCACCTGCTGAGGACGAACCTTGTAATTCGGGATAACAGACGCTGCACCAGACCCTGCAAAAACAGCCTTTACCCTTTCGGAAAGATTCAATTCTTTCTCCCGGCTGCAGGTCTTACATCCTTGATAACAAGTTGTACTGCATCTCCACCGCGCCATTTGTCAGCAGAAAGAGTGAACGCTACGTCCAGCATACGATTCAATTCTGAGGTTCTGTGCCCCAGTCCAAAACCTATACCCCTGAGAGCCTGCGTACCCTGCTGAAAAGAAACCTGAAGGTGTTTTCCATCCTTGCCCACAGACCTGAATGAAGCCGGGTACAGTCCTCTGGCGATCCAGACTGGCTCCGGATTGCCTTCACCGAATGGACCCATATCCTCAAGTGCACGAAGAACATCTCCATTACAGTTCTCAGGTGTCAAACGGCCATCAATATAAAGAACTGGAACTGGTGCTTCTCTGTAAAGAGTTTTTGAGATCGATTCCACAAAAGACTTGAATTCCAGGTATCTGTTCCTCTCCAGAGAGAAACCTGCAGCCTGTTCATGGCCTCCAAACCTCAAAAGCAGGCCTTCCTCCATAGCCCTGGAAAGAACTGGATAGATCGGCATTCCCTGCACTCCCCGGGCGCTTCCGCGACCTTTCTCACCGTCCCATACAACAAGGACTACCGGCCTGTTAAGCTGCCGGGCAAGTTTTGACGCTGAAATTCCAATCACACCGGGATGCCAGGTATCAGAAGAGGCAACCGCCACCCTGGCTTCTGTGTTTTCCAGCAGTTCGGCAGCCTGGGAAAAAACAACGGAATCAAGGTCTTTCCTTTTTCTGTTCACCTTCTCAAGAGAAAATGCGGCTTCCTCTGCGAGCCTGGGTTCAGTCTCCAGAAGAAGGTTCACAGCCTGCTTTGCATG
>JAGLDY010000047.1 GCA_023145375.1 Candidatus Sabulitectum sp. | reverse complement strand
CCGGAAGCCCTGATAAGCGCCTTGATCCCCGGGGATGGATCCGATCTGAGGACATCAAGTCCCCGTTTGACCAGAATACGGTTGTCACCTGTGAGAGCGACCATGTCACAGATAGTTCCAATTGAAACAAGATCCGGTTCCAGTTCTGGGATATCTCCCCTTCCCATCCGTTGAGCCAACCCTCTGAGCACAAAGTGAATAACACCTGCACCTGAAAGGTATCTCCAGGGAGTGATCTCTCCACCGGCAAGTTCCGGGTCAACAATAACGTCCGCCTGAGGAAGTATCGAAGAAGGCTTGTGATGATCTGTTACAACAACCTTAACACCGGCTTTCTTGAGAGCAGCGACTTCCTCTGTTGAGGTGATACCGCAATCCACAGTTACCAGCACCCCGGCTCCGCTCTCAATGCACCTCTTCACTCCGGTCTCCCCCAGACCGTACCCCTCTGCAAATCGGCATGGAATATGAAACTTAGCCTTACCACCAAGAGCTTTAATAACGCGAATTGCAGTGGCTGTGGCCGTTATTCCATCCGCGTCAAAATCCCCGTGAATGAGAACAGTTTCATTGTTTGTGATTGCTTTCTCAAGAATATGAGAGGCTTTGTCTGCTCCGGGAAGAGCATCCCATGGAGAAAGCTCATCAAAATCAGAATGGATGAATGAAGAACCGAAGCCCCTTCTTTCAGCCAGAGTCTCTACTGGATCAGGAAACCCTATGGACTCGCTGTATGAGCTACTGTCCCCATTTATCTCAGGTCTGGGTAACCATTTGTATTTCAATTCTTTCTCCCGTTTTACACGGTGGATCCGGTCGGGCTGTAAGCCGGGTCCTGTACTGTAAGAACAGTGACGGCCATCCATCTTGGGTGCCCGTTACCGGACACCTCCAGCGACCAACCCGAAGAGCAAGAGGGACGAGCCACCCCCCAGCCCCCGAGGGAGCTGCTCTTCCTATTTGGCCTTGCACCGGACGGGGTTTGCCTGCTTTTCACCCTTGAACCGGAGACCGGTCCAGGAATCGTTTCTGTGGCACTGTCCCTGCATTGCTGCACCAGGGATTTCCCCTGCGTCCTGCCCTGTGGAGCCCGGACTTTCCTCGAACCCCCATGGGGTCCGCGACCGCCCACCCGGCCGGATCCTCATATCTAATATCAAAAAGAACTGTCAGATGTCCAGACTACATAACTGCCGCAAAGAGGGCAAACATAAGTTTTCCCACCCTTTATCTCACCGGCACTCTGGGAAGGAATTTTTGTAAGGCATCCACCGCATGAGCCGTTCATAACTCCTGTCACCACTTCTCTGTGTCCGGAACTTCTTGACTTCTCGTACATCTTCAACTGTCTCTGATCCACCCTGGAGGCTATTTCACTCCGATCTGCCTTCATTGATTCAAGACCCTTCTCAAGCTCACTGAGTTTTTCCTTGAGGCTTTCTTCACGAAGACTGGATCTTTTAACAGCACGGTCACGCTCCTTCAAGGCCTTTTCCAGCGCCCTGGAAGCTTCATCTTCCTCATACATTGTTTCTATGATCATGTTGTCGATCTGGTCGATCATCTTCTCTGTATTAGCTATCTGCTTGAGCATTGTTGTGTATTCCGAGTTGGATTTTAATGAGATAAGTTTGCTCTTGTAGTCTGCTATTCTGGTAACATTATCACTGCGATCCGTTGTGAGTTTCTGCTGTTTTTTCCTGATACCGTCCAGATTATCTCTGAACAGACTGAATTTAGCCTCATGCCCCTGCGTGTCCATTCTGTGTATCTTCAGCTCCCTGGGAATGGATTCCAGATCAGCTCTCAGTCTGTCAATACCCCGGTCGCAGTCCTGAAGGTCAAGTAGTCGCGCTATGAATTCTTCCATGCTACAGCCATCCGATCTCTATGAATACAGAAAAACGGACACCTTCAGGTGTCCGCATTCTGGTGGGCGGGACAGGGATCGAACCTGCGACCCCAAACGTGTGAAGCTTGTGCTCTACCAACTGAGCTACCCGCCCTTCTATTGAATGCCTTTGGTGGGCCCACCTGGACTCGAACCAGGGACCGACCGGTTATGAGCCGGTGGCTCTAGCCAACTGAGCTATGGGCCCTTTGAAGGCGAAATGTACCCAGATTCAGCCATTTTGTCAAGGTTGCAGAAGGGTGAAACATGAATTACATTCCACCATCGTGCCGGAGTGGCGGAATGGCAGACGCGACGGACTCAAAATCCGTTACCTTTCGAGGTGTGAGGGTTCAAGTCCCTCCTCCGGTACCACTGACCTATCGTGTACTTCCCTTACCATCAATTTCTGAAAAGCCTGAATTCCTTTTCCGGCAGGGTAATCCACTAAGAGCACAGCATCAGCTGCTGACTTTAGAAACTGCCGAGGCAAGAAGGTTGATACTCAGCGGGGGAGATAGTTTGGCGATTTTCATATCGTCCAGATAATCAAAATCTTCGTTTGTCACCAGAACAAGACCTGTTCCTGCATTCTCCATCTCACCAGCCAGGCCGAGAAGATCCGGGTCATCAGTAAATTCTTCACAGACCACAAAATGAAATCTTCCCGGGTTCTCATCAAAGATTATCTGACCGCTTGCAGGTGACTCCACTTCGGTAACATGAAAACCTATCATCTCCAGCATCTCTTTCCCGGACTTTCTGGCGGAAGCACTGGAGGCTATATAGAGAACAGTCATTTTCATTGATGAGCTTAATGAAGATGTCTTTGTCCGGATGACCTTTTTTTTCTCAGTCACTGCCGGGTATACCATGAGAACCCGGTTTCCTTTATCCGCATACATTACAAAAGGCGTGCACTCTTTCAGTTTAAGGGCTTTCTCCCCACCATCCTCGGAGAGAATGAGAGCGTCCTCCACCACTCTTGCGGCATTAACAGGAGAGAAAATGTCAGAGATAGACGCTCCGGGAATAGTTTTCTCTCTGATAGCTTCAGGGATCTCACCTCCTGTTTCAATTACTTGAAGATCCCTTTCCAGTGCCCCACCAGTGATACTGGCAAAGATAAAGTTTGTTCCGGATGCCACAAGAACCCTCTTAAAAAGATCGAGACTTGCCTCGGCAGTTCGGCTTCCTCCGATAAGGGTTGAATCAATGATAAGGATGACATCAGCATTTCTGCCGGTTAAACGCACCTTGTGCTGAAAAACAAGAACAGGAATGGGAACGCCGTTTGAATCCTTTACTGAGCCTCTGCTGGGATTCCCTGGAGATGTCATTGCAGAATCACTGTTCATCTCCACGGTGATACCTGCGGATCTCAATGTCTTCCCGATAACAGCAAATCTGTCCACGCCAAAAAGTTGAAGAGCATAATCGTTCAGTTCAAGAACAATGCCTTCATTAGTGTCGAGCACCAGAAGGGCACAGGGAAGATTTCGGAGAATAACATTCTGCCCCTCAGGGTCAGGCAGGAAAGCGGAAAGCTGAGGTTCATCAGAAACTCGAAGCTTTGCCAGAAGCTCTTGAACAGTCTCGCCCATCAAACACCTTTCATAAAGAACGATCAGCTAATTGTTTCTCTATTTTTCATCTGCGTCAAGTCCCTTGAAGCCAGAGAACGAACAGCAAGGGCGGCAGAAGCAGCCACAGCCCTTCTATCTCCCCTCAAGAACGAGTTGAGAAGACACCCCGGGGGAACACCTCCCCTTCGTGATACCCACCCAAGAAAAGCAGTAAGAGCCGATGTCCCTATCTGCTGTCCTGAATCTATCCTGCTGGCAACTCTTGCAATACAGGACATATCCGCAGCAAGTCCTCTACTGTCCAGAAGTATCACCAGTCTCCGGAACATATCACCTGAGAAACTGCCCAGACAGTTCCTGAGTCCAGAAGCAGTGAACTCGCTGAGTTCCAGAGAAAAACCTTCAAAGAATCTCAGAGCACCGGTAGCAACATTATCATCACCCGAAAGTGAGCCAACCGCAAGAGCCTCAAGTTTCCTGAGATTTGCCATGCTCATGTCTGTGAGATTGAGAACAGCGGGAACAGTTCCATTTCTTCGAATGACTTCAAGTGCAGCTGCATCTGTTCCAACGGAACACAACGCTTTGTAGGCTCCTTCAATGGGAAAGTATCCCCGATCACCGCAAAGACCTGCAAGAAATTCCGCTTCCTCCGAAGTACCGAGCAGGGAGATACCGTCAAGTGCAGCCATCCTCTCCATGGATGTGTTTATTCCAGGCCCTGGGGCTTTGCACGTGGCACCGCTTCTGAGATAGTGAAGACCATCATGCCAGCCGGCATAACCAATTCCCCTTAGAACAGCCCTTCTGACCCAGGTGGATCTGTCATCAAGCATATGAGCGATCAACTCACCTGACTCCCTGCCCATTGAAATAACAAGCCCCTCAACTGATCTTGTGCGAACATGCGGGTTTGAATCACCTAGAGAATTCAAAAGAAGTTCTGTACACTGCGCATTCCCAATATACCCAAGGGCCAGAGCAGCACTCTTTCTCAGTTTCCAGCTGTACCTGCCTTTGAGTATTCCGGAAAGAGAAGGCACTGCACCCTCTTCCCTCAGCACACCGCAGGCCTCGATAAGTGCCTTTGTGTGTTCAACTGAATACCCCTGCTCAAGAGCTTTCTCCAGGACAGGATAAACGGATTCCGCAATCTGCTCGCCCTTGAGAAGCTTTTTAGCCCGGCCGGCCTTACCTGCAAGGGATTCAACAGATATGTTCTTTTCGAAAGGGTCCGTGAATACCACTGATATGTCAAGCAGGGGAAGAAACTTGTAATTCCCGGTTCTGCCGAAGGTTTCTATACCACCTAATTCCCTGTCTCTCGCAGTGTAGAAACCCGGCACTATGCTCCTGAATCTCTGCCGGGCATTCTCTACTCCGGTCTTGAAACCCATACCCTTACCCACACAGATAAAGTCATCCCCACCTATATGCCCCACAAAACCGTCCGGTATAGATTCTTCAAGTATCTGGCTCAGCCTGCGTATCACTGAATCTCCCAGTGCAAATCCGTAGTAATCGTTGAAGGGTTTGAAATCAACAATATCAACATAGGCTGCAATCCCATCTCCTGCGAGTACCATATTCCTGAGGGTTTTCCGGATAGATCGGTTGCCAGGCAGTCCGGTAAGCGGGTTGAGGTCAATCATTACTCTGCTCCGGAACCAGATGACTGAGTATCATCTCGGAAGTTATCAGATTCACAGGCTGACGATTATTGTCTAAAAGAACTGCAGCCCCTGTGGCTGACCGCCAGAGTTCAGACAAAACCTTCAGTGGCGAGGTCTGGCCATCCACATAAGGAAGTCCGGCTGATATCCTGGTGATAGAACCCTCTCCATTCCATCTAACAAGAGTAGAGCTCTTCACGGCACCCACAAGCGTCACTCCCACCTCTTCCCACACCAGCAGCAGGTTTTCACCTGATCCAAGAAGCACTTCCAGGGCCCTGCTTCTGGATACTCCGGAATCCACACCGGGAAAATCCTCAAGTTTTATTGAATAATTGCTTACAGATGAATCCGCCATGGTCAAGACAGAGGAAGCAAGTCTGCCTTTTCTACCCCCTGACGATAAAAGGAGGCTCTTGACTTCTGTCCTGCTTTCAAAGAATCGTTCTCCTGAACCGGAGCCTGCAACCACCGTGGAAATACCCGAGGCAGCAGCAATCAGTGGATACATTATCATACGAAAGAAATAGAGGAAAGGAGCTGCAGCAACAGAAAGTCTGTTGCTTCTGAAAAGAGCAAGCTGTTTGGGTATTATCTCTGCAAAGAGAAGAAGAAAAAGAGCCGTCCCAAAGGCAAATACTATTTCCCAGCCACCACCCAGTTCAACCCCCCACCTGTGGCTTATGCTTGAAGTAAGCACTACGCCCACATTGGTGCCCACCAGTGTGGTTGCAAGGTAGCGGGATGGTTTTTCAAGGAACCAGAGGGTCCTGGCACCCCTTTTTCCCCGTGCAGCTACTTGAATCCTGCCGGCTGCGGAAAGAGCCGTTTCAGAACCACTGCAGAAAGCGGCAAGTGTACATGCACCCAGGAAGAGAAGGACACTT
This sequence comes from Candidatus Sabulitectum sp., assembly GCA_023145375.1. GTDB lineage: Bacteria > Fermentibacterota > Fermentibacteria > Fermentibacterales > JCC-6 > Sabulitectum. The sequence goes on along the minus strand of JAGLDY010000047.1, from coordinate 10,664 downwards.
ATCATGATCTCTCTTTACTTTCAACATAGACTGTTTCCAGGGAATTACCGTGAACCTGGGTAACTCTGAAGGATAAACCGGCAAATTCTATCACTTCACCCTCACCGGGAAGTCTCCCTGTGATCTCCTGGAGTAACCCTCCGCAGGACTCTGCATACCTGGCTGAAAGATCATCGGAGCCTAGAAGAACCGCAAGTTTTTCAACTGGAAGACCGGCGGGAATAAGAAAACCGGATCCACTGCGATTAACTCCATCAGGCAGAGGTATCCCCGGAGAGCCTGCAAAAACTGCTCTTTCCAGTATGTCAGCCACAGAAATTATTCCTGTCCAGTCTCCATATTCATCAACAACAGCTCCCATTCCGCAACGGGACGCTCTCAGATCAGCAAGCACGGTGCTCAGCCTGGCAGATTCCGGGAAGAAGGGAACTTCACGAATGAGAAACTTGTCCATACCAAGAAGATCTCGTACATCAACAATACCTGTCATCAGGCCACTTGCAGAATCAATGTGCGGGTATGCTGTATGAGCACTTTTAAAAGATTCCCTTTTCATCTTGTCAACACCCCAGTCTGACATGATGAAAAGAACCTTTTCCCGCGGAACCATTGCAGAGACACACTGTCGCTCATCCAGCTCCAGAATTGCAACAGCGGTAGCAGCCTCTCCCCCGATTATGCCCTCATTCCTGGCCATCTCCATTAGAATGTAGAGCTCTGCAGCCATATAATTATCGGACCCTTCCCTGCCGGGGATAAGCCTGTCAGCAAGATCGGCAGGATGCGTAAGGATCTTTGCTGCAGGGGATAACAGCCGGAGGACCAGGCTCATTACACTGGATGATGCCTCTATCCACTCTCTGTTCCTTCTTCTTGCCAGTGTTTTGGGGCTGATCTCACCGAGAACAAGAAGGAGAAATGTCATCACAAGAACACCAATACCCATTCCCAGTGCTCCCGGGATCAGATCAGCTGTAATTCCTGCCGCAAGTGACGAAGCCGCCACATTTATAAAAGTATTACCGAGAAGAATAGAGGTGAGCAGCCTCCTTGGGTCGGCAATGAGTTTAAGTGCACGACGACCACGGACGGTCAGAGACATTCTTTCCTTCTGCAGCTGACTTAAACTGAAACAGGCAGTTTCCGTACCGCTGAAAAAAGCGGACACCAGAAAAAGGATAGCCAGATATGCGTACTTCAGCGCACCCTCACGCCTGCGGGTACTTCCGCCTCTTCAGGACCCTCCATGTGAAAATCCATGAGCCAGGTCTTATCAAAATATGTTCTACTGGAATAGATAGGCTCAATGTTTATGGAGAGCGTGTATTCTCCCACGAATACGTCCCTTCCCTGCAGAGTTGTTCCATCCCAGTCCAGGCTGAAATAGCCTGGAGCCCTTCTACCTGAATACAGACTTCTGGCAATAGTACCGTCTGACCGGTAGACATTAACAACCATGGTTGCCTTTTCAGTGAGTCTTCCTGAAACAGTGCATCCGTTTCCGTCGCTTTCAAGATCCAGGTTTCTGATATCAGAGCCAACCCAGAAATACCGTGCACCTGAACTCTCACTTACAAAGATCTGTCCAAACCTGTCCCATATTGATATTCCGGTTGGATTCATGAACCTGTCATCTGCATCCCCATACCCCTGTCCCCAGCTGTCAAGGTAGTTGAGTCCCGAATCAAACTTGTGTATCCTGCAGCTGATAGAATCAGTGACCCAGACATTTCCATGGTAATCCATCTCAACAAAGTTAAAGAAACTGCCACCGCAACTGGAAAGATCTGCAGTTGCTGTAACAGAACCATCCTCAAGCCTGGTAAGAACTGTACCATGATCGGTTATGACCACCTGGCAGGGTAGATGACCACTGCTGTACTCACCATAACCTGTGGCTGCAACTCCTCTCGGTGAATTCACCTGAACCACCACAGGGCTTTGATCACCGGCAGACAGGTATCTGGAAAGAGTTCCCCCAGCCCTGTCTGTGATCCAGATGTACTTGCCATCCAGGGCTACATCCCAGGGCTCGGTAAACCCTTCAATAAAAGAGTCCGGAGAGATCCGCTGACCTGACCTTCTTAAAACGGCAACACGGTGATTTCCTGTGTCTGCAACGTATACAATTCCTGATGCAGTAGCAGCAATGCCATGTGGCGAAGAAAGCTCATCCGGCCCGCTTCCCTCTCCCCCGTAAAAACCCAGAGCATACATGGATGCATTGTAAATTACATGTCCTGATCCGCTGTTAACCCCGTAGACCGCAAGCTCGTCATCATCACTGGGATCCGATGTGTCCCAGTCATCAGGAAGCACTGCTGCCAGCCCCTGGGGATCGTCAAACTGCAGCATGCCCCCGAGGAGCATACTGAGCTGATCCTGACCTGCCCTGTAGATCCCCATGCAGTGCCCGTACGGAGGATAGACTATAGTTGTGTTCTCATCATGGTCGGTTGTAAAACCGGCAACGGCAATTACGGCAATCAGAATGATATTCATAATCTTATCCTTTCGTAGATCCATGCGGAGCGCTGTACTTTCTTCGCATACATTCTTGTTTCTCTGTAGGTGATCTGCTCTATGTAAAGTTCTTGATCATCGTTTTGAAATCCGTGCATATCGATCCACCGTGATGCATTCCCCGGACCGGCATTGTAAGCAGCGAGAAAGAGTGCGGGATGATCGTATCTTCTGGCTTGAGAGTTAATGTAGAGGCTTCCGTAGAGGACTGAATTCTCAGGTTGAAAAAATTCCCCTGGAGAAAGACGGGGAAGGCCGTTCCACCTTGCAACATCACCTGCAGTACCCGGCATAAGCTGAATAAGTCCGGCAGCTCCTGCGCTGGAGATCACAAACCTGTTGAAGTAGCTTTCTTCCCGCATTATTCCTTCCACATAAGAGGCGTCCAGTGTCATTGTATCCGTTACTGCGTTCACCAGTTCCATGTACGGTGCCGGAAAATACCATCCCAGCAGGCTGTCAGGAAGAATACCCCTGTTGGTATCTCTGTATTCCGTATCCATGGATCTCATGGCAGCTATGGCTCTGCCGTGTTCACCCAGTATTCCAAGGGCAACAGCACGGGTAGCGGGGTTACCTTCACTTCCTGCATAGAGAACTTCCACCGCGGCTGTTCCATAGCCCAGACTGAACAGTTCCGCTGCAAGAGACAGTGTCCCATCTTCTCTGATAACAGGGCTTACAACAGAAAGGCTGATATTATCAGATATCCCAAGTCTCTCAGCAGCCAGCATTCCGTAGAACTCCCAGGGATACTCCCGGGCAACCTGCTGAAGCAACTCTATCCTGGAACCGTTATTCCCCTGTCTTTCTGCATACCTGGCTCTCCAGAAGAGCATCTCATCGGCCCAGTGACTGAAAGGAAACTTTTCACAGCCTGCCTGCCAGAGGGAATCACCCACAGAACCTCTACCGTTCATATACAGGCAGAAACCTCCCCGCCAGTGTCCCCGTGCATCTCCGTCCCAGCTTCCAGCAGAGCGAAGACTCGCCAGGTAGGCATCACCTGCCTCGGCCCAGTTCTGTTCACTGTCAAAGTACTTGCCTGCAAGATAGGAAGCCTCTCTTGCGGTTGGATGAGATGGGAAATCCTGGGCAAATCTGTAGTATGCCCTGTATGCCGCAGTATTCTGTCTTCGAGCCCTTAAAGATCTTGCATTGAACAATACAGCCCTTGCCCTTAGTTCAGTAGAAGCATCACTGGATATCGATGCGCAGAGAGCTTCAAGTTCAGAGTATCTGTTACTCTCCCTGAGCAGGGCCATTGTCACTCCTGAAGAAAATGGTGGATCATTCCTGGAGTCAGCAATAGAAGAAACAGTATTACCTGAACCGCTGGCAATGAGGATATCGGCAACTTCCCAGTCAACCCTGTCAGGCCATCTTGAGACGATCACCCCTGCGGCTGTATTTTCCGCGGAAGTTCCAATCAGTTCCTGCCAGTACTGGTAGTCCCCGACGCCCTGAAACTTCGACCTCAGAGCCTGAAGTCGCACACTGGCATCACTGCTGCCTGACGGGTCAAAGCTTTTAAGTGCATCAGTCCACCAGCCTCCTGAAGAAGTGCAGGCAGCTTCAAGCTCCGCATGAACCCTGCTGCCAACAGTTACCGGAAGATAGCGCGCATCGGAAGCAGCAAGCTGCAGTTGACCGGGTGTGATGCCGTCCGTTGCAAGAAGAAGCCTGGAAGCTCTCTCACCCAGATGAGATGGAACCGGGTAAGAGAGAACTGAAGGCATTGACTGAATACTGTCTCTGTAAAGCCATGCAAGGAGCAGAATATCCTCTGCGGGAACCAATTCCACCGCTTGCTGCTGCTTTCTGTTAAGGTCAAGTACAGATATCTTCCAACCGGCGAGGTCTCCCCAACCACTTTCCTGAAGACTGTCCAGCACTGCAATGCACCTGGAGGTCATGCCCCGGCCATTGTATGCTCCCACAAATCTCCAGAGAATATCCATACTTCCATGCTCTGAAGGATTCAGCCTTCTCAAAACTCTTACTGCCTGGTCTTGAAGACCGTTCTGTAACAGGGAATCCACAGTGCGAAAAGGAGATGGAGCGGATGCAGTAGCAGAAGCTCCCACGGATGTGTCGTCATTCACCACACGACATGCAGAAATAAGAAGTAGAAGAGACAGCAGTACAGTATTCTTTCTCATTATGTCAGTGTCTGAAATGTCTGGTGCCGGTGAAAACCATGGCAATTCCATGCTCATTACATGCGGCAATTACCTCGTCATCCCTGATGGAGCCACCGGGTTGAATTATCGCCTTAACCCCAGCATCCGCAGCTTTGTCCGGACCATCACGGAACGGGAAGAATGCGTCACTGGCCAGCACAGAGCCTGAAAGATCATTGCCCTCCCGCAGGGCTCTTCGCACAGCAAGATCGAGACTCTCTATTCTGCTGGGCTGCCCGATGCCAACCCCCAGAGTTCCACTGCTGTCACCTATCACAATGGCGTTACTCTTCACACCCTTCACCACTTTCCATGCAAGATCAAGAGCAACAAGTTCTTCAGCTGAGGGCTTTCTTTCTGTAACAACAGCGCATTCCCCTGCGTTCTCCACTGCAAGATCAGGCTCCTGCACCAGTAATCCACCGAATATCGATCGCTGTAGATGTGCACTGTCAGCGTCAATCGACATTCTCAGGATTCTGAGGTTCTTCCTTTTTTGTAGTCTGGCAAGTGCATCATCATCAAACTCAGGAGCTATCACGATCTCGAGAAAGATACCTTTCAATTCCTTAACAAGTTCCATATCAACAGGAGATGTGCAGGCCAGAATTCCCCCATAAGGAGATATCCTGTCGGCTCTGAACGCATTCTTGAAAGCGTCTACAGCTGAATCTCCACAGCCGACACCGCATGGATTCCCGTGTTTTGCCAGAACCACACAAGGCACGCCACCTGTGAAATCAGCAGCAATTGAGCATGCGGCTGAAGCATCCAGATAGTTGTTGTAACTGAGAGCTTTCCCCCCAAGGACCTCCGCAGTCCCAAAACCTTCCCTGGGCCATGAGAAATGAACCGCCGCTTTTTGATGAGGATTCTCTCCATACCTCAGGGCAGGAGCTATCCCCTCTTCCAGCTTAAGAGAAACATGAAGATCGTACGCAGAGGTAATGGAGAAGGTTCTTGATGCCATCTCTCTCCTGAAATGCTCGTCATCAAGCTCCTTTTGAATAGTACTGAGAACAAGGGGAAAAACATCGCTTCCCGTTGCACTGATAACATGGTGCCAGTTCTTGGCAGCGCCCCTGGCCATGGTGGGGCCACCGATGTCAACCAGTTCAATTGTTTCCCTGGAAACAGGGTCCATATCCTTTGCTTTGTAAAACGGGTAGAAATCCACCGCAACAAGGTCAAATACAGGTTTGCCATCAAGAGTTCTCAGCTCACGGGCTTCTCCATCTGCAAGGATGGATGCGTGAAGCTCAGGGTGAAGAGTTTTCACCCTTCCTCCCAGAATGGAGCTGATCCCTGTAAGTTCCTCCGTGCGCCTGACAGCCACACCGGCTTTCCCGATTACATCCGCAGTACCCCCGGATGCCCAGATCTCCCAGCCAAGTGCTGAAAGTCCCATGGCAAAATCTTCAAGCCCCTGCTTGTTCCAGGCACTTATCAGCGCTGTTCTTTTAGTCTCTTTCATCAAGCCACCCCCTGGCGTGAAAAAATGGAATCGATTCTCTCTTGTGGGCACTTCGAGAATGCAGTTGAGCTATCCGCTCAGCTGCTTCAACAGAGACACTGTCAGATCCCATGGTAAAGTACTTCCTTATTTCGCTGTAGGTCACACCCATTTCGTTTTCATCACTCTGACCTGCCCACAGGCCTGCGGATGGCATTCTGTTCACCACCCACTCAGGCAGATCAAGGTACCGGGCAAGTTCTTTGACCTCATCCTTCCAGAGGTCTGCTATTGGAAGAAGATCAGCAGCGCCGTCTCCCCACTTGGTCCAGTAACCTGTCATGGCCTCAGAGAGGTTTCCTGTTCCACAAACAAGCCTGTTTGCAGAATGAGCGTATTCCATGGTCATCCTCAGCCTGGCTTTGACATTTGCAAGATTCAGTACATTTGACGTATCCAGTTTTCCTGCAACTGCGAATGCAGTCAGTACCGGTGAAAGGTCTATCTCCTTAACAGGTATGCCTAGATGTAACGCTGTCCGGTGTCCGTCTTGGGTGTCTTCGGGAATACTCTCACAGGGCATCACAAGACCCAGTACATTCTCAACTCCAAGTGCCCCTGCGCACAATGCCGCAGAGACTCCTGAATCAATTCCTCCGCTCAGCCCTATCACCACTCCATCCATCCCCGCGCCTGAAACCCGGCCTCTTATCCATCCGGTTATCTGTTCTGTAAGTTCCCTGTAGATCATTCGGTATCCTCCGGCATTTCCGCAGGGAGAAGGGACAGTTTCCTCTCTATGGGATCCGCATACTCCACGGAAACGGAAATACCAGCGCCTGGAGTGAGGTCTGAGGGAACAAGGTGGCGGAATTTCTTCAACGCTGAAACATGAAGAAGGCCTTCAACAGGTACATCCAGAAGGCGGATGAACAGACCGAAATCGGTTCTATCCCTGATAACTCCTCTGAAAACTTTCCCCCTCTTCCGGGAAAGGTAAAGCAGAGCCATCAGTTCAGTGGTTACTCTCTCAGCGCTGGCAGCACGCCGTTCAAGCTGCGAGCAACTCTCTGCAAGGGAGGACATAGGTTCTGACCTGGAAGGAACTATCCCCTCTTCGTAACATGTAATGGCCTGATGTACCAGCAGATCGGGATACCTGCGGATAGGGCTTGTGAAATGCATGTAATTTCGTAGAGCCAACCCATAATGGCCACTGTTATCTGTTGAATAGACAGCCTTCTGCATTGACCTGAGAACCGCATCACGAACAATGGGATACAAAGGGGTTCCTTCCGCTTCCTTTACCGTTTTAGATAGGGAGGAGGCTCTTGGAGACAGATGACCGGGAACACTGAATCCGTAGACAGAGAGGGTTCTCCGTAATTTTTCGGAGGCCTCAGGCGCAGGGTCTCCGTGAACTCTGTAAACCACATCGAGTTCCAGCCACTTGCAGAATTCAGCAACGGCACTGTTCGCCTCAACCATAAAATTCTCTATCATCCTGTGGGAAACATCATCGGATACCCTGTTGAAGCCACTGGGGAGCCCCTCATCACTGAACTCAGTTCTGAAATCGGAAGCTCCCAGGTCAACAGCTCCTCTTTTCTCCCTGACTTTGTCGAGAAGCTTGTTCAGGGCAGCAAAGTGATTGAATTTCTCATCCAGTTCACTGTCACCGGATGATTTCCCGGTGAGAATGGCAAAAGCTTCCGAGTAGTTGAGTCTTTTCCTGGATCTTATCTGCGAGGAAAAAACACTGAAATCAGTCCGCTTGCCGGTGGAGTCATAATTAATAAGAACCGTCTTTGTCAGTCTGTCCTGATCCGGCTGAAGAGAACAGGCACTGTTTGAAAGTATCTCCGGGATCATGGGAATGACCCTGTCAGGAAGATAGACGCTGGTTCCCCTTTTCATAGCTTCGTTATCAACCAGAGAGCTGGGAGGGACGTAGGCGGAGACATCGGCTATATGAACTCCCAGACGGTAACCGCCTTCCAGGGGAATTTCAATTGATATGGCATCATCAAAGTCCCGGGCATCGATCGGATCAATGGTCAGTGTGTAAAGATTCCTGAGGTCTTTTCTGGAGCTGTGCGGAACTGGAGAAATACAGACAGCATCAGATTCACGGCTGACCTCCTCCGGAAAGTCATCAGGAAGTTCCAGATCGGTACATACAGAATCAATAAGAGCTCCCGGGGAATTCGGTGATCCAATAGAGGATAATGCCCTGACCTTGATGGAGCTCTTGCCACTGCTGTAATCAATCTCACAACCAATGAGATCACCCTCTCGTATCTCATTGTTTCCAGGGTCAAGGGATATGTTCCTGGGCATTCTGGGGTCAAGGGGATCCAGGAACCACTTGTCAGCTCTTTTTCTTGCAATACCTGCCATTTTGTTCCTGTACCGCTTCAGGATTGTGATAACCCTGCCGTTGTACCCCCCATTGTGTAAAATTGGTTCAAGAAGGCGAACAAGAACAAGATCACCGTTCAGAGAACCCTCTGCATTCCTTTTCTCTATTTCCACTCGAAGAGGGTCCGGCTCACCTGTAAATAGTACCGCAGAACCATCTGCTCTTACTCTTACAGTTCCCTTCTCCAGCCCGAGAGTGTTCAAAGTGGCGTATCTGGATTTGCCTGCGTGCCAGATCAATCCTGCTGCCAGAAGATCCTCCAGTGCTCCTGTCTTATCAGGCACCTCAGGAAGTCGGCTGTTAATAGCCTGTATGTTAAGCCTTTCGCCACTGGATGAAAGCAGATCAAGCACTACTCTAGCATTACCGTTGAGCAACAAGCGACACCTCTCCTCCCTCTTCAGTCCAGTTCTCCACAACAAGAGCCATTCCAGCAGATGCTGCCAGACCACCTGCAACGGCCAGAATAGAGGCACTGTTCTCCTTACCGGGCATGTAAGATAAACCAGAGCCCGCCGGTCGCGACCACCCCAGCCCCAGTCTGCCGGTTGAGGAAGACCCGTAAACCCTACCGCTTCCTCCAAGGGAGACAACCACCCAGGCAACCATGCCATTCAGTGCAGCAACAGCTTTCAATGGATCCTCACAGTTCAGCGAGACATGGGTGTCTAATCCTTCAAGTCCCTGGGAATTTACACTCCTGCCACATGCTGCATTAAGCAGAACCAGACACTTTTCTATTTCCTCTTTTCCCACAGAAACACAGGATTCTGCAGGAACTGCTTCTGCAATATCACGAAAAAAGCTGACCACAGAATCCGTGGCACTTCTCGCTGCTATAATTTTAGGCTCTACCTTTTCCAGATTCGGCAGGAACATACCTGCCAGATCAATGTTACCAAGTACTCCAGCCATGAGGTTGTTTGTGTTGTGCAGGTAGTAGGGAAGCATAATTCCCAGGAAGGTACCGTTAAAAAGCCCCGGTTTGGTACATTGAGCGGAACAATGCATAAGACTGCCGGTTGCATCAGTGTCAAATCTGCCGGGGCAGCCTGCCGAGTACATCCCCGGGGAAAGCTCACCGTATTGTACAGGTGACTTGATCTCCAGGAACTGTGGACTATCTGTCATGATGATCCCTTTCATTCTGTTCTCTCTCTGGCTTTTGCGCGAGCCTTCTTCCACCGCTCCAGTTCCTCGGATATCCTCGCTTCCCTGCCGGCATGTGAAGGCACAAAGAATTCGATCTCCTTAATTCCACGGGGAAAATTGTTGTGTGTTACAATACCACTATCCGTGGAGTGTGCGTACTGGTAATCCTTACCGTAGTCCAGTTTCTTCATAAGCTTTGTAGGTGCATTCCTGAGATGCAGAGGAACAGGTAGACTTCCAAGAGATCCCATGGTCTTCAACACCTTTTTCCATGCGGTGTACACACTGTTGGACTTCGGTGCCAGGGCCATGTAAACAACCGCTTCAGCTAATGCCAGGTCACCTTCCGGTGAACCCAGAAAACGGTAGGCATCAACGGCCCTCATTGCAATTGTCAGAGACGACGGGTCAGCCAGGCCTATGTCCTCAGAAGCAAAGCGGATCATTCTTCTTCCAATGTAAAGGGGGTTCTCACCTGAAACTATCATCCGGGCGAGCCAGTAGAGGGAGGCGTCAACGTCACTTGATCTCATTGATTTGTGCAAAGCACTTATCAGGTTGTAGTGCTCCTCACCTGAATTGTCGTAAAGAAGAGGGGCAGCTTGAACAAGATCCAGAGCCATCTTCCCGGTGACAACAGAGTCGGCCGCAATGCCGGAGAGCTGCTCCAGCATGTTAAGACATCTTCTGGCGTCTCCATCTGCAGCCCCGGCCATTACCTCCATTGCCTCCGAAGAAATAGAAGTCTTGCAGACACTTCGGTATTCATCGCTTGAGACAACACGCTTAACCATTTCCACAAGATCATCCGCCTTCAGCGGTTCAAGCACATAAACAGAACATCTGCTCAAAAGAGGAGCATTCACATGAAAAGAAGGGTTCTCCGTTGTTGCCCCGGCCAGTCTTATGGTACCGTCTTCAACATGGGGCA
>JAGLDY010000046.1 GCA_023145375.1 Candidatus Sabulitectum sp. | reverse complement strand
GCACCATACAAAAAGGGGCAGGTTGCCCTGCCCCTTTTACAGTGTATCAGGTACTACTGAATCGGAGCTGCAAGAATCGTGAACTCGCTTCTTCTGTTAAGAGCTTTGTTCTCATCTGTAGTATTGGGAGCAGCTGGTCTGTCCTCACCATAACCAACAGTGGAGAGAGATCCCTCGCTGACACCCTTTGAGATCAAGTAGTTTCTTACAGCAGAAGCTCTGTTCTCTGCAAGGCCCTGGTTGTACTCTGGTGCGCCATCTGAATCAGTGTTTCCTGTGATCATTATAGAAACACCAGGGTTGCTGATAAGAACAGCGGCAACCTGGTCAAGAACAGCACTGGCATCAGATCTGATGTTGTAACTGTTGTAATCGAAGTAGACATTCTCGAAATTCAACACTATGCCCAGCTCAAAGTTCTGGGATACTGTTTCGCCTGCGAGAATCTCAACAGTTCTAGACTGGTTTGAATACCCAGCTGCAGAAGCGGTGAATGTCTTTGTTCCTGCAGGACACTCAATGGAATATTCACCATTGATATCGGTGCTGGCCTGTCCACCTGCAAGAGCAACAAGACCCTCAAGAGGTGCACCGGTTCCGGCATCAGTAACGGTTCCGGCAACGGTTCCATTCATTGACTGCAGAGTAAAGTTCTTTGTGATATTCTCTCCGGACGGAACCTCAATAGTCTCGCTGACAGAAATGTAACCGTCTGCTTCAACCAGGATCGTGTAGGTATCCTTGTCAAGCTGAACTGAATACATGTCAGAAGCAGCATCTGTATTCACACTTTCAACTTCGGAACCTGGGAAGGAGATTGTTGCATCAAGCATCTCGCCGGAGCCGGCATCAGCAACGGTTCCTGAAAGAATACTGGGATGTGCATTAAGATCAACAGTGTACATTAAATTAACACCAAGACCGTACTTCGGTGAATAGCCGCCTGGGAAAGGAGCGTATCTTGCACGCTCTTCATCGGTCTGTGCTACTCCCTGCTGGAAGTATCTGTGGCCAAGATCGTTGTACTCAGGATCAAATGCGGTAATGCAATAGGATCCTGTAACATCCATGGCAAATCCGGAATCAAAGGTAAATCTGGCACCGGGTGCAACTTCGATGCAGTCATCGAAACGCTCGCCGTCACCCTCTTCAAATTCTCTGTCAAGGAAATGGCGCCATTCAACTTCTGCAAAAAGAGTTGTCTTGTTCAAAGGATACTCAATACCTGCGGCAACATGTATTACAGGATCAACAACCTCAATATCAACATCTTCAGTTGCTATCACATTATGAGATGCATCGAACCTTCTGTCGGTGAACACAAAGTTCTGCTTGTAGTAGTGATAACCGGCATTCAGATGAAGAGTAACTGCATCGAGCTCCATGGTCGAAAGAATATCTCCACCAAAACTCATGTCACCGGAGCTCATCATCGGGCGTCTAAGCTGGAACATGGGATCGTCCATTTCCCAGATGCCATCCCACTCGTCACCGTTGTAGACAAAATTGTTGTCGCCGCCGTCGTATACTGAGAAATGAGCCCAGGGGGCAATACCGAACCAGAGGTTCTCTGCGTCTGGATTGAAGGTGACCTTAAAGGCAAGGCCAGCCTCGCTGAAACCATCATCACCGGACCAGTCACCTGTTGTATCGAGCCTGTTGTCAACATCTTCTCTCTTAACCTGATTCATCAGATAAGATACATTTGCCCCCAGCTCGAAACTGCTGCTTACAGCATAACCGAGATTGAAATAACCTGTTCCACTGTATTCAACGTCTGTAACTTCAGTTTCTCCTGAAGAGAGCTGAGCTGTTCTCTCGTCAGGTGAGATGCCAAGGAATGTAAAAAGACCTACCGAAAGAAAACCAGCTTCACCGGTTCTTGCATCAACAGTTCTGTTCAGGCCTCGGAGACCTGAATACGAAGGCAGAGCAAAGGCAGAACCTGCCATGAATGCCAACAGCGAAAGAAGAACAATAAACTTTTTCATTAACCCTCCTGATTTATTTTCCACTTAAAAAGGAAGTCATTCTGACCTCCAACAACCGACTAATATACTATGAAATAGAAACCACTAGAACCCCCGACAAAAGCCGGGGGTTCTGCCGGAAAGTTTCTCTCTTATTTACCGGGACATTCAGTTGCGATCTTCTCGCTTATGTTCTGGGTTCCATATGCTTTATCAAAGTAGACTGCAAACTCGCCTGCAAGTTTCCGGGCTCTTGCTTCGTAATCTGCCCTTACTTCCCAGGTGTTCCCCGGGTCAAGCATAGAGCTGTCTTCTATCCCGGGACAGGAGGTGGGCACCATAACCTTGAAGTAGGGATCCCTCCTCATTTCCGATCTTTCGATCTCACCTGTGAGGCAGGCATCCACCATTTCTCTTGTAAGGGGAAGGTCAATTCTGTGACCGGTTCCGTAGGGACCACCGGTCCATCCTGTGTTGATAAGGTAAACCTGAGTACCGTGGAGTTCCAGTTTAGCTCCGAGAAGATCTGCATAAGCCTCAGGAACCCTGGGCATAAAGGGCTGCCCGAAGAACCTTGAGAAAGTACTTACCGGCTCCTTAATGCCTGTTTCAGTACCTGCGAGTTTACTGGTATACCCCATGAGAAACCAGAGCATTGCCTGCTCACTAGTGAGTTTTGAAACAGGTGGTATTACACTGTTCGCATCAGCGGTGAGAAAAAGAATGGTTTCAGGGTGACCTGAAACTGATGACTGTTTGATGTTTGTGAGGTATGTCAGAGGATAGGAGCCTCGACTGTTGGGTGTGTATCGGTCATCAAACAGGTCAAATTCACCATCAGGGTAGACCATAACATTCTCTACTATGGATCCGTGATCATTGAAATCATCATGGTGGAAACAGGCTGAGAAAATCTCAGGCTCCTTTTCCCTGCTGAGGTCTATGAGCTTTGCATAGCACCCGTTCTCAAAATTTGCGATTCCATTATCGCTCCAGCCATGCTCATCATCTCCCAGAAGGGCCCTGGAAGGATCTGCACTAAGAGTTGTTTTTCCGGTACCTGAAAGGCCGAGCAAAAGTGCACAATCACCATTCTCACCCTCGTTCGCACTGCAGTGGATAGGAAGAATACCCTCTCCCGGGAGCAGGTAATTCATAACAGTGAACATCAGCTTCTTTATACTGCCGCCGTAGGCGCTACCGAACACAATACCAAGATTCCTGTCCATATCCATGCCCACCAGCATGTTTGATGTATGCTTCAGGTTGGGGTCCTCACGAAGCCTTCCCTTGTACTTCTCATGATCAAGCTTGTTCTCAGGAGAGGCCAGAAGCGTGAAGGGTCTGTCCTTGAAAATTGAAAATCGTGTGGCCTCCTCAGACCATGGCCGGAACATGTTGTCCGTAAACAGGGCTGTAAGAGCTTTGTCTGACACAACTCTCACTGGAAGTGCGTATCTGGGATCAGCTCCTATCATTCTATCTGTGACGAACAGCTTATCAGCATCCTGGAAAACCTGAAGTATATCCTCCCAGGCCATATCGAAGGTCTCCGGATCAAGAGGAAGATTGTTTGGACTGGTCCAGTCAATAGTTCCCTCACTGGAAGGGCGTTTAACTATTACCGTATCCCTTGGACTTCTTCCGGAGGATTCAACTCTGGTCCATGTGGCAAGCGCACCACACTTCATCACCATAGCTTCCCTACGTTCCACAGAGTCTTTGATCATATCCTCTCTGGGAATATTAACCTTTACTGCCATGCCCTTCCTGGAGAGCAAACCGCTAAGACTGTCCAACAGAGACATCATCCACCCCTCATTGATTTTAGTTTACAGAACTAGAGAACCTCGAATAATACCAGAGTCCGGAACGGGAAGGAAGTGCCCGGAAAGGTTTCTATTGGTTATGTTCCATTAATAATCCAGAATGGAGATCTTTTGGGAGGAAAATTCACCCAGGCGGAGAAAGCATGGTGTCTTTACGATTGGGCTAATTCCTCTTTCGTAACCACCGTTGTTGCCGCAGTGCTTCCAGTTTTCTTCGTTGGTGTGGTTTGCGGTTCCGGCCCTGTCACCCTGAGATTTCCGGGTTTTGAATTTACCAGCAATTCACAGTCACTCTGGGGATATGCCATGTCTCTGGCTGCGTTACTTGTTGCCATTGGGGCTCCCATTTTCGGGGCGGTGGCAGATGCCGGGGGGAAAAGAAAACTCTTCCTTGGTATCATGACCGTTACAGGTATCATTGCTTCAGCTCTCCTCTTTTTCAGTGGTCCGGGGCTGGTGGGATTTACACTGGCAGTTGTCATTCTTGGACAGATCGGCTTTGCCGGAGCAAACGTCTTCTACAATTCTCTGCTGGTTTATGTAACCCCCCCTTCAAGGCGGGACATTATCAGTTCAAGAGGTTTCGCCATGGGGTACCTTGGCGGTGGACTGCTGCTTGCTCTTAATCTGTTGATGATCAAACAGCCTGGTCTTTTTGGGATCCCGGAAGGAACTCTGGCTGTAAGGCTGAGCTTCCTTACAGTTGCCCTGTGGTGGGGGGGATTCTCCATTCCTCTCTTCAAAAAGGTTCCTGAAGAGGAAAAGTCATCCAGTATCAGTTTCATTAGATCTCTCCGCCAGGGGATCACATCTCTGGCAGTAACCTTTAGAAGTTTAAAGCAACACAAGAATGCCTTCAGATTCCTTCTCTCTTTTCTGCTCTACAATGACGGTATACAAACCATAATAATGATGGCCACTGTATTTGGCAAAGCGGAGCTGGGTCTTGACAGCAGCCATTTGATCGGTGCACTTCTCTTGACTCAATTCATCGGATTTCCCGGTTCGATCTACTATGGCAGACTGGCTGGAAAACTTGGATCCAGGAAAGCACTGCTGGTGGGTCTGGCTGGCTACATAGCAGTGGTTCTGTATGCGTGGCGCATGACAGAGACCTGGCAATTCTGGATACTGGCAGGCGCGGTAGGACTTCTGCAGGGTGGTGTTCAGGCAATAAGTCGCTCCTTTTACTCCGTTCTTATACCTCGGGAACATGCTTCGGAGTATTTCGGTTTCTTCTCTATCTCATCCAGGTTTGCCAGTATACTTGGTCCTCTTATGTTCGCTGTTATTGGAGACATAACAGGAAGCACAAGAAACTCCATAATTTCCATCTCTGTTTTCTTTATTGCAGGAGGAATTCTGCTTCTTACAGTGAAAGATCATGGCAATCAGCATGCATAGAATACTAAGTTTACTTATTCTCTCCATGTTCTTTGTGGAAGAGTTATTCCACCGGAGACTGGGCAAGACCGGAAGACTCTCTTCTACCCCGAAAAACTACTATGTGCTGAAGAACACCTTTGATCGCTTTGATCTGATCAGACTGCTGGAATTACTCTTTCTTGGTCTTCTTTTCTCAACTTCTGAAGGGAACCCTGCAACCGGTCACGGACAGCTGGGCATGGTTCTCATTGGACTGCAGATATCCAGGCTGTTCGGCAGAAGAGTGCTCAGTCGCTGGTCAGTTCTTGGAATTCTTCAGCTGCTGGAAGCAGTATTGCTGATTACTGTCATCCTTATTCCTGTAAATATCCCCGCTGAAGGACATCTCTACCCCTTTTCGCCCAAACTGCTTCTTGGCCTTCTGGGCGGGGTCCTGTACGGAGTGTTCATTACAATAGTAACTGCATTCTCCATCTCATACTGGATCAGGCATTTCACAAAGGAACACGGCAAACTGTACCATACTTTTCCTCCTCTGGTTGAATCTGAAAGCTGGGCACTCAAGTTCTCAACTATTTCTCTCTACCTCGGAACCGCCGGAGCTACCGGTCTTTTTTTCATTAAAGGACTCGCCGTGCTGCCAGCAGTTTTCTCCGCTTCACTTATCTGCCAGCTTGCAGGAGTTCTTGTTTGTAAAAAGGAGACCTACAACGGCCATCATCCAGTCGCTCATATTCTGTGGATGCTCTCCGTCCTTTTGCTTTCTTTTATTGCTGTTTCCGGGATCACCACTTTTGGCTCCACCCTTTCGTAATGCATACTGTTCAGCTTGTTCAGTTACCACTTCATCCGGCAACTGCATGGGAACCCACTGGGAACAGCCCACTTGCCCCTGCCATGCTGGCTGCCACTGCAGCTCTCCCGGTTGAGTCAGTATTCCCGGAGGATCTTCTTAATACCCTGGGAGATTCAGCTCTTCTGGATGAACTGAAACGAAGAGACCCGGTGCTTATCGGGGTTACGCTCTACCTCTGGAACAGAGAAAGAACACTCCACCTTCTCAGGCAGTTGAAAGAGTGGAATGAGGAATTGCTGATAGTGGCTGGCGGTCCGGAAGTTACACCTGATAATCACTCTCTGCTGGCTGAAAACTCCATTGACCTTTTTGTTGCCGGAGAAGGAGAATCCTTTGCAAAAGATGTTCTTTCTCCTGAAAGACTCAAGACAATTCTAAGAACCGGGGTGAAATTACTCGGACCTGTTGTGGATACCCGGACACCTGATCACTGGCCGGATCCCTGGGAAAAAGGCTACCTGACTCCCACTGAGGGGGGGTCCGTTCATATTGAAACACAGAGAGGGTGTCAGTGTCACTGTTCTTACTGTGCGTACAGAAGAGCCTCTCCCATTCCCAGAATAATCGCTGCAGAGAAAGTGCTCAAAAAGATAAGGATGCTCCATGAAATGGGAGCTGAGGAGCTTGTTTTCCTCGACCCCACTTTCAACAGCAGACGAGACCTGCTAACTCTTCTTCGTGGTATGGCCAGCTATAAGCTTGACTGCTTTGCTGAAGTCAGAAGTGATCTGATCCATTCGTCAGAGGTAAGTGATGCCCTTGTGAAAGCGGGGTTCAACAGTCTGGAAGTTGGATTGCAGACAATGAGCAGGGAAGTTCTGCATTCAGTTGGTAGAGGCGGGGACCCCAACTCTATTCTCAGAGGTGCTTCCTTACTAAAAAAAAGCGGTGTGACAACTGTAATTGATCTTATTCTTGGTCTTCCCGGAGACAACCCTGCTAACATCGAGCTTGCGGCAGGAGAGCTTGTTGCCCGCGGTCTTCATGACCAGGTTCAGACCTTCTGTCTTTCAGTTCTTCCCGGTACTGAACTCAGGTTGAACGCAGAGAAACTGGGTATCCAGTATGAGGACAGACCTCCTTACACTGTCACACGATCAGGTTCCCACACCTTGAACGATCTGCTGCTTGCCCGGGAAAATGCATCTGACATTCTTGGTTATGACGCCGACCCGCCGCCAAGGCCTGTTCTCAGTGATTCATTTCCAGGGATGGAAGTGTTCACTCCTGAAAACAGAGAAACGATAATCTCTCCTTCAGTGCGCCATGGAGTGCTTCGTATAAACACAGTTGATGCATGGGCAAACAGGGAGCCGATACTTGGTAAGATAAAAGAGAGAAGAGACAAAGACCCCTATTGCCCTCTGGATGTGGTCATCCAGTCAAAGAAACTCTTTCCACTGGACCTTATAGATATCCTGAAGCAGTTGAGTGAACCTGAATGCTACACCCGGGAGAAGGCAAAGATATATGGAGTGCCCGGTCTGCTGAGGATCGCAGTGGTCATGGACCCTGCCACCGATCAGAACTGGCTCAAAGAATGCTCTGAAATGATCACCACAGTTGTGATATCTGACTCCGCTGTTGCTCTGCCAGGCGGACAGGTGGGTCTTCTTCTTCACGGTAGCTACGACCTGGCCAGGCTGAGTGCTCTCTACTCCGAGGCTCTCCATCTTGTCTTCTTCGCTGAAAAGGAACTTGAGCTTCTCTGGAATCTGGATGTGCTGGAACTAGGGTAATTTGCTGAGTATCAAAAGAGGGGGACGGAAAATCCGCCCCCCTCTGCAGTATCTGATCAGGTTCTACTGAATTGCAGCACCCAGTACTGTGAATTCAATACGCCTGTTCTGGGCCTTGTTGGAAGCACTGGTGTTGGGAACCACTGGGTTCTCTTCACCGTAACCAATTGTGGTCAGTGTGTTTCCAGCAACACCCTTGCGTACAAGATAATCAAGTACGGAAGCTGCTCTGCGCTCACTGAGGCCCTGGTTGTAACTGGAGCTTCCATCACTGTCAGTATGACCGGCGATGCGAACTCTTACACCAAGGTTCTCGATAAGTGTCTGAGCAACACCGTCAAGGACACTGAAGCTCTCAGGCTTGATATTGGAACTTCCACTTTCGAAGTAGATGTTGTTAAAGCTGAGAACCTGACCCTCGACAAGTGCTGGACGCATTGGAACGTCAAAGAGGGTTGTTACTTCAGGAGCCATGACCTGAACCTTTACAACATTGATGTAACCCTCGGCCTGTACCTTAACGGTCCAGTTGCCCTCGGGAAGAGCGATAGCGTAAACACCATCGACATCTGATGTTGTTGTTCCCTCGATACCCTCAGGAAGACCCTCAACCATTATTGAAGCTCCCTCAATGACCTCATCGGTCTCAGCATCGGTAACAGTACCTGTAAGAATACCGTTGTCAGGGATAGGGTTCATGGCGATGTCGTGAGCGTGATCCTCGCCTGCGACTATTACCAGAGTCTCGTTGTAAGGAAGGTAGCCCTCGGCAGAAGCGTTGATCGGTACTGATCCAGCAAGAAGCTCAATGGAGTAGTAACCGTCAGCGGTTGTGATAGGAAGAACAGAGGAAGCAGGGAAGCTTACTTCAGCAGTAAGAACCTCTCCGGTCTCTGAATCTGTCACTATACCACTGAGAGTTCCATGGGTTGGAGTCTGGAGAAGTACAGATGAGAAGATAAGGTTAAGACCAACTCCGAATTCGGCAGGATAACCGCCGGGGAACGGGCTTCTCTGGGCACGGTCGTAATTAGAGGGGGTTGTTCCACTCTGGTAGATACCGTGACCAAGATCGGACCATTCGGGATCAAAAGAGGTAAGAGCCATTGAACCTGTAAGGTCAAGGGCAAGGCCGTAGGGAGATACAAATCTGAATCCGCCGTCAAGAACAGCAGTCTCGTCGTATCTCTCACCATTACCGGACTCTTCATCCCTGTCCATGTACTTGTTGTACTCAAACTCCACAAAAGGAGTAATGGCGCCTGCCTGGAACTCGATTCCGGTAGCTACTCTGATAACATTGTCATCAACAGTGAGATCTACTTCATCAGTGTCAGTAACAACACCGGCAGTGTCGCGTCTGCTGTCAGTGTATTCAAACAGCTGTGAGTAGCGATGGAACCCTGCATTCACATGAAGACCGAGACCGAAATCAGCGTTGTAGGACATGAGGAAGTCTCCACCGAAATTCATCTTGCCACTGTTAAGCATGGCACGTCTCATCTCGAACATAGGATCACCGGCATACCAGATACCATCGGTACCGGCATCGTACATCATGACGTAATCATTGTCACCACTGCTGACTGCAAAGCCGACCTGAGGCATGAAGCCCAGCCAGAACTCGCCGTCATCTGTAGGATTGAACCCAAGCTTGAGAGAAAGAACAGCTTCATTCAAAGCGTCATCGCTCTCCCAGTCACCGGTTCCACCATCACGGGCGGCGTTACTGAGGTCACGTTTGTAACCGTTCCACCAGTAACTTACTCTTCCAGCCATCTCTGCCATTTCGTTAATTCCGTAACCGAAGGCAAGATAACCGGTGGCATCGTACTCTGTATCCTCTACAAGGAAAGAAGTGCCATCAATTGTTGCAGTTCTGTCATCATGGCTGATACCACCCTGGGTGAAGAGACCCACGGAGTACTGATTGGTTTCAATAGGCTGAGCATCTACGACTCTGTTAAGTCCACGAAGACCCCAGTAGGACGGAAGCGCATTGGCAACCGTAGCTGACATAAGCAGAACTGTCAGCACTGTGATAAAAAATTTCATATTCCCCTCCTGTTATTCCGGACACTCGTCCGGATGGCGTATTATTACGCATATCCAGTATAAGCACAGCAAAAATAATTGGCATCCGGGTTCAAGTCAATACCATGTACCTTCTTTCGCCATACTCCATACTCCACACTCCACGCAAATTTCATTCTGTTTCTCTGGAATATTTGTCTCTGATTGCTTTGGGCACAGGCTGTTTCCTGTCCCAGGTCACAGGGATCCTTCCCTCTTCCATGTGAAGGATCTCACGCCCTTCCCTGTGTCCCATCTCAAATGCCTGGAGATTGAGCTTCAGAAATGCCTTTGGTACTGCAAGTTTGATAGCATCAGTCCAGATCTCAAGTTTGAAATACCGGCTTAGAGCCGCGAACATTCCCATTGCCATCAAATTGGCTACTATCTTCTGTCCAAAGACCTCTATACTTTTATCGGTGAAAGGGTATTCATACACTTTACCCTCGGGAAGCTGGTCCACAAAAGTGGAATCAACCACAAAGAAGCCTCCCTCCTTCACCTTGCCGCTAAACTTATCCGCGCTTTCCTGATTCATTGCCAGGAGGATATCCAGTTTCCTGCAGTTGGGAAAGAGAATGGGTTTACCGGAAATGATTACATCAGTTCTACTGGCACCACCCCTGGCCTCAGGGCCGTAACTCTGAGTCAGGCACACTTCGCTTCCGTTCAGGATCGCCGCCTGGCTCAGGATTCTTCCTGCCAGCCCCAGCCCCTGGCCACCTGAACCGGCAAGTCTTATCTCGGAGTATTTCATTTCTTGACCTCCGGAGATACACGGTCGCAGAGAGCCTGGTATCTCTCCAGATAGCCAATTTCATTCTTGTCCACAAAAATGCCCCTGACTGTTTTCCCCTCAGTCTTTTCACGGGGAAGTTTTGCCGACTGGGCAATGGTAATGGTCTCGTCTCTGAGCAGCTCCATCATATTAACTGCATCACCCTGTCTGTTGGCTCTGCCAAAATTGGTTGGACAGGGAGCCATGGCTTCAACAACTCTGAACCCGGAACCGGAAAGAGCCTTTTTGAAGAGGCCGTCAAGTTCGACCACATGGTACACATCTCCACGGGCAACGTAATTGGCTCCAGCTGCTTCTGTTAATTTGCAGATGTCGAAATCCGGTTCGATCATGCCGTAAGGGGTGGTGGATGTTCTGGCTCCCTGTGGTGTGGTGGGAGAGAACTGACCGCCTGTCATTCCGTAGTTGTTGTTGTTCACTATGATCGCCGTGATATCCATGTTCCGACGGGCCGCATGGATAATGTGATTCCCGCCAATGGCCATAGAGTCACCATCACCCATGACAGCAAGAACTTTCAAATTCGGGTTGGCCATCTTTGCACCTGTACCGAAAGCCAGGGCTCTACCGTGTGTGGTATGAAGTGTATTGAAATCCACATACACAGGCATTCTACTGGTACATCCAATTCCGGACACCATGAGTATATCATCAAGCTCCCACCCAAGACTGTCTATCGCCCTGATGATAGAACCCATGACGATACCGATACCGCAACCGGGACACCATACGTGGGGAAATTTCTTCTTCGCCCTCAAGTACTTGTATGCATATGGAAGACGTGCAGGCATTACATTACCTCCAGTACTGCAGCGACCAGCTGCTCAGGCGTTATCTCGTAACCGTCATACCTGTGAAGAGGAACAACTCTTACACTGTCCGAAGTAAGACGCTCCACCTCATGTATGATCTGTCCCTGATTAAGCTCTGGAACAAGGATCACATCCTTCGAATCCAGCAGCTCTTTGACAGTTCTGTCCGGAAAGGGCCAGATGGTCACAGGACGGAATATGCCAACTTTCTTACGCTGCTTGGCGAGTATCTTCCTGGCCGCAAGAGCGCTTCTGTAAACAGATCCATAACAGAATATTACAACTTTGCTGTCTTCAATACCATGCAGCATGTTGTTCTCCAGAACATCCAAACGCCTCGTGATCTTCTGTTTGAGTCTGTTCATTTTGGCTATGACCTCATCCACCTTGCGAGTGGGAAAACCGTGGGTGTCGTGGGTAAGGCCGGTAACATGGAATCGGTATCCTGATCCAAAACGTGCCATAGGTGACACTCCAGTGGCAGAAGTATGATAGTGTTCATACCACTCTATGGGAACATCCGGTGAGGAGAGAGGTGTAACGCACACTTCCCCCTCTTCAGGAAAGGTAAGTTTCTCTCTCATGTGTCCGATAACTTCGTCGGGCATAAGAATGACAGGTGTTCGAAACTCTTCGGCAATGTTGAATGCTTTCACAGTAAGATCAAAGCACTCCTCCACATCCGCAGGGGCAAGAACGATTGAAGGATGATCCCCGTGGGTACCCCATCTTGCCTGCATTACATCACCCTGAGCAACCTGAGTGGGAAGCCCTGTTGAAGGTCCACCACGCATAACATTAACAAGGACTAGAGGCACTTCTGTCATACATGCGTACCCGAGACCCTCCTGCATCAGGCTGAATCCGGGGCCACTGGTGGCAGTCATTGATCTTCCACCAGCCAGACTGCCTCCGATGATCGCGCTGATACTGGCGATCTCATCCTCCATCTGTATCCATTTTTTACCGATGATAGGCATTTCGCGAGCGAGGATCTCCGCCACTTCAGTAGATGGAGTAATTGGATACCCGGCAAAGAAGTCTATTCCGGCGGCAAGGGCACCGAGAGCCACAGCTTCATTGCCCTGCACAAGTTTTGTCTCTCCCCAGGGAACGCCGCTCATTTCTCACCACCATTCTTTTTTTTGCCCTCTTTGATATCATCTCCACTTACATACACAGCGAATTCAGGACATCTCCGAGCACACAGGGCACACTCAATACATCTTTCCGGATAGACTACATGGGCTTTCTGATCCCTTCCCATTTCAAGAACCTGCTTTGGACAGAATGCCACACAGATTCCACAACCTTTGCACCACTCGGGAAAAATGTGAACAGCCGGTTTCTTCTCTTCTTCAGTATCACAGTGTTCTTCTTTTGTCTGCCCCTTAATGGGTTTCTCAGACATTGAACATTACCTCCAGATGATGCACAGAAAGGCAAGACCCCTGTGGGACCTGCCTTTCTGTGCGCTTATCACAACATGCAAACTGTTTCTACTACTTGGTAAAAGGTCTCAGAACTTCAGCAAGATCAGGTTTGCCTATCTCCTGAAGATCGTAGGATACCTTTACTGTCGGCTTGTTAATGTTAACGATCCTTGAAAGATCCATGGGAGTTCCAATGACAACAGCATCACACTCGATGGCGTTGATTGTATCTTCCAGATCTTTGATCTGAGCATCGCCGTAACCCATTGCAGGAAGAATTACAGTTTCCTCTACACCGGGGTAGTACTTGTCAAAGGTGTCTTTTATGGTGCCGACTGCATGCGGAATCGGATTGGCAAAGTCTGCAGCACCGTACTTCTCTGCCGCCACATAACCTGCACCGTACTCCATCTCACCGTGGGTGAGGGTAGGTCCATCCTCAACGACCAGCACCTTCTTTCCGGTTACAAGCTCGGGCTTGTCCACGGAAACAGGGCTCGCGCCGTCTATAATGCGGGCAGTTGGATTAACCTTGCGTATGTTCCTTCTGACTTCCTCTACATCCTCGGGATATGCGCTGTCTATCTTATTGATAACAACCACATCTGCAAGTCTGAGGTTAGTCTGACCGGGGTAGTAGCTGAGCTCATGACCAGGTCTGTGAGGATCAACAACGGTGATGGTCAGGTCAGGGAGATAGAAGGATGTATCATTGTTTCCACCATCCCAGAGAATAACATCTGCCTCTTTCTCCGCTTCACGAAGAATGGCTTCGTAATCAACGCCTGAGTAGATGACATTACCACTGACGATATGTGGCTCATATTCTTCCATCTCTTCAATTGTACATTCGTGCTTCTTGAGATCTTCAATAGTTGCAAAACGCTGAACCTTCTGCTTTACGAGATCACCGTAAGGCATCGGGTGGCGGATCGAAACGACTTTCTTTCCGGCTTTCTTAAGCTCTTCAACAACACGGCGTGTTGTCTGGCTCTTGCCGCAACCTGTTCGAACTGCAGTAATGGCAACAACAGGCTTGGTGCTCTTCACCATTGTGCGCTCTGCACCGATCATTATAAAGTCAGCACCAGCAGTGTTCACACGGCTGGCCAGTGCCATAACTGTGCTGTCAGGAAGGTCACTGTAAGACATAACGCAAAGCTCGATGTTCTCATTCTCAATGATGTTCTCGAGTTCGCTCTCGTCAAGGATCTTGATACCTTCAGGATAGAATTCACCGGCAAGCTCTGCTGGATACTTTCTTCCATCAATATCAGGGATCTGGGTTGCCGTGAAGGCAATAACTTCGTAACTGTCATCTTTACGATAAAGAGTGTTGAAGTTGTGAAAATCGCGCCCGGCGGCGCCCAGGATCAGGGTTCTCTTTCTGCTCATTTCGAGTCGTCCTTTCCGCAAGTTAACTACGATCTTGCGGAAGAGCAACAGCGAACCGTACGGTTCGGCCTCTTCCACTTCCTGTGGACACCAGATACTCTGTCTGGTTGGCATCAAATCTCACGCTTCCAGATAGAAATGTCAAGGTTCAGAAAGACACGCAAGTGTTTAACGACCACCTTCAAGCAGAATACACAAGCCTGCTCCCCCCATGAAGCCGGTGAGAAGTCTAATGATGTTTGTACTCTCATACAAACCAATGAATTGAAAGGAGCCGTCCAGAGCCATGGGGGCTATGAAAAGCAGCCCTGCCAGCAATGATCCCGGAAGCTTTTTGAATAGCATCAGGAAAGAAGAGAGAAGCACTCCCACCCAGAAGAATGTACATCTGGCACAAAGACCGGGAGCCCAGAAAAATGATCGTTCAGGCAATCTGTGGCATGTCATCCCAAGAAGAGGTCTCAGGGCTGGAGGGTTCACAAACGCACCGAAAACAAAGGTGGCACCGATCAGGAACAGCAGGATAGAGCCTGTTTTCCTTAGATCAGCCATCTGCCCAAGTATTCTCATCCCAGTTGAAATGATCTTTTACAGATGCCTCACCGAGAACCTCAAGTGCCGCATACCTGCCCATCTCAATTGAGTGGTCCATATTGTTGTAGCGGAACAATCCCTGACGACCGCATGTAACGCTGTCTTTTAGCTTTTCCAGTGCATCAAGAACTGCTGCGGTGTTCTCCGCATAGTTAAGATCATAAATTGGGTAGGCATGTGCGCGCCTGCTCACATCAGCACCAAGAACCATGTCCGCAGAAAAGAGACCCAGATGCACGGCTCCCGGGATGGTGGATTTAAGAAGCTCCTCCTTAGACATATTCCAGATATCATCACCCTCCTGGCAGCTGTATTCAAAAACCACCTGTGATGGTGCCTCAGGGTCAAAATTCCCCGGGATCGAAAGTCTGTTGAACAGATAGCGATCTTCAGATGTGTAGATCCAGTGATCCTCCGGTTTTATCTCACTCGAAAGAAGAACTGTCAGAAACACAAGCGCTCTGAATTTCAGACGGGAAGCAGCCTGGTGCACTTTCTCAGGAAGGATACTACCCAGAAGTTCAGTGTATCTGTTCACCGGTATCGTGCTGATGATCCTGTCGCAGAGGATGTGTCCGTCAGAAAGGTCAATACGCCACTTGTTCTCTTCTCTCTTAACGCTTGAAAGCTCAGAAGAGAAGAGAAAGGAACCACCTGTTGCAGTAATTCTGGAAACCAGTCCCCGGCATATCTCACCGATACCGCCTCCGGGATAATGAAATGTACTTACAAGGCTTCTTACAGTTTCCTCTGATGGGGCAATGGTCTCCTTCACAAGACCTGCAAGACTCGGCACTGTAATTCGCTGACTGGCCCAGTCAGCACTGAGTTCTGTTGGCTCTATACCCCAGAGTTTCCTGTTGTAAGGCGCCAGATAGAGGTTGTAGAGGCCGGAACCGAACCGGCTGAGAACCCACCCTTCAAAGCTCTTCTGCTCTCTGGGCGAGAACAGACCTCTTACCTTCTCCCAGAAAAAGCTCAGCATCATGCCTACACCCCGGTGGAGCGGCATGGTTGAAAGCACATTGCTGAAAGCAAGAGGATAGTCGAAATATCGGTCAAAAAGCCTGATCCTGCTCACCCTGTTCAGCTCAAGAAGATCTACTCCGGGCAGGTTGCTTACCGCATCCAGGATCCGTTTTTCTGATGTGTGAAATCTGTGAGGACCCAGATCGTATGCAAAGCCATCTTTTTTTACTGTGGCAGCAAGACCTCCGTGGAAGGGCTCTTTTTCCAGCACAACCACTTCATGCCCCCGCCTGACTAACTCATCAGCTGCGCTGAGTCCCGCCAGTCCGGCACCAAGAACTACTACCTTCAATCTACTATCTCCCCTGATCGATCCAGATTATCCTGGTTATGTTGTCAGGCTCCAGTGGAGAAACAGCTCTTATGTAACTTGTAACCGCCTGAAGGAGCGTTATCCCCACAAAAGTTGCATCGTGTTCAAGCATGATATCATAACCCACATTACCCT
The DNA here is from genome assembly GCA_023145375.1 of Candidatus Sabulitectum sp. GTDB lineage: Bacteria > Fermentibacterota > Fermentibacteria > Fermentibacterales > JCC-6 > Sabulitectum. The sequence continues at coordinate 7,268 of JAGLDY010000046.1, read as the reverse complement.
GGGCCAGATAACCAGTGGTGACCAGTACATAAACTGCATCAGGGTCAAGAGGCTCCCCATTGATCATTGGTTCTTCGATCTTGGGACCATCTTCAACCGCCTGATTACGATTACAGGTGAAACCGGAAATTTCCATATCTCTTCTTCTTCCCTGCATACCGGTTTCCAGTATCTCAAGAAGCTCAGCACCTGTAACCTCAAGCGTGTACAGATCTTCCTCAAAAGGAATCGCCGTATAGATTATCCTTGGAGTAATTGGTCCTCTGGGAATAGCAGCGCGGATGCCGCCTCTGTTCAAAAGACCAACATCTGCGTTGGCAGCAACACGGATCGCATCACTCATGAATCTGCCAAGAGGATGTTCTGCTCCTCCTCTGGGTATTTCTGTAACCGCCTCTCCAACCACCTCATCCATACCGGCCTCAGCAATCTCCCGGAATCCGTTGATAAGCTCAAACTGCTCCATATCAGGCCAGAATCTGTCGTGAAGAAGACTGATGTACTCCTCACCGTCGGGAAGATCGTATCCGATGATCGAACCGGTCTCAGTATCAAGAGCAATTCTGATATGCCCTATTCCTGTTCCATTGGCGTATCCCTGAACCACTATCGTATGTGTAAGGGGGTTTACCCAGGGTTCCCGCAGAGCTACATGGGTATGACCGCTTACGATGAGATCGATGCCTTCCACAATACAGGTAAGCTCTGCAGAGTTGTATGCAAAATCCTTTGTGTACTCCTCCCCGTTATCCCAGGCTTCATACACCCTTGCGGTGTACCTCTCCGAATCAGGCGGGTGTCCGAGATGTGAAACAAGGATCACAACTTCAGCACCCTGCGCATAAACCTCTTCCAGGGCGTTCTCCACCGCTTCAAGTTCCGAACTGATCAAATACCCCTCTAGAAGTTCAGGATCAACTAGACCGTATGTGTCTGAGGTTGTTACCCCGACAAATGCAATGCTGATACCGTCAATATCCATGAATATGTATGGCACAATGGGTGAAGGTATCTCACCATCCAGTGTTGTAAAGTTAGTGCAGATCACGGGAAAGTCTGTCATTTCAGCTTTTTGAATGGCATTTTCTGCCCCATGATCAAAATCATGATTTCCAAGGGTCATCATGTCGTAATCCATGGAATTCATCCATTCCATCATGAATTCCCCGGAGTTGTAGTTACCCACAGGGGTTCCCTGCCAGATGTCTCCGCAGTCAATGAGCAGGCAGTGCTCGTCGCTTTCAAGACACTCCTCACGAACCTGATTCACATAGGTGGCTATCCAGGCCCCACCACCTATTCCCGGAGGAAAATCCGGGTTCATGAAGGATGCTTCCCTGGGGGCAATACCACCGTGAATATCATTGGTGTGAAGAATGTTCAAATAGACGATCTCACCGTGGGCAAAGCTGACAACCGTCAGCAGGACAAGTACCAGCGCAATTCTTGTGAGCATGATACCGTCCTTTCTAGAATGTCTTCGCAATGCCAAGGGTAAATGCAGTTCTACTGGATTCCACAACCAGCGAATCTCCTGGAGTGAATGATGGAAGGCCATCAACCTGGTACTGGTCCCACCTGACCGGTGAAAAACTTACTCCTGCATCAACTGTGATATCATCAACTGCCCATCCAAGACCTGTTGTGAACTTCATTCTGTCAAGAGCCCCCACAATGGGGGAGCTGTCGTACTCAAACCCCACTCTACCTATTGTATTGCCAGGCAATGTGTTCTCCACTCCAGCGCCGAACCCCCAGGAGTTCCTCATGGCAGCGTCCAGGTCACCTGTTTCAACAGACTCCGTGGCTGACCACCAGAGATCTGCTGCGAAAAGGCTCATAAGCCTGTTGCCGGGAAGATACCTGATTCCGGCTCTCACAGTCATTGGAAGTGTCAGATCAGTGCTCACAGACTGCACTTCTGTCTTCCAGTCTAACGGTTGTTCAATTCCAGCTGCGAAGGACACCCTGCCATAGCTAATCAGAGCAGACCCGCGAGCAACAATACCTGAAATATCAGTTTCAATTTCCGTATCCACATCAGCTGCAGTGGGATCAACAAAATTTATCTCATGATCCATGGATCTGGTGCCTGTGACAAAGCTGCCCCCTGCACCAATGGAAAGAAATTCCCACTGGGTCCATGCAGCTGAAAGGCCGAAGTCACTGAGCATACCGCTGACATCCAGTGTTTCCTCCGCAACCTTCACATAATCACCATCATTCATAACCCTGCTGTATGCATAGCCGAATGTTGACACTGCTCTCCACCCCGCCGCAATCGCAAGGTTTCCCTGCTTCCATGAGAGAGAGACTGCGCCTGGAAGAGGATGGAAATTCTGATTGAAACTGTGTTCAGATTCCCCGACTACCCCGCCAAAACTATCGTAAACCCGTCTTGTCCTTTTCTCAATATCCAGAACCAATGCTCCGGTAGCTCCCACGGTAAAGCCCTCCGGAAGCAGAGAGGCAATTGCTGGATTCTGCAGGGCTGCCTGGGGGGAAACATCCGCATAAACGGTGTTACCCATACCTGCTGCCCCGGCTGAGCCCGGAAATCCCTCATCTCCCAGCCACAACACTTCCGGCAGACCGCCGGAGAGAGCCAGAAGGATGATCATTCCACCTGCTGTAATACCCATAAGTCCTCCTGACTACCAGCGAATATCGAGCTGGCAGCGAATGCCGTAATCGGTGACATGATCACCGAAATCTGTTACTGTTTCATCCGGGTCCCCCTGATAGTGATACTGATCATCGGGATCCGGTCTGTAAAATCCATTATGAGGGAAGAAGGTATCCTTCCGCACAAACTTGAAACGAAGCTGAAGATTATCCGACAGGGTATTCTTCATGGTGACATAGAACTTTGTTCCATCTCCATCAAGGAAATCTATGCCGGTATCTTCAAATTCCCACTGACTCATACCATCAGTAGTCCAGAAAGTACTGCCTCCGAGAACAGAGAGTTCAGGGCTGAACTCGTGTTCCCATCGCATGGCAAGGAAACCGCCGCACATGTTCCTGTCGTCACCGTACAGAGGGTTGGGAGTTAGTTCCACATTCCCGAAGCGCAGTTCCATACTGAAGTAATCGCCACCAAAGGGAAGCGAGAATGTTCGGAGAGTGAACTCCTGTGTCCGGGAGTTACTGGGAACAATGTCCTTGTGGTTTATCTTGTCCTGGAATTTGTACTTCAACCGGAATCTCACCGGCCACACAGGTCTGTACTCCACCTCGCCCTGGAACCTGAGGTTCTCGGTATCGTAGGCCAGATTCCTCCACACGTCAAGGTAAACCTTGGTGAAAGTAACCTGACGGCTGACCTGGAATCTGGTCTCCACATAAAGACCCTCTTCCGGCTTTGGAACAGGCAGGTCCGCCAGCTGGGAGGCCAGGGGGTCGTTCAGTCTGTAGGGTTTCTCAAAAACAGTGTCATCGAATCTGTGCTGTTCCGCAAAAGCCCTGTTGTACGGGTTCATGAAGTCCAGGGCGTAGTTGCGGTAGGAGCTGCTGATATTAAACCAGTTGTTCTGCCAGCTTGCAGTTGTGATACTGGCCCAGGCGCCGTTGTCCTGCCTGACAGCTTCCACCTCTGCACTCATGTTCCTGTAAACAGTCTGGGCGGAGCCGGCAACATAGGTCAGTCTGTCCCCTGAAGGCATGTGGGCGTATTCAGGGCAGTCCCAGGTGTATGTGTCGTTGGGTATGTCCAATCCTGCAACTGAGGGGTTCAGGGAATCGCTGTACTGTATTCCAAGAGCGCCAACACCAATTGCACTTCCCACAGGAAGAAAATCTCCAAGATCGTAGAAGGCATAGCCACCATAAGTGGTTTCATCAAGGACTCCGCTGTACTCATCCGTTCTGAACTCTCCCTGGTAGAGAACATTGGGTGTTCCATCCAGGTTTGTTATTGCGTCCCTGGAAGCAAAGGAGCCGAAAGCGTATCCAAGAACAGGTCCCGCCTCCAGCTGAGCCGCCCCTCCCAGAAGAGCATTCTGTCGTGAGGAGGTCAGATCAGGGGTTAATCCCCATGTTCTGTATGTATTTCTGTACATAAGCTCATCAGAGTTATCTATGAGAAGTCCCTGAGCCAGTGAAAGCCTGTAGTTACCGGCAATAACCTTTCTGACGAATCCGTCATCCTGAAAGGAAAAGTATGCTTTCCCCACATCGAATCGATCATTCACCGGAGCATCCATCCCCGGAATAAGACTGCTTCCCGCCAGGGAATTCACCCCGCGGGAAAGCCTTGTTCCAGCTCTGTATCTGTCACCGGCACCCACTCTGACCCTGTGGCTGAAACCGGTAACATCACGGGCATTCAGAAGCTGGGTGTACTCGGATTGAAGCCTTGTTATCAGTTCAAGGCTGTCTATGGACGTGGAAGAAAGCTCTCTTCCTCCATCAAGAATATCGGTGATAGCTGACTTCAGCTCGGAAATATGACCCTCGATACCGTCATCTATTCCACTGCGACCTTCGTTGTCATCGTAGATAAAACGGTAGCTGCCGAAAAAGTCGGTTGACGAGTAGTCCGGTTCCCTGGTTGATATGTAGTCCCGCATGTTGCGGTAACCGTAGTATCGCAGGTTCTCCGTGCTTCGAAGGGATGAAACAGATGAGACAGGACCCAGGCTTCTGAGCCTGCTGTCAACTGAGGCTGCATCAATGAAGCTCACCCTGTCAAGACTGCGGAGGTCCCACCAGGAGACTTGATTAATGGGCATGGGGCGGAGAAGAAGGTCTTCCCAGTACTCCACCGCTGCATCTCCCGGGCCGTCTTCCTGGGCAAGTCTTTCCATAACATTCAGAATATCAGATGATATTTCCGGCTCTGGAGCAGGAAGAACTATTACATTCTCCCTGAGCCATTCCAGAGTAACAGGGGTGAACCCTGGAAGGTCCACTACCTCATAAATGTTCTCCAGGCCGCCAGTGTCCTGTATGTAGTCGTAGAGAACTTCAGCCTGACCGGGAACCAGTCCCTCCAGATCAAGCAGTTCCTCATAAGTGGCAGAGTTCAGGTCGAACCCCGGGGGCACAGCAGCCAGCATAGAAGCAAGCAGCAGGCTAAAAAGCATACGTCACCCCAATTGCGTGTGACAGGTTGAGCTCCGGGTGGGTCTGCACCGAATAACTGGCTCTGATGCCTTCAACAACAGCAGAAAATCCTCCGGTAAAAACCGCAGGGCCACTCATGGCTCCTGCATAAACGGTAAGAGGTCCCAGAGGAAGGGCTCCTCCCACTCTTACTCTTGTTCCCCTGAAATCCCTTGAAAGGGCAAATGCTGTTACAAGATCAGTGGCGGGTTCGTATGCAATTCCTGCGTCCATCTGTCTGTGCATATACTCTTCCGAATTTCCTATCCGGGACTCAAAAGGATTCTTCACCGAGGCGGCAAATGCCCACCTGTCATACATGGTCACTCTGAACCCGGTATTTACTGAAAAGGCTACAGCACTTCCATAACTGCTGACGCCGTCTTCAATATCCACCCTGGCAATAACAGGCTGCAGCCCGAACGAGAAGTCACGGGAAAGCTTACCGGCAACAGTAACTGCCAGGATCTGCTCATTGTATAGCTCGCCGCCAAACCATCTTGCGCTTCCTGCAAGCTTCCAGTTCTCTGTTAGAGGTGCTCCACCGTCAATGCCCGCTGTTGTAAAGTCAAAATTGGAGTATGGCATCTTACCGGATACGGTAACACTTGCTCTGTCCATGGTGGCAACAGATGCAGGGTTCCACATACTGCCCTCAAGCCCCGGGAGTACTACCCCGGTTCCACCCATTGCCATGGCCGGTATACCCATCTCTATTTCCTCAAAAGAGGCAAAGGCCGGCAGAGCAGAAAAAAGAACAAGAAGGACTGTTGCTAAAGTTTTCATTTGAATCCCTCCTATTCCAGTGGCGCCGCGATAACCACGGTCTCGGTTGTTGTAAGTCTGTCACCATTGGGAGATACACCCTCCAGCATCAGCAGGTACTGACCCATGGGCAGAAATTCGTTCCAGTCATTTCTCCCGTCCCAGTTGAATATGTCCCCGGCTGGCGAGTTTATGGCAAGATGTGCCAGATCTCTTCCTGCGCGATCATAGAGAGTAAGGTTGAATCTGACCCCCTGCGGGCCGCCATACTCTATCTGCATGGTCTCACCCATGTCAGGAGCGAATGGGTTTCCCGAGACCTCAAGGTGGAAGTAATCACCCACTGATGGATTGAATATGATGATGTCGCTCTGATACCTTGGAAGAAGCTGATAACCAGAATCGTAGGGTTCTGTAGAATCATACTGCCCGCCTATGCCGATCATGAACAATCTGGTTCCAACAGAAATTGCAGAAACATCGATTCCAGTTGTTCCATTAACTCTGACAGGGATCACGGTCTGGCCGTTCCAGATATCAAAGTTGTATCCTCCTCCGGCGCTGGAGGGGGCAGTAGCCACAGTAACCCACTGAACAAGGCTTTGATCGCCTGCTGCAATAAGCATCCCCTCTATGGCCTCAGATACCGGCTGATTCCTTACGAGCTGAACTGGAGCGGGAATTCCCGGATTACCAACATAGCTGTAGTCATCCACTGACCCCGGAGATATTTCGGTAAGGCCGTTGTAGGCTTTGATCTCTCCGGTGATCTCCCATTCTTCTCCCGGGTTCATGTTGCCCGGAGCTTCGTAGGCGTAAACATTGATACCCGCTGTGGCATCCTGTACATAAAAGCTGTATCCACTTGTTGAGAACAGTGTGGTCTCGCAGGTCAGGATACCACTGATAGTAACGATCTCTCCCAGCAGATCCGGTATACCGTCACCGTTACTGTCCACCCTGGCCTCTGCTATGGTGAGAACCTGCCCACCGGCTAAACTGCACAACACGATCACCGGCAACAGAACCTTGATCATTGTTCCTCCCTCTCCCGGCGCTAGAAAGCTAGCGGCCAGTTCTAATTTCCGCGTCAGCCAGAGAAGCTGCCCTTGAAAGAGCCTCCTCCGGCGTCATTCTACCGTACAATACTATCTCTACAGATTCCGAAAGAAATGCCCTTCCATCATACCAGGCTGTGATCTGAGGCTCGAACACAGCATAATGCAGCTGTTCGAGAACAGCCTTAAGACCGGGGTATTCTTCCATTTTTTCTATAACTGCAGGCTCCTCAAGACTTGATACACGAGCAGGAAGGTACCCGCTTCCAGCAAACCACCAGGCCTGTATATCCGGTTGCGTAAACCACTTTATAAATTTCCAGCCGGCTTCCACAACCC
>JAGLDY010000045.1 GCA_023145375.1 Candidatus Sabulitectum sp. | reverse complement strand
ATCACGGCCTCCAGAGGGACTTGCACCCTCCAAGTCACATCCCGGTTCGCTTTCGCTTGCCGGTTAACAGCACCGGTTATTGGCGCTGCGCGCCATGCCCGGCGAACCATACAGCAGATCCCCCGCACCTGGTGCGGGGGATCTCTATCTCACTAGGATATGTCAAGCTCTAAGCTTTACACCACACCCTGAGCCATCATTGCATCGGCAACCTTGCGGAAACCGGCTGCATTGGCACCGAGAACATAGTTACCCGGAGAGCCATAATACTCAGCGGCGTCAAATGCCTGCTTGTGAATACTGATCATGATGTTGTGAAGTTTTGTATCAACTTCCTTACGGCTCCAGCTTGAGAATATGGCGTTCTGCGCCATCTCAAGACCTGACGTGGCTACGCCGCCGGCGTTGGCAGCTTTACCTGGACCGTAAAGGATCTTGTTGTCGATGAAGATGTTAACACCCTCAGGGACGGTGGGCATGTTGGCACCCTCGGAGACAAGAATGACTCCGTTGTTAACCATTGTCTGAGCGTCCTTGGCATTAATCTCGTTCTGAGTGGCACTTGGGAATGCACAGTCAGCCTTGTAGGCCCAGAGCGGGTTGTAACCTAGGCTACTGTCTACAGCAGTGTAGATCGCACCTGGATACTTCTCTGCGTACTCGCTTATGCGGCCCCTGCGGTTGTTCTTAAGATCCATGACGTAGGCAAGTTTATCGGAATCAATTCCCTCTTCATCATAGATACAACCACCGGAATCAGAAAGTGTAACAACTTTTCCACCGAGTTCTGTGATCTTCTCAGTGGCATACTGTGCCACATTACCGGAACCTGATACAAGACAGACCTTACCCTTGTAGCTGTCACCTCTTGTCTTCAGCATTTCCTCGCCAAAGTATACTGCGCCGTAACCTGTAGCTTCGGGTCTGATACGGCTTCCACCGTATTCACGACCCTTGCCTGTAAGAACGCCGGTCCATTCGTTGCGAAGCTTTTTGTACTGACCGAACATGAAACCGATCTCTCTTCCACCAACTCCGATATCTCCTGCAGGAATATCTGTATTGGGTCCGATGTGACGAAAAAGTTCGCTCATGAAGCTCTGGCAGAAACGCATGACTTCAAGGTCTGATTTCCCTTTGGGATCAAAATCAGATCCGCCCTTACCGCCACCCATTGGGATAGTAGTAAGTGCGTTCTTAAATACCTGCTCGAAGGCCAGGAACTTGAGAATTCCAAGGTTTACGGAAGGGTGGAAACGAAGCCCGCCCTTGTAGGGTCCGATGGCACTGTTCATCTCGATACGGAATCCACGGTTTACTACAATTTCACCATTGTCTTTTACCCAGGGAACACGGAACATGATCACACGCTCAGGCTCAACAATTCTCTCTGGGATTCTTGCAGCTCTGTACTCAGGGTGCTTATCAAGCACTACTTCAAGAGATTCGAGAACCTCCTGGACTGCCTGGTGGAATTCAGGCTGGGCAGGATCCCTCTGGATTACTTTCTGGTAGAGTTCCTCAAGCATTCTCACTCTCCTCTTCAAGAATTAGGTAAACGACAACAAATGAATTCACGCATGATTTTTCATACGGACAGGGTAGACTACTGCCGAAACCTTGCTTCTGTCAATAGCCTTTAGGGTGAAAAGCAAGAACTTGACTAACGGCTTGCATGCTGTTCATAGTTGCCTGAGTATCAAAACAATTGCTGGAGTTACTTTTCCTAGTTTAATAAAATAGAACCAGCCGGAGGTGGCTCTGAAAGATGTTCTCTCCAGACGAACTTAATGGACAGTTGCAACTCCGTCGGACGGAGTTCCTGCTCAAGGATCTGAGCAAATTCAGAGTGCAGAATGTGATGATCCTCTGCAGCCTCTACGATTACTATACCGTTGAAGAAGACGGGATGCTGGAAGATATTCTTGAAACCTCCCATTCAACAGGACATTCCGGAAAAACACCTGTTATCACCAGGGTTTCAGGTGCAACCGAAGCTCTGACAATGCTCAGGGATAAATCCGGTACCCATTTTGAACTGATCATATGTATGTCTACAGGCGATAGCATTTCATTTACGGAATTTACCAAGAGGGTGCATGAGATACAACCTGATCTGGCTGTCACTGTACTGACCCATAACATAGAAGAGTTAAGAAAAGTAAGCGGTAACAACCCGGGAACAATGCCCTACAGACTCTTCAACTGGATGGGAACAGGAGAGATCATTCAGGGGATCATCCAGCTCACCGAAGATACCCATAATGCTCTTCACGATTGTGGAGAGGTGAATGCTCCCTGTGTTCTGCTGGTGGAGGATGATGTTCTCTTCTACTCTAAGTACCTTCACCAGGGGATGAGAGAGATCCACTTGAAATCCCGCCGGGTTCTTGAGCAGATGAATTCACAGACCATGCGGAAGCTGAAGGGTAAAGCCAGAACAAAGGTTCTTCTGGCAGTGAACATGGAGGAAGCGGAATTTGTTCTGAAGAAATTCAACAATTCGCTGGTGGGTGTTATTACTGACATGAGATTTCATCACCGGGGTACCCATGATAAAAAAGCCGGAGTAAACCTTATTGAAAAGATACGAGGATCAAAACCCGGTCTTCCCATTGTCCTCCAGACCAGCGAGTTTGATGGAGCGGATATCGCAAAAGCCATGAATGTGGGATTTGTCAGCAAGAACTCCCAGACTCTCATGGCTGATTTCAGTGATGTTCTGATAAGTTCTCTGGATTTCGGAGATCTGTGTTTCAAAGGGAAAAATGGAAAAGTTCTAAGAAAAGTGTCAAACATCGGAGAACTTGGAATAGCACTGGACAAGCTTCCCGCTGAAGCAATAAGCAGGAACTGGCAAACTGGAAGAATGTCCAGATGGATTAAGATACAGACAGAGCTGGAACTTGCTGAGGACATGGATGAATGTGATCTAACGAACTGCACAGCAGAGGAGGTCAGGCAAGCCCTTCTGGCTGCTTTCCGTTCATGGAAGTCAGACCAGAGGAGGGGTTATGTAGTACCCTACAGCAGGTCTTTCCACGAGGAGGATCTGATGTTCAGCCGTATTGGCACCGGCTCAATGGGCGGTAAGGGTCGAGGCCTGGCATTCATCGACCGGGTTCTGGTGGCCAACCTGAAGGAAGGCGAATTCAAGGATGTAACTGTTTCAGTCCCAAACACCGTGATCATCACCACCGAGTTCTTTGATGAGTTCATGAAGATCAACAAACTGCACCAGTTCGCCATTGAGTGTGAAAACGACAACAGGATCCAAAGAGCTTTCCAGAAGGCTTCTCTTCCTCCCACCATTCTCGGAGATCTTAGAGATTACGCAAAGACGGTAACAACACCACTGGCCATTCGTTCTTCAAGCCTTCTGGAAGATGCCATGTACCAGCCTTTCGCGGGAATCTATGCCACAAAGATGCTTCCAAACAATTCCAGAGATCTGGCAGTAAGATTCAAGCAACTATCCAGTGCCATCAAATTTGTCTACGCTTCCACATTCATGCAATCGGCAAAGTCATACATCCGCGCAACAAATCATAGGGTAGAAGAAGAAAAAATGGCGGTGCTTATCCAGAAAGTTGTAGGCAGGCAACATGGAGATCTCTTCTATCCACACTTCTCCGGGGTTGGAAGGTCTTATGATTTCTATCCCGCTGGTTCCGCAAAACCGGAAGATGGTGTGGTAAATGTTGCCCTTGGCCTTGGTAAAGCAATTGTTGATGGAGGAATGTCCCTGAGGTTTACTCCGAAGTACCCGAGAGTTCTTCCCCAGTTCGGAACAATGAAAGACATGATGGACAATTCACAGAAGCACTTCTATGCTGTGCAGATGGACAACAGTTTCTGGGGAACCAAGCTTGATGAGGACCAGTACATTACATCCCATGACCTGGCGACATCTGAGAAAGACGGAACCCTTGAGTTTCTGGGTTCTACTTATGACGTCCCCAATGAACGTGTAATGGATGGTATAACAAGACCCGGACCTCGGATTGTGAGTTTTGCCCACATACTAAAAAATGGTGTTTTTCCTCTTGCTACTATCTCAGATTACCTGCTCAAGATGGGAGAAAAATCAATGGGCTGCCCTGTTGAGATAGAGTTTGCTGTGACCCTGGGCAAAAAACGGGCACTGCCTGCCCACTTCAGTCTGTTGCAGATCAGGCCAATGGTTGTGAACAATGATCTTGTGAATATTGATCCGGAGACTTTTGATGATGAGAAGCTTCTGGGTAAAACAGATACTGCCCTGGGCAACGGTACAATTCAAAGCATCAGAGATGTGGTATACATAAAACCCGAAAGCTTCACAGCATCAAAGACAAGGGAAATAGTTAAAGAAGTCGAAGCTCTAAATAAAACTCTTTTTGAGGCTGACAGACCGTTCATTCTTATCGGCCCGGGAAGATGGGGATCATCTGATCCCTGGTTAGGCATTCCAGTTACATGGAGTCAGATATGCGGGGCAAAAGTAATTGTTGAAGCGGCTCAGAAGAACATGAATATCGATCCATCTCAGGGCTCTCACTTCTTCCAGAATATGACTTCACTGGGAGTGGTTTATTTCACAGTACCTCACAACCGCTCCGGTTCAATGATCAACTGGGAATGGCTGAATTCTCTTGAAGCTGCCTCGGAAACACAATTCACCAGGCATGTTTATGTTGAAGAACCAATAAAAGTCATGGTTGATGGGAGAACAGGTAAAGGGGCAATGCTGAGAAGCTAGTATCAGAAAAAGCGAGACAGCTTGGCATACATTGTAAATTCAGGCCTCTCTTCGCCCTCGCTGACCTCACCCACAAGAAAATGGAACCAGCTTCCAGGGTGATACTCCCAGCTGTACAGTAAATTTGCCCAGATGTTATCACTGGTACTGGAGGAAGACTCCGTTTCCCAGACCCTCTCAAACCTCGAAGCTTGTCCACTCAGTCTGATCCTCATCAGAGGCGTCAGCATGTAAGTTGCTGAAATGCTGAAAGACTTCCAGTCGGATGAAGTTTTCTCCCAGCCCCCCTCGTTCCAGTTGTACCTGGTGGCTGCTTCCTGTATTCTCCAGGAAGGATCCAGAGTAAAAGACAGAACAGAATTAGGTTTTATCATGACGCCTGTAGAAAATCTTTTCATACTGGAATCAAGATAGCTGCTTCGATTTGCACTCGCCCATCCGGCAAGGGGTTTTCTGAAGTCTGTGGACAATGAGAATCCACCGGAGAATCCACCGTTGTACCATCTTCCGTCAGGACCCTCGTACTGGTCAAACCAGCGACCACTGTAGTTCCCCCAGCAGTTCAGATGATATCTGCTGATGGTTGAGCCACCCAGGAAAACATTTGCTCCGCTTCCGGTATTCCTGCCGGCGGAATCCTGACTGTAGTGAGACCCAGTCCCCAAATGGATACCGTCCATAAAGCCGGAATCGAAATCATAAGAAACACCGGAGCGCATGGAATATGTAATGTCTCCATTCCCCTGCACGTAACCCATGTAGTAAGGGTTGAAATCCTCACCACTTTTCTCCACACGGAAATTCATATCGAAGTGTTCCCGGAAGTAACCTGCGTCTACTCTGAAAGCAGCATTCTCGGAACCTTCCTGGAATCTGTTCCAGGTAAGTCCAAGCTTGCCCTCGAACTCAAAGTACTCCTTAACCGTCGCCATCCCGCTGAAAGAACCGGACCGCCCGTAAGTGTAGTCTTCACCCTCCTGCTCTGGAATATCTACACTGGTTGCTGAGATCTTCATCCAGTTTCCCGGGCTGAATTCCTCAAGCAGAGAGCCAACAGTATAAGAGGTTGTACGCTCAACAAGGGTGGTATCGTCTTCCCAGACCCTTCCGGTAACTACTTCCAGGAAGCCGTACCTGAGCTTGCCTGAAGTTCCGGTTATCTTCGCCCCTCCCAGAATAGGAATGAGCTCACCATTCCAAGCAACTGAACCAATGTTTCTGGAGTAGAACATATTGAACGGCATATCAAATATCTCAGTACCCTCCATGAAGAAAGGTCTTTTCTCGCGAAGCCAGGGTGCCCAGTGCGAGATATTGCCCTGATCTGCGTCAGATTCGATCTGTCCAAAATCGGGGTAAACTGTAACATCAAGAACAGACTGCATGGTAAGTGGTATTTTCAGGTCAACCCCGGCACTACCCCATGGATCACTGAAGAGGCCATCCCCGCCGCCGAACTGCAATCTGCCTGCCACAAAGGGTCGAATCTCTATCCCATGCCCTGTGGGTAGATCGGAAAGACCGGTTAATTCTCCGAAACAGGAGACATCCGTCCCCCCCTGCTCCTTCATTCTGAAAAGGTAGCCGGCTTCATTTGAATATGAGATTGTACGGCCGAAATTAACTCCCCAGGCCTGAACTTCGTCCGGAGAATACCTGAGGACAGAAAATGGGAGAGCAACCTCAAGAGACCAACCGGAGTCGCTCAACGCAACTGCTGAACTCCACACTGCATCCCAGTTTCTGTCATCACCGCCAACATCAGTTATTCTGGAGTCCAGTTGAACTCCATCCACAGTAACAATAAAGACAAAACAGTTGGAATCATCATTAAATGTATCCAGCATGATATGGAACTTATCCACCGGTCCGTCCTCATCCCTGGCTCCAAGCTGATGGATGATCCTTGATGGATCAGAATCGTAAAGGAAGGCACTTATGTAGAGAAACTCGTCATCATAGGAAACTCGAATATCTGTAGCCTGCGATAGAGGGACATCTGCCCTGGGGCGAAAGGCTGTGAATTCCCCTTGAACAGGATCTGCTGTCTGCCAGCATAGATCGTTGACCACTCCGTCGATAACAGGAGTGTACTCTGTTCTTTCAATAGCCACACCGCACAAAACGGTAAATAGAATAAATAAATTCATGCGACAACTATTATGAGGAAACAAGAATTGTCAAGCTGAATTGCACCAGGACACCATGTGGATGTATTTTCCCGGGGATGGAACAACTACTGTATTTTTGATTCACTGCAGACTGAACAATCGATCTCAAAGGAAAATGAAATGAAAATTACTCTCCTGCTCATATCAATGCTGGTGTTTTCAGTGTCCTGCGGCCTTGAGGAAACAGCTGAAGAAGATACCCGGGAAATTGCGGCTGATAACAGCAGGCCTGAGATAGAGATCATTATCGAGAATGGCCTGGAAGATTCCCATGTATATGAGATCTGGGTAGATCCATCCGATGAACCCTGGTCAGAGAACCTCATTGAAGACATACTGGCTCCCGGTGATGAGTTCATCCTGGTGGTTAGCGAAACCACATCTTACGACATACAGATCATTGATGAATATGGAGAGAGTTACACTCTTCTGAATCAGACCGTTGATGAAGATGGCTATAGCTGGAAGGTAACTGAAGATGATTCCGACTGGAACACAGGGGCATCAGCAACAGTCACAGTTGAGAACGAGCTGTACAATCAATCGATCTGGTACATTTATGCAACTCTTTCCTCAAGCGACGACTGGGGAATTGACCTGCTTGACTACATTGTTCTTGAGCCGAATGAGTCCTTCTCCTTTGAGGTTGAATCCGGGAACTATTACGATTTCTACGCAAGAAACGGCGACAGTGACTTCTTCTTCTCCCTCGACAATTACATAGGTAATAACGGCTATACCTGGGAAATTTCTTCGCTTGATCTGGACAACACCCTGTATGAGGATGAAACCCACGGGGCAACCGCGCCAGTTTCCCTGATAAACAGACTGGGCAATGCCTCTATTCTGTATGCCTTTGAGGATGAAAGTGGAGGAGAATACTGGGGCGATGATCTCTTGGAAGGTGATGTACTGGAGTCTGCTGAAGAGTTTACCTTCTACCTGAGAGCCGACAGGTTTTATGATTTCCAGGTTGAGGATGAACGCGGAAATACCTACACTCTCTGGGAAGTTGCAGTGAAAGACAACGGTATCTTCTGGGAGATAATACAAGACAACATAGACGAATAGCCGGGAGACAGGACTGGCCGAAAAGCAGGGTGATGCGTACGCTTAGCTGATCAGATTGTCAAGAGTTTCTTTGGCCGATGGTACATG
>JAGLDY010000044.1 GCA_023145375.1 Candidatus Sabulitectum sp. | reverse complement strand
AGATGCTCAGCCTTTTCCTCCGCAATACTTCGTTCTTCTATTTCGATCCTGAGAAGGCTTACTGTGTTTTTCAGGCGAGTGGTTCTTTCATCCACCACATCCTCAAGATGATTGCGATAACTCTCCAGCTCTTCTGTTCTGTCTGCCACCATTTCCTTCAGAGTGTCTTGTATGCTCAGCAGGTCTCTCTCTGCCTGCTTTTGAGAGCTGACATTCTTCATTATTGCAAGGGTGGATTGTTTGCCCTGGTAAAAAATCAATCGAACGCTGAGCTCTACATCTATGATACTTCCATCTTTTCTAACGAATTGGGAGTCATAGATTACAGGAGCTTCCCTGCCTTCAGTGCGATTGGAATTAAACTTTTTAACTTTGCTCTGTTCATCCAGGGTCAGGAATTGCAGAAAATCTTTTCCCAGTAATTCTTCCTGACTGAAACCGGAGATATCACTGGTGACAGGATTAGCAAAGACAAGTTTACCATCTGAAACTATGGCGATGCCCATCGTGGCCATTTCCACCAGGGTTCTGTAGTTCTCTTCACTGGTTTTCAGAGCTTCTGAGGAATTCCTTGCCTCTGTTACATCTCTAACTACTGCTAAAGAACCGTCAAAGATCCCCTGACGAAAGATAGGAGAACACGTTGCCTTAAACCAACCTGTATGGGTTTTCATGTCCAGTTTGTAACTGAACTCGGCAAGCTCTCCACGGAGATTCTTTTTGTATGCTTCCTCAAAGGGGATCGATACATTAGAAGGAAAAATATCGCTGACTTTCTTGTCTATGAAATTATCCCGGCTGATATGAAGGCTTAAATCTTCATCGCCCTGGCCGAATATGAATCGGCCTTCAGAATCGAATAAGAAAATAAGTGTATCATCGAACAGTGAAAGCAATGAAGAAAGATTACACTCCGAATCCTTCAGAAGATCGGCGAACTGTGAATGCCCCTCTTTCACCACTATTCTCAACCCCTCAGTTATAACAGCAAAACAAACAACACTACCTTTACATTATCTCATTTTGATTCAAGGTCAAGCCCTGCATATCTGGTTTGCAAGGGCGCGGATATTAACTGGATCTTATTCTGAAGTGAGTTTCACCTATCTAACACTTTGAGCTACTCAATCAATCTATAGTTTGATTTCTGTTTGGGGTGCTAAGTAGAACGACTTCTACAAATAGTTCGATGAGTTTTCAGTACCGAGTGGGATCACTACTCTAAAGTAGTTTGCTTTAGTTATGCATAATCCTAGTTACTATTCCAGTCTATAAAGCACCATGCCTGAATGCAACTCCTTGACAGTAGGTAGTATATGGTGTTATGAGTTGAATAAATGCTAGTCATTATGCTAGTCGCTACTAGCAGTGAGGAGTTTGCATGCCATTACAGATCAGAGACTATTTAGAACGAGGACCGGCATCCTCTAAGGAAATACAAGCAGTAACTGGCTTGAACCAGACAGCAGTTGCCCGTCATATAAGAAAAATGGGTGACGATGTAATCAAATTGCGAAACGGAAGATCGCTAACATATGCTAAAACATGCAACGCTTTCGGTGGAAGCAATAAACTGCCCTTAAGCATGGTTGATGCATATGGAAATACTGTTTTGGTGGCTTATGTTCGACCATTGACTAATGGTGGCTTTTTTCTTGAACCAGCTACAGGAATGCCTTCACGACTCCTTGGAGAAAAAGGAAATGGACTATATGATGATTTGCCATATTTCCTTTATGACACAGCTCCACAAGGGTTTATAGGTAGACAAATTGCAAAGGAGCTGGCTTCTCAGTCAGGTGAATTTCCAGATGATCCCAAGCTTTGGAACACAAATCATATTGGACGCTATCTTGTTTCGAATGGTGATGATTTACCCGGCAATTTCAAGTTTGGAGAGCAAGCACTATTACGGGTTAGGCGTAAACCAACGGCTGTACCTGATAGGGATTATCCGGCACTTGCAGATAGCGTGATGGCTGGAGTAATTCCAGGGTCGTCTGCAGGTGGGGAGCAACCTAAGTTTACAGCATATAGCACAAGGAGCTCTTCGCATGTTATTGTCAAGTTTTCCCCCAAAGGAGACAATGCACTTGAGAGTAGATGGCGCGATATACTGCTAACTGAGTTTCATGCCATTGAAACAATTCACAGTGAGGGTTTTCCTGCTGCCGAAACTAGATTGCTTGAAATGGATGGAAGGTTGTTTCTAGAATCACAGAGATTCGACAGATCGGGAGAGTATGGCCGAATGTCCATGGTTTCTCTTCGATCTATTGACGCTGAATTCACTGGAATCGGAGGGGGATGGCCACAAACCCTTAGTGCGCTATATAGAAGGAACCTGATTAGTTGGCAGCATGTGTTTGATGCAGAGGTACTATGGTGCTTCGGTCAACTTATTAATAATACGGACATGCATCCAGGTAATTTGAGTTTTGCGATAGAGGGAGATGTATTCCGCTTGTTGCCCATGTATGATATGTGTTCAATGGGATTCGCCCCAAGAAGTGGGGGTGAGATCCCCGCATATTCATTTACACCGCCCGAGTCTAACTTTGTAAACCTCGAGCAAGATATGCTTGCCCCTATAAGGGAAATAGCCCATGATTTCTGGGAACGGGTCGCTGATGATAGAAGAATTTCGGATGAATTCCAGAACTATTTGGCAAAGGGAAATCCTATTGATGCAGTGTAAAACTAGCTGTAGAGTTTTGTCCGCGTTGTGGAAATCATAAGGGGTGCCAAGTAGAACAACTTTTACAAAACACTAGAACTTCCTCTACAGGTTGTTCCAGCCCTCTACTCAATTGAAGCGAAGAAGGTCATTGTTGAAGGGTCGGAATCTGTCTGGAGCGGAACCTACACGGGAATGTACCTCTCTATTGGAAGAGATTTCAGTATCGGTTCCAATACAGCAGACCTTTCTGCAAAATTCAATATTATTGATTTCAGCGGTTTGTGGGCAGGAGTTACCACGTCTTTTCTATTCTAGGAGCAGACACTTTGGAGAGTCTTCAAATCTTGTGATGAGGTTACTCTGAATCCAGTTCTTTAGTATTATCAGAGTATACTCTATGTAACAATTTCTTTAATACTGGAGGACCCCCATGGCTGTTGTTCTTACCGGGAAAAACCTTTCAATCGAGAAGGTAGTGGCAGTTGCCCGTAACAATGAAAAGGTAGAGCTTGATCCTGCTGCGGTTGAGAGGATACTCAAGTGCAGGAAAATGGTTGAAGGCAAACTGGCCGCAGGGGAGACCATGTATGGTATAAATACCGGAATTGGTGAATTCTCCGAGACAAAACTCAAAGATGATGAGATCCTCTCATTCCAGAAATACCTCATTTACAACCATTCAGCGGGAATTGGAAAACCTGCCCCCATCGAACATGTCCGCGGAGCCATGCTTGGCCGGGCAAATGTTCATTGCAATGGACACAGTGCCGTTCGCGTTGAAATGACGAGAATGCTGGTTGCAATGCTCAACGCCGGTGTCACTCCGGTTGTCTGCGAGAAAGGTTCTGTAGGTGCAAGTGGTGATCTTGCGCCTATGAGCATGATCGCGCTGATTGTCATGGGAGAGGGAGAAGCGTGGTATAAGGGGGAAAAGTATCCAGGTACAGAAGCACTCGCCATGGGAGGTTTAACCCCCCTGGAACTTCAGGCTCGTGACGGTCTTGCCCTTATCAATGGATCAAACTTTCTCACTGCTATCTCCGCACTGAATCTTTTCGATATGAACCGATGGCTCAAACAGGCCGAGATAGCCGCAGCAATGAGTCTTGAAGCTCTCTACGCGAATCTGACCCCATATGAAGACGATGTTCATAAGGTCAGAGGTTTCTCCGGATCTCTTCGCAGTGCAAGAGCTATCAGAAGATGTATAGACGGTAGTGACCTCAGCACTGGAAAAACACCTCAGAAAGTACAGGATGCCTATTCCATGCGTTCAACTCCTCAAGTTATCGGAGCAGCCCATGACGCCATTGCCTATGCACGAAGCCAGGTTGAAATAGAGTTGAACGGTGTGGGTGATAATCCACTTTTTTTCCCGGAAGAGAACAAAGTGCTTACCGGTGCAAATTTCCAGGGAACTCCGGTTTCCCTGCCTATGGAAATGGCAGGCACTTCCATAACAATGGTTTCGGTACTTAGCGAAAGAAGGCTGAACCGGCTATTGAATCCTGCGCTTTCCGTTGGGCTTCCTCCTTTCCTTGCAGAAAAACCTGGCCTTTACAGTGGTCACATGCTAAGCCAGTACACCGCAGGAATGCTAATTGCAGAACAGAGGATCCTCTGTACCCCTGCTGCAGTGGCTTCCATTCCAGCCGCAGCCGACCAGGAAGATTTTGTGAGTATGGGTATGAACACATCGCTCAAGAACTGTCAGATCCTTGAGAACGCCTACGGGATACTTGGCATAGAGATGATTGCGGCTGCACAGGCACTTGATTTCAGAGACCACAAGTGTGGAGCAGGAGTTCAAACTGCCCGTGAGGTGATCAGAAAGCATGTGGATCATCTGGGAGAGGACAGACCTCTCTACCCGGATCACAACAGGATGAGTGAGGTTGTTCAGTCCGGCGAGGTTCTTGACGCCGTGGAGAAAAATGTTGGCTCTCTTGAAGGAAGTGGATGATCATGAAAATAACAGCATTGTGCCTGATCCTCGGTGCATGCGTTGCCCTTGCAGTACCAGAAGGGATCCCAATTCAATATCAGGACAGCAGAGACAGAGTGCCTTCTGCAACCAGGTCGTCTCTGGAGGAAGGCCGAGGATCTTATTCCCTGAATGTTATCTCCGCACCCACAGGCCCATTTACTGATGCAGACAAGGTTGTTCTGCTTGTTGATGAAGAAGTCTACACAGGCATTTCTGCTTCTCTCGCAACCTTTCAGGGAGATCTGGAATCCGAAGGATACACTGTTCTTATCTGGCAGATTGCCGGAGGTGCAGCTTCAGATATTCGAGCTGATCTTCAGGCTGAGTACGCCGCAGGCGATCTTGCAGGAGCCATTGCCATAGGAGACATCCCCACAGGATGGATGGAGAACGGATACGGCGAGTATCCAATAGACATGTACCTTATGGATATGAACGGAACCTGGAGTGATCCTGACGGAGACGGGCTTTTCAATTCCTACAGTAGCGGAGCACCTGAGATATGGCTTGGAAGGCTGACGCCTACATATCTTACATTCGGATCATCTGTTGATCTGTTGAATTCCTACTTTTCGAAGAATCATGCATACAGGAACGGCATGCTCTCCCTTCCTGACAGAGCTCTTGCTTACGAGGAAGCATTTACCGGCCTTACCGGTGCCCTTGATGGTCTGTACGATGATGTAACCAGAAAGACCGACCCTGTGGGGACTAATGCCGATGACTTCAAGGCTGAGCTTATGTACGGTTACGAGTGGGTGCATCTTATTTCCCATTCAAGTCCCTGGGGTAGCAGTTTTCACACAGGCGCTCCTTCCTCAGGTGGTGGAACCCTGGATAACTTCGAGGTTCCCCCTCTTGATCCTCATGCATTTTTCTATGTGTGCAACTGTTGCAGTAACGGCAGATGGACTGAGATTGATAACCTTGCAAACAGTTACATCTGGACAGATTCCTATGGTCTTGCCGCTCTAGCCCAGGCAAAGGTTGATTACACAAACTACTTTACGGAGTACTACCAGCAACTCTCAACAGGTTCCAATCTGGGTGATGCATACAAAGTCTGGCTTAGCAACAATATGAGTCAAGAGGACGGTGCTGTTCTCTTCGGAGACCCTACCCTGAAGCCAAGGATATCTTCTTCAGGCGCTGGTTTCCCATCAGGAGATTCCGGTTACCCTTCAGTGGACGGCTGGCTTGATTATCCTCTCACAGATGGTCTGCATACGCAGGGCAGAGTTGATATGTATTCGGACCCTTCTTCCGGTATGGTGTTTGCCGTTTCCGGATCTTCAGACCCGGTGAGGGCAAATATTCTGGCAACATGCACTGATGGTGATTCATGGTCAGCACCTGTGAATGTATGCCAGCATGAATACTGGGACTGGCATCCGACTGTTGGCGGCGATGGCACCGGGAATGTCTGGACTGCCTGGCAATCCATGCGTGATGACCACAACGGCTATGAAATATATGTTTCTCTGTGGAGTGGATCTTCCTGGAACAGTGCTGTTAGACTCACAAACAGTGATCCCTTTGATGTTGAACCATCAATGTCCGGAGGAAATGGGCACACATGGCTTGTGTGGCAGAAATGGGATGGTGGGGATCCTGACATAGTTGGAAGAATGTGGACCGGTTCCCAGTGGACAGTAGAGGAAACCATTGCAGGTACTGATGCCTCCGAGCGTTACCCGGATGTGGCATGGAATGGAACCGGATACGGACTTGTTTATCACAGCAAATCAGATGATGGATGGGTCATTGGCTTCAGGGATGCTCCGGACAGCGGAGTATTTGGCTCTGAAACCGTAATATCTTCACTTATAGGCGAGAATAGATATCCTTGTATTGCAGGAACTTCCGCAGGTTTTGCTGCGGTTTGGCAGCGTCAGAATGGAAAAATCATGTTTTCCAGTTCCAATGGAGGCGTATGGAGTACTCCTGAGATGGTTTCTGAATCGGATCATGGAGTACTTCCTTCTCTGGTGGTAACTGCATCCGGCAGCATCATTGTTTCCTGGACCTCGGGAATGAATTCTATCAGGTACAACGAGTGGAATGGCTCCACCTGGAGCGGAGTGTACACAGCAGCAGCGTCCAGTGCAGTTGATGACGGGAAGATCGCCTGCAGTTCTTCCGGGGATCTCTGGCTTGTTTACGGCGCAAGGGGAGAGGATCTTCAGTGGGATCTTAGAGCTTCCACTCCTGACCCTGCGGGTATTGAGGAAGCAGATCAGAGGATTTCACTCTCTGTGGTGAATTCCGGAACCAACCCTGTAACATCAATGGCTCTGTTCTCTATTACTGCACCGGGAGAATCTATTCTATCCATTCATGACATGAGTGGAAGAATTGTTCACGCCAGTACGGTGATTGCTGGAGACTACAACTGGGATTGCAGTGAGTTTTCTTCCGGTGTTTACATGGTGAGAGTTTCCAACGGAAGCTCAGTGAGCGATCTGAAACTGGTTTTGATCAAGTAAATAGATAAGATTGATTCAGGGGAGGCAGTCAGCCTCCCCGAAACTACTTCTTATCCGGGATCTCTCCAGCATTTTTCAATGCTATCCTGGCTGTGATCGGTCCGACTATCTCAAAGAATATACATGTGGCTGTTATTGTCGTAACAACTGAAGCTGCAATGGCTTGAGCTTGATCTGAACCAATTTCAGAAAACTCCTGAGCCACAAGAAGAGAGAGGCCGATGGCAACACCAGCCTGGGAAAGAAGACCCAGTCCCAGGTTATTCCTTATCGTTTTGCTTGCCCCGCCAATGTATGCCCCAAGCCATGCACCACCTATCTTTCCAGCACTTCTTCCAATCAGATAGGCAATACCTATTGCACCCAGGGCAGGTAGAGCTGCAAAATCAAGGTGAGCCCCGGCCAGGAAGAAGAAGAGAATGAACAGAAGTGGCATGAGAGACTTGAGTTGATCCTTTACATTCATCAATGTGCTCTGCTTTGATGTATTTGCTAAGACAAAACCAATGCCCATGTTCACAAGGATAAGGGATAGATGCAACATAGAAGCAAGCCCAGCTCCAATAAGAATAAAACCGAATGTTAACGCAGGTATATTGTTTCTGGAATCTATCTTACGCACAAGGTAGGAATAGAGGAAGCCCAGGGCTCCTCCAAGGATCAGGCTGATAATTATCTCGATGGCCGGTTTGATCATGCCCATGGCCAGGCTTCCATGGGCAAGTCCGGCATTGGAAAGGAGGATCTGTTTGGCAATGGCTGCAGTGAAGCCGAAGAGGAGTATTGCAACGCCGTCATCGAAGCCTGCTACCGCATAGAGAGAGGAAGAAAGTTTTCCTTTTGCTTTGTACTCTCTGATTACTGCCACAGTACCAGCGGGAGCGGTGGCAGGCGCCAGTGATCCAAATATTAAAGCCGTAACAAGATCACCTGTAACCAGATATACCAGTACTGCCACAACAATAAGAGCGGAGAATGATTCCATTACAATAATAATTCCGATTGATCTTCCAAGAGACCGTAAGGTGGAAAGCTTAAGCTCGCTTCCTATACTGAAAGCAACGAAACCAAGGGCAATATCGGTGATGAAAGAAAGTTCCTGAAGGTATCCTTGATGAAATATCTTAAGAACAGAAACTCCCATTACCGTTCCCAGCAGCATGTAGCCAATGATGGAAGGCAGGCTTATTTTCTTTACTAGTCTTCCTGCAAAGAGCCCTAAGGTTACTGCTGCACCTATGAGAGCCAGAAGTGGTATTGATAGCATGGTAAGCCCTAAAATTCCAGAGAGCCGAGAACGTGGTGCAGGTCTGTAACGGTAACCATCACTTCAGTTTGCCGCTGAAGATCTCCACATACATACTCAATATTTCTTACTGTCTGGTTCAGAAGTGTATCCTTTACCACTGCAACAATTATTCTGTTGAATGTGCTCAGATCGCTGTTCCAGAAACCGGCGAATATAGGCATGCTGGACATGTACTCAGTAGATTCGTGCGCCTCCAGGACCATTGCACCTGCAGGTTCCGTTGATGCAAAGACTTGAAGAATGTCATTGAAGAGTTCCTCGTTTCTTATGAACACATGAAGCATCTTTACACCCTTTCTGGCAGGCTGGGTGGTTCCGTCAGAAGTATTGTCCAATAGGCTTTTCAGCAGCTTAAACAGTTCATCTGCTGTCTCAGTTGCTCTTATCCTGGAACGGGTATCGGGATTTCTAAGAAGCCGAGCCATTCCCGACAAAACCTTAAGATGCTCTTTGGGGTTCTCGTCTGGACCAATGACAAAAGGGAAGATGTTAACCTTCTCGTTATCAATGGCATGGAAATCAATTGCTTTTTTAGTGGTGACCACACCAACCACGAAGGTTTTTATCCCAGGAAGGCGACAGTGGGGAATGGCAACACCGCTGCCCAGGCCGGTTGAAGCAAGTTCTTCTCGCTCCAGGAGCACTTTTTCAACAGTTTCGCAACTGATATCTTTAAGCGCTTTATTAGTGCAGGCGAGTTCAGCGATATCATGAATTAACTGTTTTCTGTTCTTCACATTGATACGGATCTCAATGCTTTCATTAGAGAGTGCATTTAGAAGTGCCATTAGTTCCTCCAGAACTGTCAACGCACCCTTCTTAAAGGGCGCTGTAGCGAATCTAGCTCAGTCCGGCAAGTTGAAGAATATCCGGAAGACCTGTAACAGTTGTAACAAGTTCCGGTGTATCGAAGTCAATATGCTCTGCCTGCCATGTAATCGGTCGCTTAATATGTAGCGCGTTAACACCGCATCCAATGGCTGGATTGATGTCTGACCTGAGACTGTTTCCAATCATGCAGGCGTTTTCAGGTGCCACTTCTGAGGCAGCCAGCAACTCCCTCATTGTGTCCCTGGTCTTCACAGGTACCACGGTACATTGCTCGAAGTATCCGGAGATCCCTGATCGGTCAAATTTGTCTTTCTGGTGATCCTGCTCACCCATGGTATAGACGATCATGCGTTTCCCGTAAGAGAACAGCGCTGCCAGAGAATCAAGAACACCTGGAAGAAGAACCAGTGGATGGTTAAGAAGAGAAGCAGATATATAATCAAGACTGTCAACCATATAGGGAGTAATAGAATCAACCCTGTCATTCAGTATTGATCTTAGTGTATCCATGTATGGACGGGCACCATATCCGGTAATTTCCAGTCTTTCAATGTCTCTGCGATGAATTTCACCGCGAACTTCTTCAGGATCAAAGCCCAGGCTGTGCATGAGAGAAGTGAAATCCTCCTCTGCCCGTCTGAAGTAGAGACCGCTCTCCCAAAGAGTGTCATCTGCGTCAAAAATCCATAGTTTTGTTCTTCTGAGTTTCTCGCTGAAAGTCATCATGCAACGAATATAACACTCTTGGATAAAGCCAGCATACATTCACCTGTGAAATAGTGAGTAAACAGAAATTCCAGTTTCCCTGACGTTACTCCGAGGAAATAATTCCAACAAACGACGTAACACAGTGAACTACAAAGAGTAAAGAGTCGAATAGATATGGAGTTAACAGCGAGAGGCGCGAGAAACTGCACAATTAGAACAATAAGCTCTGTAAATAATGATAAACCAATAAGATAGAGAGGATAAGGTAAATAGTACAGCATCAAATTACTATGTAAACTCATAATATATGAAGTTGCGTAAACATGAAGTTATGAAATTCATAGAATATACGAAGTCGTTTTGGCCGAAGTATTGGCTGTTGACTCGGTTCATGAAACGGTTTAGTTTAAACACAGCGGTGGCGGGTTCTAGCTTCCACTGCAAGATATGTGATTCGGCACAACCGGGTAGAAGTTCTAGGTCTGCTCGAAACAGAATGTTTTATGCTAAAAAAATGCGGAGGAACCATGAGAAAAGCGCTTTTTGCGTTTCTACTGCTGATTGCCGTATTCCTTGCGGTTTCATGCGGGGAAGAAGCACCCCGGCCTGTGGTGGATAACCAGGTTGAAGACACTGTCGTAGAGGATGTTACTGTCAGCAACATACCAATTGCAGAAATTGTTATTAACGCAGACGCTACTCCTCTGAAAATTGGATTTGTTAAGCAGGATCACCATTCTGCAGTTTTTGTTTCTGCTCTAAGAAACGAAATGATGCACGCTGAGTATCCGGTCTATTTGATTCCACTGGGAGAGAACTTCTATGCTCTCATTAAAGATGATCAGCAGGTAGCAGAGATTGAGTTCATTCAGTCACAGGGCGCCATAAATGTGCCTAACAACATGCAGGCCGGACTGTTTGAACTTGGTTTCGGTGGTGTTGTTCCCTTTGTTGCCAGCATAGACCAGGGGAATCCCATTAGTATTATTGCGCCTCTCCACCAGCGTGGTGATATGCTTGTTGTGACGAACGACAATGATGCTGTTAGTGACTGGACAAGCTTCACCGACTGGGTGAATGCTGCTGAAGAACCTGTTACAGTTGGGTATAAGAGCCCTAAGGCTGTTGCGCTGATCATTTTCCAGAGTGCTCTTACAGAGGCAGGAATCCAGTTCGCAATGGCTGGTGGAGACGTAGAGGGCGCAAAGGTTATTCTCTACAATGCCCAGGGACAGCCCAATCTTAATCCTGCACTGCAGGAGGGCCTTGTTGACGCCTATGTTTCAAATAATCCTGCTTGTGCAATGGCTGAGCATAATGGCATAGGCAAATGTGTTGCAGAGCTTTCAATGCTTCCTCCGGGAGATTTTGAGAACCACCCCTGCTGTGCTATTGCAGCAACAGATGAAGCTATTGCCGTAAAATCTCATGAAGTAAGTGCAGCTCTTGAACTGTTTGCTTATGCCACGGAATTCATAAACGAGAATCCCGAGGAAGCCGCCGCCGCTGCTTCTGAATGGATAGGAACTCCAGTTGAGGTTGAACTTGTATCCATGTCTACCAGTCTTTACGATGTTCATGTCACAGAGGACTGGATAGGTAACATGAGTGTCATAATGGACCACATGCGGAATCTGAACGTTTTCAGCGGATCACTCCTGGATGCTGATGATGTTACAGAGATTGAGATCATTTCTAACTTCGATCTTCTACCGGAGGAATACAGGTAGAAGTTGACGGGAGACGATCGGAATAGCTTAATGGATGGTTTGACTCCGTCCCGGGTAAAAGAAAGTGGACCCTGGCAGAAGCTGAGCAGGATTCTGTCGGGGTTCATTCTGCCCGCTCTCATTCTCGCTCTCTGGTATTTGCTCTCAGATAATACACTACTTCCCGGTCCAGGCAGGGCGCTGGATGTTCTTTCCCACCCGTCAAGGGATCTTCTCAGTTGCGGTTCTCTTTTCTGGAACACTGCTGTGAGTCTGATTAGAGTTCTGCTTGGTTTGTTCATTGCTATTCTCCTGGGAACGCCTCTTGGGTTCATGATGGGTGCAAGTGAACGTTTCAGGCGTTTCTCTTCTGTTGTTACCGAGCTGGCCAGACCTCTGTCACCCATCGCGCTTCTTCCCCTTTCCATAATAATTTTCAAAGACACTTCATTCACTGAGGTTCTCGGGCTTGATCACTTGAAGTACAGCAGGAACATTCTCAACGAGCTTCAGGTTGGAATGGTGTTCATTCTGGCATGGGGAGGGGTTTTCCCTGTAATCCTTGAGACCATGCACGGAGTAAGAAGTGTTAGAAAGGTTTACATTGAAGCCGCCAGAGTACTGGGAGCAGGTAGACTGTTCATTTTTAAGCATGTTCTTTTTCCTGCTGCACTTCCTGATGTTTTTGCCGGTTACCGAATGGCGGTTGGAAGATGCTGGATGGTGATAATCGCTGCAGAAATGCTTCCGGGAACCAATTCCGGTATAGGCTATCTTCTCAGGTATTCATACCAGCTGTCTAGACTCGATGTAATGCTTGCATGCATACTGATAATTGCTGTGATTGGATTTATTTTCTCCCGCGGTCTGGAGTATGCAGGAGAAAAATGGCTAATTCTGAGATCAAGGGAACGCTGACATGTCACTTGTTTTTACAGGAATTCAAAAATCTTATAGAGACCCTTCAGGGAAAAGCTTTAATGTTCTAGGTCCCATGGACCTGAGGGTTGACACAGGTGAGTTTCTTTGTCTTCTTGGTCCAACTGGATGCGGAAAGACCACTCTCCTGCGAATTCTCTCCGGGCTGGAAGAACCGGATAGTGGAAATATTTCTCTTAGCTCCGGAAGACTTGGTTATGTATTTCAGCAGGGGGCTCTGTTTCCATGGATGACCGTTGAGGCAAATGTGATGTTTCCTCTGAAAGCTACCGGTGTTCTGGAGAGTGAGTGCAGAACCAGAGCAGCCGAAATTCTCGATCTTGTGGGACTCCATGAATTTCGGAAGAGTTTTCCCCATGAGCTTTCCGGAGGAATGCAACAGAGAACAGCCCTTGCACGGGGGCTTGTTACCGAACCTGACCTTTTATTGCTGGATGAACCCTTTGCTTCTCTGGATACAAGAACCGGTATCAATCTTCAGGAAATGCTCAGGAGTATCTGCAACAGATCATCCGCTACGGTGATCTTTGTTACACACAACATTGAAGAGGCGGTGTTCCTTGCTGACAGAATAGTTGTAATGGGTCACAGACCGGGAAGAATAGTACGGGACGAATTACTTGATATTAAATGGCCCAGAAACCGCTTGTCCAGCAGTTTCACTGAGGTTCTGTTATCGTTCAGGCAGACTTTCGAGGAGCTGGTTGATCCTTCAGTTACTTTATCTTCCTGAATTTGAGATAGAGGACAAGTGCTATTGTGTCAAGGGATACAAGTGTTGCAAGTGTCTGCCCATCACCGTAGTTGTTGATCCCAAAACCGAATCGTAGAATAATAAATACAAGTGTTCCCAAGATCGACCTCCTTAAATTTGTCACTGACGATTAATACCTCTGCCATCTGCATGTAGGTATATTAACATTCCTTTTCAGAACAGGCAACTGTATGGCTTGAAAGGCCGGTGGTTTTCTTTGAGTGGCGCTATCGTTAAAAAAGGTAACACGATCATGCTTTCCGGAAGATTCACTGTAGGTGATCTGAAGGAGATAACTTCAGTGCTTGAAGCTGGCTCAGGCAAACGCATGATCATTGATCTTTCTCACTGTGACAGTATTGACACATGCGTTGCTGCGAGGATCTGGTCCACTGTTGAGGGAAGCAGAGAAGCAGGATTGCCTATGGAACTGCAGGGCTTGAATCCTGATACCCAGGCAATCTTTGCCAGGTTCAAGACCATTGATGAGAAGCCTCTTAAGCCGATTCCAAAGCCTACACTGCTCTATAATTTTGAGGATATTGGTGATAAGGTACTTGCAACCTGGGATACTGTTTACGGTTTAGCACAGTTCACTGTAAATTCGTTCAAAGCGCTCTTCTCCGGAAAGTTCAGAGGCTCCATCACTGCTTACTACATGGAACAGTCAGGGGTGATGGCAATACCCATCGTTGTAACTCTTAACTGGCTCATGGGAGTAGTTCTGGGATACCAGGCTGGCTATCAGATGAGTCAGTTCGGCGGGGAGCTCTTCATGCCTGCTCTTCTGGCTTACAGTATCTGCTGGGAAATTGCTCCCATGATGACTGCGGTTCTCGTTGCAGGAAGATCCGGTTCTGCTTTTGCTGCGGAAATAGGAACCATGAAGGTCAGGCAGGAACTGGATGCACTGGAGGTAATGGGTTTTAACCTGTTCGGCTATATAGTTACGCCTAAAATGATAGCT
Source organism: Candidatus Sabulitectum sp. (assembly GCA_023145375.1). Classification (GTDB taxonomy): domain Bacteria; phylum Fermentibacterota; class Fermentibacteria; order Fermentibacterales; family JCC-6; genus Sabulitectum. Next base: position 15,519 of record JAGLDY010000044.1, on the reverse strand, counting down.
CTTTTCCTTGTTATGCCTCTGCTTATCACCGCAGCCAATTTTGCCGGTATGGCCGGGGGTCTTGCCGCGGGAGGAATTTTTCTCAAAATGCCTGCAGTGGTGTACATAGCAGAGGTGAAAAAGGCTCTTATTCCATTCGATCTCTACTGGGGAATTGTTAAGGGGCTTTTCTACTCCACCATCATTTCTGTCACAGGCTCATACATGGGAATGAGGGTTCGGGGAGGACCTGCCTCTGTTGGAAGAGCAACTACGTCTGCAGTAGTTGTTAGCATCTTTCTTGTTATTCTTGTTGATGCGCTTCTTTCTCTTTTGTTTATACACATCAGGCCGGGGCTTACTCTATGATGGAGAAGATCATTCAGGTTGATTCTCTTACCGGTGGCTATGACGGCAGTATTGTCCTTGAGAATATCAATATGGATGTTTACAAAGGAGAAGTTCTTGTGATAGTCGGCAGGAGCGGGTGCGGTAAATCAACAACTATCAACTACCTGCTTGGTTTGCAGAAACCATACTCAGGCAGAATTCTGTTTGATGGAGTTGATATCTGGAGCAGCCCTCAGGCTCTCAATGCTGCCAGACGGCGGTGGGGAGTGCTTTTCCAGTCAGGAGCGCTTCTGGGAAACTACAATGTTATTGAAAATGTTATGCTTCCACTGATGGAATTCACCAGTTTATCCAGAGGTGAGATGATGGATGTTGCTCTCAGTAAACTTGAGATCGTGGGAATGGAGCATGCTGCTTACGAGAATCCGCTTGAGATCTCTGGTGGAATGCAGAAAAGAGCCGGCCTGGCCAGGGCTATGGTTCTAGACCCGGAAGTTCTGTTCTTTGATGAGCCTTCAGCCGGTCTTGATCCGGTTACCTCTGGAGAACTGGACGAAACAATTCTTTCAGTGAACAGATCTATGGGTACTACTCTGATAATTGTCACACACGAACTGGCCAGTATTTTTGCCATTTCAGATAGAGTTATTATGCTTGACCCGGAAGAGCATGGTATTATTGCCACTGGAGCCGCTCGTGACCTGGCGGACAATTCCAAGGATCCCAGAGTCAGGTCCTTTTTCGGTAGAAAGAATGGAGAGTAGCTATGGCATTGCGAGCAAATAAATTACGACTGGGAATATTCTTTGTCGTTGTTATGACTTTGTTTGTCACATCGATTTTCTGGCTGGTGGGAGGATTTACAAAGGACCCAAGCACCAACTATGCCTGTTATTATGCCTGGAGTGTCAGCGGGTTGAATGTGGGTAGTTCTGTTAACTACAACGGCGTACCTGTAGGCTCTGTAACCTCCATTGGCATAGCACCTGACGGCAGACTGGTAGAGGTGGTACTCCAGATAGTAGACGACAAGTTCAAAGTTGATGACACCATTGTTGCTTCTCTTTACGTTACCGGTATTACCGGTCTTAGGAATGTTAATCTGGAAAGCCTTCCACTGTCGGAGAGCAGACAGTACACACAGGATCAGCTCTCATTCGAGTCGGATCTTCCAGTGATCCCTGTTCAGTCCGGCACAGTACAATCTGTAACAACAGGTATAACCCGTCTATTCGAGATCATGGAGAGTATTGATGCCAAGGAATTAAACGACCAGGCGACACTTGCTCTCACGCGTATAAACACCGTGCTGGAGGACCTGGAGTATGACTCGCTTGGTGGCAGAATAACAAATACTATGAATAATATTGACCGGGTTCTTGTTACTTACAACAACCTCGGTCTGGAGTTTACTGCTGCGGTTAGAGATGTTGAAGGGGACATCAAACCTCTTATGGAGGATATCCAGGCATTCATGGATAAGCTCTCTGAACTCAGCGGTACCATTACCTACATTGCAGAGGATATGGAGAACACATTTGATGACACGGAGGTGATCCTTCAGGAGATCAGCGTTATGATGCCCACTCTAAACAGATTGCTGGATGGTCTTGTCTCCGGTTCCAGCGGAGAGGATGTATGGAGATGAAAAAAAGAATCGTATTTTCCCTGATAACTGTGGTTTTGATCTTTGCAGGCTGTATTACTGTGAATGTTCCCCTGGGGGGCGGAGATTCCGAGCCATCCTTTCAGTGGCAGCTCAGATGGGATTCACCCATTCAGCACGGGAACAGGATATTCATCAATGCACTCAGGATCAAGGATTTTGATGCGTCTGGAAGCTATCAGCTTTCCGGTATGGTTGTTACCCATGTTGACGGGACCATTGCCGAGAGCTCAAGCAACAGATGGGTTTCCAGGCCTGGAGCAGTGTTAAGCGAGATGCTCTCCAGGGATATTCAGATTACCGGTCACTATCCTGCGATCTTCAGAACCGCTGCCAGCGTTGCTGATCTCCTCACAGTAGAGGGATACGTAAGAGAATTCGGCGCGTCTCAGGTAGACAGCACCACCTGGACAGCCGTGCTTGATGTTGATGTAACTCTTATGAGTAACAGAGGCTCTGAGGTTCTTTTTCAGAAAAACTACAGGTTCGAGAAATTGATGCCTGAACCGGGATTCAGGGCTCTTGCGGAGCAGATGTCCTTACTGGGATATCTTTGGTCCGAAGAAGTGATGGTTGATCTGGCAGAGGTTCTTCTGCCTCGTAGATAGGAGTAGAATTGGGTCTTTTCAGTAAGAAGAAACAAGCTGACAGAGTTAAACCTGAAAGCCGGACAACGCCCCCTTACGATAACATGAACAATTTTATTGTGGTTGTTCTTGACAGCTGCCGGTACGATTCCTTCATGGAAGCTGCACCATCCACGATAATGAAACTTGGTGATACTGAAGAGAGATACAGCTATGCAACCTGGACCGCGCCTTCGCACTACAATCTGTTAATGGGGCTCATGCCCCACACAAGTCCCACCGGAGTTTTTGCAAGCGAGTACTACAAGCATGATTTTGTGAGATACAACGAGAGACTTGGCGCACGGGACATAGAGTTCAAAAGCCTGGTTCCCAGGCTCTGGCTGCCTGACTTCCTTCAGAGAACGATGGGATATAGAACCCACGCAATGGTTTCTCTTCCCGTTTTGAACAGCATGACACCTGTGAACCGGGGATTTGATACATTCAGGCTTATGGACAAACACAATGACATGAACGCCATGCTTGATCTGATGACATTTCCTTCAGACAGACCAAGCTTCTACATGCTTAATGTCGGGGAAACCCATTATCCATACGCAAGACCCACAGAGGCTCAAAATGACTGGCCGAGAATAAGCGGTGTTCATGGAGTTTTCAAGCATCTGGATGACCACATCGTCGATGGGTGTATTGAAGAAAGTACCACTGGGTCAAAACAATTTTTTGATCAGAAGGAAATGGATATGCTCAAGGCTAGACAGATTGATACAGTGAGGTATCTGGACACAGTTTTTGAGCGTCTTTTTGATATAGTCCCTGCCAACACATGGATCACAGTTACTGCTGACCATGGGGAACTTTTTGGCGAAGAGGGGTATTTTGGACACGGACCTATTTTTTCAGAAAAAGTATTCCAGGTTCCATTCCTGGAAGGTAGAATACGCTAAGAACAAGGAGAGAAATGTCAGAACAGAAAACCATGAAATTCAAGGCTGAAACAAGACGGGTACTGGATCTTGTTATTCACAGCCTTTACTCCAACAGGGACATCTTTCTTCGTGAACTTGTGTCCAATTCATCCGATGCTATTGACAGATTGAGATATCTTGCCCTGAACAGCCCGGATCTTCTTGGCGAGGAGTATACCCCTGAAATAGTAATCAGCATGGATAAAGAAACAAAAACGCTCACTGTTAGTGATAACGGAATCGGTATGAATGCTGATGAGCTTGAGAGTAATCTGGGAACAGTTGCATCTTCCGGTACCGTAAAATTTCTCGAGGAAGCCGCAGGCAACGCTGTCAGCCCTGAGCTCATCGGCCAGTTCGGTGTAGGCTTTTACTCTGCATTCATGGTGGCTGATACGGTTACTGTGACCAGTCGAAGGGCCGGTGAGGATTCCGGCTGGGTATGGCGTAGCGGAAATACTGAAGATTATACCATTGAGCCCGGAGAGGATATTCCAACAGGCACATCCATCACCCTTCAGATGAAGGATGATGCAGAGGAATACCTTGATGGCTGGAAGATTGAGTCTCTGGTGAAACACTACTCTGATTTTGTCAGCAACCCCGTATTTCTCTTGAAGGAGGAGACGGATGATGATGGGAACACGGAGGAGAAGAAAAGCCAGATCAATACGGGAACCCCTGTGTGGCTTCGATCGCCCTCGGATGTTGAAGATTCTGAGTACAACAGTTTTTACTCTCATCTCACTCACGATCACGCTGAGCCCATGGACAGGTTCTGGTATCACGGTGAGGGTACCACAGAATTCTACTCTCTTGTTTATGTTCCAGGCTCAAGGGGGATGGACATAATGATCCCGGACAGAAGACCGGGACTGAGCCTTTATGCTCGTAAGGTAATGATAATGGAGAGGGCGGAGAATATCCTTCCTCAGTATCTTCATTTCCTTCGGGGAGTTGTTGAAAGCCCCGATGTCTCGTTGAATGTCTCCAGAGAGATGCTTCAGCAGGACAGGGTGCTCAAAACAGTGCACAAGGTCCTCACGAGGAAAATTCTTGACCACTTCAGTGAGATGATGGAGCAGGACCGGGAGAAGTATGACAAATTCTTCTCTCTTTACGGTGACTTCATCAAAGAGGGAGTTTATTCAGACTATGAACGCAAGGAAGAACTGGCTTCTCTACTGCTTTTCAACACATCAAAGACCGATGAAATGAAAGCTCTTAAGGACATTACTGAGGAGCTTCCGGAAGATGGAACGATATTCTATCTCGGCGGAGCATCCCTTGAGGAATTGAAGCGGTCACCCCACTTGGAATCTGCAGGTGACAGTGATGTCATCCTTCTCCACGGACCGGTTGACCTTCTTGCAGTTGAGTCTCTCATGGAGTTCAAAGGGAGAAAATTCAAGAATCTGGCAAGTGAAATAAGCGAGACAGACCTGTCAAGTGAGGACAAGGAGGTCAGGGATAAAGCAGAGAAGGAACATTCCTCTCTTATCCAGTCCATTAAGGATATTCTTGGTGAAAAGGTATCAGGCGTTCGGTTCTCACCTAAGCTAAGGGAAACCCCCTGTATACTTGTCTCTGCTCAGGATGATCCCGGAGAGATGATGAAGATGATGATGCGAGCCATGAACCAGGATGCACCTGAAGCAAAGATGATCCTCGAACTGAATCCTGCACATCCTGTGATAGCTTCACTTGAATCGTTCAGTGGTAATGGTGATTCCGGGGATGAGTTTAGAAGAAGGGTTGAGATGCTTCTTGAGCTGGCAAAGGTTCTTTCAGGTTCCAGACCGGATGACCCTACCAGGTTCGGTAAATTTGTAGCTGAGTTGATGGGCTAGTTCCCAGGGAGGAGTGCTAATGCAGTACCTTATCATTGTTCTTGTATCAGTACTTCCCGGGCTGGGATGGCTCTGGTTCTTCTACAAGACTGACAAGTATGAACCTGAACCGAAGAAGCTGGTACTCCGGACCTTTCTTCTGGGTGTATTTGTGGCAATAGCCATGGGAACATCTTTTGATGGATTGCCTTTTCCGTGGGGTCCCGCCAGGTATGCTGCAGTTATCTGGGCTCCAATTGTTGAGGAAACAGCCAAATTCCTCATCGTTTTCTGGACGGTATTCTCGAACAAGAACTTCAATGAGCCCATGGACGGCATAGTCTATTCAGCTTCAGCAGCTCTTGGATTTGCCGCCTGTGAGAACGCTTTCTACGTGTTCTCAAGCTGGCACGGTGGCAGCCCTGAGATGGGTGTGTTCACACTGCTTGCCCGTTCGGTATTCAGCGTACCGGGTCATGCTCTTTTCTCTGCATTCTTCGGTGCTGCACTGGGATATGCAAAGGGTAGAAAAGGAATGAAACCTGTTCTCGCAGTGATAGCAGGTCTCCTGCTTTCCATGGTTGCACACGGTTTGTTTAACTGGCTCAGCATGGAGAACATTCTGGGAGGGCTTTCGTTCATTGTATTTATGGCACTTCTGTGGCGTCTGGTTTACAGGAAACTTCTTATTCCAGCATTGAATGCTTCACCTTTCAAAAAAGAAAGCAGTAAGTAAAGCAGGAGAATTATGGGAAATAAATTTACGATTTTCTCTCTGAATATCTCCCCTGAGAAGGGTACAGAGAAAATTCCGGTGGATGCTGTAAAAGTTACATCGGCAGGATTTGAAAGTGATGCCCACTCCGGCAACTGGCACCGGCAGATCAGTCTGCTGGATCAAGAGAGTGTTGTTGATTTTTCTTCAAGAAGCGGAATAACAATAAAGCCTGGAGATTTCGGGGAGAACATTACCACGGAAGGAATTGATATTACCAGGTTGACCCCGGGTTCAGTTATTACAGATGCCCGCGGACTCCGTCTTGAAGTAACGCAGGTGGGGAAAGAATGTCACGGTGATGATTGCACCATCTACCGGAAGGTGGGTAATTGCATCATGCCTAAAAGAGGTGTTTTCTGCCGGGTGCTTACCCCTGGACATTTGCACAGGGGTGATATACTAGAGCTGTCGAAATCGAATTAATATCCTGAAATAATAAAATTGAAAGAAGGTTCCATGTCTGTATTCAACGATCTCAAGGAGGCTGTCACCAGGAACATTGGAAGGGTGATGGACGCTGGTGCTCAGTACTGCGATACCCGGTGGTACGAGGATGACAGTTCAGAGATGTTCATGCTCCTTGACGGTAATCTTGAAGGAAACGATACTAATGTGGAGAGCGGGCTTGGCGTGCGTGTTCTTTACGGTGGCGCATGGGGTTTTGCTGCAACAAGTCAGATATCCAGTATTGATACATGTTTTGACAGGGCCATGGCCAACGCTGTTTCTGCTTCCATGCTTGTGAAAGTGAAACTTGATATGGGCTTGAAAGATGGCCATACAGGCAGCTATACCTCTCCATTCAAGATCGACCCCATTGATGTGAGCCTTTCCGACAAAGTAGATTTTTTGAAAGGTGTGGATGATTCTCTTAGCGAGGACTGGATCCTTCGGAGGATGATACAGGTTCAGCTCCAGAGAATGATCATTCATTTCTGGAGCAGCGAGGGCACTTACACCCGGAAGAAACTCATCAACACATTTGCCCATATGTCCGCATTTGCTCTTGACAGGGACAGACAGATGCAGAGGCGTTCCAAGTCTCTCTCCTGCGAGACTGGGGGAACAAGAGGCTGGGAAATGCTCACGAATCCTGCTCTGTGGAGTGGTCATGCTCAGCGTATCAAGAATGAGCTTAAGGAAGTTCTTGCAGCTCCCGAGGTGGAGTATGGCACCAGGTCAGTTATTCTTCTTCCCGGCCAGGGTCACCTTCAGGTTCATGAGACTATCGGGCACCCTCTGGAACTTGACAGAATTCTCGGTTATGAACTTTCCTACGCCGGTGGCAGCTTCGTAAAACTTGATTCATTCGGGAAGCTTAAGTACGGGTCAGATAAGCTCACAGTCAGTGCGTACGGTTCAATTACAAACAGCCCGGGATCATTCGGATTTGATGCTGAGGGAACTCCGGAACGGGATTACCTTCTTATCGACAAGGGCGTTCTTGTTAACTGTCTTACCTCAAGGGCAATGATCAGCGAGGCAAATCAGAGGGCAGGAAGAAAAGTGTTTACAGAAAGCGGTGGTGCCAGCAGGTCAACTGCTTTTTACCGTGCTCCCATCGATAGAATGACAAACGTGAATATTCTTCCAGGCGACGATGGTACTCTTGAAGACATGATCAGCACCACAGAGGATGGGATAATAGTAGACAATCCCACAAGCTGGTCCATTGGTTCAAACCGTGAACATTTCCACTTCGGATGTGAGATCGCCTGGGAAGTGAAGAAGGGCAAGGTTACCAGAGTTCTTCGTAACCCTTCCTACCAGGGCCATACAATAGAGTTTTACAACAATCTTTCAGCTGTTGGAGATGAATCCAGCTGGATCGTTGAACAGGTGGAGAACTGCGGCAAGGGAGAACCCAACCAGGTGATGGAGCTTGGTCACGGTATTCCAGTCATTAAGTTCGATAAAGTAATTTCCGGAGAAAGGAGGTAGTGTCATGATGAACGATAAAACAAAAAGCATGATCACGGAAGCCAGAGATATGGCACAGAGCCGTGGTATCAAGGCCTCCATTCACTACCACCATGAGAACAGTCACCTTATGAGGATAGGGAACAACTCGGTCAGCCTAAACACCAGTGAAGAACTCACAAGAATTGATATTGAGGTGATCCAGGGTAGAAAAAAAGGAACACACACACATCTTGGTGAGTTAGGATCAGCAGAAGAACTGTTCAATGTAGTTCTGAAGGTTTCAGAGAAGGCCGGGCAATCCGCAGAGATGGACTATGAACCGGTGCTCACTGAAATAGAAGAGAATGTGGTAACTGATCTCCAGTACGATGAGGCCCTTGATCATCTTGACCCTGCAGTGAAAGAACAGGTTTACAGTTCTATCTTCAAGGAAGTTGGAGAGGATTACAATTACTCCGGTTCATGGTCAAGCGGCAGTACTGAAACCTTCTCTGTGACCACAGCAAACAGAAATGCCGCATGGCACAGGCTTACTGATCAGCAGTTCATGTGTGTTCTGAAGCATCCGGAAAAGATGTGGGAACTTGCCAGCTGGCAGACCGGCTGGAAAGCAGGAGATGTTACAGCTGAGGAAACAATCAATGAGTTTAAAACCATCCTGCCGGTATATGAGAACAACGAAGGATTTGAAGTTGAACCGGGACATTACAAAGTAGTATTTGGTTCCCAGGCAGTAGGTGAGCTTATCGAACAGGCTGCATGGACAGGATGTGTCGGCCGATCCTGGGAGATGAAGATGGGTTGGACCGCAGAGAAACAGATTGGAGATAAGATCCTTCATCCTTCAGTCACGGTTCTTGATGACCCCACCAATGATCAGATATTTTCCCAACCTCTCAGCGATTCGGGAATGCTCACAAAAACACTGACAATGATAGACAGGGGAAAACTGTCTGCGCTGCTGTACGACAGGAACACAGCCTCGAAGTACGGGAAGAAAGCCACTCCCAACGCAGGCTGCCTTGTACTTAAGCCCGGCGGGGGCCCGGCAGACCTCCTTGAAGCAGTGAAAGATATGGACAGAGTTCTGTACATACCTGCAATTCATTACATGAACATGCCCAACCAGAGCAAAGGTATCTTTACAGGCAGCAGCCGTTTCAGTGCTGTGCTTGTTGAAAAGGGAAAGATCGTCAGCCCGATTTTCTCCACCAGAGTTACCGATCAGTTCGAGACCGTCTTCGGAAAAGTTCTGGCACTTTCGTCGGAAACCATCAGTGTTAACACATCCGATACCTACGGCAGGCGAGACCCCGGTGCTGTTTCAGTTCCTACCTGGATGCTTGTGGATGATGTGAAGATCACAGACTGCGCGGACAGCTTCTAGGTGTCAGAGGAAACACTGCCCTCCAGATGTAATATTCTGGAGGGTGTTTCGTTATTTGGTATCTTATCGAAATTATTCGCTGAGAATATTTTGCGTCCCATGAATAACAGCTAGAATATCTATTTGATCAGGTTTTGTAATGTAAATTATCCTGTAAGGTCCTTCGATAACTTCTCTCACATGCAGAACCTCAAATTCCGGAACAGAGCGACCAGATAAGGGGAATGCTGCAATTTGTTGCGATCGAGCGGTTAAGCGATCTACAATTTGAATAGCATATTCAAGTGAATTTTGGGCGATATACGAATAGATGGCATCCAGGTGTTTTCAGCTGTTTCTGTCCAGTAAACTTTCATTTCTTCAAGCCGTATTTTGCCCTGATTTCTCTAACGTGTGAGGTTTTTCCCGTTTCGCTGTCTGAAAGACCACTCTCAATAGCCAGTCTGACATAAATTCTTTGCATAAGATCCTGCCAAGTAGCTGTGTCAGGGAGCCGATCTACTATTTTGAATGCTTCGGTTTTTACTGTGGTCGGTGTCATGCTTACCTCCCATACTCGGGTCTTTGATAAATTATGCCATGCAGGCTTCGTTGACTATATATGTCTTTACAGAAACTCAGAACAGTAAAAACAACTGCTAACTGAGCGAATCAAGAATTCCCTCCAGAGGCAAAACTCTGGAGGGGTCAGCATCTCCGTACTCAGCAAGTTGCTCCAGTTCCCGTTCAACTGCGGGGACTCTTCCCAACCGTGAAATAGTATTCGTTTCTCTGTGTCGAATAAGAAGGTTCTTCCATTCGTACTGGGATGGGAACTCCCTGGCAAGTTTTTCTGTTTCCATGCCGATCGTCTCGGCAAAACCTGTCTGATCTTCAGGAGGATCAACGGGGGTGAAGCGTAAGCTGAAACCCATGTCCGGAGTCTGTTCACAGGATGCCAGGATAACACGGCAACCTGTTCTTTTCCAGAGTTTCCACGGTGCGGAAGGAACAAGAACAGGAACTCCGAAGTTTGCTATCCAGCTACCGCCGGGGCCACCATAAGCTGTAGAGGCGTAATGAACTATTCTTCCGGCCTGAAGGGTTCGATACATCCACCTGGGATTTTCATCGGGAAAATGAAGGTTGTTCCATTTCTCTCCAATACTCAAACGGCACTCACGGGCATATCGGGGCATATCGCTGTATCTGCTGGTTATTACATCAACGGGATAACCTTCCATGCCCAGCAACACATGAAGGGTTCTTTCATCTCCGAAGTGGGGGACCAGAAGAAGAACTCCCTTTCCCTCCGCAATGGCATTATCAAGATGCTCTCTACCGGTCCAGGAGATGTAATGCTTCAGATCCCGGTACACTTTATTTTTTAAGTAGAAAAGAGCGAAAAGATTTCTCTCATGCACCCGCCAGTATCCGGACAGCACCTTGTTTCTCCATATCTCATCTCTCTCCGGGAACACACGCTTTAGATGAGAATTGTACAACTGGTTCCTTGAAGAGGACACTGCACCCCGGAGAGCTGATACCGCATTGGATATCCGCTCAACTGCTGCACCGCTTCCACAAAGCCTGACCATAAGAGAGATGAAGCGGTAGTAGATGGAAGAGAGACCTGAGGCTTTCATCATTTCCTTTCTTTAGTAGAAAATGAAATCTAGCACTTCTCCCGGTTGATGTCAGTTCCAGCCTGCGTATTCATAAGATTTCTCCAGCCTTGACTCCGAGTCCCCCCCCTATATTATTATAGAATATATCAAAGAAACATCATAAAATAGGAGTTGTTCTCATGGCAATAGTGGGGTGTATCCTAATTCTAGTCTTGAATTCATCCGGATTATCCAATGAAACACAGTCCACATGGCAGGGAGGTGCTGGTGAAGAGATTCCTGTGACTTCATGGGATGATTCTTTTCTTTCTACTGAAAACATCAACTGGTTTTCAACTGAAGGCAGCCTTACACTGGATTACACCGAGAATATCCCTGAAAACCTGATCGATGCTGATGCCGGTGCTCCCTACTCTGTTGTTGCTGTGAACATGGATTCAGATACAGATACAGATCTGCTTGCTGCTTCATGGTCCGATGATCTTGTAGCATGGTACAGAAACAATGGAAATGGGGATTCATGGACCCTTATTGAGATAAGCTCTGAGTTTGATGGAGCAAGCTGCGCCAGAGCCTTCGATGTGAACAATGACGGCTATATGGATGTAGTAGCAACAGCTTTCTATGATGATTCACTCTACTGGTTCGAATCTGATTCTTCGGAGTACTTGTGGATACCCCATCCAATCGCTGAGATCAACGGCCCCGGAGAGGTAATTCCAATGAGGAACAATGGCCAGGTTCAACTTCTGGTTACAGAATCCTATACTGGAAATCTTTTCATTTTTAAGGCATCTGTTCAGCCCGATACTGTATACTGGAGTCCTTATCAAATCGCTGGAAACTACCCCGGGGTTTCTTCGATTGATGTCCTCGATGTAGATCTTGACGGTGATCTTGATATTGTTGTTGCGGAGAACAACAATAGTCAGATAACCTATCTGGAGTGTATTACTTGGTACACTGAATTTGAGGCACATGTGATTGATTCTGATATTCCTCACCCCATGAGTATTCGTCTGGGAAATATTGACACTGATGATGTCCCTGATATCGCTGTTTGCAGTTTTGACAACAGTGCTGTGTACTGGTACAGGAATCTGCTCACCGGGTGGGAGAAGCATACCGTCACCGACAGCCTTTGGGGTGCTTCAGGTGTAACAATCTGTGATATTACACAGAATGAAGACGGATGGCATAACATCGTAGCGGCAGGATGCTACGATGGTGAAGTCAGGTGGTTTGAACACACCTCAGTAGACGAATGGAATGAATACATAATGGGAGAGTTACCGGGAGCTACAGCACCTTGCGCAACAGAACTTGATGCAGTGCCCGGCCTGGAGATCGTTGGAGCCGCCGGAGTGGGGGATGCGATCAAGTTCTGGTCACCTGGCTTTTACGCAGATGAAGGAGAACTGACCTCCTCTATTCTTGATGGTCAGGTAAGAAGGTTGTGGGCTGGCATCTCCTGGTCAGCAGAAATTCCAGTAGACTCTACGCTCAGCATTCAGGTAAGAGGCTCAGACAACTGGGAAGATATGGGCAGCTGGTCAGAAGAGCTTTACGAGCCCACAGAACTTTATGAAATACTTACCGACACCACCAGGTATTTCCAGTACAAAGTGCTTATGAGCAGTGCTGACTCAACTGAAACACCAGTGCTTAACCAGATAACTCTGAGCTGGGACGATGTGGGAATTGAGGAAACTACTGAACCAGCTTTCCCTGGGCACTCTCTTCACTTGATATCACCGAACCCGGCAATGAACTCAATAGAATTCTCGGTGATCTCAACGGACATAGCCTCAGTAAAACTGCTTGATCTGACAGGAAGAGTGATTGAGGAATTTACCATTCCCGATTCAGGAACCTATTCGTTCCAGACCGGTGAGCTTGCTCCGGGGCTTTACTTCCTTCAGACAGACATGAAAGATATTCCAGCATACAGAATTGTAGTAATAAACTAAGGGGATTGATATGCTCTTTATAATGATGGCTCTGTTTGGTTCGGTTACAGTGAATGAAGTTTCACTTGACGCAAGTATTCTTGATAATGTTCAGGATGAATGGATTGCTCCAGGATATGAAATTGCTGAAGAAATCATCATTGACCCTCTTGATTACGGTGTGCCCCAGGATGATCGTGATGGAACCCCCAGAATAATTGGTTTTCAGAGCTTCTTTGTACAGACCCCTGAAGGTGAAAAATGGCGCATTGTTCTTACCTATGACAGGAAGGTTGTCGTTCTTCAGGAAGATGCCGAACAACGGGAATTTGAGGTTGAAAGAAGTATTCGTAGTATGATTAATTCAAAGGATGGTAGGTATTTAATAATCCGTTTTCTTGATGACTATTACAGTCAGCAAACTATGGCTATTTCTGGTCTAGCTCCACCTGAGAAGCGAACCCTGCTAATCAATATAGATGAGGAGATTCAAAGTGTGCGAACAGGCATTGAGTGGATTAGTTATCTAGGTGGAAATGGATACGGAGTAGCATCCCGAGGTGACTCAATCTACTTTTACGATGATAGACTTAATTTGGTAAATACAAGATTCAATAAATTAGCTCATGTGCTTAATAATAGTACAAGTCTTTCAAATGATGGGTCGCTGTTCGTTACGCTTTATGCTGACTCATTTGAAGTTTACGAAGAGGGTTTGTCTTCCCTTCGGGCATATGACTGCAATGGCAATGTTCTCTGGGATGCTGAGCCCGCAGGCATTGGGAGACCTGGAGTTTCCGAGCACGGTGATTTTGTATTTGCTTTGGGTCAAGATAGACTAGTGTCTCTTGATGGGCGGACTGGTTTGCTTCTCTGGGAACAACCTTTTGAGAATAGATCCAGTTTCTTTGCAGCTAGTTTATATGGTGCGGGGTGTTCTTTTAAATCAGATTTGTCTCCAGCCGGAGTAAGAGAAAATCCTGACAGAGAGAGGGCGCTCTATGTGGCAACCACCAACATTGATGGTAATAGTAAATTTAGTAGAATAAGTTTTTCTTCACGAAGTATTAGGTTCTTTTATCCCTCAGCGGTCAATGCGACAGGTTCTTCTCTTTGGCAAGCAGTGCTCGGAGAAAGGTTGGAATACTCTAATTTTCTTTTGTGCTTGTTCTTAGACACTGGAGAATTACTCTATTCTAGGAGAATATCGAAACTAGGCTATCTACTCAACGGTCACGGCGGGAAAGCCGACTACCTCCCACAAGAATCAATTGACTCCATAGCAAAAAAAATAATATGGTTTGACGGGTCTGTTATTCATATTCTGACCCTTGAAAAAGAAGGGATATCAGAATGAATATTTCCAGATTTATTCTTATGGTAATATTGCAATTGTCTGTCTCAATTGTTTTTGCTGACTCTCCTGGAAATATTCCCATATCATTCCCTTTTTTCCAAAGCAGTCAGAGCACAGGGATTCCTGATGAATTGATGGTCGGGTATGGCGATTGGTGTGTTGCTTTTGAGGGTATTCATCCTGGTACTGATTTTTTTGCTGCATCTGGAATTGACCAGGTTCTCAATCCATTTGATCAAACCATGTATTCTCTTGGAGCTGAATATGAGCCTGACCCTGATTATGTTGGTTATTCTATTGGGATTGGCTCATATGGATCAGATGACGGCTGGGCATTGATTCATTTAGGAGATGATGAATACGATTACTCTCTAGCAGAACGATGGTGCGAGGATCATGCAAGAAATACAGAGCTACCAGCAAGAGTACCGATAGACAAATGCAGTCAATACTGCTCTATGCCCCGTCATCTTCACGTGCAATGGTCACATTGGGAGTTTGAACAAGGAGCACCTGGTGTTTATGTATTGAACAACCCCTGGGAAACCCTTGAGAATCCTTTCAGCAGCTTTGTTCCGGGAGCATTGCTTGGATACGATCAGGTTAGTTTCAAACGTGTGTGGGCTGAATCGTCTTTCCTTGGATCGGATTCAACAAACAGCGGTGTATTTCTTCTACCAGAGGGGGATGAATCATACAGCGACTATGTAGCAGATGTTGGTAGTAGTCAGATAAGTGGTTTTCAGAAAATCACCCATGGTGCAATTGATATTGCAGTATCTCCCTTTTCTCAGCAGAGCGCATATCAGATTAATGAAGGTAATGGAATTTTCTCTGTTGGGTATGAGATATTCCATCAGAATCCATTTTCCGAGGAATGGGAGTCAACAGAATCTGATGAGGGCAACTGGGGATATCGCGAGCTTTTTCAGGCAGAGGGGCAGATTGAAGAGCCTGCTGTCTTTGAAGAAATATATGAAGCACTCTTTATGGATGCTGGGGTTACCTATTTTCACAATGCCTACATCGTAACCAACAGCCATGCCGATGACCCTACTGGCTGGGACAATGTCTACACTGATATTAGTCCGGCATATGTAAACGACTGGAATGACGGCATCTGCCAGGGCGCCTG
>JAGLDY010000043.1 GCA_023145375.1 Candidatus Sabulitectum sp. | reverse complement strand
GGAACAGCAACTACTCTGCCAGTTACATCAAGAACAGCCATTGAAGCTGGAACAGCACCTGTTACGGTATAGCTAAGAACAGAAGAAACCGGGTTCGATCCAAGAGAGAGCTCCATGGCAGTTCCTTCAAACTGCGCACTGGTCTCCTCCTCGATACCCACCATTGAGAGCAGATTCATACAAAGAAGCTTGTTCATGTATCTGCACTCAAGGTTGTTCGTGACAATGAGAGAACTGTCGTTCTGACTGCCCCAGAAGCCGGCATCATCTACTTCAGGGGTGTAGAAGAGCATGGGACTATGAGTGCTCGCTCCGTAAGACCAGTCAACAGCATCACCGTTCACATCGTAGAGTATCTGACCGCATCTGCCGTATGTATACCCGTTCTGAGCGGTCATCTGGGCAGCCCAGCTCTCAAAGGTACTCTGATGCGGTGTAGCTGTATTGTTGTAACCGTAGGGATAAAGAAGCATTCCGCCGTAAGTATGGTAGTGGAATCCGCCAAGTGGTTGAATAGTGTCTATCCACTGTGTCTCAGCCAGGGTCTCCGCCTCACTGAGAGCTGATTCTCCTCTGTAAGTCTCGGAGTAAGGGTCAGGGCTTGAGCCACTGTCATCGTAACCCCACATGTAGCTGTAGTTACGGTTAAGATCGATCCCGCTGGAATTAACCGGTGTATTAAAATTCATGTTCTTCCGCTGGTTACCGCCACTGGGACTGTTGTACACATAACCGTCGGGATTTACTATGGGAATAATGTAGATCTGTGCATTGTTCAGGATGAAGGTAGCCATTGTGTCACTGCCGTACTCGGTGGTGAGCCACTGTGCCCAGTCAATAACAACAGAATTGCTGCCTGGTTCTCTGGCATGGGTCAGTGCGGTGAAGAGAATTGCCGGGGCACCTGCAGGAGCATTTGTTATCCTGATAAATTGAAGATCACGCCCCTGAAAGGAGGTTCCGTAAGAGGTTGGAGTATCAACCATATCATTTGTTTCAGCAAGTTCTGCCCAGAAGATTGCATTATCGTTTGGACCGTAATAGTAGCCCATTTCACCGTTGTCTGTTTCCGGCAGAAGCTCAGACCACTCAAGTGGAAGAAGTCTTGCTTCAGGATATCTCTGCATGGTCTCATCCACAAACCGGTGACCCACAAGAATATCAACAAAACCCTCAGCTCTGCTGCCTGATGCAATTTCAAAACCCATGTCTCGAACTGCACTGAAATCATCATCAGTCTGCATGGGTATCCTGATCAATCTGTCAGCGTTCACTACCGCTGGAAGCGCCAGAAGAAGTGCAACAATTAGTACCTTTCGCATTACCTACCCTCTTTCTATAGTTGACAACTGCGCGGGAATCCCTTAAATTCGCCCGTCATAAGATACATAAACCCTGACGGGTAAAAAAGCTTAGACACATACCGTCTATTCTGCGAAAGGAGAAAGCTTTTGGCAAGGAGCAAGCAATCGCTCAAGCGTCTGAGAACAGATGCTGCTAAAAATGAGAGAAACCACAGAAAGCTTAAAAGACTGCGTACAGCCATTAAACAGGTAAATTCCGCTGAGACTCCAGAAGAGAGAAAAGAGGCAGTACAGCTGGCTCAGAGTCTTATTGATAAAGCCGGAAGAACCAGACTGATGCACCCCAACAAAGCAAAACGCCTTAAAAGCAGAGTACTGTAACAGTCTCAGATCTTATGCAAAGCCCCTGGAGTCTTTTTTCTTCCAGGGGCTTTTCTTTACAGAACCATAGAAAATGTATACAGGACCCAGGTCAATCCGACAAAGAAAAATTGTAGCGCAGCGTTGTCCAGACACCAACAGGCAGCCCGTTGTTCCTTGCGCTTGTCCAGCGGGTGCTGTGCACAGCATTCAGAGCTGCATCATCCAGAGATGAAACCCCGCTGCTGTTCATGAGCTGTACATCCTGGATAGTACCGTTGCTGTCAATGTAAACCCAGAGTGTAACTACACCTTCAACTCCCGCAAGCCTGGCCATCTCAGGATATCCCGGCGGGGGCATGAATGTGCACACCGGAAGTATTTCAGCAGGCATGAATCCCGGAGGGCCGATCTCCTCACCGCCTGCCCCTCCCCCGGGGTTGAAATTCTCAACAGTACTTGCAGTACCTAGCCCCACTGTGTCTGTACTGAGAGAGATAACAACATCCGGAGTAACTTCCTGAATAGCCTCATCGATCTGGTTCTCCATTAACTGCTGCTCCTCTATCAATTTCTCCTGTCTCTCCTCCACGGAGGAGTCATAGGGAAGAAAAGCGTCAACAGCTTCCATTGTATCGTCATTGGTTCTTGTGGAGAGCCTGCCCAGCTCTGCGCCGGGTAAGAACTGGAAAAGAACATTGATGAAAAGCAGACCGGCAAGGAGACCGATCTCTATTCCCATTTCATTCTTTATTCCATTTGTGCGTAGCATCTCAAACCTCCTTTCTTAACTGTGATACAGTTGAGGAAAGGAGGTTATTCCACGCTAAAGATCCGCTGTGACCTCGCTGGCCCCGCCGGGGAGGTCGCGGACGGAGAATCCGGCATTTGAAAGATCATCTCTCAGCTTGTCTGCTTCCTGAAAGAGCTTGTTCTTTCTGAGGTAGCCTCTGAGCTCTCCAAGAATTCTACAGAGTTCCTCAGACGAGCCTCCACTGCTCTCTGAAGCAAGCTGGACTCCAAGTACATCGGTGGCAAGGGTGTCCAGGAGGACTGTCATCTGATGCTTATCCGCTTCTGAAAGTTCTCCTTCAAGAAGGATGTTACCCGCCCGGACATATTCGAAAAGGGATGCAAGAGCTCCAGGTGTGTTCAGATCATCGTCCATGGCTTTCCTGAAATCAGTCTCTGTCCTTGAAACAAGATCCAGCACTGCCTCAGAAGCCGATCCTTTCTCAGGGCTACCAAGCCTTGACTTGAAGGAGATAAGCCTCTCCAGTCCGCTTTTTGCCCCTGCAAGGCCCTCGTCAGAGAAGTCCAGAGGACTTCTGTAATGACTCCTGAGTATGTAAAGCCGGACAACCATTGGCTCCCAGCGTTGATACAGATCCCTGAGCAGGGTGAAATTGCCCAGGCTCTTCCCCATTTTTCTACCGTCGACAGTAACCATGTTGTTGTGCATCCAGTACCTGACAAATTCCTTGCCCGTTGCCGCAGTGGACTGAGCTATTTCGCACTCATGGTGGGGGAATACATTCTCCAAACCACCACCGTGGATATCAATTGTTTCACCAAGGTAACGCATAGCCATAGCTGAACACTCCAGATGCCATCCGGGATATCCCCAGCCCCAGGGACTGTTCCACTGAAGTATATGGTCTTCTCCAGCAGACTTCCACAAAGCGAAATCTCTGGGATTCCTCTTATCATCCGCTGAGCGAACCCGGGTACCGGTCCTCTGATCGTCAGCTGTTCTGCCACTGAGTCTGCCATAACCGGGGAAGGAAGAAACATCAAAGTAGACATTTCCGCCTGCCTCATAGGCATGCCCCTTCTCAAAAAGAGTTTTCACAAGTTCTATCTGTTCAGGGATGTGCCCGCTTGCCCTTGGGGAAATATCAGGTCTGAGGTTACCCAGAAGGTCCATATCCCGGAAATAACTGGCTGTGTATTTCTCTGCAACTTCCATTGGTTCAAGCTTCTCAAGCCTGGCCTGCTTCTGAAGCTTATCCTCTCCGGCATCAGCGTCATCGGTCAGATGACCTACATCTGTAATGTTCTGAACATACCTTACCTTGTATTCAAGATACCTCAGATATCTAAGCAACACATCAAAGCTGACATAGCTTTTACCATGTCCGAGATGGCTGTGTCCATAAACCGTGGGTCCGCAGACATATACGCCTGCAAATGGCGGGTTCATAGGTGTGAATTCTTCCTTCTCTCTTGTCATCGTATTGTAAAGGGAAAGCATTTTTCGCTATCTCTCTTTCCAGTAATCTGTATGCATGGCCTCTCTAACCAAAGCCATGGTTTCTCTGCCGGACTTAACAGCCTTCTCAGTACCACTGATCAGAATGTCTTCTATCAGACCGGGTTTGTCAAACTGAGCTCTTCTCTCTCGTATGGGAGCAAGAGTTTCCTCAAGCTTTCGGATAAGGTTCTTCTTACAGCCGACGCAACCAATTGTGCCTTTTTTACATGAATCCTCAATCTCTGGTACTTCAGCTTTGTTGAATGCCTTGTGATAGGCGAATATGGTGCAGATATCCGGATGTCCAGGGTCGGTCTTGTGAATACGGGCAGGGTCTGTGACCGCACTCATTACTTTTTTCTTTATCTCTTCGGGATCGTCCTTGAGGTAAATGGCATTACCCAGAGACTTACTCATCTTAGTGTTTCCATCAAGCCCGATCAGTCTTGATATATCACTGACCATAGCTTTTGGTTCCGGAAAAACATCCCCATAGAGCTCGTTAAATCTTCGGGCAACAAACCTGGTGACCTCCACATGAGGAAGCTGATCCTCGCCCACCGGTACAAGATTAGACCTGCAAAAAAGGATATCTGCCGCCTGACTCACAGGATAACCCAGGAAACCATAGGTCATATCTGTAAATCCATATTGCTTGGCTTCCGTTTTGATAGTGGGGTTGTGCTTCAGCCGGCTGACTGTGGTGTAAAGGCCGAAAAGCACCGTTAGTTCAGCGATCTGAGGGACCATGCTCTGAACGAATATGCTGCTTCTTTCCGGGTCGAGACCTGCAGCTATGTTATCCAGAGCCACTTCGCGAACATTGGTCCCGATAAGCCCCGGAGTTTCCCAGTGAGTCGTTAGAGCCTGTATGTCTGCAATAATAATGAAGGTCTCATACTGGTTCTGAAGCTTTACTCTGTTTCTCAACGATCCCACAAAGTGCCCCAGATGAAGGGGACCGGTGGGTCTGTCACCGGTAAGAATTCTCTCCATTTTACCTCTCTCGATCTTTACAGTTTGATTCTCATAGGCTGATCTGAATCCCTGAAATTCCTCAGGTCGATCTCACCTGTGTATATGTCGATCAGCTTAATAATGGTATCCACAGCCGGTTTAACAGCGGGACATACCCTCGGGTAGCCTTCAATGTAACGCAAGGTAACTGGAATGTATCTTAAGTATTTGTCGTTGCCAAGAACTCTGTACTGGTAAGCAAAAGTTCCAATGGCTTTCATATTCCTCTGAAGAGCGCTGAAAACGAACTCAAACATGTTAGCCTCGCCTGTTCCCAGCACGTATGAGGATGCAAGCCCTTTCCAACGATCACCGCAATCTCTGTAGCTGTCCCTCAAAAGGCTGGCAAGATCGTAGCATGGCGGTCCCTGGCGGGCATCCTGCCAGTCGATCATATAAACTTTTCCTTTGTGTATCATAAGGTTTGCCGAGTGGTAATCTCTGTGCGTGAAAGAAGTATATCCTGAGCCCATGGCTCTTTCCGACAACTCTCTGAAATGACCCTGAAGCTCTTTAAGATCCTCTAGAGGTACTCTAAGCAATCTGAAAAAGAGATGTTCAATGGAATGTTCAAGCTCGGCCATAAAAAAACTGGGGGTAAAATATCTTCTTCCCGCTATGCTGTTACTGGATATCTCTGAGGAAATGTCCCGTTGAAGTCGCTTTAGTAAACCCAGAGATTCTGTGAGATACCCATCATAGGCTTTCTTGTCCTCAACATCACAGAGTCGGGTATTTCCCAGATCCTCCTGTATCACATAGCCAAGTTCTTCGTCGCTGAGAATGATCCGGGGCAGTGGAAAATCCATTCCTTTCAGAAGCCCGTGGATGTCAAGCCATGGCCACAAAGGCGTATGTGAACTATCCATTACAACGTAAGAATTACCACCTGATTCCATCCTGAAAAATTCTCTGTCAGATGCATCTCCTGCAATGGGAGTAATACTGCTCACCGTTCCATACTTCTCACCCACCCAGCGTGCGATATCTTCCATACGCTCAGTCAATATTCAGCTCCTTATTAGAAAACCATGGCAATACATCATCAACAAGCGATTCTCCGGAACAGAGTACGGAACCCTGGAGCATAACGGAATTCTGGAGAAGAGCACCCCGCTTTATTATACACGAACTCCCAATACAATAAAAGCCCCTGAGAATAGCTTCATCATGAATCCTGGCAGTGGGATGAATATAGCTTCCCCGGGAAAGGAGGTGCTTCCTGAATAGATGAGTCTCTCCCATATCGAGCCATTCTGTGTTTGTGTAGAATTCATTTATTCTAATGTTACTGGCCTCTGCCAGGCTTCTCAGCTCGGTAAAAAAACCTGTTCCAAGCTGATTCCCTGCAGATAGAGCAGCAACTTCAGAAGAAATGATACTGACTCCAAGGTAGTGCCTGTATACACCATCTATACTAAGACCTCCGTAGGTTCCATAACCGGGGAAATCGCCTGTAAGAACTGTCCACTTTGATCCGGACTCATGATGGTATTCAACCATTTCCTGCAGTGGGATATCCAGAACCATATCAGTGTTTGAAATGACCCAGGTGCCGGAAAACATCTCACTGTTCACAGCCAGGGTTCCCGGTGCTCCAAGTGGCCTGGCCTCGAAAAGCAGTTCCGCCTTTCCCTTCCAATGCTTTTCAGCCTCCTTCATTACGAGCTCAGGACACCTGGAAGCGTTGAAAACCATGCACTCCGGTTCAATGTCTGCGAGCTGCCTAACCAGATTGCCCAGGAGGGTTGTTTCCTTCCAGGGC
Organism: Candidatus Sabulitectum sp.; assembly: GCA_023145375.1. Classification (GTDB taxonomy): domain Bacteria; phylum Fermentibacterota; class Fermentibacteria; order Fermentibacterales; family JCC-6; genus Sabulitectum. The sequence continues at coordinate 11,100 of JAGLDY010000043.1, read as the reverse complement.
AGAAGGGCCTTTGGCCTGCAAAAGGAAAGGGGTTCTGCTCTTGTGCCGAAACCGGCAGTAAGGAACAGAACCCCCTGAATATGTTTGCCGGGCAGCCTAGCCGTATATCTCTTTCCTGTTACAATCACAAATTTTAACTCTCCTGCGCTGGGGACGCCAGGTATCCTTCAGCCCTGTGCGGGCAGCAAGGTAGATCACAGGAACTTTTTCCTTACCGCATACCGAACATGTCTCCTTGTGAGATGTTCGGCTCTCATGGGCAAGTTTAGCCGCAAATGTTCTTTCTTTCTTAGCCATTATCTATCCTTTCCTACCATGGCCGGTATCTGCCCGGCCAGCTCCATGACCTTGTCAAGGAGCACCCTGTCGGGAATTCCGTAAAGGGCGGCTTCAATTATCATTAAAATGCCTCTCCGAACCTGAGAATAAGACTCACGACCGGTTGAGGCCCACCACAGAGGGCAGGAGTATAACATCTTATCCACCGGATCTGCAACCCCTGAAGGGCTGGATTTTCTGCAGTGGTACAGAACGAAGTTAAGAAGTTCCCAGTAAGATCTATGGTCCCTGTTACCGGGACTGCTCCAGAGGGGGAAAGGGTCTCCGGAATCCATGTCCCCGGCTGTGGTTGACCAGCTTCCGGATGACACGGTACTCTCCTTTAAAGGAAATTTGGTCAGAATTCTATCAAGGGAGGATATTCGGACATTTTTCTGCAGGTCGATCTGCCTGACAAACGGCATTAGGAAAGAGTCGATAGCACCACTTCTGTGATGGCCGAATGTCTCCCCGTCCATGGCAATAACAATGTAGGAATCCCCATCACCGGACCAGGATTGCAGGTCTTTCACCATTCTATCCGCAAGTTTTGAACCGCTGCCTCCATGAAACGAAATGAGGTTGGACCAGAAATTGCTTCGGAGAAAAACCCCGGTCCCATGCACTGAAGGAATCCAGTTGTAGGGAACAACAGGATTGTGATAGACCCATGGGACATCGTCTGTGACAGTCCATTTGTAACCCATGGAGCCAAGCAGTTTTACTGTGTCCATATCAAGAGCCATTTCAGGCGGGAACACACCCTCCGGAGCAAATACTTTCCCTATCAATTCACTGTTACCCCTCCGGTTCAATACGATCTGCCTTTCCACTTCCCCGGCGGGTATCAGCGGGAGTATGGGATGGTAGGCACCACTGGCAGTGAAATTGCAGGTGGAAAGCTGTGAAACAATAGCCAGTGTTTCCGGGGCATATTCCCCCAGTTGCTCTGTCAGGGAATAGTTCATGTTTACAGTAACTTCTGTGCCGGTGTCCAGAAGAAGTTGAAAGAGAGGTCTGTAGCATTCTCTGTCGATCCTCTTCACTATCTCAGGGTCCTGAGAAGGAGGCTGATAAAAGTGAAGCAGAAAACCAACATGCTTCATAGGATATTATCCCTTTTAACTTTGATTGAAATGCGGTGTCCCGGCAACAGATCAAGCTTCTCAGATGCAGACCTGCCGTTCAAAGCAAGCTCATAGAATCCCTGGCTTCCCTGCAGGAACAGCAGAGTATCATCAGCCGGAGCCTGATGATAAGAACTCACGGGAAACAGCGGTGTCTCGCACAGATCTGACACAAGAGCAACAGGGGCTGCTCCCTTCATGTCTTCAGAAGAAACGCCCAGTATACAATTCCCGAAGTGATCCACATGCAGAACCGCCACAGAAAGGATGCTGCCGTTAAAAACAGGTTTCTGTTCTTCCAGAAATACAGGATCAAGGGGGTCAAGGTAAGATGTCCAACCGGGGTCAACAGCAATTCTGGCCGCACACCGGGCAAAGAGATCCCTGCCGTGGAATACTGTGGATGAACCTGGTTCAGGTGGTGGCAGTTTCCACGCCTTCAGTGGTCCGTTCAACATGGTGATAAGCCCGTTATCAGGGGCAACAACAAATCTTCCCTGCCAGAAAACTGCCAATCCAGAGCGCTCGCTCCCCACGCCGGGGTCCACCACTGCAAGAGTCACCGAACCTTCAGGCAGATGGGGAAGTGATGATCTGAGGTGATAAGCGCCTTGAAGGATGTTTCCCGGCTCAACCATGTGTGTCAGATCTATCACAGGAGTATCATACCCTGAGAATGAAAGGATCTCAGCCTTCATCTGAGCAACGTAGGTATCGGAATAGCCAAAATCCGAAAGAATAAATATGGGTGTTTTCAGAATTATCCTCCTATTGTCATCGGTGTTTCAGAACAACGAGTGTTCTATCATCAGCCTGAGCCAGTCCTTCTCCGTGGGCATTCATTGCTTTCAAAACACGGTTAACTATCTGTTCAGAATTAAGATCTCTGTATTCAAGAATAGATTCCGTCAACCCCTTAACATCAAACTCGATCTCGTTGCTGTCCATGGTCTCCGTAATTCCATCAGTATACAGAACAAGCACATCACCGGAGTGTATCTGCACAGTTCCGTGACTGTATTTCGCATTCCTTTCCACACCCATAAGTATACCCCCCTCTTCCAGAGATCTGATCTTTCCGGTCCTTGAAATAAGAAGAGGCGGATTATGTCCTGCATTGCAATATGTGAGAAGACCATCCCTGGTATTCAGAACACTGTAGAAAAGACCCACAAGACCTGTTATTTCTTCACCGAGGGTTAACTCTGAATTTACCCTTTCCATTATCTGATCTATATCAAACAGATTTCTTACACTTGCCCCGAGAGTACCTTTCATCCCGGCCATGGTCAGCGCAGCAGGAATACCTTTCCCCGCAACATCCGCAACCGCCATACCTAAATTTCCATCAGGAAGCTTGAAAAAATCGTAGTAATCGCCACCAACCTCTTTTGCAGGGCTGTAGTAAACTGCGATGGAGTAATTCTCATAACTGGGAGCCTCTGCCGGCAGTAGACCCATCTGGATCCTTCTTGCTGTATTCAACTCCTCGGCAAGAGAGTCTCCCCCGGTAAGTCTTCCAAGGTAAAGGTCCGGCAATTTTTCCCTGAGCTCCCTGGAGGTGGCGATAGACGGGTGATTTGTTACCAGATGAGCAACAGCATTCCGAACGCTCTCCGATCTGTCACTGAGAAGTACAGTGATCCTCTCGACCAGTCCGGGGATACTGCCGAGATTACTAAGATCCTCAATAGCACCCACGGCCTGAAGACGGACAGCGCCATCATGATCATCAAGCGCCCTCAGATAAAACCCTGCCTTGTCTGCAGAACTCAGGAAGGGAGAATTACTCACACCCCTGAGTACTGCTGATCTAACAGTGGGATCCCTGTCCGCAGCCAGAACAATAACCTTTTCATTGATCTCTCCCGGTGTGGAAAATTCTGCAAGAGCTTCGCCGGCCACAGCTCTTACCGATCTTTCTCTATCTTCTGTAAGCTTGGTCAGTAGTCCTATGTCCCAGGTAGTCATCATCCCAAGCCGTCCGATACTTGATACTGTGGTCTTCCTGACAGAGGGTTCAGGATCCAGAGATAATTCAGTCAGCAGTTGATCTGCATGATCTGCAATGGAGGGTCTGTTCCAGAGAATAAACCACGATAATCGAGCCCGTTCTTCCACAGAGCCCTTTTCCATGAGCCACTTTATCACATCAACGGTAATCCCGGCAACATCACTCCTACCGCCGGCAAGAAGCTGGGAAAGAGCTTCTCTGGCTCCGTATCTTTCTGAAGACAAAGCAATACGGACAAGCTCGAACTGCTCAGCTTCCTGGAGGATCATGATGTATGGAAGAACCATCTCCGCCATGGCGCTGCTCCCGGGCATGTTCTCTGAAATAAGCTTCCAGAGAACGGTTCTCTCTCCAGTCGTGAGATCCTCATAGTTCATCAACATGCACTGGGCTACGGTGCTTATATCATTTTCTGAGATATTGGAAAACAGAGCATCCCTGATGGTACTCCCGAAGAATCTGATCCTTGCTCCGATGTTAAAAGCCACAAGACCTCGTCCTTCATCTGGAAGACGCTGCATCAGCACCCAGAGAAGATCACAGGATTCTTCTTCGAACTCTCCCAGCTGTCTGTTCATCAAACCTCTGATCAGCGACATAAGCTCAGTGGTGTCGCCTCTGTCCAGAGCAGAGTTCACAACCTCCATTTCCCTCTTGTTTAATCTTGGGAACTTTCTGCCCAGGTAAAAGAGAGTAACTCTTAAAACCCGGGGAGATGGATCTTCAATAAGCCTCTTTACAAAATCTCCAGGGTCTCCTGAGACCCCCCACATATCAATACTTAAAAGCAGAGCGGCCCTGACAGATTCATCCGGATCATTCAAAGCTGTCTCAACCAGATCTCGAAAGTAGTGGTCCTTTCTCAGCCAGGTATTACCTAGAGATCGTGCAAGAGTTCTTCTGGAAGAAATGGAACCTGCCTCAAGAATATGACGACAAAGACCTTCCGCAGCTCTGTCAAAAGCTTCCTTATCAGCCAGGAGCAGTGCAAAGAAATCGGCAAGTCCGTCAACCATTGTATCTCTGGAAACTGTGAAAAGAAGTCGTGATTTTTCTGAAGAAGAAAGGTATCGGTACATGTGGGCAATGTTGTATCCGGCTCTTCTCTGTTCCGGGTTTCCCCCGTTAAGAAGTGTTTCAATAACAACCCTGATAAGCGGGCTTCCAGCTCCGGAAAGCTCTGCCATGCCTTTGTCTACTGCATCAAGTATCAGGGTGTCTCCACTGCAAAGATGCATTTCACCATTTATCATTACTCTTCTGAAGGGCGGGAGACCCTTATGGGCTCTGGTATCAGCATACATTTCATCCAGTGTCTCAGAGGATGGAAAACTCTCACGAAGGAGAAAGTAGAGCCTTGACCAGATCTCTTTGAGAGAACTCTTAAAGATGATCTCTGAGACAACCGGTTCAAAAAGAGAAAGAAGAACCAGCTCCACCTTTTCCAGAAGATCAAGATCTCTGAATGTTTCAAGGGATCTCTCCCCCTGCTCCACCCTCCATTGTCGATTAGTCTCCGGTGACGGAAGAACGACGTGAGCGTCACCAAACAGAGAGAACAGACCGGAGATCCTGGGGTCACTGGAGGTTAAAACAACTCTCCTCCGAGAGTCCGTTGCCCTTAAAATAATTGTAAAAACTGCATGGAAGAGATGAAGCGGGTGCACCATTGTCATTCTTCGGATGGAGTCTATGTCGAATAGAAGGGCACAATCCTCAGGTCCGCGAAGTTTCATCTCAATAAGATCGGAATTCACGTCATGGTCAATTAATTCAATAGGGACCAGGCCCTCGTCTGCAGCCTCCATTAGAAGCAACCGGGCAAGGGTGGTTTTCCCTGCCCCGGGTGGACCGGAAAGACATACAAAACCTCTGTCCCTGAGTATTCCAGAGGCGGCAACAAGACTATCCCCATCGATGGATTCACCTGCTACATGGCTCCATGAGCGGATCAGATCTTCTCCGGTGGAATACGACGTCATACCCCGACTAATGGTGAGTACCCACTCTTGAACAGGGTTGTGAATGGTCGAGATCAGGTTGCCCTGATCGAAAAACACCCAGCAGCGCTCCCATTCTTTCAATTTGGCAAAGACCGGTTCCGAAAAAGATGGTTCACCGCTGACAACTGCCCCCACTGGTATTCCTGCTCTAAGAAGAGAGAAGAATCTGGAGCGGGCAAGAGCAGAGGGCTTCGTACCTATAAACAGTAATGCAGCATCCGGTTTTGTTGTATCAGAATCTTCCACAAGCCTGAGCCTGTCAGCCCAGCCTGGAACACGCAACTTACCTGTCTCGGAAAAGAGAACAGAACAATCGCCGGTTGGGAGGGTATGCACATCTGCCCAGACCAGCAATTCTAAACTGTGGGCCATAAAATCTCCGTCAGATCAGAGGCCAGATAAGAGTGGCTCTGGTTTTCCCTTCAGGATTCAACCCGTAATCCAGCCAGCGGGCAAGATTACGTGCGATCAGAACACCTCTGCCACGACTGCTGATAAGCTCCTCACCCTCACCGGGCTCATGTCCCAGATCAGCCTTCGGCTGCCAGGTGCCGCAATCATCCACCTGAAACTGTATACGACCGGGGTACACATCGATATAGATCGTCACATGTTTCTTCGGATCCCCTCCGTTGCCGTGTTCCATTCCATTCTTGACAACTTCCATAACGGCGATGGAAAGGCTTGTTGCATCTTCCTCGCTAACGCCTGCGGCCAAACCGATCTTCTCCACAAAGGTCTGAACGGTCTCAACAACAGAATCTTCGCTGGGAACCCTGAGAACTATTCCCTTAAGCAAGGCTATTCCTTAAGGCTGGAGATGGCTTCACCTTCATCAGTGAAGGTCTCGAATATGGTTATCAGCTTGGTAATAATGAACAACTCATGAATCTTCTTCGTTGCGTTGAGAATGGCCATTCGTCCTCCATTCCTGGCAAGAGATGTGTGTCCGCTTACCAGGACACCCAGCCCTGAACTGTCCATCCATGATACATGTCCGAGATCAAGAAGAACGTTTCCCATTGCGTCATTAATAGAAGCTTGAAAAACAGTTTTAAGGTCCATGAGATCCGGGCCGCTAATAACCTTACCACTCAGACGAATAACTTTTATCCCATCTTTAATTTCTTCTTTGATCTTCACTGCAAGCCTCCTGTAATAGGTTAACCAACCACTCCCACACCATCATATAGATGTTAGTATACTAATGTTACGAGCATAAGACAAAATCCAGCCAGTTCTGCAACCCTTTGTCCTCCAGGTAGCCCTGGATCATTGCGGATGCCCCGGGTTTTCTGGAAGCAACGATCACTGGAAGTTTCTCAGATCTCTCCCACTGGGCACCACTTATCACCGGTCTGCCTCTAAGAAGCTTTCCCGTCTGTGCATTGTCAGGTGCAAGAAAAGCCTCTATATGGAACCCCTCTCTCTGCATGTACTTGCCCAGCCTTCTTGCAGTTTGACCTGTACCTGCTACAAAGACCTTCTTCCCGCGGAGACAGGGAACCCTTCCCAGGTACATTGCCTTGGTCCTGTAGAATGATGAAAGTGAATACACCGAACTGGTTCTGCTCAGTCTGTCAGCCCTCTCGCGCCAGGCAAGAAGAGCTTTGGGAACCCGTGCAAATTTAAACCCCAGACTCCAGAGCCGGAGCCAAAGCTCATAATCCTCTGGAAGGCCAAGATCCCTGTAACCACCGGCACTGATCACTTCTGCCCTGCTGTAAAAAGCAGTGGGGTGGGGAACAGGGCTTTCGATGAAAAGGCCATGCTCTATATCCTCCGGAGATTCAAGACTGTTGATCCACTCCTCGTACCTTCTGTATCCTATACTGACCTGAGAATGCGGAAAGCTCCTCACCCGGCAGGAAACAACTGTTCTCTCTCCATAAAGATCTGCAGTTCTCAACTGAAGAGCAAGTCTTTCAGGGTGGCATACATCATCACTGTCAAATCTTGCTATCCATTTACCTTTTGCCAGCTCAAGACCGAGATTAAGTGATGGAACAAGCCCCTGACCTCCGTTAACTATCAGGAACCTTGAATCTCGATCGCAGAATTCCAGCGCTCTCTTTCGTGAGTCATCGGATGATCCGTCATCAACCATTATGACCTCAAAATCAATCATTGTCTGCGAGGCCAGCGATTCCAGAGCATGAGAAATGAGCAAACCGGTATTTTTGAATGGCATCAGAATGGAAACAGCTGGAGAATTCAACTATCTCATGCTCTCAAAAGCAGAACGAAGCTCTTCAGGAGTGCTTACCGGACGATAGCAGGCACCACCGACACAAAGCTGCGCATAGGGCCATCCGGATTCAGGAAGATAGGCCTCAGCCATGGCCAGGGAATCCTCAGTCACTGTTGGGTCAAGTACATCGTAACCACCATCTCCTGCTATTGACAAAGCCTCTATAACAAGAGCGGTCACAGCAGGATCGCTTTCCGGCCCGACTATGTATATGTGTATTTCTGTCTCCTCCTGAACAACTTCAACCTCACCGCCGGAGGCTCCATCTATTGATGCTGTGAACCATTCGGAACTTCTGGCTCCAATTGCCCTTGCTGTTTCCTCACCAAGCCCGTTGAAGATCAGAGTCATTGGGAGTGCATCTGCCAGCTCCCAGCGGTCAACAACAAACCGGGCATCCTCAGGGGAAAGCCACACCACAGTTATCCCCACTGGATTATGCTCTCTGAAAAGCTCAAGTGTGGACAGTTCAGGATCGCCCAGATCAACTGCAATGAACACGGCATCTTCTCCCAGATCCATGGCAAGCCCCTCAAGAAGAGGCAGTTCACGGACACAGGGACCACACCATGTTGCCCAGAAGTTTATGAGTACAGGTCTCCCCTGTGCCGAGATCAGAATGCTGTCCAGTGACCCGATCCCGCTGAGAAGAGCTCCATTCACGGAAGACCCAGCCTGGGTATGGTGAGAGAGCGAAACAACAAAAACCGGTACCATCATAACCAGAACAAGAAAAACCCATAGGTGGTTCTTCACATCAGCCCTTTACCGTGTGAGAAATTGCATTCACAGGACATACCTTCTCACACCGTCCACACCGGATACATTCAGCGCTTGAAGGAGTTTTGTATATCTCGATCCCCATGGGACACACTGTGCCACATTTACCGCAACTGATACAGTCCTCAGATACACGCATCTGAAACACAGAGACTTTTCCGAGAAGTCCCCAGGCGGCCCCCAGAGGACAGAGAGTTCTGCAGAACGGGCGTTCCACGGTCATTGACCAGAAGAGAACCAGGAATGCAACGGCAGACTTCCACCAGAAGAGAAATCCCAGCTGAAAGACACCGGATGACGCTGAAACCAGTGGCCACCCAGCAAGAGAAGTGCCTGCAGGACAGACAACTTTACAGAACCATGGGTCTCCTGATCCCCCTGCAACAGGTTTCAGGAACGCCGGGAGAGCAAATACCAGAAGAAAGAGTATTGCATACTTGGCAGGTCGCAAAGATTCCTGGAATGACATTCGGGGAAAGGGAATCTTGTATAAAAGCTCCTGCACAAGACCGAACGGGCAGAACCACCCGCAGGCAAATCTGCCTGCAAGCAGACCCACAAGAGCAATAAACCCCAATACCCCCAGTACAACCAGTGCGTCAGGCCTGCCTGATGCCAGCATTCCCCAGAAATTGGGTGTGGCCAGTATTGACTGCAATGAACCTACGGGACAGGCAAGAATACTTGAAGGACAACTGTAGCAGTGGAGACCGGGGATCATTAACGATTTGGCAACACCGGTGTAAATGGTACCATCCACCCAGCCTGTAAGATGCAGATTAGTGACAAGCACCGTGCCGAATTGCACAGTCTTCCTTAACACGGAATGCCGTGTCAGCCTATTCCTATACATTCCAGGCAGATATTTGTTGCTTTAGAGAGAATTGCCGCAGGATCACCAAATACATACCCTGCAACCACCAAAAGAAATGCCATAACCAGGAGGATGATCCGCAAAGAAGTGGAGGCGACGACCAGAGTCGAACTGGTGAATGGTGGATTTGCAGTCCACTGCCTTACCACTTGGCCACGTCGCCTTTTTCTTTTACTCATAGAGCCGCAATCATACAAAGATCATAGTAAATAATCAAGCTGATCAGGATCCATCTGTCCAGTCAAGGCCCACCCAGAAGCCTTCTTCCCATGTCATATCGCCAAGAGGGGTATCAATGGTTGGGACCATGAACATCTGAAGTCTTCCCAGATGATCCTCGTCCCTGATATCCCCGTCTATTCCTCCAATTGCAAGAGCAAGATCAACAATACCCAGAGGACCGAGTATCTCAAATATTTGAAACCCGTCAAAGGTAATACCAAGATCAAGCACCGCTATCTCACCACCGTCTCCTATACCGAACTCACCTGTAAAAAGACCTTCTGCAACCTGAACTGTGTCCTCCTCCACTCCCTCTATTGTATCCATAAATACATCGTAATCCAGGGATGTGAGCGTGATGGCGATCTTTGGTAAACCAGAATTACCTGTATTCGGGTTCTTGATGCCAAGTCCCAGGTTGAATTCCATTGGGCATTCACCCTGCAGCCAGTATGCGGCAATTGTGGCTGCCTGTGAAACAGAAAGACTGCCAAGGTCCGAGATGTCAATACCGCAGATGGCAAACTCAGTGGTATTCTCAACTCTGAAATTCGCATTGGTAAAACTGAGAATGTCTGTAATACCACACCCTGTTATTAGAAGAAATACCGCAGTAAGAATCACTATCTTGCTCTTCATAGTTCCAGCCCTTTCCATATCTGTCCAGCCAGACTCATCAAATTGATCCACAAAGTACCATGTATCATACAGAATCCCTGCTGCATAGTTATACCGCATGTGGAAGTCCAGTGTTCCATTCCTGGTTCAATCCGGAATCTTGACTGGATTCGTGCGGTATGTTATAATTTTGTTATAACGAATGGGGTAAAATGATCAAGCGACTTCGCAAAGTTGGGAACAGTAATGCTCTAATTCTCGATAAACCTATCTTAGAACTCCTGGGACTTAAAGAGAATGGCTTGGTTCAACTTAAAATACAAGGCAGTAACCTGATAATAACCCCCTCTCAGCCAAGCAAGCTTGATGCGGACACACTCAGTGAACAGTTGAGTGATGTGATCAACAGACGGAGCGATCTACTGAAAAGACTGGCTGAGTAGTGTCTCAAATTGTCTTTATATCCGTAGTTAATGTGATTGAGATTCACCGACGGCTGATCAATGAATTCGGTGGAGATCCCGGGCTGCGTGACAGAGGACTGCTGGAGTCAGCGGTTGCCATGCCCGGGGCAACCTTCTCTGAGAACTACCTGCATCCTGAATTGTCTGACATGGCTGCAGCCTACCTCTTCCATCTATGTTCCAATCACCCTTTCATAAATGGCAATAAGCGCGTGGCAGTTGCTGCCTCTGAAGTATTCCTGCTTGCTAATAACTGCACGCTGTGTGCTTCAAATGAAGAATTGGAAGAAACCACAGTTGGAACTGCAAAGGGATATGTCTCCAAGAAAGAGGTTACTCACTTTTTCACTGGTAGAGTGAAACAGCCTTAGGCCGATTGAATATATACCCTATAACACTGGTAGTTACGCAACAGCATAATCCCCGCTC
>JAGLDY010000042.1 GCA_023145375.1 Candidatus Sabulitectum sp. | reverse complement strand
ATTTGACGGGAATTTAGGTAGTATGCGCCTAAAGCCAGGGAGAGGTAGAAAGCTGTGTAGATAGTGGAAAGAAAGCTGTCACCATCCATGCCCGTCCAGTCTGCCAGGGTCAGGGCCATTGCAACATTATCTGACGGATGCACACCACCCTGTCCATTGGGCGCAAGGAAAGTGTTCAACAGGTCACTGCGACGGCCCATGATGGAATTCATGAAAAGGGCATCAGAGATACCAGCTTGTTTCTCTATGCCCCAGACTGCCGCATCCGATCCCGGTGCCGGTCCTGAAGCGAGCCGTTCAAACTTTTGAAGCATGCTCTCATCCCGGAGGGACGCGCAGATACCGGCGTATGAGTCAAGGATGTTCCGCTTGAGGATATGGAGAAGCTTCTCATCAAGATCGCTGAAGCTTATGCGTGCTGTTACCCGGGAGATTGCTTTTTCCATAAGCATATTCAAGACCTTTCGATCAATTTGCGTTTATCTCTATGATTTCAGAATTCGTACTGGAAATTTTAGAACAAAAGTCGAAATGACATCAAGAAGGCTTGTTCAGGATTTTCTTACAAAATCAGAAACTACTTTTAACAGTTGCCCATGTGGTTTGTGAAAGAGAAGTATCACCATATCCTGTTATTACCATATCCCAGAGAACCCAGTAAAGATCAAGCCAGTAAATATCTCCACCTGAGTCAACTCCAGCAGTAAAAGTAAGATTTAGAACCTCTCCTTCCAAGATTGGAAATGTCTCTGATATTAGTGTAGTATCAGATCCGTCATAGGAACCAGATCCCATAGAGCTGACTCCATCTTCTATTGAAAGAAAAATGTAGGGAGAGGCTCCGGTATCAGCATCTGCAAGAATTGAAATATAGGACCATCCATCCATAACACCACCCTCGTATTCATACCCGCTCATAAACTCAACTGTTATAGAATCAATACCAACAGGAAGTATCATTCCACTACCCGAGAATGAAAAGTAGGAAAAATCTTTTTCATCGGCTTTTATCGGCCCGTAATGTCCACCTGTTGCATCCATTTCCCAGGAGTTTTCCGTCACCCATTCGGCTCCAAGCTCTGTAAACGGGAAATTCCAGACGGTTTCAGCCTGACAAACAGTAGAAATTACAAGTAGAATAATAATGTTCTTAAACATCAGAACTCCCTTCATCCTCTTAGAATTCCTCACAGTATTTTTAAACAGAGCAGTGTTAATGATAACAGGGTTAAAGGTTAACTGCAAACATGTTTAACTGGTTGCTAAAATTTCCAGGTCAATATCTATGACCATCCGGATACCGTCTCTTTCAACAAGCTTTACCATGTACAAGCGCAGGGGCATGTGCTATCTATTGTTGACGTAGTGCTTCGCAGAAGATTCTATCTGTAAGGATATAGTTGAAAATTAAACTGATTATCGGAGGCTTTTTCCTTATTTGGATGAGTGGATGGGATCTCTCAGGCAGTGTGGTATCCTGCATTCAGCAGGGTGTGATGCCTGCAGGCGAGAACTGTACAGTCTGGAATGGCTGCAGTCAATCAGGTTTTCCTGTTTCCGGCGGGGTCTACCTGATCCGTATTGAATCCATGGGGCAGATCGTCACTGGAAGGCTGGTTGTTCTCAGGTAGGAAAGACTCCTCAGATGAAGATAGCTGTTAGTCAGTAAGTCGTGTTACATATAGGGAGGCAACAGGATGAAAGGGTGTTTTGTTCTTGTTCTTCTTGTTACAGCGTCTGTTTCCCTGTCAGACGTGGGATACCAACCCATAGCAGGAGACCTGCTTCATCATTGGAACACTTCTTCTCCCACCTGTTTCCCCTGGGTAAGAAGTTTTGATACAGGCGGACTGGATGGGGTTTCCAAGGTTTGCATAACCGGGATCGAGGTTGAAAGAGATTCACTTGATCTTTACCTTTTCGGTGTAACCTCTTCAACAGAGGTTCCTCTTCTTCTTGCCACCGGGGGATACAGAGGAGAGTTCAACTTCGCAAAATCTTATGCAATATATGAAAATGATGAGTTCTGTCTTTCTTTCCAGATGCCCTTTTCGGCCAGGTACTCAGAGGGTTACTACCGGTGGGATGCTGACAGTAACTCTCTGGTGCTGACACGGTACGTCACTGGAGATCCGTCAGTTGAATCCATAGAAACAGTAGACTCTCTTCTTGCTGAAGGTGAGATAGCTGAGGCAATCTTCGTACTGAACAACATGTTCTACCCAGACAACTACTACAACAGAGAAGAAATGATAGTTCGGCTTCTTCGAAGCGCCAACAGGGTTGCTCTGCAAGCGGGAGAGATAAGCGACTTTCAGAAAGCGGCTGAAGTTTTCCAGAGCCTTTCCAGTTTTTTGTGTGGAGCGGGAGGCAGTTACCCCATTTTCAATGACAGCCTTGATTTCTTCTCAAGTGAGTTCTACAGCTATATGGAGCTGGATGAATTTGTGATGATCATGAACAACCACGCCTTTTTCCTTGAGAAGACCGGTGTATTAGATGAGTCGCTGGCTATTCTGAGAAATGTTCTTGTTCTTGATTCGTTCCGCACTGTGGCTTATCTCAACATTGCTGATGTTCTGTGGGCAGCGGGAGACCGTGCTGAAGCAGTTGAACACTACACAACCTACTTGTGGATGATGTCAGACAACGGACTGTATGATCAGATTCCTGCCCGTGTGCATGAAAGAACCCTTCTGGAGATTGTATCTTCTTCAGGCTCGTCAGCTATCTCTGTTCTTTCAGAGATTTCATATTCCATTGAGATGCAGAGCTATGATCCAGCCAGGATAGACAGTTGTCTGTTTTTAAGCTCCGGGGGGATCAGAGTATTGCTCAGCCGATATTCTCTGTCTACCAGCTTTGGCTCGTTTGATGACAATTTGTGGGCAGTTGATATTGATTCCAATGGAAACCTTGTATCGTTTGAAGAGGTTCTCCGGGACAACCGTACCGTCCTCGGCTTCCCCCAGTTTGGAGAATCAGAAGATCTTATGCTGGTTGCCTGCACAGAGCTTGGAGATACCCTGTGGACATGCACTTTTGAAGGGCAGCCCCTGGAGTGGTTTCATTCTCCTGATGTTTCGGTGATGTCAGAGGGGTACATAGTAAATGACTCCCCTGACTGTTTCGCCACAACCACATATATCCACAGAGTTTCCAATGATGGAGATGTTTTGTTCAACAGCTCTCTTGACACACAATTTCTGCTGGACAAGCAGGATATGGAAGGAGAGATCTATCCGGGAGTGAATTCGTTCAGAGAGACAGTAAGCGGAGACATTCTTGTGGGCGGCAGTGTTTCTCTGTGGCTTAACTCCCCCAAGGCAGGTTTCGTTTGCCTGCTGGATGGGGAGACTGGTGATGTGTTGTGGAAAATGACACACTTCGGCCTTGGATCCGCCAGAGTACATGATGTTATTGAAACATCCTCTGGTTCAATAGTAGCTGTAGGAGTTTCCGGTAGACACCTCTGGCCTCCAGACCCCAAAACCGGTCTGTGGGGAGCAACCAGACCTTTCATTGCTGTTTTGAACGGTGTTGGAGAGCTGCAACAATTGATTGTCTGCGATCTTGAGCATACTGGGAAGTTCATCAGTATTGCGGAGTGGGGTCCAATGGAAAATCAATTTCTCATTGCCTGTGTTAATACTGCATCCAGCGAACTGGTTCTTCTGAAGACAGTAATTCAAGTAGATCTTTAGAATCTTGCCAGTTTCAGAACCTTTCTCATGAGAGAATCAATGTCTTTCCGGGAGCGCAGAGCAAGCCTGTAGAATCCCAGACAACCCAGGATGAGGGGTAGGGGCCAGCCAATTGCCTTTTTCATCATACGGATCTCGTATAGGTAAGGGTCTACCGTTACTCTGTTCTCTGCCAGTTGAGCTGTGTCCAGCAGTTTGAGAACCTCAAGAAGATAGTTTTGAATTGTTTCCACTCTGGTGAAATTTATCCAGTCTACTGTGTCTTCCGGTTTATGTGAGTGTTTTCCCCAGCCTTTGCTCAGGAAGAGAAAAGGCTGGCGGGCTTTTCTAAATGCATGATGATCCGACCTGTCTCCAATGTATCTGTTCAGGGTAGGTAGAATTCTGAGTTTCTCTGTTCCAGATGCTGCATGTTCCACGATAGCTGGAAGCTCCCGGTGGCTTTCAGAACCCAGAACGAAAAGCAACTCTCTGATCCCTGGGACAAAGAAGTCAACAGGAGGAATCCCAACCTGAAAGTCATGACCGACCATGTCCAGAATTATCACGCATGCAAGATCAATATCATTGCAGTGGTCATTGCAGAATCTGGTGGAGCCCATGTTCTCTGTGAGGAAGTAGGGCTTTTCCTCCGCATCAAAGAAAGCTACTATCACATCTCTACTGAGATGGTTTTCCATGAGTATCTCCGCGATACTCAGGATCAGGGCCACAGAGATTGCATTGTCATCCGCACACGGAGCATCTATGGCGCTGTCGTAGTGAGCCCCGATAAGAATTGGCAGCGCGTTGGCGTCTCTGCCTTCAATTACCCCTGCAAGGTTTGTAAATTTGCTGTAGGGTAGAGATAGATCGTTGTTTCTGAAAGGCTTTAAGCCTATTTCTTCCATTCGGTTCTTCAGATACTTCAGTGCAATTTCATGACCAGGCTGACCGACCCGCCGACCCTGCTCCAGAGAAAGTCTTTCTGTATCCCGCTTTATCATTCAGGGTCTTTGATGAAAGCAGGGACCCTGGTGGTTAAGCCATCTCTGGTGATCAGGTACACTGGAAGCCAGGCGGGAGTGACAAGAGTAATCTGTACATCTGCTCTTCTGGGCTTTACCTCAAGAACATCCGCATCCTCCAGAGCAGCCTCCCACTTTTCCACTATGGATTCAGCTTTTTCTTTAACATCTTCTTCCAGCTGTCTGATGTCATCCTCCAGCCTTTCAATCTCTTCCTCGGATTCTCTTATATCTGCTTTGGCATTTTTTGTCATTCGTCTTTTTCTGGCGGCACTTGAAAGACCTGTGGTTCTTCTTCTGCCGAAGAGACCCAGCATACCGACTATTGTTTCACCGGCAGAAAGAAACTCTTCACTCTTTCTGCTGTTGTAGTCGGATCTGTCTTCTTCCAGTTCTCTCTGCTCTCTGGACAGTTTGGTTTCAAGCCGGTTCAGTTTTGTCCTTGTTTTGTCACGAAGTTTATCCACATCCACATCCCGAAGTGCTTTTGCTTTTTCCCTGCAGCGAACAATGAAGTCAGCCTCTGATTCGTCAGGAGAAGCATTCATCTTTAGTGTAGGATTGAAGGGTATCTCTAGAATGCTGTTGTGGTACAAATAGTTGGAGAAGTCCTTAGTTATGGCTTTCAAACTTCTTTCAGTTGCCCAGCCTGAAGGATGTGAATCTCTGAAGAAGCAATCCGGTTCCGGGTTATGAGTAAGATCATCAACTGTTAGTTTCCGTGTTTCCGCCTCATCCCATTCCATGATGATTCCCTGATCATCCGGAGACACAAGAAAAGCACGGATATCTGTTTTGGCAATGTTCCTTTTTCTGTTCAAGTAAGAAACTTTTGCCAGGGCAATGAGAGCAGGTTCATAATGAAGCTGTATTTTCTGCTTCCCGGGGACCTTATCCAGAGCCTGTCCCCTGCTTATGCCCACAGGAAGGAAAACCTGCTTGATCCCGGGAGGAAGTACAGGCTGTTTTGAGTCGGATCCCGTAACATCAGGAGCAACCACAGTTTCTGACCGTGGTTTTTCCTGAACAGGAGCATGAATGATCTCTCTGCTCTGATGGAGAGAGCGGATCTGGTCTCTAGTGAGAGGACCCCTGAGGTAGCTCATTGCCCATCTGGTCTGGAAGACAATGGTTTCATCCTCATGTACATTGTGAAGAAGAAAGACTCTTGAATCAAGGGAAGAGATGATGTTGTCAATTTCGGATCTATCGAACCCTGACCCGGCTTCAGCAGAAATGGATTCCAGACCATCAAGAAGGCGTTTCTTGTCACGGTCGGTCTGCAGTCTGCCTATGAACCATGTTCCCGCATTTGACATTCCCTTGTAGTCAATGTCCATGGGGTTCTGAGTGGTAAGGATCAGCCCCAGCCCGAAAGCCCTTGCCTGCTTTAACAGCCTCAGCAGAGGCTTTTTCGAGGGAGGTTCCGCCACAGGGGGAAGAAATCCGAATACCTCATCAAAGTAGAGGAGGGCTCTGAGGCTTGTAGTACCCGACTGGGTGCGCATCCAGGAGACCGTTCGCTCCAGCAGAAGGGTAACGAAGAACATCTTCTGGCTGTCAGTGAGGTGAGCCAGGTAGATAATACTGTGGCGAGGTTTTCCTGAAGGCGTGTGAAGGAGAGTGGCTATATCCAGAGGCTCCCCCTTCAACCATGATTGAAAGTCAGGAGATGCGATAATGCTGTTCATTGCAATGGCGAATTTGAACCGCTCTTTTGCAGGGAAGAAGGTCTCGATATCGAATACTCCCAGTTTTTCCACAGGTGGAGACTGAATTGATGTTATCAGAATTGGCAGATCGAGGCTTTCCTGTTTTCTCCAGTAGTGTTCAATAATTGATGAGAGTAGAATGTACTCCCTGCTGAGCAGTGGATCTGCATCTACCCCGATCAGCCCCAGCAAGGCGTTAACAACTCCCTGGATCTGTTCTCTGATCAATTCTGAATCCGTCTCCCAGCTTAAGTCAGGAGGGGTAAGAGCAGATAGAATAGAGATGCCGATGCCTGCGTCAGATCCAGGAGTAAAGACGGAGAACTCGGTGCTTTCTTTAAGAGCTCTTATTCGCTGGGGCGTCTGATCCCACTCCGCAAGACCGCTTTTCCAGGTTTTTGCCACCTGCCCTGCGTACTCATCCACAGAGAGGCCCTTTCTTCTGGCATCATCAATGTTAACCCAGGGTTTGAAATCCCCTGGGAGAAGGTCTGGAAAAGTAAGAAGCAGGTTGGTTATGTCACCCTTTGGATCAATGATGATAGCAGGAACAGAGTCAAGCGCTGCTTCCTCCAGAAGATCAATGCAGAGCCCGGTTTTGCCTGACCCTGTCATTCCAAGACAGACCGCATGGGTGGTGAGGTCTCTGGCATCATACATAACCTCATCGCTTGTACGCTCGCCTTTTTCAAGGTCGTACTCCCGGCCAATATAGAAGGCTCCCAGTTTTTCAATTCGGTCCAAAATACACCCTTCCTTTTTACAGTGCAGCTGTTGAAGTACTGCAGATCTTACAATATTGCTACCAGAATATCACCGGATTGCCGGTATTCTGCAAGCAGAGGTGCTGTGTGATCTTGTTTCCCGTAACATTGTTTCACAGAGGTAATTCCCTTATTCTAAGGAGTGAAGCGGTTACCCAACATGGAAGGGGAATGGAATGAAGAAGATCATTTTGATCGGTACGGTAATAATTCTCGGGCTGGCTTCCGGGTGTGGTGATAAAACACCATCCGGACCCTCCTCAGGGTCTGATGCTGCGTATTACCCTCTTTCAGTGGGCAATCAGTGGGTATACGATAAAGCTGGTACAATGTCTGTCTCAGGCATAGTCACAGGGACCATAACCGGTTCAGAAGTTACAGACATCACAGACAAGGTGTCCCATGCCAGCGGTTTTGATGTTTTCGTTCAGGCAGTCAGCGTTAGTGACACACTGGAGATGGCAGGGCAGATATTCATTACCGACACGACATACACAACCTACATGAACATTACCGATGAAGGGCTTCATGTTTACACGAACCTCACCGGCACCGATTCGACCTCCATTGTTCCTTTCCCGCTTGAAGTGGGGTTAACATGGCAGTTCTCTGAAGATCCTCCAATGACAGGAGAGATACTTTCCCTGACAGAAACTGTAAATGTTCCTGCAGGAACTTTTGAGAACTGTCTGGAGATGAAGCTGATCTGGATAGAGCAGGGTAACACTGTGGAGACGGTAACCGACTTCGCTCCGAATGTTGGTAAAGTGAAGTATGTTTATACACAGAGCTATTCCGCCGAGGTTATTACAATTACATCTGTCCTTATGTCTTACTCTGTTGACTGAGCGCAGGCGGTAGTTCTACCAGTTCGGCAGTGCTTTTTTCTTCCAGGTATGGATGACACTGCTTACCTCAGATTTAAGCTTCGGGGTTGAAGCTGGAATAGACTGACCGGTTTTCTCATACTTTCTGAGAAATTTGCTGAAGATGATAATTATGGTGTTTGGTACAACCACATAGAGTACATCGCTGAAGGATAGAATACCGCGGAAGCTTCCATATGCGAAGATTAGAATTGGTGTCCCCAGCAGTAAGATCTGCGCAAGGGCGGCGTACATCTGATATGTGACAACCTTCTTGAATTGTTCCAGGTCCATTTCTGTTTCGATGCGCGGTGTATCAGCAAGAAAATTCTTCAGGTTCAGTAATAAGACAATCCCGCTTATCAGTGACACCATGGGAAAACCGATAAGCAGCGCAATTATCAACGAGTAATCCATAGTCGTGTCCTTTCCCTTGTGAAACAGCACAATGCAATACTGCAAAAATCAGAACCAGTAATGGATCAGGTCCTCAATGCTGTTGACATGGACACTGTCAGGAATGGTGGATATGAACCATTTCATGTTCGAGTACCTGTGCAGAAGAAGCATTCTCATTATACCTTCCGGGCTCCCCCTGTACCCGTAGGATTCAAGAAAGTGTTTGAAAAGCCCTGCTTCTCCACCACTGATGAACAGTCCCACAGAGCAGAAATCGTATTCAGGGATGGCCACCATGGAAGGTTCAAAGTCTATAAGACCTGAAAGGTTGAAGGAACCGTTCTTCTTTGTAAGAAAGAGATGCTCTTTCATAACCTCCGTATGACAGAGAACAGTTTCAGAGGAGAATTCAATTGCTTCAGTGCTCTCAATGAATTCATGGATCCTATCTCTCCATATACTGTTCAGCCCGAATTCTCTGTGGTTGTTCACTAGGTTATCTGTCTGTGTCTTCATAAAGCGGCTCCACTGAGGATCTCTATCTTTCAACTGCTCAACTGGCAGCGAGTGCAACTCCTTCAGCATTTGAGCAATCTGCGACAGAATTCTCTTTTTTTCCCACGGAGACAGGTCGATCCAAATTGATTTCAGAGAGCTACCAGGTAATTTCTCCATTATGAGAAATGGATAGCCTCTGTGAGTTCCAGCTGAGAACAACTTCGGGGTTGTTACACTCAGCTTTCCATGAAGCGCCTTAAGATATTCCGCTTCATTTTCAGAGAAGGAGTTTTCCTGAGCAGAGAATACCTTTACAATTCTTTTTCCCTGGATCTGATAGAGGATCCTGGAGCCTTCATATATTCGCTCGCCCTGAAAAGGTATTGACCTGGAGTTGCAAATTTCCTCCACAAGCCCTGAACAGAGATCGTCATCCTCCAACAGATTGCTGAATGCCATTTCCTCCAGGGGTGTCACTGCACATCCTGCCCCGCCAGAGAATACCTCAACAGCGATGTAAGATAGGCTCCGGTTCTCTTTTCCCACACCATGCTGTTTGTGGACATATAGAAGAAATCAGAGGTGTATTCATTGCCGGATGAAGAGATCAGGTCAGACACCCTGTTTGCCACATAGGGGCCTGGTGAAACTGTTGTTACATTCAATTCTCTTTCAATAAGACTTGCGATCAGCGGGTAATGCGTGCAGCCAAGTATCAGGTGACTAAGGCCGAGAGGACGGAGTGGCTCAAGTTCTTCATGAAGGTTCAGTCGCAGAGGTTCGTTCAGACCTCCTTCAAGGATGTCCTCCACTATTGATGCAAGTTTCCCCATTGTTACATGCTGTATGCGTTCTTCCGGGTCGATCCTCTGCTTCAGTTCCTTGAATTTCTGTGAATTCCCTGTGAGTTCTGTTGTAATAACAGCTGCCTTTTTGATACCGGGGAATTGATCTTTATGGTTAAGTACATTGATGTAGGGCTCCACGCCTACAAACTGGACACCTCGGTGTTTTTCTCTCAATGCTTCTATGGCCACGGCAGTTGCGGAATTACAGGCAACAACGATCAGTGAGCATCCCCGGCGAAGGAGCATTTCTGTGATCAACTGACTTCTTTCTATTATCTCACCATCGGATTTTTCTCCATAGGGGGCAAAGGCATCATCAGAGATGTAGTCTATCTCCACAGACGGGACTTTCTTCATTATCCGGTGAAGAATAGAAAAACCACCTGTTCCCGAGTCGAAGATGCCAATTCTGGTTTTTAACTGCTTCATTTGAAAAAATCCTCATTTGAGATGTTGTTAAAGACTCAGTCAGCTTAATATGCTCATGTGGGTACCGTTGCGCACAGCCCATTATGACATCCTGTATTTGAGCGCATGGAAAGACTGAGATGCAGGCAGAACTGTTAACAGGGATCTGATCAGTTTCCTACATGGCTTCTTCGCTGACAGTGACAGAGATAAGGGTTGAAAGCTCATCCGCCATTCTTCGCATTTGATCCGGGTTTCTGGAGACACCCAGGAGATGGCTGTTCCCATCCCGTGAGACCAGACTGAGAACCGCGGCACTGCTTTGTCTTGTCTTAAGAAGGATCTTCTGAAAGGAATCGATATCCATGGTTCTTTTCTGAGTACCGGGTCTTTTGAAGGTGATACTTCTTTCCATCTGATCTACTGTTATTCCAGCACCGAACCCTGCTTTTCTTATGAACAAACCGATGAGACTTGCCAGTATGAAAATCCCCGCAGCTATAATGATGTGTATGTTGTTCGTTGTACCGCCCTTACCCTGATCCTGCGGTGTCAGAAGGAAGATTGCACCAAAGATAATAACAGGAAGTATCCCCATTACAATGGCCATCACTGGTTTTCCTCCCGTGCTCATGTTTACAATCTTTGCAGAGTATTTCCCGTCGTCTTTTTCGGTAAAGAATTCCACGGTTGTTCCTTTCCACGTATTGAGTTACAGCGTGAGATCGTGACACAGCACACCATGATCCCTTACCAGTTTGTCTTTAAGCAATCTTCTTTCACTGTTCCCCTTACAGATGAACTGTGCTGCACCGTCCCCCTGGGAGCCAACTCCCTTACCGCCCCAGGCAAGGTCTCCTGCTGCTTTGTTCCGAAGCATCTCATGAAGTATGGGGGCAGTGAGCTCGGAGGGACATTCAGGTGAGATCATCTCATCGAAGACTCTCTGTGCTTCAGTCATCAGTTTTCCCAGTTGTTCAGGGTCTCCTCTCTCTATTGCCATGCATGCTTCAGCGGTTATCCTGTGGTTCTCTTCACCCAGAGCCTTTCGGATCAATCCGTTCCCGGCGGAGAAGGAGGCATTGAGGTCTTCCAGGATCCTTCTGGTATTCTTCTTTGCCTGCAGGTCCACCATAAGGAAGTAAAGCGGTTCCCTGTTGCTCAGAGGTTCAGCTGTCATTTCATCACCATCAAACGTCAGAAGCACCGGGTTTCTGCCATAGGCACACGCCTGATCCATTCTTCCGCAGAGGGAGCCGGTAAGAAGTTCACCTTTATAGGCAACTTCCATCTCTTCCTCTATTGAGAGGTTCAGTCCATGAACCAGGTTAAATGCCCTGGCAACCAGAACGCAGGTTGCCGCAGAGGAGGAAAGCCCTTTTTTCAACGGCAGGTCCCTTTTGCTGACTTCCAGTCTGAGCCCCAGATCAGGGTACTGTTCCAGTATGGTACAGGCAGTTCCTGCTGCGTAGGAATCAAAAACAGCTGACTCTGCTATCTTCCTTAGAGCCTCCGGAGAGTACGGATAGGAGTGTACAGTGCTTTTAGAGCCGTCGGGAAGTATCTGTGTGATGTGAAAGCCATTTTCTGCAGACTCTGTACTGCCGTAGATTCCCTGATCGGTTCCTGCTATGATGCATTTCCCGGCCATTACGGTTTTGTCGTTTTTTCTGTGTTCCCCTGCCCAGTCGGAGTGTTCACCGAAGAGGCAGAGTCTTCCAGGTACGAAGAGATCAATCTTTTTCAACTATTTTGTCTCCCAGCTCTTCGGCCTCTTTTCTCAGGTCGAACTTCTTCAGGGTTTCAACAGTAGGTCTGCCTGTTCCCTTATCCCATCCACGAAGGGTGTAGTATTCATCCATCACCTTCTTGAACTTTTCCGGATTCAGAGCAACCTGCTTGCCGATGAGAGGGTTGGTTTGCTGTTCTGTCTTCTCAAAGTAGGGTATGACAGATTCATCATCCGTCCTTGATCTGCTCCAGTTCCTGACCAGCAAAGCTCTCTCAAGCTGTATTACTCTTTCTGAGGCATGCTCCAGATCCCCGTCGTTCCACGGGATACCGGTGAGGGATGTGAACATGTGCCTCTCGAAAGAAGGGCCATCCATGTTTCCTGCCCTGGCGAAGTTGTCCTCTGTTCTCAGGGAGTATATCCTGGGGAAGACCTGGTCACCCACGGTAAGGGAGTCTTTCATTACAGATCTCTGCCCGTGCCACCAGACCGGGAAAGCTTTTCCCCGGTATCCGCTCTCAGGGTCGGCGCATATTTCTGAGCCGTATACATTGGCAGAAACTTTCTTGATCCTGTCCCAGCCAAGGCCAAGTTCAGGAGAACATATCCTGCTCCATCCCATGATGTTCTGCCCGTAGCCGTGGGCGCTTGAAATGGGATCGCGGGTGTCCATCGCCCACTGCAGGGCACTGACTATCCAGTAGGGGAAGAATACATAATTGATCCGGTCTCCGTGGCCATCCCAGTGCCCGGCATAGCCCCAGGCAGGGAACAGCTCTTTCAGCCTTTCTTTGCCGATCCCCAGTATTTGACTGGCTCTAACGGTACCTTCCGCCAGGGCAGAGCGGAACTCGCCTTCTCTTCTAGAGATACCTCTAAGAAGGAATGCCCAGAACTCAGGACTGTTCAGATCAATTTCCATCCCGTCAATTCTGTTGAGAACTCCATCATTTTTCAGGAAGCGGAGCCAGGGTATCAGACCTACCAGGATCTCCCAGTGGTTCAGACCTTCATCGTTTGCTATTTGTCCTATCTCAAAGCCTGCTTCAAAACCAAGATTCCAGTTGTAGAAGCTCTCTTCAAAACCAGGGAAGAGCCCTGCAATACAGTCCACCTGACCC
This sequence comes from Candidatus Sabulitectum sp., assembly GCA_023145375.1. GTDB lineage: Bacteria > Fermentibacterota > Fermentibacteria > Fermentibacterales > JCC-6 > Sabulitectum. Next base: position 26,059 of record JAGLDY010000042.1, on the reverse strand, counting down.
GAAAGAGTTTTCCCCTTCTGTAATACCGCCGGAACAGTTGTATAGAACCGTGCATCGTAGCATTTTACACCACAACCCTGAGTGCATGCCTGGTAACGCTGACCGAATCTTTTCACTTTGTATGGATCAAGCTTCGCCGTATGGGGCCAACCATGAGATCCGTGTGCTTCTTTCAACACCAGGCGGCAGACTTCGGTAAATCTTTCAGGCTCTGCTACCTCAAGAGGAAGAGTGCCGTGAACTGCAATGGCTTTAAGATTCTTGGAGCCCATTACTGCACCATAACCTCCCTGGCCTGAAGCGCTTTCTGTTTCAGTTGCAGCTATGGCAATACGGACCTTGTTTTCTCCAGCAGGACCTATGGAAAATACCCGCCAGTCTTTCCCGTACCGTTCCATGATCTTTTTCTGAGAAGAGTAGATCCCCATTCCCCACAGGTCACCGGCATCTTCCACCGTACAGGTTCTGTTCTCAATTCTAAGGAATACCGGTTTGGGTGCTCTTCCCGTTACTATCACTCCATCAAATCCTGCGTGCTTCAACTCCGGTCCCCAGTGACCACCGAAGGAGGATCTTGAGTACCACTCCACAGGGTGTCCCTGGGCTGAAACACCGGATACGGTAGTTCTACCGGAGAATGGAGCCGCAGTCCCGGTAAGTGGGCCGGTAAGGATTATAAGTGGGTTTGCAGGGTCAAAAGCACCTGTTCCCGGAGGTATCTCATCCCAGGCTATTCTTGCTGCCATAGCCCGTCCACCGTACCAGTTCGGCAGGTAATCCATTGTGTCCTGCTGTTCTACTGCTCCGGTGGTGAGGTTTACTCTAAGCAGTTTTCCCGCGTAGCCTCCGTATTTCATGCTCTATCTTTCATAGGTTCCAATAGTAATTGCGTTGAATGCACAGGCTTCGACACAGGCAGGTTCACCGTTACAGAGATCGCATTTCAGCGGTATTTCTTCTTTCAGGAACATTGCTCCGTATGAGCATGCTGTGATGCATTCCCCGCATTTAATGCAGATGTCATAGTCGATCTTCCATGCCCCGGTACTCTCATCTCTTTGAATAGCACCAACGGGGCAGGCGTTCCTGCACTCAGGATCTTCACACTGTCTGCAGTATGTAATGGTGTTCAATCCTGTGAATATCTCAAGCTCAACTCTTATGGAGGAAGCTGACCTGTCCTGCCTGCCTCCGTGAACAAGGGCACAGACTGTTTGACAGTTCAGGCATCCTGTGCAGAGGTCAGAATTCACGACCAGTTTTACCATTTGTACCTTTCACTCGGTTACGGGCACAATGGCCGGTGGATAGTGCGGTGTCAAGTTACTGGTCATCCGCAAAGGAACTGGCTATTATGGCAATCTACTTTTACCTGATTCTGGAGGCTGATGAAACCTGTACTTGTAACCGGAGGCAACAGAACTGGAACTTCCCGGGTTGGAGAGATGCTCTGTCTTTCTGAGGAACTCTATTTTGTCTGGGAACCGTTCAACTGTATGTTCTCTGCCCTGTTCAGCAAACATCCGCTGAAGAGACACTGCAGGAAACTCCTTCCTGAAGAGATTCAAAGTGAGATACTGGAAAGAATAGCCTCCCGCAGGAGACCGAAAGGTTATGTACTAGAGGATGCCGTTCTATGCTGGAAAGTCTTTCATCAGGTTATCCATCAATACAAGGAAAAGCATCAGGATTGGCTACTGGTACGGCATGAGGGTCTCAGCATTGAATACATTTCGGAATTCAGACAGGATTCAGCCAGTCTAACCAGACTTTGGAAAAAAAGCCTGACATCAACTGAGAAGGATACTGTTCAGACAATAACAGAACCTGTCGCAGGATTGTTTTACAATAATGACAGCTGGAGTTGATCAGAGAGGATACTCACTTAGATACAGCAGTAGAGCCAGAAGGATATCCATCAGGGTATCTCCCGGCTCTGTTTCTGTCATTGCTCCAACTGGAGCAGACCAAAAAGTAATAGATGCATTTGTTGAAAGCAGGAAACAGTGGATCGAAGAGAAACTTGCCCTTTTCAGCTCCTTTGAAGGACCTTCTTCCCTCGTTCAACTGGAAGACGGGGCAGTTCTCTGGTTTTTCGGCAGGGAATTACATCTGCAGGTTGTGGAGAACAAGACTTATCCCATTGTTCAGAACGACAGACTGCTTTTAGAAGAGACTTGGCTTTTCGGTAACAGACTCTTTAATTGGCTTGAAGAGCAGCTTCTTATTACGGTGGGCGCTTTTGCAGATCACTATAAGGAGAAAGCAGGAAAGAGCCCTCAGCGGATCAGAATCGGAAACGCCCGGACCAGATGGGGAAGTTGCAGTGCCGGGGGTGTCATAATGATGAACAGGAAACTGGTTCATGCTCCTCTGAATGTGATCGAATATGTATTTGTTCACGAGCTGGTTCACTTGAAACACAGAAACCATTCCCATCTGTTCTGGGGTACGGTTGAACGCTACCTGGGAGATGTGAGACATCTGAAGAAATGGCTCAGACTACAGGGCGCTCATCTGCTTTGAAATTAAAAGGAGTGAAAAGAAGAAGTCTTCTCTTCTCATCAGGGGAACCAAAAGCTACCATATGGTTATCTAGTCTTTGAAGGAAATTGTTGCTTCCGCAGAACCACCGGGAACAGTGAACAGTGTACCAGCGACGAGAGAGCTTGTACAGACTAGGAGGATTGCCTATAGAGTGGGTAATCTCATTCTCAACTTTTTAAGAAAGTACGTTGTTTTCTACCGGGCGCCAATGACACGGCAGACTAATTCAGTACGGAGAAGTTCAATACCCATGAAGGAAGAGCTTGCTTATGTTACCGGACACGAAATTTTATGAACTGGAGATAATAATGAACAAGGTTGCTTTGATGCTGGTACTGATCAGCGGTTTTGCTGTAGCTGGTGAAATAGAGATAGGCGCTCCTGACTTTGAGTCGCTGAATCCTTTCTGCCATTGAAACGGAGACGAAAGACGCCATCAGGTGATGGTAACAGCTGAAGACATGGGCGGTTCACCGGTTGAGATAGCTGCTCTGGGTTTCATGCCCTCAGAGTATTCTGAGAAGACTGGATCCTACTATGAATTCTCTTTGTCTCTGGGATATACTGATCTGGATGAACTCACAGCAAGATTTGCTGATAACTGGAATTCAACTCCGGCAGTTGAGGTCTTTTCAGAACCTCAACTTGAACTGACAAATATTGCTGGTGGTGCGTGGATAATGTTTGAGTTCGATGAGCCATTCTTTTACGACGTATCCTCGAATCTTCTTTATGAGCTTTCCTGGAGTGGCCCTATTGATCCGCCGGACAGCAGAATATACACCATGAACTGGGAAGATGATGTTAACAGTGCTCTTGTGGGCTACTCCCCTGATTCAACCTTTGGTTACCTTACAACGGTTGTTCCCAACCTGCTTTTTGTGACCACCCAGGGTTTAGAGGCTCAGACCTTTGCAGGTGTTAAAAGTTCTTTCTGAACAGGGAAGAGAGCAGGATCGAAGCACTTACTCCGGCATTGAGAGACTCAACATTCTTTGTCATTGGAATGGACACGGTGTCGGTGATGGATCTCTGAGAGATCGCGGATAAGCCGTGGGCTTCAGAGCCGATCACAATGCAAGCCGGTACTGTGAGGGTCTCAAATATTTTGTTCATAGATATTCCATCACTTTGCGCACCCAGAATGCTGTAATCAGGGAACTTTGCCGGTATGTCTGTGAGGTTATCCACTTCACGGATCGGGATTGCGGAGTTCAAACCAGCCGAGGATCTGGTTACTTTCGGACTCCACGGGAAGGCGCTTCCTTTAAGAAAAACCACCCCTGAACAACCGAATGCGGCAGCAGAACGGATTGCGGTACCGGCGTTCCCTGGATCTGCCACTCCGTCAAGAACCAGAACGGTCTTTCCAGAGAACACATCTTCCAGAGAGTGCTCCGGTATTGTGCAGATGGCCGTGATCCCCTGGGTATTGCCTGTGTTTGAGATGCTTGAAAACAGCTCTTCAGGAAGTTGAATTACCTGATGGCCTGAATCGTCAGCCATTTTCGCAATGAGTACAGATTCCTCTGTTGCATTCCCGCTTATGGCGATGAAGTCAATGTTTCCGCCTCTTGCAAGGTGATCGCTGATAAATCTGGGCCCTTCCATAAGGAACCTGTTTCTTTTTCGGCAGGAGGACGACCTGTCCAGAGACGCAGCCATCTTCACCCGGCCGTTCGCTCTGCTGGTTATAGAATGGATCACCGCGCCCCTTCGGGAATTCCGTATTCGATAACTTTTCTGATAATGGTTGCCGTATCAGCTTCAGGACGGATGCCAATGAGGTCCATAAGCCTGGAAACATCCGGGACCCTCCGCTGCATATCTTCAAAACCAGCTGGATACGCTTCCTCGTATGGGACAATGATTATCTCGGAACTGGATCCTGATATTTCTCTTACCCGTCGAGCCAGTTCCAGTATGGTGATCTCTTCAGTTGAACCCACATTTACCACCCTGCCTACAGCTTTCGGAGTATCCATAAGAGCAAGTACGCAGTCTACCACTTCAGAAACCAGGCTGAAACATCTGGTCTGAGTACCATTACCGAAAACGGTAACAGGCTTTCCTGTGAGAGCCTGATTGATGAACCTGGGAAGAACCATCCCATATCTGCCGGATTGCCGGGGACCCACAGTATTGAAGAATCTGCAGATAACCACAGGAAGTCCATATGAGTGATTGTAGGCAAGAGCCAGGAACTCATCCAGAGCTTTTGAACAGGCATAGCTCCACCTGTTCCTTGAGGTTGGCCCTAGAACAATGTCTCCGTCCTCTTTGAAGGGGACCTTCCAGCCTTTACCGTAGACTTCGCTGGTGGAGGCTATAAATACCTTTTTGTTACCGTTTCTTGCAGCTTTGAGAATGTTCTCAGTCCCATTCACATTGGTCTCAATCGTTTCAACAGGCTTGTTAATCACATTATCAACACCAACTGCAGCAGCAAGATGAATCACTTCACTGCATTTGTTCACGCAATCATTAACTGTTTCAACGGAGAGAACCGAACCTTCAATGAAGTGAAAGCTCTCCTGTTGCAGGAGCCCCTGAATGTTACTCAAATGTCCTGTTGAAAGGTCATCAAGAACACACACCGACTTTCCCTCTGCAATCAGTCTCTCGCACAGGTGGGAGCCGATAAAGCCGGCCCCGCCTGTTACGAGATAATCATACCTGGCAAGCATTAGTGGGGTACCATACTGAGAAGAACACCAGCGGCAATTGCACTGCCGATCACTCCGGCCACATTGGGAGCCATGGCGTGCATAAGCAGATGATTGCTTTTGTCATACTTGCGACCTTCAACCTCCACAACCCTGGCGGAATCAGGAACCGCGCTCACACCGGCTGCACCCACAAGCGGGTTCAGCTTGTTGTCGCCTTTCAGGAACAAATTCATGAATTTTGCGAAGAGAACACCTCCTGCAGTTGCAATGGCAAAGCTCAGGGCACCAAGAACAAATATCTTGATCGAATCGGTTGTGAGGAAGTACCGCGCCTGTGTGCTGGTACCTACACTGAATCCCAGAAGAATGACGACTATGTTGTTCAAAGATCCCTGGGCACTGTCAGCAAGTCTTCTTGTCACACCGCTTTCCTTCAGGAGATTACCGAAGAAGAGCATTCCAAGAAGGGTAATAGCCCCGGGAGCAATGAATGCTGTGATGAAGAATGCAATTATCGGAAAGAGGATCTTTTCCGTCTGGGAAACATGCCTGGTGGGTTTCATTTTACGCCTGCGCTCTTCATCTGTGGTGAGCAGGCGCATGATCGGTGGCTGGATGACAGGAACCAGACCCATGTAGGAATAGGCTGCAATAGCAATGGCACCAAGCAGATGAGGGGCCATCTGGCTGGCTACAAAGATAGCCGTTGGTCCGTCTGCTCCTCCAATGATCCCGATGGCTGCCGCCTCCTGTATGTTAAAGCCCAGAAAGAGGGAACCAAGCAGAGTTATGAAGATACCTATCTGTGCTGCTGCACCTAGAAGAAGAAGCTTCGGATTGGATAGAAGGGCGCTGAAGTCGGTCATTGCTCCTATACCCAGGAAGATGAGAGGGGGGAATAGACCGCTGGATACACCGAAGTAGAACATCTTGAAAACAGACTGCTGTCCTCCAAGAACATCCAGATATCCTATGGGAATAAGATCCGGATTGTAAGGCATGTTTCCTGCAATTATTCCGAATCCGATGGGAATGAGAAGCAGAGGCTCATAGTCCTTTTTGATAGCCAGATAGATCATTACAATTCCCATTATGATCATGATCACATTGCCAATTTCTATCTGGCCGAAACCGGAGTCCCCCAGATAGCTGGCAAAGTTGACATTACTAAGGTTGAGCTCTCCCGTATTGGCGGTAAGTGCAGTTAGGAGGCGAGTAGCTAATATCATTCAGTTTTCTCCTAACCTATACTCATGATGAGGGCATTCTCCAGAATAGTGTCACCCTCCTTCACGGCAATTTGCGAGATCTTTCCGCTGACTGGAGCCTCTATTTCATTTTCCATTTTCATAGCTTCCATCACTGCCACAGTCTGGCCTTTAGTAACCTGATCACCCATGGCTACAAGAATTTTGAGAACGGTTCCCGGCAACGGTGCCAGAATTTTTCCCATTCCTGAGGTTTGTCCAGGTGCGGAGGTTTTATCAGGAGCAGAAGAAGCATCCGGCACAGCACATCCTCTGCTGAGGATCGGTGTTTTCTGAGATTTGTTCCCGGGGTATTCAATACCTACAGAGAAAGTTCGACCCCCCAGTGTAACTTCGACCTTGTCATCTTCTATTCGGCCAATGTTAACCGAGTAAGATTTGTCATCCACAGTTATTCTGTACTCGGGCATTATCTGCTCCTCTGTCTGAAAGAGGTTCGATCAATAAGCATCTTTGATCTTCCTGCCATTCTCCAGGGAGAGTATGGTTTTTCGTACATCTCCCATGTGAGTTTCATATCTTCCAATTTATTGATCCTCAAAAGGTGAGCGTGAATTGCAGTCGTTATTGCTGCAACCTCATGCTTTGTCAGCTCTGCAGGAGTAACTTCAGACCCTGCTGCAACCAGTCTTGCTTTCTTTCCCTCTGCTATCTTTTTTACAAGAGGCAGAGATACAGAGAGAATCAGAAGGCCAATGAATACAGTACCCATTCCTATCAGAGCCAGTCTGAGGCCTATGTCGATCAGCTGTTGATCAGGTGCCGACATAACAGCTTGAAGTAGTGTTGCTGCTAGCATTACAGAGGGATATTTCCGTGCTTTTTAGCAGGGACTTCCTGCCGCTTGGACTGAAGCATCTCCAGGCTCTTGATAATGCGGAATCTTGTATTTGACGGCATGATCACATCATCAATGTAACCTCTGTTGGCTGCATTGTAGGGGTTCGCGAAGTTGTCACGGTATTCCTTTACAAGTTCTGCTTTTCTAGCTACAGGATCAGATGCTTCTGCAAGTTCTTTCTTGAAGATGATGTTTACTGCACCGTCCGGGCCCATCACAGCAATTTCTGCGGTTGGCCATGCGAAGTTTACATCGGCTCCCAGATGCTTGGATGACATAACATCATAGGCACCGCCGTAAGCTTTTCTCGTTATCACCGTTATCTTTGGAACCGTCGCCTCTGCGTAAGCGTAAAGAAGCTTTGCCCCATTCCTGATGATCCCACCGTATTCCTGCTTGGTTCCAGGCATGAATCCCGGGACATCAACCAGAGTTACCAGGGGGATGTTGAAAGCATCGCAGAAGCGCACAAATCTGGCAGCTTTCACAGAAGCGTCATTATCAAGAACACCGGCAAGATATGCAGGTTGATTGGCAATGACCCCAACTGACTTACCATTCAGTCTCCCAAATCCGATAATGATGTTCTGAGCATACATTCGCTGAACTTCCAGAAATTCACCCAGATCAAGGATACCGGAGATGATCTTTCTCATATCATAGGGCTTGTTTGGATTGTCCGGAATGAAGTTGTCAAGCCAGTCCTCCACTCTGTCCACCGGGTCAGTGGGAGGCATGGAGATAGGGTCTTCCATGTTGTTCTGAGGAATGTAGCTCACTAACTTTCTGATAAGCTGAAGAGCTTCCTGTTCTGTCTTGCAGACCAGATGAGCCACTCCGCTTCTGCCTCCGTGGATCTTGGCGCCCCCCAGCTCTTCCTTTGTGACATCCTCTCCAGTAACTGCTTTCACCACTTCCGGGCCTGTTACGAACATATAGCTGGTATCTTCCACCATCACGGTGAAGTCAGTTATTGCAGGGCTGTACACAGCACCACCTGCGCAGGGTCCGAGTACCGCGGAGATCTGCGGGATAACGCCTGAATAAAGAACATTCTTCAGAAAAATGTTACCGTACCCCGCAAGACTTTCAATACCTTCCTGAATTCTGGCGCCACCTGAATCATTGAGCCCGATGAGAGGAGCACCGTTCATGGCTGCCATTTCCATTACCTTTAGAATTTTTTCCGCAAAGGTTTCAGACAGAGAACCTCCGAAGACGGTGAAATCCTGGCTGAAAATATAAACAAGTCGGCCGTCGATGGTGCCGTACCCCGTTACTACTCCATCACCAAGGAAGTTCTGCTTCTCAAGGCCAAAGTTAATACAGCGATGAGTTTTGAGCATGTCAAACTCCTCAAAACTACCTTCGTCCAGAAGCAACTCAATCCTTTCACGGGCGGTTAGTTTGTTCCGGGCATGCTGTTTCTCTATCCTCTTTTCACCTCCGCCCAGAAGAGCTTCTTCCCGAAGTGTTCTGAGTTTGTTGGCTTTATCCACTGAGCTCATTCTTATGTACCTTTTCCCTTTCAGGGATTAGTGTGATAAAACTAGTGCTGGCAGATCTCTGTTAGTACACGACCACTGGCCTTCGGGTGAATAAAGGCTATCTTTGATCCCCCTGCACCAGGTCTGGGTTCTTTATCGATCATTCTTACTTCTTTTTCTATCAATTCTGTAACAGCTCCATTCACATCAGTTACGCCGTAGGCAATATGGTGAATTCCCTGCCCTTTCTTTTCCAGAAAGACGGCAATGGAGCTATCCTTCGACGTTGGCTCAAGCAACTCGATCTTACTCTCACCGATCCTGAACATTGCAACTTTTACCTTTTGCGAAGGAATATCGTCTGTTCCAATAAGTTCAAGCCCCAGAACGTCACGGTAAAAGACTGAGGCCTCAGCCACATTCTCAACTGCGATCCCTATGTGATCGATCTTACTTAGATCCATGATCCTCAAATATCCTTTCTGCTCTTTTCAGCAGTTGTTTTCCGATTGCGTAAGGTGATAACCTTCCAGCTAAGATAAGCTCTTCCGCTGCCTTTCTGCCATTGTATTCCAGTTCAAGCAGTTTTTTAGAAAAAACAATCCCGTTCTCTTTGAGAATACCATCCAGTGTTTTAACTGCTGAGCGTGATTTTCTATCCTTCACAGTCTGTTCAGAGACTAATCCGTTAATGGCGTTCCAGAGATCTTCAAGCCCTCCCCCAGTAACAGCAGAGGTTCTTACTACCTCAGGCTTTCTCTGGTGAGGGGGCATGAACTCCAGACTGGCCCTTACATAGCTCTCCAGCTGGTCTATTCCGTTCCTGTCTGCTTTGTTGAGAACGATGATATCACCGATCTCCATGATACCTGCTTTCATGGACTGCACATCGTCTCCAAGCCCGGGTACAAGGACAAGCAGAGTAATATCTGCCAGCTCGGCAACCTCAACTTCAGCCTGGCCAACACCAACTGTTTCTATAAGCACAGGGCTGAATCCTGCGGCAGAAAGAATTACGGAAGCGTCTCGAGTAGCACCTGAAAGCCCTCCCAGATGCCCTCTGCTACCCATGCTTCTGATGAACACTTTCGGATCAGTTGCGTGCGACTGCATTCTGATACGATCACCCAGAAGGGCACCACCTGTGAACGGAGAAGAGGGATCAACTGCAATTACACCGACTGTATTATCTGAGGAGCGATATCTTGTGATCATTCTGTTTACAAGAGTGCTCTTGCCTGCTCCCGGCGGACCGGTGATACCAATGGAAAACCCCTGTTGTCTGCTGAACAGTTTGTCCAGGATGGTGGTGGAATCGGGACTTCCATTCTCAACTCTACTCAGGGCTTTTGCAATCGCCCGTGTGGAACCTTCACCGATGCCTCGGATAATATCGGTTGTGGAGATCATAAGGATTTACTGCCTGTTCTCCATCTGAAGGTTGATGAACTCAACAACTTTATCTGCAGGGGTTCCAGGTGTGAAAATAGCTGAGTAACCTGCATTTTTCAGACCGGGAATGTCTTCTTCAGGAATGACACCACCACCGAAGAGAATGATGTCTGAAGCGTCTTTTTCACGGAGAAGTCTGGCAACCTCAGGGAAGAGATGATTGTGAGCCCCTGAGAGAAGGGAGATGCCAACGAAGTCAACATCCTCCTGTATTGCGGCATCAGCGATAGCCTCAGGTGTCTGGCGTATGCCGGTGTATATCACTTCCATACCTGCATCTCTAAGGGCACGGGCTATGTATTTTGCCCCTCTATCGTGTCCATCAAGGCCGGGCTTACCGATCAATACTCTGATTTTGCGATCCATTTTGACTCCCAGGAAGCGAGTATGTATTTACATGACAAAAGAATACTCAAATCTAGAACAATGGGGTGCTTTTGTAAAGATTCGGCACAGCACTCCCCAAAAAAAGGAAAGGGGTGCATATTAAAGAGGTAAGGATTTTCAGTACCATTAATCAAATAACCAACGGAGGATTCTATGAGGATCACAGTTTTTCTGGTAGTAGTTATTACTGCAATTTCTTTTGCCGCCCTGTCTACTACTACTGTAGCCGGTTACCTGGATCAACTCGGTGCCGCCTATGAAGAGGAAGAGGGGGCTTTCTGGCTGCTTGCAGAGGACTCACTCAGTGGCGAATCGTTTCCAATTTTCTACATTGAGGTGAATGCACCCATGGAAGCCTGTTTCATGGCCGGCCCCACTCCCGGGCTTGTTCCTGCATCGGGAGCAGGCAGAGCGGCCGCTTTTGCCAAACTTGCAGAGTTGAATGCCACATATCCCTTTGTTAAATTTGAACATGATATCACCACTGGTGAGGTTATCTGTACCTACACATTCTCAACAGAGAACGGTGTTGGTATTGAAGCATTTTCAGCTATGCTGCAGGTTATCTTCGGTACAATAGATGAAACCGCCGCAGAGTTGGCTGCACTGGGTCAGTAGAACAAAACAGGGGGGCGACAAGGGATGTATGGAAGCATAGCGATCTGCTCGGGAAGGGCCAGCCTGAAGCTTACTGATGCTATCTGTAAGATTCTGGGCATAGAACCTGAACCGGTTGAGTTTCATGATTTCTCAAACGGGAACATGATGGTTAATTTTCCAGGTGGAACGGTGAGAGAAAAGGATCTGTTCATCATACAATCCGGTGAGAGATCCGTTTTTCAGGATAAGATCAATGCCTACAGAACTGTTTCAGGAGATGTTCTGGAGCTTCTTCAGATGATCAGTGCCCTGAAGGACAGTGCAGGCAGGATCACCGCTGTTACGCCCTACTTTCCTTATGCCAGAAGCGACAAGAAGGACAAACCCAGAATTGCAATTACCTGCAAGATGATCTTTGAGCTGCTGGAAGCTGTGAGAACCGACCGGGTTCTTGCCATGACTCTTCACTCTCCTCAGAGCCAGGGGTTCAGTAACATCCCCGTTGATCAGCTCCATGCAAACACCGTGTTCATAAGGAAGATAATGGCCATGGGGAAAGAGAAACTGGCTTTTGTAGCCCCTGATTCCGGAAGCATTCTGGACAATGACTTTCTGGCACTTCACACGGCTAAAGGTATTCAGGATGCTGGAGGAACCCCTGATGTTACCACGGGCTATGTTAAGAAAATGCGTGTGGATGATTCAGAGATGCCCCTTGTGAGAACAGTTGAAGGCTTGGATGATCTGTCAGACAGAACGGTTATTATGGCGGATGATGAGATCCTCAGCGGAAGAAGTCTTATCTTATGCGCAGAAACTGTAGCAGCTAAAGGGGCCAAAGAAATATACGCTTTCACTACACATGCCATATTAAGTGGTGAGGCTGTTAACCGTCTGCAGAACAGCCCGATAACTAAGCTCTACATAACGGACACTGTTGAATTCGATAGAGAAAAGGCAGAGCAGGTATACGGCAGAGCTGTGGACAAGATAGAGATTCTCTCTGTCGCCCATGTTTTTGCAGAAGCCATCAAAAGGATCAACGAGGGACGCAGTCTCAGCTCACTATACCTTTAAGAAAAAGGGGCATCCAGGTTATCCCGGGATGCCCCAAACTGTATAGAACTCGATCAATTGATCTTTACAAGTCAAGTTCCGGTCTGATCCCTGTTCTTTTCCAGTGAAAGAATTGCTGAAGGATCTCTCTGTGATCAAATGCTATGTTCTCAGGTAGATCACCCTCAGAAAATATCACAGCTTTTGCGGCATCGTCTCCGCCAACAGGTTTTCCGCTGGCTCTGCACCAGTACACTGCACTAACAGTATCTCCTCTGGGATCTCTCCAGGGCTTTGAGTAGATATGGAAGAGATCAAGAACCTCAATTTCCAGAGAGGTTTCCTCCAGAGCTTCCCTCTTTACAGCTTCAAAAAGGCTTTCGCCGGGATCCACAAACCCTCCGGGTATTGCCCATCCCAGTGGAGGGTATTTCCTCTCAACAAGAACTATCCCGCCCTGGATCTCGATAATGGAGTCAACGGTAAGCTGGGGAGTCTCCGGTCTCATATTTCCTCCTGTTCTCTCTCTTCATCTGATCTTTGAAATGATAGTATCCAGCATATACAAGAACAAGTGACGTTCCGGGAGAAGAGGCTCCGTCCGTTAAGTCATTGGACCACGAAAGATCAGCCATTTCATCGAGGACCTTGTTAGACCGCATGTGGTCAAACAGGATCTTTATATGGTCTATCAGAAGATGGCAACTGATCATGTGCGTGAAACGAGGTTCTATCCCAGCGAAGCCTATGTTGTACTTAAAGGTAAGCGCTCCAAAGCAATGGCAGATCAATTGACCACAGTAAGCAAGCAATGCCTTATTAATAAAGCTGGATCGCTTTCTTCAGTGGATATGCAGAACATTTGCAGGGCCACCACACCACAACTTGATTTCTGAAGCATTGTAGAATTGCCCCGAATAGTCTGGATTCTGCAAAGCTGTTTGAGGCCCTGGGAACAAAAAGTGAAAAGTTTGTATATTCCGTAACAATTGAAAACTCAATGAAAGGAGAATCTATGAAGTATTTACTTGTTCTGACTCTGGTCCTTGCGCTGACTGCCTGTGGAGAGCCTGCAGACAATCAGTCCGAAGAGACAGCAGTGACCCATTCCGTAGCAGAAGGGGAATGGATACATGATGACCTTCCAGCAGCTCTTGCTCTAGCAGAGGAAACAGGAAAACTTGTTTTCATCGATTTGTATGCCGACTGGTGCCGTCCCTGCGTTATGCTTTCAGATGACTATTTTTCCAGGGATGACTACAAGGAAGTTCTGTCACAGTGTATTCTTCTCAGAATAGATGTTGATAACAACCGCGATCTCGCCCAGAGATACCGCGCCAACAGTATTCCTACTCTTATTCTTGCAGATGCCAGTGGAAATGAGATCGATCGTATCACAGGAGTAATGGGTTCCCCTGAGGACTTTCTTCCCATGATCAGAAGCTTCGTTTCTCAAGGTCTTTAGCAGAAAACATAAAAGTCAGTTTTGTGAAAAAAGGGGGGGCAACCTCCCCCTTTTATTCTCGAGATTGATCTCAAGCAATCAGTTTCCGCGCCAGCCGATCTCGATCAAATGATCCGAGAGCCTGTCGAATTCGATATCTATCACTTTAAGCAGGATGTTCCCGTTTCCCAGATCTCCTTTTATGGAAAGCTGTTCAAGTCTCTCACAGGCTATTGCCAGGTTATTAGCCCCTACATTCAAAGAAGAGCCTTTCAGTATGTGTGTTGCGATTTTCACCTTAGAAGGATTGCCAGAGTGAATTGCGGAAGAGAGATCATTCATCTGCTTTTTTGCCGAGACAAGAAAGATATTTACAAATTCACGAATAGTAACCATATCATTCCCGAGATCTCCCTTTAATTTACCAGGATCAAAGAAACTTACTAAATACTCTTTTGACTGACTATTCTTACTTTGAATTATCGGTATCCAGGATGAAAGCACGTCAGACACAGTTGTGGGAGTAACAGGTTTAGGGAGGTAATCATTCATTCCAGCCTGGAGGCATTTCTCCCTGTCTCCCTTCAGTGCATTTGCGGTCATGGCAATTACAACGCTGTCCTTATTAAGAGCTGAGCCATCCTTTGATCTGATTATTCTGGTAGCTTCATATCCATCCATTACCGGCATCTGACAATCCATGAAGACTATGTCATAGGCCTGCTTTGTCAGCATTTCAATTGCTTCTGCGCCGTTCTCTGCAACATCTGCATTGTGTCCCAGCTTCTCAAGTATCCTTATGGCTACCAGCTGATTAATAGGATTATCCTCTGCGATGAGTATTTTCAGATCAGATTTGGCAGCAGGTTTGTGTGCATGATCGGTTGAAGGAAATTTCTCTTCTGGTATCTCGCTGATTCTGCAAAGATCAGTGAGGCATTCAAATAACTGAGACTGCTTAACTGGCTTGGTCAGGTATGTTGAGAATCCGAGTTCCCGAAGTCTTGCTTCGTCTCCACGATTCCCGATAGAGGACATCATGATCATCTGAGGTTTCTCAATCAGCGGGTCCTCCATTATTCTCAGCCCAAGCTCCTCCCCATCCATTTCTGGCATCTGCATGTCCAGTACTGCTATGCGGTATGGATCTCCGTTGCTGGAAGCAGCCCTCAGTAATTCAAGAGCTTCTTTTCCTCCCGGGGTAACTGTGCATCTGCTGTCCCATGATTCCAGAAGCAGGGAGAGAAGTCTTCTGTTGGTGGAATTATCATCAACAGCAAGAATACGAATGTTTTTTAAAGATCTTGCCTTTGACATCTCAGAAAAATCTATTGGCCTATCCAGAGTCAGAGAAAACCAGAATTCAGAGCCGGAACCTTCGCTGGAAATTACACCGATCTCGCCATTCATCAGTTCAGTAAGCCGTTTACAGATTGAGAGACCAAGACCGGTGCCTCCGTATTTTCTAGTGGTCGAAGTGTCAGCCTGGGTGAAAGCATTAAAGATGCTACCTGTTTTACCGGCTGGTACGCCTATCCCTGTATCCCTCACGGAAAATCTCAGGTTGGCGGTGCTTTCTGACTTTTTCTCCACGGTTACAGATACACTGATTTCTCCCTTATCAGTGAACTTTAGAGCATTTCCAGTAAGGTTAAGGAGGATCTGTCTGATCCTTCCCGGGTCACCGGTAACGATCGTAGGAATGTCAGGGCTTATCATGGAGATGAATTCAAGTCCCTTGTTCTGTGCCCTGATCGCCATGAGGTCTCCGATTTCCTCCATGAGCAATATTAGATTGAAGTCGGTGTTCTCAACCTCCAGTTTGCCTGCTTCAATTTTGCTCAGATCCAGAATGTCATTTATCAGTGCGATCAATGCATCCCCACTGCTGTTTATGGTTTCAGTGTACTCTCTCTGTTCAGGAGTCAGCTCTGTTTCCATCAACAGCCCGGTCATTCCAATAACTCCATTCAGTGGAGTTCTTATCTCATGACTCATGTTGGCCAGAAACTCGCTTTTTGCTCTATTTGCTTCTCTGGCAAGCTTAGCGGATTGCTCAGCAATATCAAGGGCATCTTCAAGCTTTTTGTTTGCCTTCCCAACTTCTTTCTCTGACTTTGATCTCTCCTCTTCCACGTATATGTTGTGTACGGAATAGGCAACATCATCTGCCACCTCCTGGAAAAGAGAGCGTTCATCAGGAGAAAGACTTATCTCCATGGGGAGTTCAGCTGAAATGATTCCGTATAGTTTGTTGTTTGCCACCAGTGTAGTGGTAAATGGTCTGCTGTCCGGCTCGAGCCCGAGTAAAGGGCAACCTCCGCACTTATTCTTTACATCGTTAATATTAACAAGCCCTCTCTTCTCCAGAGCGAGGGTTGCACATATTACCATGTTATTCGATTCGATAAGAGCTTTTAACTGGTTTTTGTTTGTATCAGGAATCCCTGAAAAAGCTGTTTTGTTAAATCCTGAGTTTTCTTCATTGCTGAGAGCAATCCAAGCTGAAGAATACCCTCTTGTGGAGATAAGAGCATCACAGATACCCTGGATCATGCTGTCCAGGTTCTTTTCCTTTGTGATAATATGGTTGACATGTCTAATAGCTATCAGCGTACTGGTAAGGTGATTGGATTTTTCTCTCGCTTGAACTTCAATAGAAATGTCTCGCACATAGCTTTCAAATCCACTGGATCTTCCGATGGGATCAATCAGGCGTCTGGCATTTGTTTCAGCAATAAAGGAGGAACCGTCTTTTCTTCTCAGCTTTCCAATAAAGAGTTTCAGGTTGCCGTCACTGGAGAGGCTGTTCAAGAAGGAACGGCGTATTTCCTTGTCCGGGAAGAACTCCTGGGCAAAGCGCTTTCCTATGAGTTCACTGGCATAATCAAAGCCGAAGATCTTTACAGCTCTGTTGTTAACTGCAGTGATCGTGCCGGTATCATCCACTCTGTAGTATGCTTCTGTCATACTGTTGTAAATCCGATTCAGATCCTGTTCGTTCATTGCCTTCCTTACAGTTTCTTCTCCCTTAAGGAAGATGTAACGAAACTCAGGGAATGTAAACCGCCGGTGACTGGGATTGAAACTTAACTTATTCAGTAACAAAAGGGGGAGGCGGATGCCTCCCCCTGAAAGACTCTGTGAGAAACCTCTACAGTCTGACTGCCCTGAGGGTTTCGGTGTGTCCGCCTGTGGTCAGTCTGACCATGTAGATACCGGCGGGAGCACTGGAAAGACCTGATGCAACAGAGTGGCTGCCGGAGGCAGCTGCATTGCTAACAGGTGTACTGACAATTCTTCCAGTAATATCCAGTATCTCAACTGTGACCTGTGCAGGTGAAGGAAGTGTGAAGTTCACCATTGCAGTGGAAACCACAGGGTTCTGAGATATGGAAAGACCGAACGAAGGTACGAAGGCGCTGAAGTCTTCAATGGATGTGCCGATAAGACCACCGAGGAAGTAGGTGTTGCCGCAACTGTCAGGTGTGTCGCCCCACATGGGGTGCTCACTGGCGATATCCCATTCTTCAGCCCGGTAGGCTGCCTCATACATGGAAACACAACCGTCACCGTTCATGTCCGGCTCTCCGGGAAGAGCTCCGCCAGGAAGGCTTGTTGTGGGAGGAAGATTTCCATGAACTGCCCCAGACCAGAAGTAAACATACTCGTCGTACTCTGGATATGGTTGTCCTGCCCAGCTGGATTCTGATGCATTTGCAGCACTGGCAAATGTTCTTGGCTGGCTGGCGCCTGCATTTATGACTTCCTCGTAGAAGCCTCCTGAGAAGCACTGTTCCATTACCACATGAATTGACATGGCGGAGAAAGCATCCATGTATCCCATGAATGTATCATCATCAAGAGTGCCGTTCCAGAGGTTGAGAATAACCTCTGGCGGATCGTCAAAATCACCTTTGGCAGCGTTGCCGTGATCTGTGGTGAAGATGAAGAGGTGATCATCAGCACCGACCATGGCATTGACCGCATTGTAACCGCTGGTTACGCCGGATGATGTGGCATCGTAGATGATGTCACTGTCACCGTCATTATCGAAATCGGGGTTGGAGTTAAGTCCGTTTGACAGATCCGGGGCGGGATTCAGACCGTCGGAGAAACAGACGATGATGTGATCATCAGGTATCAGATAATCATGAGCAAGTACGTTGTAGATGAACTGTACATCACCGTAATATCTGGTGTGGTTGTTGCCCTGATTGTAACCGCCGGAAATGATCCAGGCGTACATGTGGTCCGCCTGGCCGCCTGAGGACTGTACATTGGGCGTGAACCAGGCGAGGAAATCCTCATACTGGCCTTTGCCATCATTGGACTCAGGAAGACTTGTGAATTCCACGGTCATCCTGGGAAGCATGTCCGGGGGCATAGCCATTCTGACAGTGTTCATTTCTCCCTGTGGAGAGACAAAAACCCATCTGCATGGATGAGCCCAGTTGGCAAGCACACAGTCATCGACAAGAACAAAGTAGCCATCGAATGGCACGATGATCTCTGGATTGTTACCTGCTCCAAGAAGCTGGCCTTCAGTAACAATACCATCTAAGCTTCTTACCTCTTTGTTGGACAGATCATTAACCATAGTCTCCATTACGAGACTTGCAGCCTCTGTGGGGCTGTTCACAACAGCACCGAATGCAAAGGCCGAAATTACCACAAGCAAAAACAGTTTAAGCATTTCTCCCCCTATGAATTGAGCGTGCGAATACGGCACAACGAATTATACAGTAAAGTTGTTTTCAGAGAAAGGGTCAATAAAATGCCCGCACCTCCTGTTCCAGAGATGCGGGTACTAAAGAAAGATTATCTTGCGACAACAAGTTTTTGTGTAACAGATCCTTCGCCTGAAGAAAGCTGACAGAGATACACTCCGGTACTCAGCTCAGTGGAGAAGGACATGCTGTGAGAACCGGCGGTTGTCTGCGTTTCTGACAGGTTCTGAACCATGCGACCTGAAAGGTCAAAGATCCCTATGCTTACAGTTCCCGATGAGGGGATGGAGAAGCTTACATTGAGGTGATCTGTTACCGGGTTGGGAGTAATGGGAGACAAAGCAAGTGAGTTTGTATACTCAGCTTCCTCTATCCCGAGAATGTCCATCTCGGCAAAGTAGACATCAGTGCCTGAGCCCATAGTGTTGGCATGCACATGTTTGCCGGCGGCGGTTATGTATCTGCCGTCAGAGTTCATGTCCACATGGAACATCGAACCGGGTGTGTCTATTGAGAACACCGGTGCTGATGGGTTGTCATCGTCGAAAACCTGGACTTCATCTCCTCCGTTGTCACAGCCCCAGGAGCCTGTTACCATCCATCTGCCGTCATCAGAGCAGTCCATCCACTCAACCACATCCTGGTTGCTTCCGGAGCCGACAGGATAGTCATAGGTCCACAGAGGAACGGAGCTGGAAACATCGAATCTGAGGATCCTGTTGGTCTTGTAGTCGTTTCTATAGAAACCGAAGTATACAGCTGCGTTGTCTGAAGCAATAGTTGCAGCCCCTCCGTAGTAACCGGTGACGGCTTTACCGGCAACCAGATTGTACGCTGAGCCATCCCATGTGGCAATTCTTGCTGCAGTGAAACCATAGGCAACAACGGAGCCATCCGGGGAGATGGCAAAGCAGTCATTGGAAGCATCGAGAGAATAGCTGGCTTCAAGGGTTCCGGTGGCAGTATCCACTCTGTAAAGAGTTGCTGAGACCCTGAAGATGCACTTGGAGCCGTCTGCGGTAATGCGAAGCTGACGGGGGTAGTAGGTCAGAGCAGGGTCCTCATAGGTGGCAATGGGCACTGGGCTGGCGCTGTTAAAGAACTGGATGGCCAGATGCCCCCCTATGGCTCCTGAAGCTGCAAGAATGACCCCGTCGCTGGAACAGGCGTATCTCCCTGGCGTGTCCACTGAGGGGCAGACGAAAGTACCGCCACCGGAGTATGTCCATACTGGGGTGACTGAGGAGGAATTGAAAAGGCTAACAGAAGTGTTGTCCTCCGAAACAAGATAGTCGTCTGAGGGGTCAGATGGAGTTCCGTTGTCATTGTAAACATTCCACTTCTGTATCGAGTAGAAGAGGTCAGTTGTTTCAGATGCAGCGGTACCAGTTGAAAGAGAGACCCAGTATTCGTTTGCACCGACTTCAGGCTCGGCTGTCCACAGAACACTTCCACTGCCGCCGATTCCCTGGAACATCCTGCCACCGCCGTACCAGCCTCCGGTGAATACAAAATCTGAGTTGAAGCCCACAGGGCAGACCTTTTGTGTTAATCCGGTCACCTGAGAATAGTGCCAGATGATCTCTGGAGGATCGGGAAGAGGAGTTACCAGCATCTCAATTTCTTCCTGGTGACCGGCAATTTCGGTAAAGGTTATTTCCCCTTGAACTGTTGTTTCCGAAAGGGTTCTTGTGGAGGAGGATCCCAGAGCGATGAATCCACAGAGTAACAGGAGGATCATGGTTTTCATTTCTACTTCCTTTCGTCTACTCAACTACGGCAAAGCGTCCAGTGAGGGACACCTCCGGAGAAGAGAATCTTACAGAGTAAATTCCAGCCGGTAGTGTCTCTGAGATTGAGAAGGAGTGTGAGCCTTCCTGAAAAATGCCTGTTTCCACTAAAACCGCCTGCCGTCCTGCAATATCGTAGATCGTCAGTGATCCACTTGTGAGCAGAGGGAGTTGGAAGGTGATAGTTACCTGGCCACTTGGAGCAGGATTTGGTGTAACCGAGATGAAATTACCGATAGAAACAGAATTTGTTTCTATGCCCTGTGAGGTGTACTGGATCACATAGGCCATATCCGGTCCCGGTATGGCTACAACCGCAGTATTTGTGGCACTGCAGAAGTCAAAAGTGCATCCTGTTGCGGGAAGATCTGTGTATTCTGATCCCCTGTAGAGCCTGGATGGTATTGAGGTCGAATAGATACCTATAAGAGCAAGAAGGTCACCTTCTGATGTGAATTCCGGTTGATACACTGGTCCCGGGAAATTTTCCATTCCAAGGTATGATCCGTCATTAGCATTGTAGAAGCGAACCTGTTTGTCTGAATAGAGCCCTACTCCGAATCTGTCTCCAGCCTGATCATATGCTATCCTGAGCGGGCCATCTCCTGAGGCCCAGTTTCCCAGCACGGAAGAGGAGGCGCCGTCTATCTCAAGGAGGTAGACCTTGTCATCCATGTAGCAGGTGATCATTGCTCTGCTTCCGTCATCATTGAAGGCTGCCTTCAGCGGGAAGTCTCCCACTGGTATTGTTGCCAGAAGAGAGTAGTCGGTCATGCTGAACAGACGGACATTGTCATTAAAGCTGGCGCAAACAAGACAGACAGAACCGTCCGGTGAAATAACCACATCACTCGCTACTCCGAAAGCAGCCCATGAGACACCAATGGTTCCGCAGGGTTTTTCAGCTACCTCTGTGCTGGAAGCTCCGTCCAGTTCCACAAAAGAAACGGTGTTGGAGGATACGTTGCCAACGCAGGCCATTGAACCGTCCGGGCTGATATCAATCACAGTTGCTCGCGTTCCGGTGGGCACATTTGCAATCACCGTGGCAGTCTGTGTGTCTATGATCTTCACTGAATTGCTGTTGAAACCGCAGATGACAGCATATCTGGAGTCCGGGGTGAACTCCACATTCTGTACCCGGTCTCCTATCTCCAGCACCGCAACAGTTGTCATGGTGTTGAGATCGATTAGAGAAGCATTGTCACTGAGGGTATTGGAAATGACAGCCCAGTTCCCGTCTGGAGAGATCGCGACTCTTCTGGGGGCATCTCCTTCCACTGCAGACCCAGAGACAACACCTCCATCATAGCTCACCGAAGAGTTTGTGAAGGAGTAAAAATAAACACCTTCGTAACGCGTAGGGTCAATACCTCCAGCAATGTTTGCAACAGGTGAAGCTGCTCCCATATTCTGGGCATTGCCCTGATACTGAGCCACCATGGTCTCACTTGCAAAATCAATTATGCTGAATCTGTACTGCCCGCTTATTGCAAGGGTGTGATCAAAGTTGGATGCGGTCCAGAAGGCTGAGTAAGTGCTTGAGAATTGAGTGAAATTCTGAGCTGTAAAGTTAACCAGTGTGGATGTATTACCGGATGTGGAGATGAAAGCCTTTGAGCCATCCTGATTTACTGCGATATCTTTGGTCATTCCCGCAGTACCTCCGGTAACGGTTACGGATTCAGTAATGGAGAATGTGGCCAGATCGATCTGATGAAGGGCCACAACAGAGGATGCACTCATTGCTATAAGTTTGCTGCCGTCTCCGGAAACGGCAACTGAAGCAGCATCAGTCACCGCTACTGTGTGATCAACGGCTCCTGTGGTAGTATTTATGAAGAGAACGGAATCCACTCCGTTGGCCACAGCGATGTACTGCCCGTCGTCGGTAACGGTGAATCCGCTGAAAATAAGGAAGTTTCTGGGGCTTTCGGAACCATATCCATAAGTCTGCAGCCAGAATGGAAAGTTTTCTATTGTCATTGTCGCAGTCTGAGTTGACAGGTCGATAACAGTGCACTGATCTGTCACATCGCAGCCCACGTAGGCTGTTTCTCCATCAGGGCTGAACTCTATCCGCCAGGGTTGTTCTTCTGTTGCAACAGTACCCAGCAGTGTTCCCGTCTCTGATAGAATTGCCACCATGTCATAAAAAGGAAGTGCAGCAACGATGTAATTCTCGCAGGCAGCCACTGCTCCGGGCCTCATTCCGTTTGTTGGAATGTCCATAATGACGGACCCGGTGGTGGGGCTTATCATGGAGAGATTTGCTGTGTTGTAATTGGCAACCAGAACAGACTGCCCGTCGGCAGACCAGGCTAGATCGTAGAGATAATCGCCTTCAGGCAGTATTCCGGTTTCCACTTCCTCTGCAGTTTCATCCGTTGCAGGCAGCGCAAGAAAGGCGTCTGCCGTTACTCCATCTGCGGGACTGTAGGAATTCCACTGAATTTCTGAATCCCCATTTGGTGAGAACAAAGCGATGATCATGGTTAGCAAGAGCATATTAGCTCCTTTCTAGTCTGTGACAGTGAATCTGATCGATTGACAAATGTCTGTATTTTTGAAACTGATAACTGCATGGTAAACACCTGCAGGAAGTACACCGGGAATTGTCCATGTCTCGGTACAGGCTGTTCGTCTGCCGGTGAGGTCGTAGATCTCAAGAGTGCCGCTGAAGCCTTCGGGAAGGTTGAAAGCAATTGCAGATCCGGTTTGAACGGGGTTTTGCATGATACTGAAATCTTCTGAACCACTTGCACTGTTCTGATCTTCTATTGAAGTCTGTTCTGTGAATCTCACCGCATCGAATGAAAGGTACTGGCCCTGGGTGCCTGTGTAGTCGCCCATTCTCACCATTGCCGAAGAGGGGGAGAGAGAGAAGGAACCAACAATTGCCCACTGGTTGCTGTAGTTTCCCTGATCAACGGTGGCAGTTGTCCAGCCGGAGGAAGTGTTTACGTGGTAGATGCCTGTAGCCGTTGCATGGGAGGAGGGGACATAGGTTTCAACTAGATACCAGGCCTGGGAAGGAAGCTCTGGAAGCCATTCCACAGAACAGGTATCCGGTTGTGCCCCGGTGGAGTAGGTCCACCATGAGTATCCGGCGTAGCCTGTTTCCTGTTCATGCCAGTACTCACACGGCCCAAGTTTTCTATATCCCAGATTCCGGTCATCAATAAGTGTGCCTGGTGCAGCCAGTGGCTCTGAACGGGCGGAGAAAAGCTGAGATATTCCCAGCTGGGTATTCCCGTTGTTGTAACCGGGCCAGTCGTAAACAACATCCTTGCCATTGGGAAGGGTCCCCCATCCGGGAAGATTCTGATTACCGTACGAGTCATTGCAAACCACTGAATGATTGTCGTAGTAACCGTTGAAAAGAAGTATGTGCCCACCGGTAAAGGGGCTTGTGGTGGAAGCTGTAACCGGCCAGGCGCTGTCAAGTTCGGATGTGCAGGCACTCCATGTTGTGCCAAGCCAGTTGGAGTCCAGTCCATGCTGTGAAGTCCACCATATCATCTCATTCCACCCGGCTCCCTGATAGCTTCTGCAGATGAATCCGTGGGCTCCAGGAACCCATGTACCTCCGGGAGATTCCCCCTGGATGTCATAGGTGTGACCAAGAAAAGTGTATTCTGCGGGAATGTAGTTGCCCCACTGGCTCCAGTGGCCGGAAGGGTAGCTGCACCAGATGGAATCGGGGGTAAGCCGGTTGTAGTACTGAACTGCCATCAGGCAGGAAGTTGGACCACAGCTCCAGCTTCCGTTGAACCAGTCAGGGGTGTCCCACTTCTGATGCATGTATGGAACATCGAAATGGGTCACTGGATCATCGTAGTCACTCTGATATGCCACCTGCGCATCGCTGCTCTCCTGCTGAAAAGGAATAACCGTTTCTTCTGCTGTTGTTATGTCAAAGGAAACGGTTTCCCAGGAGATGGTCTCACAGCCGTATGACTCTGAGCTTCTTGTGAATGCTATTGTGTTATTTCTGCTGAAGTGGCCGAAGAAGGCATCCTGAATATCAAAAACATGGTTGCCATCTTCTCCTGAAATGGAGTAACCTCCTTCAGCTTTCCCGATCAGAAGAAGGCCATTCCGATACTCCACGGTGACCGGTGTGAAGGGAAGATCAACCACATCAATTCTTCCGGTGGGCATGGCAAGTCTTTTCATAAGCCCGTCTCTGGAGGAGATAAACCAGATGTTCTCACCGTCTGAGCAGAGGCTGCCGGGAAACTCACCTGTTGATAATGAGCTGAGGACTGTTCCAGAAAGGTCCAGAAGAAGGATCTCACCGGGAACAGAGACCATGAGCCCGGTGCCGTTTGAAAATGGTCCGCTGAAATATTCACAGAAGAATATTTCTCCCTGTTCCATGGACATTATCCTCTGAGGTGCTTCCGCGGGACATTCCTTCCAGAAGAGATCTTCTCCTGTTGAGAGAACGGTTCTCCCGGAGCCGGGAGAGCTGGAGAGCATCCGGCTGTCCAGAAAAAGAACAGATCCGGTGAGGTCAGTGGACAACTGCCGGTTTCCGTGGAATCCTGCAGAAATACCAAGAGCTGCCAGAATACAAATTAACAGCATTATCCTCCCCCTGTTTCAAGTTTCTATTATCTATAGAAGAGAGCTTGAAAGAAAGGCTGGAAATAGTTCCCAATACTGTTATCTTATTCCTGAAGGTGTGTCGGGTTCTTACAATTTAATATGGAGGAGATTATGCTTGACTGGCTTACTCCGGAGCTGATCTGGTTCAGTTGCGGGGTTGTTCTGATCTTTCTGGAATTTGCGGTTCCCGGAGTAATTCTTGTTTTCTTCGGGGCAGGAGCCGTAATTACATCCATACTGACCTGGGCAGGGCTGCTTCCAGGAACAACTGAACAGCTCATAGTGTTCGGAGTTTCTTCTCTGGTTCTGCTGTTCGGCCTGAGGAAGTACGCCAGCCGTTTCTTCAAAGGCGGTAGTACAGAGGAACAGGACGACGAATACACCGGTAAAATAGCCCGGGTTGTAACCGGTATTGAACCTGGGTCCCTGGAAGGAAAGGTGTTCTTTGAAGGTACTGACTGGAAAGCAGACAGTCTTGTGAGTATTCCAGAGGGAAGTTCTGTTCGAATCACAGGCAAGAACAACATTACACTGATAGTAGAACCTGTTAACTGAAGGGAAGGACAGAGATGGAGTTTTTTGTACCAATAGTGATCATCTTTTTGATAATCATCACCCTGTTTAAAACCGCAAAGATTGTCCCGCAGAAATCCGCATTTGTTGTGGAGCGCCTTGGGAAGTATTCAAAAACCCTTGAAGCCGGGTTTCACATTCTATTTCCTTTCATAGACAAGGTGCGATACAAGCTGAGCATGAAGGAAGTTGCCATTGATGTTCCTCCTCAGGTTTGTATTACTAAAGACAACGTATCAGTTGAAGTGGATGGAATTTTGTATCTAAAAGTAATGGATCCAGTTAAAGCCGCTTACGGCATCCACAATTTCCAGTTTGCCACAACACAGCTTGCCATGACCACCATGAGAAGCGAGATAGGCAAACTGGAGCTGGACAGAACATTTGTTGAAAGAGAATCGGTTAATGGAAATGTAGTTGATGCAGTGGATATGGCATCAGACCCCTGGGGTATAAAGGTAACCCGCTACGAGATCAAGAACATCACTCCTCCTGAATCAGTTCAGCAGGCCATGGAGAAGCAGATGCGTGCCGAGCGAGAGAAGCGAGCGGAGATCGCACATTCAGAAGGTGAACGCCAGTCAAAGATCAACCGGGCAGA
>JAGLDY010000041.1 GCA_023145375.1 Candidatus Sabulitectum sp. | reverse complement strand
AAGAGATGTTGGTTAGAAGAGCAACTTAGGAAGCGCCGAATACGGAACCGTACGTTCGGTGCTGTGGGAGGCGGTAGTTGTAAATCTACCGCCTACCCGATTCTATTCAGGTGCTGTGAGGTTTTCGGGAATGATCTCTGTAACTCTTTCGCAGTACTCACATCTGTATGTCATTTTCTCTTTGTCTTCAAGTTTGAAGTGTCTGTGTGCTCCCAGCTTGTTCGTTGCACAGTTGGGGTTGGGGCACTGCATTACTCCGTAAATTTCCTGAGGAATTGAAATTATCCTCTTTTCACTCACACTGCCGTCTTTGATGATGTTGATAGTTGCATCCGGAGCGATCAGGGCAATGGTGTCGGTTTCGCTCTCCAGGAGGATCCTGTTCTCTATTTTGAGAATGTCTTTCCCTCCGGGAAGCCTCTTTGACTGAAATCCCACGCCGATGGTGAACATTCCTTCGTTGCCCAGACCCAGGATCTCTACTACCTTCAGGGCCAGGGGAGTGGGTATGTGGTCTATAACTGTTCCATTGTCAATCGCATAGACCTTGTATGTTCTTTCCATCAGCTTATACCTCCGGTGACAAGGCCCAGTAGAGCCTGCCTTGTAGGGACACCGTTGTGTGCCTGAGTGAAGTAAATGGCATTGGGAGTTGAATCAACTTCTTCAGCGATCTCGTCAACTCTCGGAAGAGGATGCATGATCCGTACCTGCTCACCCAGGGCTTCTATTGTTTCTTTATCGATTCTGTATCCGTGCGCAACATTCTTGTATTCCTGAGGGTCTCCGAATCGTTCTTTTTGTATTCTGGTGACATAGAGAACATCAAGATCCATATCTGCCGCGTCCTCAGGGGTGTCTGCAGTGCGGAAGGAGATGCCCCTTTCCGTGAGATCAGAGAGAATAGTTGAAGGCATTTTTAAAGATGGTGGCGATATGAAGATCATCTCAGCGCCGAACATGGCCATGGCATGTGTAAGGGAATGGACAGTTCTGCCGTATTTCAGATCACCCATTATGCCTATTTTGAGGTTCTTCAGACGGCCGAATTCCTCATTTATGGTGAACAGATCAAGGAATGTCTGAGTGGGGTGCTGATTTGCACCATCCCCTG
This sequence comes from Candidatus Sabulitectum sp., assembly GCA_023145375.1. GTDB lineage: Bacteria > Fermentibacterota > Fermentibacteria > Fermentibacterales > JCC-6 > Sabulitectum. Next base: position 22,691 of record JAGLDY010000041.1, on the reverse strand, counting down.
CATTGATAACAGGGATGGTGGCTACCTCGCTTGCAAGTCTTGCGGCACCTTCAACAGGGTGGCGGATAACCATTGCGTCACAGTATCCCGTGATGGTTCTGATCGAATCAGAGAACGATTCTCCCTTTTTCTGGGAGGATGAACCTGGATCTGCAAATCCGAATACATTTCCTCCACTCTTTACAACTGCAGATTCAAAGGAGAGTCTTGTTCTTGTTGATGGTTCGAAGAAAAGGGATGCAATTGTTCTGTCTTTCAGGCAACCCCGGTGTTTGCCTGCTTTTACTTCTCCCGCCCTGGTGACGATCGTCCATAGATCGTCAACAGTCATGTCTCGGAGGGAGATCATATCTCGGCCTTTGAACAAATTCACGGTTCCTCCTATTCAGCTCTTTCCACCGGAGCCTATTACATCAAGTTCACGGCGGTACACTATATCAAGAGCTTCCTCATGCAGGGTTGTACTGAGGATTGTCTCAATGAAATCATTACTCCGTAGCAATCTGTTTAATCTGGCAAGAATATGAACATGTCTGTGGGGATCGGGAAACAGGAGAAGAAAAAAGAGTGAGGTAAGTCTTCCTCTGGCCTCTCCAAATGGAATGGGATGAGGGGGGATGATCAGCAGAAGTAACTCCTTTTCCACATACAGCTGCCTGATATCCAGCGGGTGGATCAGAGCTGCTCCGCACTTCAAAGCAGTGGAGACCACCATCTCTCTCTGCTCGAGTTGCTCAAGAAGTTCTGCTGCATCATAAACCGCTCCCCGCTCCACAGCTTTACCTGAGATTAATCTTAAAATGCTGGATCTTGTGGAAGTTCTTTCCGGGAAACATATCTCGCTCTCAGACAGGAGTTGAGTGATGCCACAGGAGAAAGGGTCAAGACCTGCACTGTCTGCGGAAGAGTAATCGGCGAGCATGAGTCTTTTTGTGGTCAGGGATGTGAAATTTTCTGCAAGCCAGTTCAATACCTCTTCACGGGGAAATACCTTGTGTCCCTGTTTGCTGATACTCTTCAACTTACTGGACTTGATTGCTTTTCTGGTGTCCGGGAGGCTCTGTCCCAGAAACCTTGCAATATCAGTTTCAGAAAGAAAGACACTCATGGTGAAAAGCCCTCCTGTGGTTGATCCTTTGTCAGCCAATTATACTAACTTGAACGAAGCCCATATTAAGGAGAAGAAATGTATTCGATCACGGAAAGATTTATTAGATATGCTCGCATATCTACCGCTTCTGACCCGGACAGTTCAACAAGCCCAAGCAGTTCAAGACAGTTTGATCTTCTTAACATCCTGGAGAAGGAACTTCAGGAACTTGGTATGGAGAATGTGCATCTGTCAGAGACAGGTGTGCTTTATGCCAGTCTTCCAGGTGGAGTGTCAGGAGAAGTAATTGGGCTTATTGCCCATGTCGACACATCTCCTGAAGCTTCCGGCGAGGGAGTTAAGCCACAACTTCATGTGAATTGGGATGGTCTTCCTATTCTTTTGGAGGATCAGGTAAGAATAGATCCGGCGGAGTGTGCTGACATGCTTCGTTACAAGGGAGGCACAGTTATTACCAGCGATGGTACAACTCTTCTTGGTTCCGATGACAAGTCAGGGATCGCGATCATCATTGAGACGTGCAAGTGGTTCCTGGATAATCCGGATATTCCCCGTCCGAAGGTGGCAGTTGCTTTCACTCCTGACGAGGAAGTTGGCCGGGGTGTGGATAACTTTGATGTGGACCGGTTCGGAGCAGATTTTGCATACACCGTTGACGGAGGAGAAGTAACCGAGGTTTCTTCAGAAACCTTTAACGCCTGGTCAGCCAACTGGAAGATCACAGGCAGAGAGGTTCATCCTGGAAGTGCTTCCGGCAGTATGATCAATGCGGTTCGCATTGCTGGAGAGCTTATTGCTCTAATGCGCTCTGAGGAAATGCCGGAGAACAGTAAAGGCAGGGAAGGCTATGATTACCCTCTATTTGTAAAGGGAGCAACTGGTTCAGCAGAGGTTAAGGTCATTCTTCGGGATTTTACTACAGAGGGGATGGTGGAGAGAAGAAGAAGGATGGAAGCTATAAGAGACTGTCTTGCATCACTCTTTCCCGGTTCACAGATCCAATTGACCATGAAGGAGCAGTACAGCAACCCCGGTGAGATACTCAGCAGGGATCGACGACTTGTTGAGTATGCCCTGGAGGGGATGAGGCAGTGTGGGATAGAAGTGAAAGAGGGCTCCATAAGAGGTGGAACAGACGGATCCAGGTTGAGTTTTATGGGTGTTCCAACGGCAAATATGCCCACTGGAGGAGAGCTTTTCCATTCCCGACGGGAATGGGTTGCAGAGGAAGGATTGTTGATCGCCCTTGAAGGATTAATAAACACTTTGAAGCTCTGGGGCGAGAAGCAATAACTCCTGCCCCTTGCCTTAGACCCTCTCTATACCTATTGTTTGTATGAGGGGTGAGTACAAGGAGAGGAGTAATATGAGGTCTTCGGTGCTCTTACTCTTGATGTTTTTTCTGGTTGGTGTTGCTCATGGTGAAGATGCTGAATCTGATTCATTGATTCGCTCTACTGTTACTGTATTTATGTCAGCTCTGCAGACTGGTGATGGTCTTGCAGCATCGGGTCTGTTCTCCTCTCAAGCACTGGATCAGGTTGAAGTGATGCTTGTCACGGTCAAGCAGAACCTGGACAGAGACCCGGAATCAACCATTCGAAGGTTGAACGGGGCTGGCTACTCCGTGGAACTGGAGTACGCAGAGGACTGGGAAACTATAGATTACCTTTCAGCGACCCTGTCTCTTCCCATGATGACCGCCAGGTACACACTCTATGAGTTGGAAATAGACTCAGTTTTTGTGGACGGCAGAGATGCCCTTGTTGACATGGTGTTTCGTACCGCAACAGGTGTAGAGATACCTCAGCAGGCAGTGCTGGTTTATGAAGATGATACATGGAAGATTTCCAATTTCATGGGGATTACTGCATTTCCCTGATCACTGCTTCGCTTTTGTTACCTCTACAGTTCTTGATGTAACTTCGGGGCATTGCAGACAGTTGTCTGTTCCTCCAAAGTCCCCGTCTCGAAGTCTCCTGTATTCGGCCCCGTTCCAGATATTGTCAAATCCTTCAAGAATGTTTCCAGCAGGGTATTCTGTGTTCCAGTACGGGCATGGGAAGATAGATCCCTGATGATTTATGAATACGGTATCCAGCAGGTATGGGCATGGATGTGCCGATCCTCTGTCAGATACCTCACTGGAAAGATGGAATTCAATTCCAAGTTCGAAGGCAACCGATCTGGCTCTGGATATTTCTTCTACTGCAACAGCTGATTCGGTATCTACCACCAGATCAATGGTATTCAGTCCCTCATACGGAACCAGCGGAACCACGCCGACTGATGCTGCCCCGGTTCTATGTGCAAGGCGCACGATGTCTGCAAGCTCATGGAGATTGTCTTTCTGAAGGGTGGTACTGAAGCCCACCATGGGAAAGAGGTTTTTTTCTCGACCTGAAATAAGCTCAACTGTCATATCCAGAATAGCACCAAGGTTTGCACCATCTCTTATGGCGCTGTGGGTTTCGCTCTCTGCTCCGTCAACTGAAATGAAAAGGCTGGTTGGAGGATATTGAAGGATACTCTTAATAAGAGCTCTGGTAAGGAGTGTTCCGTTAGTTACCATCTCTCTGTAGGGAACACCGCTTTCATAAAGTGCCTGAAGGTGCTGAATGAACATGGGATTGGTAAGTGGTTCGGCTCCGCATGATATCCCCACAGTTCTCGCAATTGGAAAAACTTCAGTTCTTATCATGTTGAACACCTCTGTGCCCATGTGCTCCCAATTTCTTGAAGGATCGCTGTCCGAGAGCCTCATGGGGCACATGGAACATCTGAGATTGCAGTAGTTCGTGGTATCCATCCTCACAGTCAGCCTCCGTCTGGGATGCACTGGACGATAGTACGGGAATTCATTCTTTCTTGCTATCAGTTTGTTCAGGGTGCTCTCCTCTCGATGTGAAAATGATACTTCAACCGGCTCGAGGTTGCAAATGGCTCTCCCGGTGAATTATTGTACTGTCTGAGTTGTTCTTTTCGGTTTTCTGCTAATTCTTCAAAAGGGGATTTACTGTTATGAATAAGTCTGTTGCTGTTATTGATTATTCTGTGGATGGATTGTCCGGAGAGCTTATCAGTTCCTGGTTAAGAGTTCCTTCTGTTGTTATTAAAGTTATTGAAGGAGAACAGTTCCCTTCTATCTCTCCAGATGATCACATAGCTTTTATACATTCAGGTTCTTCCCATTCCATCGTCAAGGACAGCCCATTTATGAATGGCGCTGTTGACTTTATACGATTGGCTGTTGACTCAGGTGTACCGCAAATGGGTATCTGCTACGGTCACCAACTCCTTGCAAGAGCCACCATCGGACTTGATGCTGTTGCCCGGTGCAGTGATGTTGAGCTCGGCTGGAAGGAAGTAGAGTTTCTTCCCCAGTGGCCGGTTAGCGGCTTGAATGGAAAAAAAACTGTCTGGCAGTCTCATTTCGATTGCGTGGTGAAGATACCCGAGGGTTCGGTGGTAACAGCCACGAACAACCATACCGGGATCCAGGCATTTTTTAACAGAGATATGAACCTGTTCGGCACGCAGTTCCACCCTGAATTTGACCGTAAAAAAGGGAATGAATGCTTTGCAAAAGATGCCGGGCTTTTTAAAGAGAAAAGCATTGACCTGGATGCAGTTCTGGCTTCCGCCCCGGATTTTCACACGGGACAGGTAGTTTTCAATCATTTTTTAAAGACTTTCGGATTGGAGTGATCATGTTCCCAGAAGAACTGAACAGAAAGCCGGTATGGAGCTTCTTCCGTGAGATATGTTCTATTCCCCACACAAGTGGTGACGAGGCACGGATATCCCAGTATTTAAGGTCATTTGCTGTTGAGAGAGGGCTTCAGTGCGATCATGACAATCCGGGAAATGTAATGATAAGAAAGGCCGGAGCCGGTGACCCGGTAATGCTTCAGGCACACATGGACATGGTGGGGGAGAAGACTGCGGATAGCAGTCATAATTTCCTTACGGATCCAATTCAGTCTGTTCTTGAAGGTGATATTCTCATTGCAAGAGAAACTACCCTTGGAGCAGACAATGGCATCGGTGTTGCTTTGATGCTTGAACTGCTGGATTCTGACATTCAGGGATTACCCCCACTGGAATGTCTCTTTACAGTAGATGAGGAACGGGGTCTTGTGGGAGCTCTCCAGTTCCCACCTGTCTGGGTGACTGCAGAAAAACTGATCAACCTTGATTCAGAAGACCTTGGCAAGATCTGTATTGGTTGTGCAGGCGGACGGGATATAGAGGTCTCTCTGACTGAATCTTCTGAGGACTACTCAGGTCCTGCTGTGGAAATTACGGTGGAGGAACTTAATGGAGGGCATTCAGGTATAGAAATTGATTCAGGAAATGCAAATGCCATTAAACTGGCTGTCCGTGTCTGCAGGCAGATGGAAGAACTTCTTGGAGGAAGACTGGTTAGTATTCAGGGAGGAACCAAGCACAATGCTATTCCCAGAAGCGCCAGGGCTCTGGTTGCCTTGGAGAATCCCATGGAAGCCCATGCTCTATGCTCAATAATCAATAAAGACTTTCTGGAGGAGTACTCCGGAATAGAAGAAGAGATCAGTATCAAGTGTGAGGAAGCAGAAGTGAACCACCGTCTTACAGAGGTTTCATCAAAGAGAATCATTGACTTTCTCCTGGCTCTTCCGCACGGAGTAAAGAAGATGAGCGGTGTTGTATCAGGTCTTGTGGAGACCTCCTGTAACCTTGCAATTGTCAAATGGGAAGGGAGCGGACTGTCTGCTCTTATCAGCGTCAGAAGTGCTGTTGAATCTGCAAAGGATGCTCATTGTGAAAGTATTGCCGCAGTTGGACGGCTGGCTGGAGGAGAGGTGTCCATGGGAGATGGCTACCCGGGATGGGCTCCGGATCGATCCTCTGAACTTCTTAAAACAGCCCAGCTTTCGTTTCAGCATCGCTTTGGTTCAGAACCAGTAGTTGAGGCCATTCATGCCGGGCTTGAATGCGGCATAATTGGCGAGCGTGTGGGCAATCTGGATATGATAAGCCTTGGACCTGATATCAGTGATGTTCATATTCCAGGAGAATCTGTAAGTGTTCCTTCTGTGGCAATTTTTCTTGATTATCTGGTTGATTTATTAAGGAAGCTTGCGGTTGAATAGGATATTTCAGGAGAGAGGTGAGCGGATTTGATCGACATTAACAGAATTACCCGACTTTCAGAGGAACTGGTTTTTGACGAAGCGGATCTTAACTGGCATCAGGCGATACCAGTGAGCAATACTCAGATAGAATTGCTCAAGTCCAGGGGATGCAGCTCTGATAACTGGGAACTTGTTAAATTCACTTCGAAGTCTGATCTGAATCTTGTGGAGAACTGCTCTTTCCAGGGGCCTGTTCATATCCACCTGCCGGAGGGATTCCTTTCCGGAACAACTTTCAGTAACTGCCGTGTGGAAGGCCCGCTTTCTGTCAGATCCAATCTTATGATTAACGGCATGACCCTTCTTCCCGGATCAACAGTTGAATACTGTGGCAGTATCCAGTGGAATTCCCCGCCAGGTGCAATGGATTCTTTTATGAATGCTGGAGTGGAGACCGGCGAGAGAAGGGTACCAGTGATCCCCCATTTTGATCACAATGATGTCACCTTTCTGGGTTCTTCCACGGGCAGAGAGACAGTTGAGGAATACAATCAACTGGGAAAACGGATCAGGGACAGGTTAAAAGGAATGGTAGGCAGGCAGGCAGTTGTAAGAAACTGTTCCTGCATACGGAACAGTCTGATCATGGATTTGGTTCAGATGGATAACGCCGGTGCGGTGAGAGGATCGATACTCATGCCAGGAGCCTCTGTCCGTGATGGTGCCCTGGTACGGAACAGTGTACTCCAGTGGAATTCATCGGTTGATTCCTATGCGGTGGTTGAGAACTCTATTGTTGGTGAATGTGCAGTTGTGGAGAGACATGGAAAGCTCACGGATTCATTTCTGGGGGCAGACAGTGTTCTAGGCGAAGGAGAGGTTACAGCCTGCGTGGTGGGACCTCTTACAGGCATACACCATCAGTCTCTGCTTATCGCAGCCATGTGGCCTGGAGGACGCGGGAACATTGGCTACGGAGCTGATATAGGCAGTAACCACACATCACGACTTCCTGATCAGGAGATCAGACCCGGGACAGGCCAGTTCTTCGGTCTCAGCACATCTGTCAAATTCCCCGCTGATTTCAGCGGGAGTCCTTTCACCATAATAGCAACCGGTCTTACTACTCTTCCTCAACGGGTTGCATTTCCCTTCTCCCTGATAACCTTGCCTCACAAAAGACCCGATGATGTACCTGATGGATGGTGCAGGCTGATCCCCGGCTGGATGCTCAGTGAGAATCTGTATTCGGTTCTTAGAAACAGCTGGAAGTACAGGGACAGGGTCCGGGCTGTGCACACTTCCGTTGATACATCAGTATTCTCTGAGAGGGTGCTGGAACAGGTCAGAGATGCCAGGGAGAGACTTGAGCATTATTCAGGTTCCCAAATACCAGGAGCAGGTAAGAACTTTATCACTGAAGATGACAGGTTGAAAGGTATTGAAGCTTACAGAAAATGTCTCAGAGGTATGGAGCTCTGGAAGAAATACAATGAAAGATCACTGGATTCCAGTGAAACAGGTGAGATGCTCGATCTGCTGGATTTTGTAAGAACCGCCGCCATATCTTCCAGAATGAAGGACTACAAAAGGGGAGAGAGAATAATCGATGACTATCTGGCAGTTAGAGGTTCTCCCGGTGATGACAAATTCATTCAAGTTCTTGAAGCCTTTTACACAGAGATCACGGAAGAACTGAGATCGATGAATCTTTCTGGATGAAGTACACCTGGGGAATAGTATTGTGTATTTCTCTGGGAATATCTGCAAATGCTCTTTCTCTGTTCATTCCGCTTGGCCCGGTGGCCATTGCGATAATACTTGGAATTGCAGCAGGCAATATCCTTAAACCTGGAAAATTATTCTCAGCAGGCATCACATTCAGTGAAAAGAGGATTCTTTCTATTGCCGTGGCTCTCATGGGTGTGAATCTTAACTTCATGATCCTGAAGGATCTTGGTTATCAGTGTATCCTGATCATAACTGCTGCAATGGCGGTGACCATCTCCTCTTCACTTCTTTTCGCAAAGATATTCAAATTTGACAGAAAGTTTGCTCTGCTTCTTGGAATTGGCAACGGTATCTGCGGCAGTTCTGCCATTGCTGCCACCAGGGAGATAATCGGTGTGGAAGAGGAAGAAGTGGGGTTTTCTGTTGCCATCATCAATTTCCTGGGAACCCTGGGCATCTTTCTGCTTCCTTTCATTGGAACAGTTGTGTTGAAGTTTTCAGAGATCAACACAGGTGTTCTTATTGGAAATACTCTGCAGGCTGTGGGTCAGGTAGTTGCTTCAGGATTTTCTGTTGGTGAATCAGCAGGGCAGACAGCCACAGTTGTAAAAATGGCAAGGGTACTGATGCTGACACCGGTTGTATTCATTCTAATTTCCGTTTTCCCGAAGAACAACGCAACGGAGAGTGGAAGTGGAAGAAAAAACACAGTTCCCCTTTTCATAGTGGGATTTGTTCTCTTCTCTCTTGTCCCCACCTTCAGTCTTTTGCCGGAAGATGTGATTCATGTTATCAGCAGGATAAGTCACTACGCTCTCATAGTTGCCATGGCCGGAATAGGTCTTGGAATAACTTTCAGCAGTATTCTGCGTGATGGAAAAAAAGCACTTCTCGTTGGCAGCTCCATTTTTGTACTTCAGGTAATATTCAGCAGTACAATGATCTACATCTTTTTAAGGTAACAGGAGAACAGTACTCACAGATGTAAATTTGTGTTTAAAGTGGAACTGTTTTATATTTGAACACTTGTTCAAATATAGAGTATAATTCAGCAAATGGAGTTTGTATGCAGTTTCTTACGGAATTCATAAAGGCAATGTGGAACACAGGGATTGCCCTGGCCCCTTCACTTTTTCTCGGTATTCTCATCGCAGGCATCCTCCATGTGTTTGTGAAGAAGGAGAGAATTTTCAAACACATGGGTAAACCGGGTCTTCGCAGTTCTGTTAAGGCCAGTCTCATCGGAGTCCCGCTTCCTCTCTGTTCATGCGGTGTTCTTCCAGCTGCACTGGGGCTCAGAAAAGACGGAGCCAGCAAGGGAGCAGCAGTCAGTTTTCTTGCAAGCACACCCCAGACAGGCGTAGACTCCATTGCGGCAACATGGGCACTTCTTGGATGGCCCATTGCTCTTGCAAAGGTTATTGCTGCATTCGTGGCGGGTGTGGTCAGCGGAACCATGGTGGATGCTCTGGATAAGGAGAACGGTCACAGCTCTGCTCCAGCCTCTGCGTCTGCAGTTGAGCAAGGTTCTGTTCTCTCCAGGATCTGGAGATATGCTTTCGGAAACCTGTTCAGGGACATATACCTCTGGCTGTTCATCGGTGTTGCCATATCAGCTCTTGTTACGGTTTTCATTGAGCCCGGGCAACTGGCGGAGTACCCTGTCCTCGCAGGACCTTTAGGGATGCTCGCTGCTCTTGCCATTGGAATTCCTCTTTATGTCTGTTCTGTCTCTTCTGTCCCTATTGCAGCAGCTCTTGTTTATGCAGGCTTTCCAGTGGGGAGTGCTCTGGTGTTCCTTATGGCAGGTCCCGCTACTAATGCAGCAACCATGGGTGCTGTAAGAAAAAATCTGGGCGGTCTATCTTTCTGGAGTTACATTCTTACGGTGGTAGGTGTAAGTCTGCTGGCAGGTTTTCTTCTTAACGGGCTTGAGATTCCTGCGAACACATTGCTTCATCATCACAGTGATTCCGGTATCTGGAGTTATCTGAACATTGCCGCCGCCGGTCTTTTCTTCCTGGCCATCGCTTTCTACACAGTCAAGGACATTCTTAACAAGCTGAGTTCCAGTAAGGCTGTTGACCTGGCTGACCACGGTGGTATTACTTACAATGTATCGGCGATGACCTGCCTCAACTGCGTTAAAACTGTTACAGAATCTCTTCAGAAGCTTTCAGGGGTTGAGTCAGTAACGGTATCTCTTGAGGACGGTACTGCAGTTGTTACCCCCGGCTGGAACTACTCAAGTGAGAACGTGCTTGAAAGTCTCGGTAAAGCGGGTCATCCAGGAGAACTTGGAAAGGGTGGTGAGGAAAGTGGAACCGACTGTTCCTGTGGAACATGTGACAGATAACGAGGTAGATCAGCTGGCGGACCTGTTTAGTAATACCTCAGACCCTACAAGGTTAAGAGTTCTTCTTTTTCTTCTTGATGGGGAACAGTGTGTACACACCATTTCCCAGCAGCTTGATGTCTCTGTATCAGCAGTTTCCCACCAGCTTCGCAGACTTAGAACCGGTGGTCTTGTCAAGCGGAGGAAGCAGGGAAGGCATGTGTATTACAGCCTTGCAGATGATCATGTTCGAATACTGATATCTGTGGGTCTGGAGCATGTTCGGGAGTAGAGCGGTAAGGGCGGAAATGTAGCATATTACCGCCCATGAAAGACAGAATCAAACTTATCAGTGGAGAAGAGATATCCAGGGCTGTGGCGTCTCTTTACTCTGAGGCCTGTATTGGCCCTCACAGCGCTGTTGAGACAAAGCTCAAAGACATTCTGGCTCTGGAGAACCCCGGTCCCGGCAGAGAAGCCCTGGAGATCGAGATCAACAATCTGAGGATTGCGGCTGAAACCGGACTGCCGATCTGTCAGGACACCGGAACTGCAGTTGTCTTTGTTGAAATGGGAAATCTAATCTGTATTCCCGACTGCTCTCTTGGCGAAGCGGTGAACAGAGGTATCAGCCTGGCCTGTTCAGAGTCATATCTGCGCTCTTCACAGGTATTCCCTCCTCTGGGAGAGAGAAAGAACACCATGGACAACACCCCGGCAGTGATCCACCTTGAGCATGTAACCGGGTCAGAGTTGAATATCTCTGTTCTTGCCAAGGGAGCAGGCAGTGAGAATGTGTCCAGCTCGGTTATGCTTCCTCCTCTGGCCGGTTCGGAGGGTGTGATCAACCTTGCGGAGAGCTGTGTTCGTGCAGGAGCTTCAAAGGCCTGTCCACCTGTAATAGTGGGAATAGGCATCGGGGGAAACCTTGAAAAAAGCGGCATACTGGCAAAGAAGGCACTGCTTCGGGATATGGGTATTGAGAATTCCGTAACGGAACTGGCTGACCTTGAAAAGAAAATAACAGACAAGCTCAACTTAACCGGTATAGGGCCGCAGGGCTTTGGCGGTGCAACAACTGTAATGGAAACAAGAATACTTCAACTGCCCTGCCATATGGCCTCTCTTCCCGTTACTGTGTGTATAGAGTGTCATGCACACAGGACATCCTCATGCGTGTTATAACACTACCTGTATCTTCGCAGGTACTGGGGTCTTTGAGGGCAGGAGAACAGATCCTGCTTTCAGGTCTCGTGGCAACTGCAAGAGATGCAGCCCACAGCCTTATGCTGAAAACAGGGTCAGTACCCTTTGATATCAGAAACATTCCGATCTTTTACATGGGACCTTCACCCGCCCCGCCTGGTCGCGTCATAGGCTCATCCGGCCCCACGACCTCTGCCAGGATGGAACCATTCATCCCTGAAATGCTTGAACTTGGCATGAAAGTGGTGATCGGAAAAGGTGAGATGAGTGAGAAGATAAGAAAGCTTTTTCACAGATATGATGCAGTGTATCTGGCTGCCACCGGCGGAGCCGGGGCTCTTGCATCAACAAAAATAAAGTCAAGAAAAATAGTGGCCTGGGAACATCTGGGACCTGAGGCGGTTTCCATTCTGGAACTGGAAAACTTACCTGTCTTTGTGGCCTGGGATCTCCACAACGGCAACATATACACCGGGGGACAATAATGACACCGAACGAAGCTCTTTCTGAAATTAGAAGCAGACTTACAGAGGAACAGGGAGAACACGCAACCACCGAGTTTCTCTACAAACTCGCCCTTGACGCACATGAGTTCCATGGTGGAAAAATGAAGACAATTCCAGTTGTGGATGAAGTTGATAACGGCTGGCTTGAAGTCTGGTATACACCGGGAGTTTCTTCTGTTTCCAGAACCATCAGGGATGATAACCAGAGGTCGTTCTCCCACACCTCCCGTGGAAGAACAGTTGCAGTGGTAAGTGATTCCACCCGGGTTCTCGGTGACGGGAACTGCACTCCTCCCGGGGGCATGGGCGTCATGGAAGGCAAAGCCATGTTAATGAACCTTCTGGGAGGGCTTGACGCAGTTCCCATCTGTCTTGATGTGGACGGGGATATGGACAGACTGGTGGATACAGTAAACGCTATAGCTCCTTCTTTCGGAGCAATCAACCTTGAAGATATTTCCCAGCCGGAATGCTATATAGCACTCAAAAAACTGCAGGAAAACTGTTCAATTCCAGTGTGGCATGATGATGCTCAGGGAACCGGTTGCGTGGTGCTTGCAGGGCTTATAAACTCACTTAAGATAGTGAACAAGAAGATCAACGATGTGTCAATAGTGTTTTTTGGTTCAGGTGCTGCCAATTCCACCGCTGCAAGGCTTATGATAGTTGCTGGTGCTGACCCTGCACGGATCACAATTTTTAATTCAAAAGGTTCACTTGGTCCCCACAGAACTGATTACGAAGGCGAAGGGTGGGAATGGCACAGGGAACTATGCAGGATCACCAATTCTCAGGGCTTTACAGATGTTCGCGAGGCTGTAAAGGACGCGGATGTGTTTATCGCAGCATCAAAATCCGGACCTGATGTGGTTCACCCAATGTGGATAAAGAAGATGGCTGATGATGCTATTGTTTTTGCTTGTGCAAATCCGGTACCTGAAATATTCCCCTCGGATGCCATCAATGCCGGAGCAGCTATAGTGGCCACAGGAAGGGGTGATTATCCCAACCAGGTTAACAACTCTCTGGGTTTCCCGGGTATTCTCAAGGGTGTTCTGCTCACAGGTGCGTCAAGGATCACCGATAGAATGGCAGTTGTTGCTGCAAGAGCCATTGCCGACTATGCAGTACAGGGAATCATCGGACCCGGCAGGATACTTCCTTCCATGACAGATACGGGACTCTTTCCCCATGTCGCCGCAAAGGTAGCCTCCGCTGCACAGGCAGAGGGAGTTGCAAGGTATTATCCTTCAGAGGAAGAGGTTTACGCCACTGCTTCAGCAGACATGGAGAACGCAAGAAAAGCATGGGCTGCAGTTACAGCATCCGGAGCTACCAGGCAGTTTCCCGGAGAGAGGGTCAGGGAACTCATGGAGGAGACCATCTCTCAGTATCAGTAGAGATCGAACTTCGCCAGCCTTCCGTCCAGACCGCCAGAGAATAGCTGTTTTCTCCAGGCTGTTCTGAGACCAATGCTTTTCAGAAGTTTTCTGTCTCCAAGGTAGATGTATGCTTCAGAGCCTGAGCACTTCTGCTTCATGAAATCACCGAAATCTCTGATGAGTTCCTCAGCAACATCTTCTGCAAGCCGAATACCGTGGGGCGGGTTTGTGAGAATTACAGTGGAGTTGTATCCTGAGTGGGTATGCCAGTCCCGCCTGGTTATCTCCACATTCCTGCCGTCCCTGAAACAGTTGAGATTGATCCTTGTGGCGTTCACAGCTCTTGAGGTAATATCAGACCCTGATATGAGTCCTTCAGGCAGAGAGATTATCTTATCATCCGCCTCTGCTTTCACATCTTTCCAGACAAGTTTGCTGAACTCATCCATGCGGAAAAAGCCCCATTTTTCTCTGTAGAAACCTGCAGGGATCCTGCAGTATTTCATGAGGGCTTCGCAGAGCAGGGTACCGGAGCCGCACATGGGGTCAACAAGAGGTTTTTCCCCGTTCCACCCGGACATCTCCAGAGCAGCGGCAGCTACGGTCTCACGCATGGGGGCCTTTACAGATTCCATTCTGTAGCCTCTCCGATGCAGGGATCCACCGGAAAGATCAAGCCTTATCTCCGCCTGGTTAGCTCTTATACGCAGATCAAGGTTTACATCCGCCTCATATCTGTCAACGGATGGCCTTTTACCGCTTATCTCACGGAAGTGATCCACGATGGCATCCTTAAGCCGGAGAGTCGCCCATTTTGAGTGGTTTATCTTTGAACCGGACGCAGCACCGCTTATGGCAAAGGTATGATTTACTCCAAATATGTTTTCCCAGGGGTACTTCAAGGCTTTCTGGTAAAGGTAATCGGAGGAATGACAGCCAAAGCCGGTGAGAGGAAGCAGGAACCTGTCAAAGAGTCGGGATTCGTAGTTAACTTTCATTACCATTGCTGCATCAGCTTCGAAGAAAACACCTCTGTATGTAGGGTCGGTTTTCTTTGCTCCAAGTCTTTTCAGTTCCAGGGCTCCCAGCTCTTCAAGGCCCTGGGAGATCTGTCCCAGTATTTTCATTGTTTAAACTCCAGAATTCTGTCAGCTGTTTCCATAGGGTACTGCCAGGGGAAACCATGACCGGTATCAAACACCGTAAGAGAGGCATTTGGAATGATTTTATTAAGTGTTTCAGCGTGGACAAGAGGTGTAATTATATCATATCTCCCCGCTAGAATAAGAACAGGTACAGATACATCTTCAAGATCGCTGAGGCACCCCTCCCAATCAGAGATAGCATTGCTCTGTCTGATGAGCAATTCCCCTGAGACCTGCTGTTTTACTCTGGGAAAGAATTCACTGATGTCAGGATGAGAGGCAAGCCAGTCAGGGGTGAACATCATCTCCAGCATTGAAGCGGACCACTTTCCTCTGCCACCTGTAAAATCGTTGGCGTCATCAGGAGGGCCGGGAAAGCTATTACCGGCCGGGGGAGCCATAAGCACCACCATTGAAGCCACATCAGGTTTGATAAGGATCATTTCCTGCACCACTGCAGCACCTATTGAAAAGCCCACAAGAAGATCCACAGGTTTCTCCGGTAGAAGGGTCCGGGCAAAATCCCCTATTGATGTCCCATTTTCAGGCAGTGGGGAACTCTCTATTCTGCAGCAAGTGGCAAGTCTTCCAGTGAAGATGGGTGGCCAGCAGTCTTCCGCACCTCCCAGTCCGGGAATAATAAGAGTGTTTTTCAATCTATCAGTCTTTCGGAAATTGAATCCATAGAATTCTCATCAAACTTTACAGGGATCAACACAGCTTTTGCAGACGCAAGAACCTGTCCCTTTAGCTCCAGAGTTGCCGAAGTAAGGATGGACCTGCCTCTGTTCTCCTCTATCCTGCCCTTGACGGTAAGCAGTTCTTCCGTGGGAACCGGCTTGTGGAACTTGACCTCAATGGTGCCGGTTACGGTGAACCACCCTGAAGAGGTGCATGCATACACCATGATCTCATCAAGAAGCGTGGTGATTATTCCACCGTGAACAGCGCCCTTCCATCCGTTGAAATGATCGGCTATTACCGTTTCAGTTACAGCAGTGCCGTTCTCCCGGTCAAGGCGGAACTTCAGTTTCAAACCAATGGGGTTTCCCGAACCGCAGGCGAAGCAGTTGTCGTCATCGAGAAGGGTCAAATCTTTCACAGCCATCTGTCAGGTGCCTTTTCTGCTCAGGTGTAGGATCTCGCTTTTCAGGTGCGGGAATATACTTATTAGTTCATCACTTGTGGGCATTTCAAAGTCATCAAAGCTGAAGGCTGGTATCACGGTACATGAAGCAAGGGCGAAGGAATCGTCAGCCGCTACTTCCGCCCCGAAGTAGTGGCCTGCAGGGACAACAAAACAGGGTACTTCCCCGCCGGAAACATTGAGACCCAGTCGTGCTGCAGAGTGAACTCCTTTTGGATCTATCATGTGTATCAGGAAAGGGGAGCCGTCATGAAAATGCCAGATTTCATCTGAGCGGAGCCGGTGGAACGCAGAAGAATCGTCACCTGTGAGCAGGTAGTGGATCACCGATCCCAGTTCACGATCTCCTGAGAAGCCCCTGGGAAGAGATTCTTCCTCAAGAATATGCTGTGATCTGTGAAATTCTCTGTAGAAACCACCCTCGGGGTGCGGGGAAAGATCCAATGCCTCGATCCAGTCAGTGGCTGCAGTCACTAAACACCTCCATACACAAACACTAACTGTGATCTCAACTGATGACAAGATTGCAGAAAAACACATATATTTCCTTAAATTACATTTACCTCTCAGAAAGGAATTTGTTGATGCTCAAGACTAACGAAAAGAAACTGGTACAGTTCGCTCTTGAATGCAAGCCGGGCCACCCCTTCGCGGGGAACAGACTTAATGTTGATCATCTGGGAATACCTTTTCAGCTGCCGGGGATCGGCGGGATAACCCTGAACATCGAGGCTGGTGATTCTGTTTACGGTTGGGTCGGAGACCATATTGAACCGGGAGTAAGTTGCAAGTGGGGCGATAAACGGAATGAGAACCCCAATCAGTCTTTTCAGATCCTTGCGTGCGCCGGCAACAAAGCAGTGGTTACAAGCGGTAAAGCAAAAGGAGCAAAGGGTACTGTGCTGGGGCATCACGGAGGCAGTGAACACCTTATTGTTGATTTTGACAGGAAGACCAGAGAAAAACTCTCCTATGAAGATTCCATTCGTATTGTGGCAGTGGGAATGGGACTTGAGATAACCAGTCATCCTGAGATTCGTATTGTTAACCTTGCCCCCTCTCTTCTGAAGAAAATGGGGATCAAAGTAGAAAAGAAGACCGGCAAACTGGTGGTTCCTGTAGCTGCAATGATCCCTTCAGAGTGTATGGGGTCAGGTATTGGAGCCACGAATACCAGCATCGGCGATTATGACATAATGACCAGCGACTGGGAGACGGTTAAAGAGAACAAAATGGACAGGATGCGCTTTGGGGACTTTGTGGCTCTTATGGATCAGGATAACCGGTTCGGAAGAGCTCACCGCAGGGGTGCTGTTACAATAGGCATAGTGATACACAGTGATTGCAGGAATTCAGGGCATGGCCCCGGGGTAACAACTCTGCTTTCCTGTGGAAACGGTGAGATCAAGCCTGTTCTTGATCCAAAGGCGAACATCGCTGATGCGTTGAAGATCGGAACCTGCCGAAACGGGAAGTAGTGTTTGTTAACAGACAGGGTGGTATTGAGTGTGAGCTCTAAACCGCTGGTGGGGATCAGTTCATGCCTGCTTGGAGAAAATGTAAGGTACGATGGTGTACTGAAGCTTGATCCATACCTGAGAAATGAGATGAGCAGAGCAGTTTCTTTTCTGGGTATCTGTCCGGAAACCGGATCTGGAATGACTGTTCCCAGGGAGCCAATGGATCTTTTTGAAACAGGCGGTTCTCTTCGAATGATAACCCTGGGATCACAGAAAGACATGACGGGGCTGGTTTCCAGATGGATAGAGGAAAAGCTTAGTGAGCTTTCAGGACTTAACCTTTCCGGGTTTATCCTGAAGGCCAGATCCCCCAGCTGTGCTGTGGATAGTGCGAAGGTTCATACAACAGACGGGATGAACAGTTATGGAAGAGGACTTTTTGCAGAAGCTCTTATCCAGAGATTTCCGCAGTTACCGGTGGCGGAGGAAGAGCAACTGCACCACACAGCTCAAAGAGATGAATTTCTGAAGAGAGTGTTCACTGTACACAGGCTTCACCGCAGGTAGCGGTTGTAGACATTTTGTCTGTTGGCTCTTTTTGTCTTATTATTAGCGCTGAATAATTTAACATGGTTATCCTGATAGATTGGAGAGTAGATCTTGCTAAGAGTAGAAAAACTTTGCAAAGAGTTCAGGAACGGACGAGGCAGATCGGCAAAGACTGTGAAAGCCGTGAACAACCTCTCCTTTCAGTGCAGATCCGGGGAGATATACGGGTTGCTGGGACCTAACGGTGCCGGTAAGACCACCACACTCAGATGTCTTTCCACATTGATAAAGCCCAGCTCAGGTAACGCCTGGATCGATAAATACAATGTTCTGGAGCACGGGCAGATGTTTCGTTCAAAAATAGGTTTTCTTACATCTGATATGAAACTGGATGGATATTTTACTCCCGACTACATGATGAACTGGTTCGGTCAGTTGAACAAGATGCAGGAGAGCCAGATCGAACAGCAGAAGAAAAGACTCTTCAGTGATCTTCAAATGACAGATTTCATTCACAAGAAGATAGACGAGCTTTCAACCGGTATGAAGCAGAAGACCGCAGTGGCCATAAGTCTTATTCATGACCCCGAGGTAATAATCTTTGACGAGCCCACCAACGGCCTTGATATAGTAACTTCCAAAGCGGTAACTGATTTCCTGGTAAGCCGTGCGGAATCCGGAAAGACCGTCATCATATCAACACACAACATGACCATCGCCGAGAAACTCTGTCACCGGTTTGGAATTCTGGTTGATGGAGAGCTTAAGGAAGAAGGATCACTCAGCGATATCATTCAGGGCAGCAGCTGGGATTGCCTTGAGGATGTGTTCTTCAGCTACATTCTGCCTGGAGGTGATCATGTTTAAGGACAGCATTATCATCCTGCGGAAAGAACTCAGGAGAATGTTCACCGATAGACGGCTTGTCTTTATGCTGGTGGTTCTTCCGCTGGTGATGCTTCCTCTGATGTATTCCTTCATGGGCAAAGCCAACAGGACCAGACAGGGAGAGATAACCTCCTACACCTCCAGAGTTGCAGTTTGCTCTGATTCCAGAGGGGGAGAGATCAGCGAGTTGTTCTTTCAGTCGCTGGAACTGCTGAATGTTCATGTGGAGACAGCCGGTCTGGATCAGCTTGACTCCCTGAAACAGAGGGTTGTGGACAAGAATCTCGAACTGCTGATCGTCATGCCGGATGACACCGGAGACCTCATTACTGACAACACCGTTCTGGATCTCTCCGTTTTCTACAACTCTACCGGTGATTACTCGAAATTCGCCTTCGACCAGGTGGTTGCCACATTTGCAGTAGTAAGCGAAAGCATAGTGAGTCAGAGGCTTCGTGAGATAGGTATGTCTGAGGACATCCTCACAGCATACACCATCAACCAGTACCTGGCTGCGGACGAGACCGCTGATCTGGCTGAGGAGGGCAGTGTCATGGGGAAACTCATCGGCATCATGATGCCTTTCTTCATTGTGATCTACCTCTTCGCCAACTCCATGAAAGTTGGTCTGGACAGTGTTGCAGGAGAGAAGGAACGGGGAACTCTGGCAATGCTTCTTGTGAATCAGGTGAGCAGGCTGTCCATAGTGCTCGGGAAGATGCTTTCTGTGATGGTTGCTGCAATCGTCGGGGCGGTAAGCTCCGCCATAGGTCTCAGGATAGCTTCCAGATATCTGATAGACATGAGCAGTGACTCGGGAGTTAACATTTCAGAGTACACAATGGGTTCCTCAGCTATTATCCAGTTTGCCATAGTTGTGATCCCCCTTGCCATACTTATTTCCAGTCTGGTTCTCCTTGTATCAACTTTTGCCAGGAACGTTAAAGAGGGTCAGGGCATGATAATGCCCATATACATTGCAGTGATGGTGATGGGTGTAACAACAATGCAGACAGGAGATGTACCCCCTGAATGGATGCGGATGGCCCCTGTATTCAACTCTCTGGTGGTTCTTAAAGACATCTTCATGCAGAATGCGGTCTGGGGTAACATTCTCTTCTCCATGGCAACAAGTCTGCTGGCTGCAGCTGTTCTTATCTTCATCACATTGAGAATGTTCAACGATGAGCGGGTTCTTTTCAGAATTTAGACGAAAGGAAGCAGCAAGACAGGCATGAACCACTCCACAGGAGAAGGAGATCATCAGTATTGTGGCACTGCTTGATGCTGACGAGGGCCTGTCACGGTAAATCTTCTTGCTTTAGTTAAAGCACTTTTGTACATTATTGATTACACTTAACAAAGGAATGTAACCGTGATGAGATCACTGCTCTTTCTCTCTCTGGCACTTTGCGTTTCTTTAGTTACAGCCCAGGAGGGCAGTTACTCCTACTACAACATCTTCCACGATTCTCCAACTACTGACGGTGCATACTGTGACGGGTACTACATTGGTGGGCCTTTCAGGGCGAACGGTGCTATCAGGCTGGTGAGCTCAACCCCTGGCAGAGACAATGACCCCTATTTCTACAGCTTTACCCTCTCATCCGACTACTACGTTTACGGGTGGGGAGCAGGCACTCAGTGCACCACTCCCCACTATGAGAACCTGTGGATCGAGCCCTACGAACTCATGGAGCAGGGGCCTCCCTGGTTCAACCTGGGAGTAGATCCGCTTCCATTCGGTGCGGATCAGGTGGAGTGGCAGGTGGTAAGAGCAGCTGCACTGAGCTACGGCCTCTATCTTACAAGCACAGATGTTCCCGACGGCTCCAGAATACTGCTGGAAGACGGGCAGATATCAGTGAAGACAGATGAGAACTCAGCTCCTGTTGTCTACAATCTTTCGAACCTTGATGAGCCTGTTGTCTGGATAGAGAACGGCACAAACGACATGTTCTATCTGAAAGGACATCCGGATTCTCAGGGGCTTTCAGAGGAACTGACCATTGGCACAAGTGGAAGCATTTACTTCTCTGGACCGCTGGAGTACAACGGTGACACCCCGGGAATGCTGGGACTCATTTCAGTTTACGGTGACGGTCGCATTGCGGATAAACCGTCTGTTGACTGGGATCCGCCGTATGAGATTGGAACTGATTCAAATCTTACATACAGTGCGTCAATCCTTCTCCTTGATGGGGTATTTGAGGCTGAGAATTTTACACAACCGAATCCACAGGTGGACTTCACTCTTTACGGCGGTTGCCAGATTCAGCAGGAGGGTTATACCGGCTCAAGTGCAAGCGGATTTGCCCTTTTTTGGGAGTATGACGAAAGACTCTTCAACCAGAGCCCTCCCTGGTATCCCCAGTACGAGTTGTCCGGTGTTGAATCGGCGGATACACCACTTTCAGATCTGGAACTGATTGCTTCATGCAACCCATTTTCATCAAGCGTTTCACTTACAATGACAGAACCGGGTACTTTAACAGTTTACGATTCTTCAGGCAGAATTGTGGATAGCTGTGATACTGATGGTGGATGGGTATGGAACGGGTCTTTGCTGCCAGGGGGTGTCTATATCGTTAATGCAAAAGGTATGAGTGGTAACAGCACATCCTTGAGACTTGTAAAATTTTAACGGAGAAAACATGAGAGAGATCAAAGCCGAAGAACTGACCCTTAAGACTGTAGACCTGTGGAAGAATCAGTGGCTGCTGCTTACAGCGGGAACAATGGAAGAATGCAACATGATGACTGTTGCCTGGGGAAGCATAGGCTGTATGTGGAACCGACCGTTCGCCCAGATAGTGGTAAGACCCCAGAGATACACCATGCAGTACCTTGAAAGATCGGAATGTTTCACCCTCTGCGCATTTCCCCGGGAATACCACAAAGACCTCCAGCATCTCGGAACAGTTTCAGGGCGGAACTGCAACAAGCTTGCAGACACCCTACTGACCCTGAAAGAGTCCTCCGCTGTTCTTTCTCCCTGCTACGAAGAAGCCTCATTGATCCTGGAGTGCAGGAAGGTATACGCACAGAATATGGATCCCTCCTGCTTTGTTACCGACCTGGCGTCAAAGGTCTATCCTGAAAAAGACTATCACAGGATCTACTTCGGGGAGATAGTTAAAGCCTTCGAGTAGAAAAATCAGTAGTCCTGTAATCATTTGGATTTGTAGATTTCCCCAGCCTTGACTCCGAGTCCCCCCCCTATATTATTATAGAATATGTCAAAGAAACATCATAAAATAGGAGTTGTTCTCATGGCAATAGTGGGGTGTATCCTAATTCTAGTCTTGAATTCATCCGGGTTATCCAATGAAATACAGTCCACATGGCAGGGAGGTGCTGGTGAAGAGATTCCTGTGACTTCATGGGATGATTCTTTTCTTTCTTCTGAAAACATCAACTGGTTTTCAACTGAAGGCAGCCTTACACTGGATTACACCGAGAATATCCCTGAAAGCCTGATCGATGCTGATGCCGGTGCTCCCTACTCTGTTGTTGCTGTGAACATGGATTCAGATACAGATACAGATCTGCTTGTTGCTTCATGGTCCGATGATCTTGTAGCATGGTACAGAAACAATGGAAATGGGGATTCATGGACCCTTATTGAGATATGCTCTGAGTTTGATGGAGCAAGCTGCGCCAGAGCCTTCGATGTGAACAATGACGGCTATATGGATGTAGTAGCAACAGCTTTCTATGATGATTCACTCTACTGGTTCGAATCTGATTCTTCGGAGTACTTGTGGATACCCCATCCCATCGCTGAGATCAATGGACCTGGAGAGATAATCCCAATGGAGAACAATGGACAGATTCAGGTTCTCATCACCGAATCTGATACTGGAAATCTATACATATTCAACCTAAATTCCCGTCAAATTATACCTACACTGGCAACGGGACATCAAATGCCTTGTAGATTTCTTTCTGCCGCTTGGTCAGCGGGAACAGTATCCGGCGACCATCAATAACCTGTGTTCTCAGTTTCTCCATTGTCTTGATTAGATCCTTCATCGTCATTGTCTTATACAAATCATTTTCCAGCATTATGCGGTGAATGTGTGAGCTGAGAATAAGTGCTATAAACCCAACA
>JAGLDY010000040.1 GCA_023145375.1 Candidatus Sabulitectum sp. | reverse complement strand
AAGTCTCATTCTTACAACATGATTATCGTATCCAACCCAAACGGATGCCACAAGATCAGGTGTGAATCCCACGAACCATGCATCGGCATAGTCGCTGGTAGTGCCCGTTTTTCCTCCAGCCTCCCTGCCTGCGAACGGACCTCCCCAGTACCAGTGAGCACCGGTGGCAGTACCTGCACGGAACACCGACTGAAGCATGCTGTTCATAAGATAGGCACCGGTAACACTGAGAACTCTTCTGCCCGGCTCAGGTTGCTCATTACTCTCCAGGATATTACCGTACCTGTCCTCAACCTTAAGAATTGCAGTTGAACTCCTTGCCAGGCCCCCTGTAGCAAAAGGTATGTAGGCTCTGGCCATTTCAAGAGGGTTGGCCATGCAACTGCCCAGGGGAAGAGAGTGAACGATGGGCAGCCTTGAACTGATCCCCATTGCAGTTGCTCTTGCTGCTCCCGTTTCCAGTCCAACTGCATTCCCAATCCTTACAGCACTTACGTTGAATGACCTTGCAAGAGCTTCCCTGAGAGTGACCATACCATGGAACTGTCTGTCATAGTTTCTGGGACGCCATGAGCCGGGATTCAGATCCACAACCACAGGTTGATCCAGGATCACACTTCCAGGAGACCAGCCCTGTTCAATTGCCTCAGCGTAGAAAAAAGGTTTGAACGAACTTCCAGGCTGACGCCTGGACTGAACTGCTCTGTTGAATTCACTGTCCTGAAAGTCCCTTCCTCCCACCATGGCCTTTATGTAGCCAGTGCTGGGATCGATGGCCACCAGGGCACCCTGAATGTAGTTTGGAGCCCCTGCTGTTGTATCCTTAACAGCCTGCCAGTGCGCCCATGAACTCTCAAATCTGAGTCTCTCCCCGTCGGGAAGCCAGCTGTCAGTAAGAGAGTCCCATACAGGTTCCTTCTCAGTGAGAATACTGTCGATGGCCAGCCTGGCACTTTCCTGTATAAATGGATCAAGGGTGGTGTAGACTTCAAGACCCTGCTCGTAAACTGCAGACCATCCATACCTGCCAACAAGGTACTGTCTTACATATTCTGTAAAGTAATCCCAGTCCTGCTCCAGTTCATACCGGTGCAGGTCGACCCCCAGAGGCAGTTGTGAGGTCTCATCCTTCTGCTCAACCGTTATCACTCCATGATCCGCCATCATGAACAGTGCCAGATTCCTCTGTAGCAGGCATCTCTCCGGATTTCGAAGGGGGTTGAATCCGCTGGGATTCTTCACCATTCTCACCAGCATGGCAGACTGGGAAAGGGTCAGCTCAGCTGCTGTTATTCCTCCGAAATAGGTTCTTGCAGCAGCTTCAATACCGTGAGCTCCTGAACCAAAATAGATCTGGTTCAGGTACATCTCCATTATCTCATTTTTACTGAACTGCCTTTCGATCTCCATCGCTATGAAGGCTTCCTGAAGCTTCCGTTGAAAGGTCTGATCCTGAACCAGGAAAAGCCCCCTGGATAATTGCTGTGTAATAGTGCTTCCGCCGTGCCGGTCACCTGTTCTGATGTTGTGCACCATTGATCTGCTGATACCCTGAAGATCCACCCCGCTGTGGGTGTAGAAATTTCTATCCTCTGTTGCCACAAACCCTCTTATGACCCAGGGGCTTACCTGGTCAAGAGTGACAGGGTACCTGTTCTCAACAAAAGCAGTGGCAAGCTGATTTCCGTAACAGTCATATATCCTTGTGGCACTCACAGGCTCGCTGCCGCGAAGACCTGCAACCAGAAGGTTGCCTCTGGCCTGGCGGAAAGCGACCGCACTGTCGTTCCAGACCCGGTAGAGGAATCCGGCACCGAAAGAAACACCTACGATGACAACTATCACAAGCCAGTAGAGAACAGCAGTCACCGTTCTTTTCATCAGGGGTTGTCTCTTTGAAGCAAAGGACTTTCCACCAGCTCATCGTCAAAAGAACCGGAAGCATCTGAAGACACTGATACCCTCTGGAATACAGGCAGATCACCAGGGTCGAGGGAGAGTTCATAGTCATACTCCCCGGTGTTACCCACAAGAACAATGCTGCGGTTACCACTGGGAGATGTCTGGGTGCCGAACTGCCCGTGATAGTCGCTGTTGAAGCTCTTCCAGCTCCTCCAGACAAGAGAATAACCGGTGGGTGTTCCAAGAAAGAGATAGAGGTCCCCTGCCCAGAAAAGCACCCTCTCAGGGTCAAGGTCTCCATTCATATCCACACCAAGAGCTCTCCATATGGGGATTCCGATGTCATTCTCTGTCTTCTGCTCAAGTTGATGCGGGTCAAGATGAACCATAAGGTGTTCCAGAGGTTCACTGGCACCACAGGTAAGGAGAACAGGGTAAATGGTGGAAAGTGTATCATTCTGCTCCACCAGATCATTCACAGAGTAAAAAACGCTTTCCAGGAATACTATCCGAGCTGTTTCTTCCTCCAGATCAGGTCCCATCCAGGTACCAGTCTGGCGAAGGTTCTGCATTGCCTCGTGATCGGCCCTGAGAACTGCCTTTCTAAGGTAGGCAAGCTCCCGCCATGCAGCAACAAGTTCTCTAAGCTCAACAGGAACATCAGCCACCTGGAAAGTGGCTCTGTCCTGAATGATCTGCAGTTTTGCAGCGGTTCTTACATTACTAATGGCAAGGGTTGAGTAGCTTTCGTCTGAAAGCTCCATAATGTAATCCGCAAAGTCAGCACCGTTCTCACTGGCAGCATACCAGGAGGCCCAGTTGATCTCATGATCCAGTTTACAATCATCAAGCAGCATCCGCGCAATGCGCATTTCCCGTCTGATCAAAGGATTCTCAAGTACCATGGATGCCTGGGTCTCCACGCTGAGTGAATCAAGAACATCTCTGGGAAGTTCACTCTCCACATTTTCAATCAGCCATTGTCCCTGGAGAAGCACAAAATCAATGCGGATCACCGGAGGCATATCTTCAAGCCTTGCGATAGAGCAGTAGTAGCTGGTTCTGTTAAGACTGTCATCTCCTGTAGTTGTTTCCGTAAGTCGTCCGCCTGAATCAAAACCCCGCCACCTGCCGAAGATCTCCCAGGGTGAAAGCTGAAGTTCCTGAACAGAATCTCTGAATGCAGGTTCCAGATAATCAAAACAGGCTGGATCATTCATCCCCAGGTTGTTTGAGAATCTGAGCCCAACACAGAGAGGTGTATCAGGAATGGTTCTTACGATAGTACTGTCCGGAGATAACTCCTGCTGAACAGAGTCCTGCCCACTGCTGCATGCCAGCATCAGAGCAAGAACCGTAACCCATAAGATCAGGATCAGCCTTTTCATATTCCCCCTGCGGTCACTCGGACTAGTTCACTAACTGTGGTAACTCCATCAAGAACCTTTCTGATCCCGGCTTCTCTAAGGGTTACCATTCCCGCTGACAGAGCAATCTCCCTTATCTCATCAAGCGTTGCCCGACGGGCAAAGCTTCGACGGATATCCTCGTCTACATTCATAACCTCGAATATGGCGACCCTGCCCTTGTAACCGGTATTTCGACACTCCCTGCATCCTGCTCCACGGATCAGCTTTGTTCCAGGTTCGATACCTGCGATCTCACATTCAGTTCTATCTGGAATATACTCTTCCCGGCAGTGGGGACAGATCGAGCGAACCAGCCGCTGGGCAACGATACCCCGGAGCGTGCTCACAAGAAGGTATGGCTCAATTCCCATGTCCATGAGTCTGACCACTGTGGATGCTGTATCGTTTGTATGCAGGGTACTCAGTACCAGATGTCCGGTAAGTGCGCTTCTCATTGCACTCACAGCTGTTTCCCTGTCTCTGATCTCACCGATCATGATGATGTCCGGATCCTGTCTGAGAACATAACGAAGAGCATTGACAAATGTCAGATCTATGGCCTTCTTAACTGATATCTGGTTGAATTCATCTGTGACAAATTCAACGGGATCCTCAATGGTAACGATGTTGTTCTGCTCCGATGAAATTGTGATGAGACTGGAGTAAAGGGTAGTGGTCTTACCACTGCCTGTGGGGCCAGTGACAAGCACAAGACCGTTGGGTGTGCTGATCATCTCTCTATAGATGATCATATCTCTCTGGTCGAAGCCGAGAACAGAAAGATCCTGCATTAGAATAGCCGGATCAAGAATACGGAGAACGATCTTTTCTCCAAAGGAAACAGGCACGGTGGAGCACCTCATCTCAACTGGTTTTCCTTCGTAATGAGTTCTGATCCTTCCATCCTGCGGACGTCTTTTTTCTGCGATATTCAGTCCGGCGATCATTTTTATCCTGCTTGTAATGGCGAAGTGCAGTTTCTTGGGTAATTTGTAGACAAGGTGAAGAATACCGTCAATCCTGAATCTTACAATGGTGTTCTCCCGGTGCGGTTCTATGTGAATATCGCTTGCTCTCTCTTCAAAAGCGTGCTGGAAAAGATGGTTGACCGCATTGATAACCGGTTTGTCTGTGGGTTCTATGGATCTGTCTGCTGTGCTGTCAACATACCTCTCAAGATTACCTATATCTACAACATCATCACCGGTGAGCTCTTTTTCAGCGGCACGGATCGAACTGTGTAAACCGTAGAACTGTCTGATCACCTTGTCTATAGCCCTGGGGCGACTGAGATAAAAAACGATCTCCTTGCCCAGCATGTTCTCCATGTCATCTATCTGCACAGGTGTTGGAAGAGTACTTACAGCAATGGAGATCCTGCCTGCCTCCTCGTTGAATGCAACAATACCCCTGGCCTGGGCATAAGCCCCTGGAAGAGATTCTGTAACAACCTGATAATCAAGATCAAGGGGATCAAGGTCGGAGTAAGGTATCCCTGAAAGCTCAGCAAGATGCTTGTAGAGTTTTTCCTCGCTGATAATTCCACTGGAGACAAGAAGGCTGAGGGTATCTTCACTGGAATTCTCAGCAAGCCTCTGGAACCTGTTAAATACAGACTCAGAGATCAGGCCATCTCTTAACAGGGTATCCGGTACAGCTTCAGGGCTTATTGTTCTCATCAGCGAATCTCCTCAATGATCAAAGGATCAGATGGTACATCCCAGTTGAAACTGCTACTGATAGCATTAACGGCATCCCCGGCAGATTCCGTGTCTGCACCGTGAACCCTGCCAAGAAGCTGGCCGCTTTCAACAGGATATCCACACGGCACTTCCTGCTCCCAGCCAACCAGAGGGTGCACGCTGTCCTCTATTTTGAACCTTCCCCCTCCCAGTTTCCGGACGGCATTCCCAACTGTAAGAGCGTCGGGTCCGCACCAGTAGCCGGTTCTAGAAGCCCGCACATCCATGATAACCGGAGCAAGGGGAAGAGCTTCAAAAGCTGCAATATCTCCTCCTTGAGCTTCAACCATCTGTACAAAGACATCCATTGCCTTTCCGCTGGCCAGGTTTTCTCTGCAAAGCTCTACTCCATGTTCAATTCCAGCATGAAGAGCCATTTCACCAACAAGTTCAATTGTAATATTCGTTGAGTCAGCGGGGCCTCTGTTCCTGAGAATGTCGAGAGACTCCTGCACCTCAAGAGTGTTACCTGCAGTAAGTCCAATAGGTGTATTCATTGATGTGATAAGAGCACTGGCCTTTTTTCCTGACATCTTTGATATCTGAACCAGAGTTTGTGCCAGATCACGAGCATCCTCAACTGTGTTCATAAATGCCCCTGTTCCGCATTTCACATCAAAAACAAGAATGTCCGGGTTCTCAGCCAGTTTCTTTGAGAGGATGCTTGCAGAGATAAGAGGAATGGAAGTTACCGTTGAAGTGGCATCTCTAAGTGAATAGAGGATGCGATCAGCTGGAGCAAGCTCCTTCGTCTGACCGATCATACAGACTCCAATATCCTCCACCTGCTGTTTGAACTGTTCTATGGTCAAATCTACATTAAAACCCGGAATGGTCTCCAGTTTGTCCAGAGTCCCCCCTGTATGCCCCAATCCCCTGCCACTGATCATAGGCACGCGTATGCCAATTGACGCTGCCAGTGGCGCGAGTACCATGGACATCTTGTCCCCTACGCCTCCTGTGCTGTGCTTGTCTGCAAGAGGGCTCAGAGATCTGTCCCAGTGGACAACTCTACCGCTGTCACGCATTGCCATTGTCAGAGCAAGTGTTTCATCCGGATCAAGACCGTTGATGTAGGCAGCCATGAGAAATGCACTTGCCTGATAGTTGGTAACAGTACCTTCTGCTATCCCTGAGGCAAAGCTGTAGAGATCGTCTCTGGAAAGAGACCCTGAGTCTCTTTTGACTCTGAGTATGTCTGTTATGGCAGCCAAGTGAAGAAGTCCAGTACTTTAAAGTATTCAAGAGCAGCAGCAACCACTGCTGTTCCAGCAAGCCCCCAGAAAACCCAGAACATCGGGTTTCTGCCAGGCAGTCTCATGCTTTCCAGAAGCTCACCCACCGAAGTTCTTTCCTCTGAAATGGACGGGTGCCTTACTTCATCGTAACTGAATATCATTCTCTTTCTGAGAAGAGACTTGATCTTCGCCACAGACTCAATTGCCATCTCGGAATCACCTGATATAACAATATATGGAGCCTCTTCTGCTTCCTCATCATCATGATCCTCTTCATTAACATCCAGTATTTCTCTGAAAGGCTGGCCGGTGACAGGGGTCTCTTCTTCTACCTCAGGTCGCCTTTTCTCTTCCTTAAGAACAGGCTCATCCGGTTCAGGCATTTCAGGGAGCAACTCTTCGACAACTCTTCCATGGGCCGCAAGAGGCCAGTCTTCAAGGTCAAAGAGACCGCAACTGCTTACCGGTTCCCAGCCCTTGCCCTCAAGAGATATCTCCGCTTCAACTGGGACTCTGGAGCTCTTTATCCAATTCCTGATAGTTTCAGTATCGGATGCAGGAAACTTCTTACCATCAATTCTAAGAACCGGACGGATATGCTTATTCTGGATCTGCTTTTTCAGATTTGAAGCGATTGCCGGGAGAGCAGTTGCACTGACCCCGCCCGGGGGAGTCCGCGGACCCTCGATAACAGCATCCTCAGTTATCCGTCCATCTTCCGCCCATTTTACAATGGTTTCAAAGTCAAAAGCTTTGAACACTCCGGACTTCATGGTAATGACCCACTGATTATCAGGGTTAAGGATAAGCGCAAATTCAGGTTCAGCCATCACGGATATCCATTTATCAGAACCTGCTTTTCTGAAACTGTCTTCAGAGGTAACTCTTGACTCACCAACCCAGTTCTTTAGTTCATTAAAGCTAGAGACCCGATGAATTTTACCTCGATGTTTCAGCTCGTATGCACCGCTCACATTACCGGACATCATCACCCTCCCGTTTATTCTTTTCAAAGAAGCACGAAGTATGATGCTAGTTTCCTGAGTTCCCTATGTCAACTCATGGACGGGAAACAGCACCATCAAATATAAGCGTATCCGCCAGGGCTTCCGAAACAACAGACATTTCAAGCCAGCCTCTGTTGCCACAAATGGTTATAAGCCTCTCAATGTAGGATTCCCAATGGGAGGGCAGCGCTCCCTGGACAGCATACCTGTGATACAGCTTCGGTCCGGGAAGAATGGATACCAGAAATGCCATCTCCCGAACTGAGATATCTGCGACCCTCTCGTTAAAATAATACTTGGCTGCGGAGTCAAATCCGAATACCCCGGGACCCATTTCCACAATATTTGCATATATCTCTAGAATTCTATCCTTTGAAAGCCACCTCTCCAATCGCCAGGTAAGGAAAACTTCTTGAAGCTTTCGCGAGAGTGTTTTCTCCCGGCCGAGAAAGAGGTTCTTTGCAAGCTGCATTGAGATTGTGGAACCGCCCCTGACAAAACTTCCCCGGACCATGTTGGCCCTGATGGAATTCCTTACATGATACTCGCTGAAACCATTGTGCCTTCTGAAGGTGGCATCTTCAGCACAGCGCAACAGCGGTTCAAAGGAAAATGGGAGAGAATCAAAGAAAACAAAATCAGGATTTGTCAGCATATCCAGCCCAACAAGTACAGTATTTCCCCAGGAATCACGCATGAGGCACTCTGCACCGCCATGATCCCTGATCCTTCCAAATGTAATGGGGCTATACCCCACTGTAAGTTCTGAAGCATCAATATCCATATGGATGTCACTGCTGTCGGGATAGTCCCAATCCAGAGTAAGCTCAGTAAAAACGGATAGTTCCCCGTCCAGGGTGAGCCCACTGAGACGACCGAGGAGTGCATGGGGTATTGATGCTGTTATCGCTCCTCCGGAAATAGAAGGGTTGGATACAACAAGATCAAGCTTTCTACGCTCCCCCCAGGAGTATGTAAGATCGAAGTTCAAAGCAAGCTGGTACGTACTGAAAGTGCCTGATTCTATGCATATCAGTCCTGATTCTCTGATGATAAAACCGGAGCAGAGGAAAGCCGCCTCCGTTAAGAACGTATCAGGAGCCACATATGGACTCCAGACGAACATACTGTCAAATCTCAGGTCAGTGGAGAAAAAGATCGTGTCACTTTCTGAGATACCCACAGAAAGCGAGCCTGAAGGGACGGCAGACAAAATGGCTCCGGAAGAAAGGCTGTCCAGTAGAGCCATTGACTGATCTGCTATCTGGGAAAAATCCATACTGAAACTTGCGTCTGGTATGCCTCCGGACAGATGGTATTCGAATAAAGCTGATGCCGGTTTTCCATCAAGTTCAGTTATCTCACCGGAAATGGCTGGCGAGAGACCAAGTACCCCTGTGCACCTTCCGGAGATACTGCGTCCCCGGACCATAGAGGGGATATCTTCTTCCAGCCCGGGAATACTTGAGCAGTGATTGAAAACAACTGATATGCTGTCTCTGTAATGATTAACAAAAACTGTTCCCCACTGGCCGGTGGCATACCCAACATCAAATCCATCTATCCTGGTCCCGTAAAACCTTGTACCGTATTCAGGAATAAAGCCATCCAGAACTGAAATTGCAGGCAACTGGCTGGAACTTGAGAATGGTTCATGCGAGTCGCCGAAAGAAACAGGTTGAAAGATCACTCCCTGAAGAACAACCCATGAGGGAACCGGATGAAAAAAACTCCCCTCCATAAGAACCGATGCTTCAGTGGCGGAAAAGCCAGAACCGGGCATGTGCAGGTCTCGGATAATAACTGCATTAAGACCATACTCGATACCGCCAAAGGTACACTCCCTGTCAAATTCCAGCAGACGGTTCTTTACGGACATTTGTACCAGTGTATGAGCCAGAAATAAGAAAATGAACACTGAAAGAAAAACAATACCAAGTCTGATAAAGGACACTGACCGACTGATGATCACCTTCACTAGTGAACCAGGGCTTCCTCAATCTCCTGCAGAATTGCCTCAACAGCTCCTGCGGGATCGGCAGCACCGGTTATTGGCCGACCTATTACCAGGGATGTTGCACCGGCTTTAATGGCATCAGTCGGAGTCATTATTCTTTTCTGATCCCCGGCTGATGATCCTGCAGGGCGGATTCCCGGCGTAATAATAATGAAGTCTTTTCCGGTATTCTTTCTGACAGTAGAAGCCTCGAGCGGTGAGCACACCACGCCGTGAAGCCCGGAGTCTCTTGCGGCTCCTGCAAGAGATGCAACAGCCTCAAGGGGACTGAATTCAGAACCGATAAGTTTCAGGTCATTCCTATCCAGGCTTGTAAGCACTGTAACTGCTATTATCTTTGTATTGCCTGAACATGCTTCCGCGGCAGCTTCCATCATTGCTCTTCCGCCGGAGGCATGAACATTTATAACATCCGGTTCAAGAAGACATGCAGATCTTACAGCACCGGCAACTGTGTAGGGAATGTCGTGGAATTTCAGGTCAAGAAATACCGGAAATCCTGCATCTCTTATCTCACCAACGATACCCGGCCCCTCTTTTACAAACAACTCAAGGCCTATCTTAACCCCCACAGAAAGTCCTCTCAGAGGTTCCAGCATCTTCATGGCATCACTTCCACAATCACTTGTGAGAGCTACATAAACGCGAACATCACTCATTTCCAACCACCTTTAAAGATACCAGCGCAGTGCCTGTATCAAGCATGTCCAGAGCCGATGCGGCACCTCTGGATAGATCCACAATTCGTCCCGAGATAAATGGTCCTCTATCGGTCACTCTAACGGTAACAGTTCTGTTGTTTCCTAGATTTCTCACAAGAAGAATGGTTCCAAACGGCAGTGTTCTGTGGGCACATGTGAGCCCGTTCATGTCATAGGTCTCTCCGTTGGCGGTTTTCCTGCCGTGAAAGGGGATACCGTACCATGAAGCTGTTCCCCGAAGTTCAAGACCGGAAATAACCGTAGTTCCTGCTGAAACTCCATGATTCAGATAGACCGGTGAAGAAACCAGTGCACATCCCTGAATCAGAGAAAGAGTCGTGATAACAGTAATGACCTTCTTCATTCACCTGTGAGTTTCTTCATCTCAGCCATTAGCTCTCCAGCGGCAAATGGCCTTCTCATCAGGCGGGTTCCAACCTGAACCATCCGTGCGCCTGCTGCAAGAAGCTGAAGCACATCCTCACCCTTTGAAACACCACCGGAGCTTATCACCGGAACGGAAACTGCGTTGGAGACCTGCCACACTCTGGCAACAACCAGGGGCAGCAGTGCCGGTGAGGTATACCCGGCAACTTTTCTCTTGAGGATTGATCTTCCGGTTTCCCAGTCGATCTGCATACCAAGAAAAGTATTGCACACTGTTACAGCAGAGGCTCCGCCTTCTACCGCTGCCCTGGCGGACTGTACCATGTCACCGCCGTTGGGAGTCAGTTTAACCGAGAAGGGTCTACTGGTAACCCTGGAAACACCCTGAGCCACACGAAGTACAACCTCCGGATCAACCCCGAATGCAGCACCTCCATCCGCAACATTGGGACAGGAAACATTGATCTCATAGCCAAGATGTACTCTGGATTCCTCAAGAACACTGACCACACTGGCAAACTCTTCCACAGACTCACCTGCAACATTGATCAAAAGCGGACAGGGCAGATCAGCAGCAACGGGAAGAATGTGCTCAAGGACATGATGAACTCCAGGGTTTGCCAGACCAATGGAGTTAAGAAGTCCATAGGGTGTTTCCAGAAGCCTGGGAGGCGGGTTGCCTTCCCTGGATTTGAAGGTAACGGCCTTCGAAACCACAGCACCCACACCGGAAAGACACTGCAGATCCAGAAGCTCCTCTCCAAAACCGGCGGTTCCGGAGGCAAGCATTACAGGCGAATTGAAGTCAACGCCCCAGAACTTCCTGGGGATAGAGGGTGGGTAACTCATAGTCCAGCCTCCTTCCATCGTTTCCAGTCAATATCACTGCCGGGAAAGACCGGACCGTCCTTGCAGCACTTTTTGTATCCACCACTTGAAACAGGTATTGAACAACCGTCACAAACTCCCCAGCCACATCCCATACGGCTTTCTGTGGATACCTGGACTTTGTCCCTGTACATTGAAGGGATGGTGTTCCAGACAGCCTCCATCATTGCCACAGGGCCACATACCGCTATTGAATCCGCTTCCTCCAGGAGATCCCTGGAGATAAGCGCTGTAACAAGTCCTGTCTCTCCGGTGGAGCCATCTTCGGTTGCCACAGTGCAGGAGAGGGACTCCAGCGGGATCACTCTCCGGGAACTTGAAGCACCGATAAGCACCTTTGCCGAACCCACAGTATCAATAAGGAACTGGAATCCGGCAGCTCCAAGACCACCGCCGACAAGAAGCCAGGTTGAATCGGGATGAACCATCCAGCCTCGACCCAGTGGACCAAGTATCCTCACTGTCTCCCCTGTTCTCATCTCGCCCATGAGTTCTGTTCCCCTCCCGACAACGTCAAAGAGAAGTTCAAACCCGTCATCTGTCAAACGGTTTATTGTGATCGGCCTTCTGGTCACAGGAAAAGTTCCTGTTGAAGGCTCGATCTGAACAAATTGTCCGGGGAGGGCATTTGATACCATTTCCATACACTCAAAAACGATCCTGATAACACCTGGAAGCACCTGTTCACTGTGCTTCACTAAACAGTCATAGTCACGAATAACACTCAAAAGTTACTCCTCCCCACCTTCAGGGTCTTCCTCCTCAAGTCCCACCGCCCGCCTCAAAGCAGCTTCTCTGCCCTGGATGGTCTCCGGGAAGTCCTCGGTAAGCTCTTTCAGGTAACTTCCTACAACGGCGTCATCCATCCTGGCTGCCTCGGAAGCCACATACGCAGCCCAGAGTGCTTCAGAACGAACCTCATAGCTGAAAGGAGATCCCAGGAGACGATCAAGAGTACTCCAGGCGGCTTCCCACCGGTTAGCCTCTAACTGTGTCCAGGCTCTTTCAAGCACAGCAGATGGCCTTGAAGGTGCAGCACTTCCAGGGGGAAGACCCAGCTGTTCTTCAATTGCGCCGGCAAGATCGCTTCCGGGTACTCTGTCCAGGACGGAAAGCAATACGATCTCCACTGAATCATCAGGTACTCCGCCATTGTCCGCAAGAAGGACCATAGCCATAGAGGAAAAAAGCAGATCATCTGAATCTACGACCTGATGCAGTGTTTCAAGAGCTTCAGTATCCAGTCCATATAGATCAATTCGCTTCTCTGCCGCAAGCAGTCTGTAGTGGGCTCTGCTCTCATCTCCAGTAGTACTCACACTGTCGGAATAGGTTATGTAGAGGCTCAGATTCCTCTCTCTGTCAGCGGCAAGTCTCAACCACATGAAGTCCCCCGGCCTGGCAGCACATTCACCCAGCGCCAGCAGAGCATCGTCATACCTCTCCCCCTTTTCGAGAAGAACTGCCCTGCGGTAAAGCGCCTCTGCTCCAGTTTCTCTGTAACTGTCCAGTTCAGATGCATCAAGATATGCCGTCAGTGCTCCATCAAAACTGCCGGCAAGTTCATCCGCTCTCCCCTTCAGCAGAGAAATATCAGCCATCTCTCTCTCTGAACGATAACCAAGGAGAAGCCTGTTCAGTTCCATAGATGCTTTTTCAGGTGATCCTGCTTCCAGATACGACTCTGCTGCGGTAACAAGAGCCCGGTAGTAAACATCACCCCGCTCTACAATTGTTGTAGCCTGCAGGCACATGACAGCACCGCTGTCAGCCATTCCCATTGCAGTAAGGACCAGCCCGCCTGTGATATAATACTCTGCCTTAAGACTGTCTCCTCCGGATGGTGTGAGTGTGTCAAAAACAGCTGCTGCAAGTTCAGGTTCACCGGAGTTCAGGTATGCCTCACAGAGAAGAAGCCTGCTTAAGGCATGTCTGCGATCGTTATCACTTGAAACCTCCACCAGAGCAGCAGCAGCATCATTGAACCTGCCAAGCTCCATGGCAGCCTTTCCCTGGCCCAGCCTTGCCCTGTCCAGAAAAGACCTGTCGTTAGTCATTACAATAACGGAAGCAAAAGACATCATAGCTTCCTGAAAGTCGCTGGTACCGCTTCCCATGAGAGATCTCTGCCCCCGGAGAAGGAGGGAATTTCCCAGAAGCAGTTGAGCATCGTCCACCCATCTGCTCTCAGGATACCGTGCAAGAACCCTTCCGGCTCCTGCCACAGCCTCGTTAAGCAGAACCTCCTCGTGCTGCGCAGGGTCATCCGGATGTTCTCTGGCGTATTCAAGGGCTTCTTCATAACTTGATCGCGCGTTGTAGAATGTGTTGTAGTAAGCACATCCCGTCATGAGTAGAAAAAGAACGGGAATAACGATCTTAGACAAATTCACCCTCCCTGTATAACTCTTCCGGGAACCAGACCCTGAGGACCCTCCCTGTAAGCACCTCTCCAAAGAACGGGGAATTGCTGGATCTGGAATAAGAGCTGGAGTAGACCCATTTCTCCTCCGGGTCAAAAAGCACCATGTTCAGTTTTTTTCCTGAAGCTATCTCAGGTGACGGGATGTTAAGAATAGCCGCAGGCGCAGTTGTAAGCAGACGGATAATATCCAGCGGCGACATTCCGCCTTCCCGTCCAAGAACATCAAGAGTCAGAGAAAGCAGTGTTTCCAGACCGGTTATTCCGAACGCTGCAGTTGCCAGAGGCATTTCCTTCGCAGCTTTGGAATGGGGCGCATGATCACTGGCAATTGCAGTAACCATTCCCCTGCTGACCATGTTCACCAATGCCTTTCTGCTTTTCTCCGATCTAAGGGGAGGATTCATTTTTGCTGTGGCACCAAGAGTGATCACTGCCTCCTCATTCAGGGACAGATGATGGGGGGTAACATCACAAGTGACATTAAGTCCTTCGCAGGCAGCATCATAAGCAAGCTGAACGCTTTCAGGAGAGGATAAATGAGTAAGATGCAGTCTGGCCTCGCTTTCAGAGTCACGGAGGATATCAACACACCTTTTCACATCCAGATACTCGGCACTTTCAGCTATTCCCTTCACTCCTGTTTCAGTAGATGCCCGCCCTTGATTCACCGCTCCTCCTGCAGCCATGGAAGTCACTTCAGGATGCTCGATCACAACCCCGTTAAACAATGAAACACGGCGTAAGGCTTCCTGGAGAGCCTTGTTGCTCTCCACAGGGCTGCCATCATCACTGAAGCAGGAAATGCCACTGTCAGCAAAGTCCTCCAGATCAGTACATGTCTCTCCTGCACGACCAACAGTTACGCAGGGGATCGGTTCTATTTCAGCAAGCCCCAGGGAATTTCCTTTCGTTCTCACAGCAAGAACAAGCTCAGCAGTGTCCAGGACAGGACTGGTATTAGGCATCATACCCACCCGGGTCACTCCCCCGGCAACCGCTGCTCGAAGTCCGGTTTCCAGTGTTTCAGCTTCCTCGTATCCAGGTGTTCTCAGATGAACATGCATGTCGATCAGACCGGGAAACAGCCATAGCCCTGAAGGTTCACCTGAAGCCTCCCGAATCCATTTCACAGAATCCTCTTCGATTGCCACATCCACCACACCGTCAAAGGCTGAAAACGGGTTAAGAAGCCTTACTCCCTGTAAAATCTCCATGGTATTATTCATAGGGTCAGTCCGAGTAGTCCTTTCCATTATCTGCTGCAGATCCTCCATCCGGGGCATTTGCCTGTGTGGAATCGCCTCTGCCGGCAACTATCCTTCTTTCCGGTGCAGGGTTCCAGTCATCTCTCTGAACAATGGTCTTGATAACTTCCGAACCCAGCCCCACAGAACCAAATGCTTCAAAGAACCGGAGAGCCCACTTTTCAGTATCATCCAGTATTCTCTTGCGATACTCAACAGGAAGTGCCATTATCTCAGAGTGGAAAGACAGGTTCAGCTTCTTGTAGTTGCCAGAGTTTCTTGGCCAGCCGTTTGCATCAGCAACCTTGACCATTCTGTTCCAGAGTTCCATGGGAATGCCCCTGTCTGGTCTCTTCACATAGCTTCCACCGTACATAACCGCATTACCGCTCTCCGGGTCCATTTCCAGGCCGAAGAGGATGTTCTGCCAGAGGGTCCCCACATTCCCCTTGTTTATACCGTAATCTCTGAAACGCCCCACCTTATCAAGGGGAGTACCGCTGATGCCGTGTTGCGCTATAGTGACACCGTATCCGGCGATAGCGTCAGCAATGTCCTTTGTTCTCTTCAGGTCAATGCCTTCGTCCTCACCGGCGGAGGTATCGTAGGTACCGTGTTTGGAACCATTGCTGATGGCCAGATAGTCCGGGAATATTCCCCAGGAATTAAGTCCGCCTATGTAGTATTCAGCTTCTTCCACTGTGGTCAGAACCCCGGCACCCTTGATCTCGCCCACCTCCGTTTCAAGACCTATGTATGGCGGGATGTGCATGGCAAGATCCCTGGTGAACATCAGGTTCTCCCAGTCATGGTTGTGTGATGCATCAACGGCAACAGAGGTCCACCCTTTTGAAATGGCATCAGGAACAACTGCAAGAGCTTCCATAAGGTCATCATTTGATTTGATGGCGAAATGATCCATGTGAAGAGAGTAAACAACTCCGTCACCCAGCTGGCTGGAGTACTGCATAGCCAGTGAAGGCAGATTAGTAAAATTAACTCCTGTGTATGTGGCCTCTGATTTAGCCAGTTCGAGAAGAACAAAACTGTCTGCTTTCTTCGCAGCAGTGAGGATGCCAAGGGCACTGAGAGGATTTCTTATGTTACAGGCCATGACTATGGCATGGTTATCTTCAGCAACTCTGGCAATATCACGGCCGCTTACAAGAGCACATCTGCTTCCCGGCAGGGCATTGATAACATTCAAAGGTCTGAGCTCAAGAAATCGCCGGTAAAGAGCCTCGTCCATTTTCTCTCTCCTTTTTCGTTATTATTTAGCTTGCATTCGAATTCTGTACAGGTGAATATGCTTGAAACAGCAGTGGAAAGGAAATACTTTGAAGCGGGGAGTTGAACAGAAGAAAGCACTGCTTGAATGGCCGCTGGGCAACTGCAACAGCGTAGCCATCATGGTACTGAT
>JAGLDY010000004.1 GCA_023145375.1 Candidatus Sabulitectum sp. | reverse complement strand
GTTGGTGAGGTAAGGTCGGTCTCCCCGGTTATCGATCCGGGATTCAGATCGGGAACAGTTGTTGTGGCTGTACCCCACGTACCCGATCTCCGCCCTGGTGCAACAGCCAGAACCGAGATCGTGGTTGCAGAGCACGAGGGTTCTCTTGTAATACCGGAGCAGGCTGTTCTTGTCAGGGATAGACCCATGGTCTTTGTTGTGATAGACGGCCACGCAGACTGGCGCTATGTAACTCTGGGTCCTTCAGGCCGGGGTTTCGTTGCAATTACTGAGAATCTTACAGAAGGAGAATCAGTTATCACCAGTGGTCACTACTCTCTTGCCCATGATGCACCGGTTGCCGTGGTGAACTGATACTCTGCGTTCTTTCTTGGATAGACACAGGAACCCCGGTTATGCCGGGGTTCTTCCGTTCCCGGTATAATTCCATGAAGCACTGAGAGAACGGAAGTGTAACGGTATGCACCTTCCCTCTGTCCTGATGTCAGAAACCATTAAACAGAAAGGATAGAAAAATGGAATCACTGATACCCATTGTCGCCATAACCAGCGCTATCGGGATTCCCGCAGCTGTGATCATCATCGGTATGTTTGTTGCACACAAGAACAAGATAGCCCGGTACAATGTTGTCCAGAAAGCCATTGAGAGTAATGCCACGCCAGAGGTGATCGAACAGCTTGTTGCCTCCATCGGCGGGGAGAACAGCAAGAAAAAAACTCCACCCAGACAGAGAAATCTGATACATGGCACAATACTGCTTGCGCTGGGAATTGCTCTTTTCTCCATGCGCTTCTTCATGAGCTCACCTGATGACATAGCAGGGGTGTCCATCACAGGTATGGTACTGACTCTGCTGGCTGCAGCCAAGTTCATAATAGCGTTCTTCATAGTCAAGAAGGATCCAGAGCAGGCGTGAGTGAAGCAACAACGAAGCTGGTGCAGGCTGCTCTTAAGGGCAACAGAGATTCCTATGGGATCCTGGTGAAGAACTACACCGGCTTTGTGTATACCATGGCTCTTCGCATGACAGGTGATCACCACATGGCTGAGGATCTCTGTCAGGACATTTTTGTGAAGGGATGGTTGAAACTGAAAAAACTGCAGGAACCGGCTGCATTCCCCGGATGGATAGCTACCATTGCCAGAAGAACCTGCCTGAATGCAGTGGAGAAGAGGAACAGGAAAATGGAAGTGGGAGAGGAGGAAGCAGTGCTGGTTAACCTCAATCCCACACTACCTGCATCTTACGACCCTGCAAGAGTTATCCTTGAAGAGGCTGTTTCACAGCTCTCTTTAAGGGACAGACAACTTATCACACTCTGCTATTTCGAGGAGCTTTCCTCTGCGGAGATATCCGAAGTTATGGAGATACCCCCTGGAACAGTCAGAGTGTATCTTCTAAGAGCGAGAATGAAACTGAAAGAAATACTGAAGGAGAGAGAAAATGAACTCGTGGGGTAATAACCGGCTGGAAAAAAAGATCGACGAGATGCTGACCTCCAGTGTCAGTCGCGGGTCTGAGCCAGCTGGATACAGTGTTAGACTCATGCCCCGCCGTCCTATGTTTCCATGGCTTTCCCTGGTTTTTGTGATTGCTGGAGCCGCATTACTTGGCTTCTTTATGGCTCAATGGCTGGGAGGACAGAATCTTGAGAACATAGATTATGGATCCCTGTTCTCGATAGAAAGACTGTCCGGTCTCTTTTCCGGTCTATCTGCCGGAAGAATAGTATCAGGTCTTGCTATAATTCTGGGACTCGGTGGAGCAATTCTGACATTCATGCCGGAAAAGCAGCAGGTACTGAAACACCTGATGTGACATTGGATCTGCTGA
Source organism: Candidatus Sabulitectum sp. (assembly GCA_023145375.1). Classification (GTDB taxonomy): domain Bacteria; phylum Fermentibacterota; class Fermentibacteria; order Fermentibacterales; family JCC-6; genus Sabulitectum. The sequence continues at coordinate 1,933 of JAGLDY010000004.1, read as the reverse complement.
GTTGATACGGTTTACCTAATTGTCTGTAAGCTTCTCCAGCTCTTCTGCGTCGGCATTATCTCGAAGACGTTCCGATGCTTTTTTAATCTTGATAAGGTCTGAGCGGTGAATGATGTTCACCTGTATTCCATCCAGAGTTATCTCTCTCCTGTTTAAGAAGATAGTCTCATTGCTGATGCCTACAAGGTGTGTTAACAGATCGATCCTGTTTGGTTCGACCCCAATATGTATAGCAGTTCCTTCTTTTTCAAACAGTCTCTGAGGTATTCCCGCATTGCCAAAACCGAATTCCTCAAGTGCACTCATTATTCTTATTGCGTTCTGTTTTGAGGGATAGAGTAGGAAATCAATATCCTGAGTCATTCTGGAATAGCCGTAATAGTTTACAGCAAAACCACCAACAAGAGCATAGACAACCTCATGCTTGTGGAATAAAGAAATGAGGTCTTTCATATCAGTGGAGAAAAACATTTGCTAGCTACCAGTCGATTCTTCGTATGAGACGACCTTCTCAATGGGTTTTGTTGCCCAGCCAGGCCCCCATCTGCGTTCTTGCAGAATTGCAAATTCGCGCAGTCTGTCTTCTGTTGTCATTTGAGATCGACGCTTATTCTCAGCTTCATTTTCCTCTTTAAAAGAGTGAAATATCTTAACTTTAAGATCCCGAACCATGGAAAACAACTCCTCTCTGAAAGCACTTCAATGGTTAATATGGCAGAATTACCACTTAATGCAAGTGATGCAGGTTTGCCGGAGGGGTTGCACCCCATGCTATACTTCCATGTATAACACCCATGCACTAAACAAAAAGGGAGAAATAATGAAACAATTTCTGTTCCTGCTACCGTTGCTGATGCTTTTTGCATGCGGTGACGGGGAAGCTCCAGTTACAACCGAAGAGATTGAGGTTCCGTTCGTGGAACCGGAGCACGTCAGTTCTGATAACGCTGAAAGACTTATTCCAAGAGAAGTTCTGTTCGGTAATCCTGAGAAGATAGGCCCGCAGCTTTCACCGGACGGCAGCATGATAGCCTACATCGCACCGGTTGACGCAGTGCTTAATCTCTGGGTAATGAACCGTGACCTGTCTGAGCCCAGGCAGCTTACATTCGATACAAACAGAGGCGTTACGAACTACTTCTGGGCGGAGAACGGAATTCACATCCTCTACATGCAGGACGAGGCCGGTGAAGAAAATACTCATGTTTACAGACTTGATGTGGCATCCGGAGAAGTTGTGGATCTGACTCCATTTGAGGGTGTCAAAGCTTATGTCAGTTCTACGGACGAGGATCAGCCGAACACGATCCTTATTGAAACCAATGATCAGAACCCCATGTTCTTCGATGTTTACAGATGCGATCTGAACACCGGTGAGCTCACAATGACAGCAGACAACCCCGGTACCGATGAGAACGGTGACATGGTTCTTGGATTCATGCCGGATGAGGACATGAACATCAGAATGTACTATGCTATTAATTCAGAGACCGGATTCATCACTGTTTATCATCGCTGGGATGAAGAATCCCCTTGGGAAGAGCTTGAAAGTTTCTCGTCAAATGATGAGTGGGGCCCACGGAGGTTCACCAATGACGGTACAGGTATTTACCTTACTTCCAATCTGGAGTCCAACCTCTCTGCATTCTACTACATGGACCTTGCCACCGGTGACCAGACATACATAACCTCAGATTCTCAGGCGGATGTGGGCGGCATAGGCTTTGACCCCCATACCGGAGAGCCAAGGTCTGTTTCCTTTAACTATCTGAGACGCAGGAGAGAGATACTGGAAGAATCCATTGTTCCGGACATGGACTTTCTTGGTGGATTTCACGAAGGAGATTTTGGTACAGCTTCAAGAGATAATGCCGACAGCACCTGGATAGTGGTCTACTACACCGTGGATAATCCTGCGGTGTATTTCCTCTAT
>JAGLDY010000039.1 GCA_023145375.1 Candidatus Sabulitectum sp. | reverse complement strand
TTTTCCTTGAAGCTGCGGCTGTGTTTATCGCGGTTCTAACCTCATCCATAAGCTGGAATGATGTAAAGAGCAGACCGTGGAATTCGATACTCAGTGTGTTGTTTCTGGCTGCTGTTCTGATTTTTCTAATTAGAGGAGACGCTTCAGGAAGGATCAGTCAACTGAAAATTGTTCCTTTTGTAAGTGGATACCTGATAGCAATGATATCCATAAAAATATTCAGCGGATTGATCAACCTTGTGGAAAGAACACCACCTGCACTGATCCTGGGATTGAGTTTCTCCATTGTTATTCTTTCAGGAGCCGGACTTCTTATGGCACCCAGGGCAACTGAAGATGGTATCTCAATTGTTGACGCAGTCTTTACGTCTGCAAGCGCAACATGTGTTACCGGCCTGGTAGTACTGGATACAGGCACGGATTTCACTTTCATGGGTCAGTTGATCATTCTGCTTCTTATTCAGGTGGGAGGACTGGGGATAATGACCTTTGCAGCCTTTTTCGCCCTTTCCTTCGGGCAGAGAATGGGACTTGCCGGAGCCCGGAATCTTTCCAGACTCATGGACAGTGAATTCACCAGTAATCTGAAACAGATCCTGCTCTCCATCATAGTATGGACATTTATCATTGAGACGACGGGAGCCCTGTTGCTCTACAACACCTGGTCAGGAATGGAATCACTGGACTGGTCAACAGGCGAGGCCATCTGGCACTCCATCTTTCACAGCGTTAGCGCCTTCTGTAATGCCGGATTCAGTCTGAACTCCGGCAATCTTGAAGGTTTCTCCAACTCTCCAGCAACTTCCATCATCATTGGCTCCCTTATTGTGCTGGGTGGCCTTGGTTTCATACTACTGACAACCCTTGGTAAACACTGGCTCATAAGAATGAAATCCGGAAGAAGCAGGGTCCTGCCTGTTCAGACAAGATTCGTACTGATAATTACCATCGCTCTTATAGTCCTGGGTTCCGGTCTTTTTCTGATCCTGGAATGGAACAACACGCTGGAGGGAATGACCATCTCACAGAAGCTGGCCAACAGCTACCTCCAGGGAGTAACCACCAGAACAGCAGGATTCAACACTGTACCTACAAGCGCACTTCTCTCACCTGTAAAGTGGTTCTTCCTGATATTCATGTTCATAGGGGCCTCTCCAGGGGGAACAGGTGGCGGAGTGAAAACAACAACCATCGGACTTCTTTTCCTCTCTCTGAGATCTTTGATCCTCCGCAGAAAATCACCGGAGATATGGGGAAGGCAGATCCCAACTTTCGACCTTCAAAGGGCGGGAGCCATTCTTCTGATAGGTATGGCAACTTTCGGTATCAGCAGTTTCCTTCTCCTTGTTACAGAATCCGGTGCGGGAGATCAGTTCTCCACCGAGGATTATATTTTTGAATCCATGAGTGCATTTGGTACCGTGGGGCTTTCCACCGGAGTAACCACTGCTCTTACAGAAGCAGGTAAATGGATCATAATAATCACCATGTTCATCGGAAGAACAGCACCTGCAACGCTTGCAGCAGCCACCTCGAGAGTTAAGACCTCACCGTACAGTTATCCGGAAGCAAGAATAACCATAGGGTAGGAGAATATGAAAAAGACAGCTCAAAAGATAGCAGTGATCGGTCTGGGTACCTTTGGAAGCAGCATGGCAAGGGAACTGAGAGAACAGGGCGCAGATGTCGTGGCAATAGACGTCAAGCAGGAACTTGTAGACAGCATTTCAAATGATGTGAACAACGCTATCTGTTTTGACTGTACAAACGAGAAGTCACTTGAGGGATATTTAGGAGGAAGTCTGGATCTCGCCATAGTTGCCATCGGAGAGAATTTCGGGAATACTGTGATAATTACAAAGATACTGAAGGACCTGAATATCACAGTTTACAGCCGGGCCAGCAGCGACAGAGAGGAAAAGATCCTGGAAGCTGTCGGGGCTGACAAGATCTACCGTCCGGAGCATGAGCAGGGTATCTCGGAAGCCAGAGCCATTACCTATTCCGGAGTAAAAGACTTTGTGCGGTTAAAATCAGGTATGGACCTCATCGTAACAGAACCCAGAAAAGCCATGCTAGGCAGAACGATCCGGGACCTTGACGTTCGCAAATCATATGAGGTCAATATTGCCTTTCTGGGGGAACTCATGGAGGACAGTAGTTATGAGTACAGAATACCAAGCCCGGATGATGTGCTCAACGAAGGTGATCTTTTGTGGCTTGTAGGTTCCATTGAGCATATCAGGGACTACACTGAAAAATAGAACGCTAAAGTAGCTCCAGCAGGCCTGTGGTCTTCAAAGCAGTTGATCTGCTCTTGTTGATCCGCTTGAAAAGCTTCATAGCTGTTTCAGGGGAGGGATGCTTCTTGCAGAGTGATTTTATCAGAAGAGCAATGGCTTTGGGGAAATCCGAAGAATCCGTGATGAAGTTTCCCAGAGCAAGAAGTTCTTCCGGCGTGTAGCTCAGTGGCTCAAGAGATGGATACTTTTTTCTGATCTTTTCAACATAAACAGGTACAATTGCTCTGCTCTGCGGCCATACAGGTCCGAGAGATTCCAGCCAGGCATTTACTGCGGCAATGATCAGTGTGATCTCCCCAATTCCAAGTGCAGACGGTTCAGCGACTTCTCCATCAATGAATTCCGCTATACCGGAGCCTTCCGGTGACTTGAGAAACTCCACAAGAGCTTTGCCCTTCACTGTCTTTCCCGGGAGAAAACCCTTGGATATCTTTCCACCTCTGATGGGTATAAGGGCAATCCCAAACTCGGTGTGCAGACTGATCATACCTGATTCTCCGGACTTTCTCAGAGATTTCAGCAACTGGATCAGCTCGCCACTGGAGTTGTCAAGTTCAGTAAGTACAGGCTCTTCTGAAAGGTATTTAATAACAGGTCCAAGAGATCCCTTGTCAAAAAAATGAAGGGAGAGAAAGAGCTCTCTCTTGTCCAGTTTTATCATGTTCACAAAAGAACTTGAATCAAGACAGTCCACCCCGTGGATGAAGTAGGGTTTTCCCTGCCTGAAGATCATCCTGGCAAAGATCTCTTTGCCGTCAGAAACTTCCCAGTAGCAGTCCTTTTTAAAATCTCGTAGCTCTGTTCCCCCCGTGACAAGTTTGTCAAGGTTCAGAAACATCACCGGAACACTTTCAAAGAAGCAGCTGCTGTAGGGCAAACGAGCTGTCATATCAACGAACAAGCCTCGCAATCCTGTCTATCTTCGGTAACCCGTCACCAGGCTGCCAGGACCAGTATGTAACAACAGCCTGTCCCTTGACCAGCTCCAGGTCCATGGGACCCCATATCCTGCTGTCGCTGGAATGATCGCGGTTGTCACCCATCATGAACACATTTCCCGGAGGAACAATGTACACAGGATCACCATCGTTGTCCAGAACCACATTGGAGGCTATCTCGTCATAAGCAAGATCAGCCACCTCTGCATAGGAATAAAGCCCCGGCAGAGATTCCGGCCACTGTTCATCAATAATGCTGGAATGCAGTCTATCCTGGTGTGCAACGGCAAAAGGAGAAGGTTCTCCGTTCACATAGAGAGTATCGTTACGCACACGAACAGAATCACCCTCCATGGCTACAACTCTCTTGATAAATGTAACCTCCTCGTTGGCAGGGTAGCGGAAAACAATGCTTTCCCCCAGTTCAACAGACCCGGTCGCCGGCATTAGAAGCCATCTTCTCTCACCGCGAAAGTTATGAAGAAACGGCTGCATCCTATCTGAAAAAGGAATCTGCTGGCCATTCTCAGACTTCAGTACCAGAAGGTGATCCCCCACTGGAAGAGTGGGTGACATGCTGGGAGTTGGAATTCTGTAGGCTTCGATCACATAAGGTCTGAGAAAACCAAAGAACACAAGAAGAGCTAAAGCCAGTTGTAGAAACCAGTTACCGTATTTTTCAAGCTTAGGGTTCAAAGTGCCTCCAGTTATCAGTTGTGAAAGCGATAATGCCCAACTAAGACTCATTCGTCAACCAGCTATTGACAGTACACATGAAACAGAACAAAGTTGCTGTCTATAACACAGAAACACGAAGGGACATTCATGGAATTCATTCAGAAGATACTTGATTTCGCTCCGAGCTCGATCCCGGTTGGCAGAATAGGCATTTTTATTGCAGGTATCCTCATTTCTCTCATGCTGAGAAAAATTGTCAGCTCCGCTCTGAAAAGACCAAGAAAAAAAGTAGAGAACTTCTTCACCCTACTGCTGGAAGGCCTTGCAGGATCAATAGCATTTCTTGTGGTTTTCGCAGGATTCTACTTTTCTCTGCTGGTCCTGAATATCCACAGCACAGTGAACCTGATAGCATTGAACATTATTCAGGTCCTTCTCACCTTCACTGTTATCCGAATCCTGTTTGTGATCGTAGATGCTGTGGCAATACAGATGGGCACCATGGCTGATGAGACGGAATCACAGCTTGATGACCAGCTGGTTCCTGTTCTTAGAAAGCTGGTAAAATTCGCACTTGCAGCCATTGGAATAGTGTTCTTCATGCAGCTCAAGAACTACCCGGTTTCCGGAATCATAGCCGGTCTGGGTATTGGAGGTCTGGCCTTCGCCTTTGCAGCCCAGGATTCCATAGCAGGGATATTCGCCTCCATCGCCCTCTTCCTTGACCGGCCTTTCATGGTGGGTGATTTTGTTCAGGTTGGCGGAGTCAGCGGCACTATTGAGGAAGTAGGGTTAAGGTCCACCAGAATAAGAACCATTGGAAAAACCCTGGTGACCATCCCAAACAAAGAGATCGTTGATTCCACAATAGACAACCTCTCCAAAAGGCCAATGCGCAGATGCACCATTACCATAGGTGTCACCTATGATGCCACAGCTGAGAAAATGGATCAGCTTGTGTCCTCCCTCAGAGAAATGCTGGTTGAGGACGATATGGCGGAAGAGAATGGGTCAAATGTTCATTTCACCACCTTTGGTGACTCTTCTCTGAATGTTGAATTGCTCTTCTTCATAAGAACAACAGACTACTCCACATTCCTTCAGAGCAGACAGGATCTGAACCTGAAGATCATGCATGTCGTTGAGGATCTGGGACTTGGTTTCGCCTTCCCGTCCACAACAGTCTACCTGGAGAAGTAGAAACAATGGAAGGGCACAGAAAGCGGCTGAGAGAGCGTTTTCTAAAAGCAGGCATCAAGGGCTTCAATGACCGTGAAGCCCTTGAGCTTCTTCTCACATACGCTGCACCCCGCAAAGACATGAGGAAACTCTCAGTGGATCTGCTGAACAAGTTCGGCAGCCTGAAGAACATCCTTGAGCAACCACCATCAAATCTGATGCTTGTGGACAACATTGGTGAATCAACAGCAATCCTGCTCTCTCTCTTCTCACAGCTCAATGCAATGTCGGAAAAACCAAAGAAAAAGACAAAGATAACCGGCCCGGACGAAGTAGCGGAGTACCTTAAGAAAAGACTTGGCTCGCAGAGAAGAGAACGGTTCAGTGCCATACTTCTAAGTTCATCCAACAACCTTCTGGCAGAGGTTGATCTTGAATATGGAACTGTGAACCGAACCCAGGTCTACCCAAGGAACCTCGTTGAAAAGGTTATCGCCCATAGCGCAGCAGGCGTAATACTGGTTCACAACCACCCTGGAGGAAAAACAGATCCCAGCCGTGAAGATCTGGCATTAACGCGAAAACTCATAAAACTCGGTGAGGATATGGATTTCAGGATACTGGACCACTTCATAGTCACAGAAGATGATATTATCAGCCTGAAGGCAATGGGGTTGCTTGAAAGATAACTACAGCATGGTTATCTGATATAGACCAGCTTTATTGATGTTAACTGATCTGTTTCCAGTGCAAAGTATACACCCTGGGGAAGATCAGACGGAGCCCACTCAACCGAACAAGTACCGGTAAGAGACGAAACCTTTCTTCCTGCTGAGTTGTAGATCAATACTTCAGTAACCTGGGATGACGGCAGCAACAGAAAACACAGTTTCACCGCTGCTGTCAACTACTGAAACCGATTCCCCGCCTGCAGTGAGGTACGCTGCAAATTCTCCGGAAGAAGCAAGAGAAGATGAGACAATAAAAAGAGACAGAAGAATGACATTGGCCATCATAACCTCCAGGAACAAATCTAATATTGTGGGAGAGAGTTGGAAAAACAAACGACTGCTACTCATAAGAACTCAGACAAGATACACTAGAGGTGTGGCTCAGCCTCCTTTGAATGCCTGATCTCCACAGCCCTTTCAAGAGAAACATTCTTACTGGAGAAAACAAGTTCTATCTGACCCTCAGTCGTGAGAACAGAAGTTTCATAGAAAGAAAGCCACAGCGGCTCTGCAGCAAGATCGTAAAAAGCAGACCCACCACGAATATCAGGAAAAATAGTAACCACTGAATCCGGATAGATAGGAGAGAGAAGGAACAAAGGACCAGAGATGTCAGATCCTCTGCATGAAGGATATCGGATCAATCTACCGGCCGGGGCACAGCCTGAGAGAAGAACTGTAGTGTCAGGAAGGTCAGAGTACATGTCAAAAGATACCGGGATTGCTCTGTAATGCTCTGCATCGCGAGCAATGAACACAAGATACCCTGAATCATTCTCCGTGATCAATGCTTCCCACAATCTGTCAGTGCCAGTGACAAAGCGCTCAGGTTTGAAACCCATGCATTCCATCGGGACCATGTACTCACCGGGCCAGAAGGTGCCGTAAACACCAACCGAGTTATCAACACCACTGATAAAAAGAGGGCCGTTCCCAGGAAGTTCATCTGCGATCTCTGCAAGCCTTACAGCAGTTCTGTTCACATAACCAGATGCCACATTCAGGGTTTTGATCTCGTCACGGGAATAGAGGATAACACCTATAAAAAAAACGACAAGTGCCGGGACAAAAAAACTTTTACCATGCAACCTCTGAACGAGGTAACCTAGAAATAGAGCGGCTCCAGGCAAAGCTGCAACAGAAAAGTCCGGTCTTACAGTAAGATTGCTTACCGGCAACATCAGGAAGAACCCCATTGAGAAAACAAGAATCCGGTTCTTCCATTTCGGGACTGCAAAGTAAACTGCAACCGGATAAACCAGGAACAACACTCGTGCAGAAATACCTGTCAACCATGGACGCCAGACGATTGAATTCTGCAGCACCAGGTTCTTAACCATATACAACCCGAAAGAAGAGCTTTCAGCATAGTTAGTGCCCAAACCCATAGCACGAAACCTCAACACTCCATAAACTAATAATGACGCTAAACCAATGACAGCAGTCCATGTCGCCTTTTTCCACCTGGATTCATCTGCTGAGGAGCAGTATGCGATCATTACCATTACAGGAAGAGCAGCAATAGCGGTTTCCTTCACAAGCAAAGAAATAAGGTAAAGAGTTCCTGCGGCAAAGGGCAACCACTTTCTTTTTGCACCCTTACTCCATATGGATATCAGGATGAGAGATGCGATAAATGGAATCAGTGCAAGAACAGTGGTTCGCCAGGAAACTCGAGCAACTGCGACTGCCATGGGATAAGAAAACAAGAAAAGCGCAGTACCAGTATAAATAGCCTCAGGCCTCTTAAGGAACCGACCAAGAAAAACGAATAAAAGGGATGAAGCGACAAGAAGCAACACAAGATTAGTAAGATGCCACCCAGTCTGATTCTCCACGCCCCAAATACTGTTGTCCAGTGCCCAGTTAAGGATTATCAGAGGTCTGTAGCCACCCCCATACTGAGTAGAAAAAGCACGTGGTACTTCATTAATAGTGTGGTTACAGTCAAGGAAGTCATCACTAAGAAATCCTGTCCGGAGGGTGGGAAGGTAGAGCATTAATGCAAGAAGCAGAACCACACCCGCCGGCAGGAATTTCTTCATAATTCTATTTAAGGGTTTCCGCGTACTCGAAAAGCCCTCCGGCAAAGAAGATGTCCTTCTGAACACCACTCATTGGTTCAGCCTTCTTTGCTCCAAGCAGACCCTTGTCCATGTCAAGAACAATTACTTCAAGATGGTTGAAATCGCTGGCCTTTGCACCGGGCATTGTTACCACAGGAAAAGCACTGTTTATGGCATTGCGCTTGTAGATCGCTCCGTAGGATCTGGCAATGATGGCTGTCACTCCCAGACACTTGAAACAGTCAACAGCCTGCTGTCTGGAGCTGCCGCTGCCGAAGTTGTCTCCTGCAAGAAGAATATCACCGGGCTTTGCAAGTTCTGCGAAATCCTTGAAACCTTCTAGGTTGTCGAAGGAATACTGTCCCATTTTTGCGATGTCTGTAATGGCAAGGTACTGGTTGTGGAATATCATATCTGTGTCGATGTCGCTGATAAGCTCTCCGTCACGCTGAAGAACCCAGAGTCTGCCTTTGAGTTGAAGTGCAGCCATGATTATACCTCCTCCAGGTCGTTGACTGTGGCTATTCTTCCAAAAACCGCACTGGCAACTGCAGTACCTATACCTGCGAGATATGTATCTCCTCTGCCCTGTTTGCCTGTGAAGTTTCTGTTCGATGTACTTACCTGAACCTCTTTCAATCCTGTCATGCCTATCTGGCCTGAAGCACAACCGCCACAGCCTGCATTGCTCACAATGGCACCGGCATCAAACATGTCCGCCAGCAGTCCCTCATGTAGCAATTTGTTCCAGGTATTTCTTGTTGCAGGTACAACCTTCAGCATTACACCAGAGGCGACCTTCCTGCCTTTCAGAAGCTTTGCCGCGTAAGCCATGTCCTCATAAGTGCCGTTGGTGCAGCTGCCAATGAACACACCGTCAACAACTGTTTCTCTGTACTCAGAGACCGGGTGTACATTGTGAGGATTGGGAGGAGCAGCCAGAAGGGGCTTCAGCCCTGTTATGTCAAGTGTGTATTCCTTCTCATACTCAGCATCATCATCGGCGTAGATGGCTTCTTCCCTCTTCATGCTGAATGCATCCAGCACATTCTGATTGGGAGGAAGAAGAAGAATGATCGCTCCCATCTCAGTTCCAAGACTTGAGAAAGTGATGCAATCCGATAACTCTGCCTGATGAAGCCACTCTCCCTGAACCTCAACAGATTTACCAAGAAGCGTGTGGCTGCCGAATTCCTTTAGCATTGCAAGGGCAACATCCTTGGCCTCGGTACCGGGCGCAGGCATTCCCTTCAGGGTTACTTTTACGGAGTTCGGGACCTGAAACCAGACCTTGCCTGATTTAAACGCAAAGGCAGTGTCAACATCGCCCATTCCCTGTCCAAAAGCACCAACTGCTCCCATTATGTTCAGGTGGCTGTCTGTTCCGATGGTTGTAGTTCCAGGCTTTGCAAGCCCTTCTTCGATCACAACATGGCTGCCGATCCCTGCATCGACATCCCAGACATTCAGATTCTGTTCTCTGGCGAAGAGTCTGATCCTGTGCTGATTCGTAGCATAGGGAATCGTGTTCGCAGGTACATTGCAGTCAAAGGTAAAGAATGTCTTCTCAGGGTCGTCTATGGGGGAATCCCCGCCGTACTTCTCAAGATTTCCCACCACATTGGCCCCTGCAAAATCCCTCGCTGAACGGTTGTCAATTCCCATCCAGACAACATCTCCGCCGGTGCAATCGCCACCACCGTGTGCCTTGATGATCTTCTCTATTAAAGTTCTGCCCATTGCTGCCTCCATTTTGGATCGTCTGTATGCCAGTTACCTCTCTGGTCACGCCCAAGTTCTAAACACTTTAAAAAGATATCTCCAATTCCGGCCGCTTCGTATCCATTTTCGATCTCCCTGATCGGATATGTGTATTCCAGGGTTTCCACCTCGGGTTCACCCTCATCAGGGAATGTAAGGATCATTCCAGTTCCGCCGGAGGGAACTGTTCCCCCTCCCACAGAACCGGGATTAATGATAAGTCCATTGGGTCTTCTGATTATTGAGGGAGTATGCGTAAATCCGCATACAACTATGGAAGAATCGGATCTGGACAGGATAGCGTCATACACTACTGCCGCTGCATCTTCAGGAAGACCTGCAGCCTGGTTCCCAGGAAGGCCGTGTACACAGAGAATCGTTTTTTTACCAACCTGGAATCTCAGTTCATCCGGCAGTTCTCTCAGCCATCTTTTCTGTGAAACTGATAACTGTTCAGATGTCCAGGTGAGGAAATCAGCTGCAAGATTCCGCCAGTGTGGATTCTCGTACTCTTCACCTGTGCTTTTCCTGTTCCTTGCAACAGTTCTGTCACAATTTCCCTGAACACATTCAATATCACTCTTCTGAATAAAACTGATAACTTCTTCCGGCATAGGTCCATAATGGACAAGATCTCCCAGAGAAACGATCAGATCAACCTCGCGGTCTTTAAAGATATCCACAGCGGTTTTCAGCGCTGCAAGGTTACCGTGAACATCGGAGATGAAAGCAATTTTCAATTCTGGTTTCCCTTCACATAGAATGAAGCGGGAATATACAACAGAGGAGAATCATTGGAACAAGAACCTTTCAGGATCGTCAATTACATTCCTCACAGTCTTCTTCCAAAGATCAGCTGGTGTTAGAGAAAGCCGGATAAGGGCTTCGGTATCTCCCGCATCAACAGCCCCTCTTACATCACTGTTACCGGAAAGAATATCTATGGGCATTTTCTCATACTCATATTCGTAAGGGGGATCATTCCACCTTGTCTCAGGATTCTTGAAGCAATGATCCAGGATGCCAAGAGCTGCTTTAAATGGCCTGAAGACAGATTCATTAACAACATGTATCTGAGCTCCGGCACATTTGATGCCGGTGTGTTTGTTGAAGGTGGGAATGAAATAGTGCGGCCGTAGATGAGCACCCTGCATGAATGGAGAACCATTGAGCTCATCACAGAGTTTCCAGGGATCAAGCCATGGAGCCCCGAACATCTCAAAAGGTCTGGTGGTTCCTCTGCCTTCGGAAAGATTAGTTGCCTCAAAAAGGCACATCCCCGGATAAACAACAGCAGTGTCTCTGGTTGGCATGTTCGGGCTTGGCATCACCCACCCCGACTCGGCTTTCCGGGAAAGAATAACAGGTTCAGGCAGGGAGTCCATCTCTGCAAAGAGCAGAGCAAGCTCACCTATGGTCAGACCATGTCTCACGGGAATCGGATACAACCCAACAAAAGATTTGTACCGGGGGTCGAGAACAGGTCCCTCCACAACAGTTGTTCCAAGAGGGTTTGGCCTGTCCATTAAAGCAACCGGAATACCCAGCCCGGCACATTTTCGCATGGTCAGAGCCATTGAATAGATATAGGTGTAATACCGGCTGCCTATATCAGCCAGGTCCACCAGGACACAGTCTGCGCCTTGAAGCATTTCATCCGTTGGGATCCTGGTTCTTCCATACAGACTGTTCACAGGAACATTGTACCGGCTGTGGATGTAACCCTCCCACTCTATCATGTTGTCCTGGGTCTCACCCCAGTATCCGTGCTGAGGACCAAGTACAGAATGGAGAATAGACTGTTGATGAAGTATCTTAAGAGTAGAAGTGAATGAATCATCCACGGCAGCGTAGTGAGACAAAAGACAAACCTTGCCGCCTGGCAGGTTCTCAGGGGAAAATATTTTTGTTTTTCTCATTGGCAGAGAATAAGGAATTGCTTCATTTTCAGCAATAGAAGAAAGGAAGGAAGTATTATGAATGTGCTTTCAGGTACTTTAGATGCAATTGGAAAAAGCTGGAAGATACTCATGGCAGATAAGGAGCTAATTGTATTCCCTGTTCTGTCCGGGATACTCTGCCTGCTTGTAAGCGCAAGTTTTTTCTTTCCGGTTTCTCGTTCCGGCGGAGATCTGGCTGCGCTCTACGCTCACAACAGAGCGGGATTCATTGTCCTCTCTTTTCTCTTTTATTTCTGTAACTACTTTTTGATAACGTTTTTCAATTGCGCTGTGATCGCATGTGCTGAAATACGAATGGCTGGAGGAGATCCAACTGTCAGTGACGGCTTCAAAGCATCATGGGCGGTGGTAACGTTCATAGCAGCATGGGCGGTTGTGGAAGCTACAGTAGGCGTTGCTCTGAAAATGCTGCAGGGACGGGGTGGAAGAAGAAATCTGATCACCGGTACTCTTGGGACAATGTGGACCATGGCCTCATTTTTTGTTGCCCCCAGGATGGTAATTGATCGTACTGATCCATTCACTGCCTTCAAGAGCGCCTGGAGCGATGTAAAAGGCAACTGGGGACATCAGCTGATAGGTGGGGTCAGCTTCGGACTGCTGGGCATCCTTGCTTCACTGCCGGCAGTATTACTGCTCTTCGCTTCCGGGTTCAGAAACTTGCCTGCACTGATCTTTTGCGTTCTATGGGTTTTGTCAGTAGCCCTGTTGACTTCCACCTTGAGATCGATCTTCCAGGCTTCACTGTACCTGAGTATGAAAGATGGGTCAGTCAGCTGAATTCTATCCGGTTTCCAGACCTGAGTAGATTCACCGGTTTTCCTGGGATGTTGAGTTCTCCTGTTATTTCTTCCGCAAACCATGGCTTCATGTGGAATACATGGACAGGGATATCTTTGCATCCAAGTTTATTCAGTTCGTCTGCGGCAAGAGATGGGCACAGGTGATCTGAGGCCATGGCAATACTGCGCTTTGAATCGGGAAAAGAAACCTCAATAACCACCTCTGCAGGCTCGCCTTGTTCCCTGGCAGTTTTCCATAGCTTATCAGTAGGACCTGTGTCACCTGTGTAAACCACCAGTTTCCCGTTGTACCGGAGGAGAAATCCCCTGGCTCCAGCGGGATGATTGACTGGTACCGGCATGCATTCCACTTCCCCGGGAAGCGTTGTCCAGACTTCATCTGCAAGTACTTTGTATTCAAGTATAGGGGTACCACCCACGTTGATCTTTGAAAAGTCCGGCCAGAGAAGACCGTTCATGTAATGTGTTCTCACTATGGAAAGACATGCTTCACTTCCCATGACAACAAGGGGGCGAGTTCTTCTGGAAACCATTGAGTCCAGAATGAAACCAAGGTCAAGGATATGATCAAGGTGGGCATGCGTCAGAAGAACCACATCAAGAGTATCCAGTTGTTCCACAGGAATGAAAGCAGCACTTCCAGCATCAATAAGAACTTTTTCTCCAAGTCTCATACAGGTAAGTCTGCAGATCGCATCTTTAGAACCGCAGGATCCGACCACCTCAATGAACACCTCAGCCTCCTTTCACTAACAGTCTGGGAAGCAGTGAGCTGATACCGGTTACCACCTCATAATTTATTGTACCCATCCACTGACCCAGCAATTCTGCAGTTATCTCCTCGTTGCCGGATCTCCCTAGAAGGATAACTTCATCCTCCAGATGAGTTCCAGGAACATCAGTAATATCCACCATACAGAGGTTCATGCACACTCTACCAAGAACAGGGGCCCGGTTGCCTGAAACAAGTACCCAGCCGGTATTGCCCAGCGATCTCCCATAACCATCCGCATAACCCACCGGCAAGACGGCGATCCTTGAGTTCCTTGTTGTTCTGTGAGTTCCTCCATAACCGATATAACTTCCTGCAGGTACTTCCTTGATCTGTACTATTCTTGTTTTCCATGAAAGAACCGGTTTCAATTCCGGTATTCTGCAGCCTGAAGATTCTGCTGAAAGTCTTGTCTCCCTGGATGGCCATAGCCCGTAAAGACCAATACCTGTTCTTATCATGGAGAAGTGGGTCTTTGAAAAGAGAATGGCTGCGGCGGTGCAGGCGGTATGGATCACCGGAGGAGTAAGTCCCTCCTGCTTCAGATCCTCGAGAACGCCCTGGAATACTTCCAGCTGCATTTCCGCATACTGGTGACTCAGTGTATCCTCAATGTTTGCAAAGTGAGTGTATATCCCGTCCAGGGTCGCTCCGTGCATCCCCGCTATCTCACTGGCCATAGCTACTGCGTCCTCAGGAAGAACACCCTGCCTCCATGTACCTGTCTCCACCTTTATGTGCAGAAGTACCTTTTTCTCTGAAGGGGGAAGTTCACGGATGGCCTGAAGGGTCTCGAAATTGCAGACAATGAACCTGAGATCCGCCTGTCTGGCTTCCCGAATCCTGTCAAGGGGGACATGCCCCAGAAGCAGAACAGGCCTCTTTTCCCCTGCTGCACGAAGTTCAATCCCCTCGTCAAGGGAATTCACCGCAAGCCAGTCTGCATTACCAAGAAGCGGCAGCATCTCCATGATCCCGTGGCCATAGGCATTGCTTTTTACCACTGCACAGTGAAGCCCCTTGAAATCGTTGCATCTTCTCAGCTCATCAAGATTGTGATCAGGGCTGTCTGCATCAAGTTCTATCCATACTAAACTACTCATGAGGTAAGAATACCCCAGTAAACAACATTATGCAAGGAAGAAGCCACTGCAGGTTATATTTAGGGAATCTTGAAAGGTGGCTTTTATGAACCAGGTAAGATTCCTTTCCAAAGAGAGAATGAATGATTCCGGATTCGGAGAACTTCTTGCTCCATACCGGCTGGCAGATCAGGGTCGAGATAATGGGAATGACATGACAGCGGTAAAAATACACCCCGGCGAGGCTGGGAACTCTTCTTACATATCGGCTTCACTTGTTAAGAAGATCATTGAAGCTCTCGATCTACCCGGAAATAGAACCTTCCTTACAGATACCACTGTTCTGTACGGGGGAAGAAGAATGACTGCCCCGGACTATGTAACCCTTGCTTATGACCATGGGTTCAGAATGCCGGGACTGCCGCCGTTCATTGTGGCAGACGGGCTTGCAGGTTTCGATGAGATCACCATCGACCTCCCCTCACACTGTGAGACAAGAACAGCAAGACTGGCCTCAGCTCTTACCAGAACTGACAACGCAGTAATGGTAAGTCACTTCAAGGGGCATCTTCTTGCCGGGTTTGGTGGTTCAATAAAGCATCTTGGGATGGGATGGGCTACCAAAGCTGGAAAACTCTACCAACACTCATCGGTGATGCCGTATGTCAAAGCTGAAAAATGCACCATGTGTAACGTATGTCTTCAGGTTTGCGGAGCAGAGGCAATAGAACCTGTAGAAAACGCTGTTCGAATTAACGAAGCAGTGTGTACGGGGTGCGGGGAGTGTATTCAGCGATGCCCGGCGGGAGCTATTCGAATACGCTGGGATCAGGAGGCTCACACATTCATGAGTCGAATGACTGAGTATGCACTGGCAGCAACCATGGCTACAAAAGTACAGGTGTATGTGAATTTCCTAATCAACATCTCTCCTGACTGCGACTGCATGAAGAACGAGGCCCCTCCAATGGTGGAAAACATTGGTGTACTGGCGTCTTCTGATCCAGTGGCCATAGACCAGGCCTCTCTTGACCTTGTGAATGCTGCGGTACCTCTTGCAGGGAATGCTTCTGCAGGAGAGGACAAATTCCTGCATATCAGACCGGAAAGAGACGGACGGGAACAGCTGCGGATCGGTGAAAAGATCGGGCTGGGAAAAAGGAGTTACAAGCTGGTAGAAGTGTGACGAAAGAGACAAAAGCAGCACTGCTCATGACCGCTGCTGCATTCTTCCTTTCCCTTGTACCTCTTGCTGTGAAACTGGTTCCTGCGGACTCAGGCATTCCCACAAGTGAAAAACTGGTTGCCCGGGGGATGGTGGCAGTGATCGTCACATTCATTCTGTTGAAAAAACGGAGAGAATCGCTGTTATCAGGCAAACCATGGCTTTTGTTTCTTAGAAGCGCACTTGGCACCATGGGCATGGTCCTCTACTTTGCAGCTCTGGAAAAGCTCCCCCTGACTGATACGGTAACAGTTAACAAGCTGAGTCCCTTCTTCGTTCTCCTATTCTCCTGGATTTTCCTTGGAGAAAAGCTGAATAAGGTGCAGGTCGTTGCCATCGTCACAGCTTTTGCAGGTGTTGCTCTTGTGGCCAGCCCTGGAGAAGTCTCAGTTTCTACGGCAATTCTTTTTGCCCTTGCCTCTGCTGTATTCGCAGGAGCAGCCTACACAACACTGCGAGCCCTTAGAAAATACGATTCACCTCTGAGAGTCGTCTTCTGGTTCAGCCTTCTCTCTGTTGTTGTATTTCTTCCAAAAACCATTTCAAGCGGTGTAATGCCCACAGGAGCTACAATCATCCCCCTGCTGGGAATTGGTATAGCAGGGGTTCTGGGGCAGATACTGATGACAACAGCCTACAGATTTGCTCCCGGGGGAAAAGTGGCTGTGTACGGATATCTCAGCGTGGTATTCTCCGTACTCTGGCAGATATCCGTCTTCCGGGAAGTACCATCCATGATGGTTCTCGGGGGAGCCTTTCTTGTAATGGCAGGCGGCTGGATAAACTACAGATTTAAATAAAGCCCCTTCCGGAGAAGAGGCTTTGTTAAACACCGAGTTTTATCTGAGCAGAACAGCCCTGGCTGAATAGGCCGAACCGTTGTGCAGGAAATGGGCAAAATACACACCGGCAGGGATTGCGACTTCAGGATGCCATTCCATGAGACCGCTCTCCCCTGCAACCGAGCTGTGTACTTTCCTGCCGGATGCATCAAATACAGAAAAGATAGTTCCCGGCTCTCCTGAATAAGCAAGCATGCTGCTGAAGGGATTGGCCCCGAGCATCTGTGGTGGTACACCTGCAGCAAAACCGGATCCTATTCCTGTGGAGGAAACAGTGTAGTGGTTGAACCATGTTGCAGGTGCCGACTGGGGGTGGGCGCTAACTCTTCCGGAAGAATCTTCAGCCTTGATGTAGTACTCAACAAGGGAGCCGTCTGGGTTTGAAGGAATGTTCACAGAGTAGTTATCAGAGCCAGTGGAGGTCATGGCAAGTTCTGTATAGCTGCCGGAATCCACTCTGTAAAAAACGCTTTTAGAAGTCAGTGAATTGGATGGATCAGGTTGAATGAAAGCTGATATTACCACAGGATTCCCGGACTGCACTGTGTCAACAGGGGTGTGAAGAAGCTGCAGCATGTAACGGTCAATGACATTTCTGCTTCTGCAGTGGAGAGCGTCGGTGTTCTGGAATTCCGAGAAATACATAGGGGTTATGGTGTACCCCGGAAGAGCTTCAGAAAAAGCAATTTCTGCAGGGGAATCGTTCCCAGTATTCCAGACGGGCATGTAATAGGTATCGTTGTGCAGAAGACCATTTACATATCCTTCTGTACCGCTTGAGAAAACTCGGTAGACATCCCATGGATGTCCGTAGGGAGACGGGCTTGAAGCGATCAGATCCGCTACTGCCTCCAGAGCCGCATAGTCCCCGTGAGAAGGCGGCACCTGCAGAACCATTATCCTGTCCGGACTGAGTATCTTGCTCCAGCAGTCAATATGGTCGATGTAACTGGCCTGAGGGTCAACGAATGTGGTGTACCCGGAAATACCAAGGTAATCTTCCATCTGCTGGTCAACCCAGGAGTCAGGGTTGGAATTCTCTGCGTACACAAGGTTGGTGGACATGGCTTCCTCCAGCCCGCTGGACATGTAATTCCCACCTGTATGAACAATATCTGAGATGTAGACGGGGATACCCCACTGGTCACCTATCACCTGCGGGATAACATCGTCAAGCGGCCTTGGTCTGTTGTAATCATAATCGAAGATACCCTGTGTACCGTCCGCCAGAACAATGAACCATGGTCCATAATCTCTCACCCAGATCGAATTGGTTGGCGCTGTTATAAAATCAGTGTTACTCATATTCACACCGGCAGATGAAAGGGCTGACTCAGCAGAACCCTGCTGGGAGGATGAGCAGATCACCCACAACTCGCTGTTGTTTGATACATCGATAAGAAAATCGTAGGGTACACCGAGAGGCCATCTCACCATAACACCGGTGGCAGGTTCGAATTCACCTGGGTTCCTCACACCTGCAGGAGGTGGAGAAGTTCCATCCTGATACGTCCCTATCTCTGACAGCCTTGTAAGTTCTTCTTCAGTGAAACCAATAGGCAACAACTCTTCAGTGTTGCATACGGACATCTCAGCAGCAAACAGTGATGAGAATGCAATCAGTGCAATTGGGAATAACTTCATAACAGCCCTTTCTAACAGCGCGGGGAAATTTGTGTTATTGTTCGG
>JAGLDY010000038.1 GCA_023145375.1 Candidatus Sabulitectum sp. | reverse complement strand
CATACCCACATCAAGATCACCGTCGTTATCAATATCATACCAGGCAACTGTATTACCCAGCGTTGTCGACCCTACGATGCCCATTGCTGCAGTTACATCGGTGAACTCCTGCACTCCTGCAAAACCTGCTGTGGAGAACAATACTGCACATCCAAACAGCATAACAGTTAATACCGAATCTCTTCGATCTGATGTCATTTCATTCCTCCCGCCAGGAACTATACGCTTCACCTTCTCAGTCTTTTAATTTCCCAGAATGAAGAATACTTCAATTACCAGTTTAAAGAAAGGTTTTACACTTTGTGTGTGATCTCACTGAAGCTGCTTTGTCATCCTGAAACGACTTGATCTCTGGGAGGACTCCTGTAATCAGTTAAAGCGGACGGGCGAGAATTACTACATCGCAGGTTTCGCGGTATTCACCCGTATCTTCAGCTCTGGAGTTCAGGTATATGATATACCTTCCAACCGGAAGCCGTCCTCCGCTTTCTCCGGTTCCGTTCCAGGTGATGATTTTCGATAAACCGCATATCTCCCTATGGAGGAGCTGCAGAAGAAGCCTGCCCTGAATGTTGTAGATTTCCAGTGTAACTTCATTCTCCGGGTGCTGGAAATTCATTTCTATTGTAAGAACATCGTCCCGGCCGTCTCCGTCAGGGGAGAAGGGATCAGGGTAGTAACACAGGAATTCACCGGAGCCGCTGCCCGAACCGGCGGAACAGCTGTTTATGGCGCCGGGCGTGCCTCCGCTGGTACAGCTGCTCCAGTTTGCGGGCTCGTATCCGCTGAAATCCGGGTTCATTTTCTCAAGGCTCACACCCGAAGAACCGCCCCAGTCGTCGTCGTATGGGACATAATCCATCACGCAGAGGTATGATTCCCTCAGTATCAGGATATCCGCCCATTCCATGCCCTGTTGAGTATTGTTGTTCAGTACAGGCCAGCCGGACGGCTGCAGGAGGGGACACTGAACGTTCGGCCATACAGTTCTGAAAGCGGACGAATCGGAAACAAGCACAGCGAAACTGTCCGGCTGTTTCCTGTATTCTGCTCACTACTGATACCTGTTCACACCTCCTCTCAAAGTCCAGAGGACTGATGTACTCGAGGCTCTCATGGGACCTCATCGTGTTGTAGAACAGCTCGATGTACTTGAAGACTTGGAGCTCTCCCTCGCTCCTGTATCGAAGGGTCCATTGATCCACTCCATCTTGAGCGATCCGAAGAAGCTCTCCATCATGGCGTTGTTCCAGGGGTCACCCTTGCGAGACATGCTCAGCTTGATTCAGCTGGCTACAAGCAGTTCAGTAAGCATGTTTACCTGAGAGTGAATCCACCTCTCTTGACTCATGGAGTGAACATCTGTATACGTACTCCACAGATGTGGTGAGCCGATCATGAATGCATGCTTCACCGCAAGGTGAATAACACGGATCATGGTCGGAATGGTACCTGATGAGAGGCTGGGCTGTCAGGCGCTTCACCCTTCACCGGGAGGTGAGAGGTGGGCGCCTGCGGCGTATTCCCCGATGGTTATTGGCCGAGAAGGCCGAGGTCCACTCCCCTGTACCGCCTCCTGGAAGCGAGATACGACGACTTCCGTACAGTTTACGATGAACGCTTCGCGAAACGATACGGTTACTGGCGACCTGTAACCGATGAGGTTGTTCGGAGATATCAGGACTGCGGCATACTCAGCATGGGCTTCACCCGGATCAGGTGTCAGGAGTGTGGCACAGAGTACCTGAGGGCCTTCTCATGCAAGTGCAGGGGCTTCTGTCCATCCTGCACGAAGAGGAAGTCACTCGATCTTGCCACCTTCCTTGAGGAGGAGCTGCTGGAGACAGTTCCACACCGACACTGGGTCTGGAGCATTCCCAAAATGCTCAGGCTGCACTTCCTGCACCACAGGAAATTGCTCCCGAAGCTCTGCAAGTGTGCCTGGGTCTCTCTTACATTGTTCGTTCATGAAAGCCTCGATCGGAAAGATGTCTTCCCCGGTGGAGTTCTGGTCCCCCAGACCTTCGGGGGCCTGGCCAACTGGAATCCTCATGTCCACGGCCTGATCACCGACACCTGCCGGGACAGGGAGGGCAACACCTTCCCGATGCCCCTCATCACCGATGAGGACCTTCGCGGTATCGAGGAACTCTTCCGCTCCCTGGTGCTGAAGCTGCTGATCGATGAGGAGATGCTCTCGCCTGACTTGGCTGAGCGCATGCGTGCCTGGAAGCACAGCGGCTTCTCGGTGTACCGGGGCATGCCGGTCAATGACACAGAGGGGAAACAGACTCTTGCGGAGTACCTGTCCAGGGCACCCTTCTCGCTGGAGCGCATGACGGTCACGGCGAATGCCGAATCGGTCCTCTACCGCGGAGAGCACTTCCATCCCGGACTCGGTCGTAACTTCGAGATCACAGACCCTCTGGAGTGGATCGCCCGTATCACTGCTCACATCCCCCGCAAAGGTGCCAAGCAGGTCATCTACTACGGAAGCTACAGCCAGGCGTGGAGGGGAAGAGAACGCCGGCAGGGGATCTCGTCAACAGGCCGGGAACCTCCGCCGCATGCTGAAGACCTCCCTTCACGCTCCAGCCGCAGGAAACGCATGTGGGCCATCCTCCTGAAAATTGTCTGGGACATAGACGCTCTCAGATGCCCGAAGTGTGGTGGTCGCATGAAGGCCATCTCGGTCATAGAGCAGCCTTCCGTGATCAGGAGGATACTGGAGCACCTTGAACTGTGGGTGGAAGAGGAGCCCAGGCCTCCTCCCGAGTCCCTCAAGATGGTCTGCGAGCCCGATGCGGACTATCTGCCCTGGAGGGATGATGTCCCGGAGATCGAGGTCGGATGAAAGATAGATGTTCCCGACTTCAGGGGGAGCGTGCGTTCCGGGTAGGGGTTCCGCTTCCCATCAGGGATGCTGGTTCGTTGACCGGGCTGCTACTGCCGGAATGATGGATTCTGGGACTGTGATCGTCATGAATCACGGACATGAGAATGATGTTACGGGGTTGATTGAGGAAGGCGGGAAATCCAGTTTCCTATTGGCCGGAGATATCGCCGAAAGTATCAGGAAGCATATACCGGATTTCAAGGTTGAATACGAACCTGATCACCGTCAGGCAATTGCCGATACCTGGCCTATGGGAGTCGATGATTCCGCCGCAAGGGAGGAATGGGGTTGGGAACCGGAATGGGATCTTGATTCCATGACCGCGGATATGCTGGAGAGACTCCGGGCAAAACTCCTGTAAAGCCTCCGGGGAACTGTCTTGCTGGCTCCCTTATATT
>JAGLDY010000037.1 GCA_023145375.1 Candidatus Sabulitectum sp. | reverse complement strand
TACGACGACACTGATTGATATAGATACCGGAGAAAAGAGGGAGCGCTACGCTACACAAGGTGAACTACAAGCACACAGAGGGAATGGAGTACAGAATGAGATTCAGAACTTTCATGATCGTTACCGTTATCTGCCTTTTGGGGACGGCAAATGCAATCGAGTGGAACGTAGAGGAGCTCGTTGTGCAACAGAGCGTCCAGGCAGACAATGACCTGGTCTTCGATGACGAAGGTAATATGCACATGTGCTTTCATTATAAAAGCGGTGTAATCCCAGGCTCCGACCTCTACTATGGATTCAAGGCTGCAGGTGCAACCGACTGGACCATCACGCCTGTGGATGTGGACACCCAGAACTGGGTTGGGGCAAACTGTGATATTGCCCTTGATTCACAGGGTAACCCTCATATCTCCTACGAGATATGCGATGACCAGGATTGGTCATACGCCAAATATGCTTATTTTGATGGAACAAACTGGAACATTATGCAACTCACTTACTCACCGAACCATCTTGATCACGGCACTTCAATAGCAATGATCGGCGACGTACCACATATCTTTATCAGCCAATACAGTCCCGGTTTGTTACACGTTTGGAAAACTTCCCCAAGTGCCTGGGACAGCGAAGTGGTGCAAGCCGGCTATCCCACCGTGCATCCCAGCGCTAAAGTTGACCCATCGGGAAACATTGGTGTCGCCTATTTCCATCAAGGCGCAGTTGGTCCCATGGCGGTTAAGTATGCCTACAAGGATGGAGCTTCCTGGCAGGTGGAAACAGCCTACAACGAAATCCTCAGCAATGATTACTACGAGCTGGATCTCGATTACGATCTGGATGGTCACCCTCATATCGTTTCCGATGCATTGTCTACATCACCGACGACTATTTACATGCTTTTACATACCTGGAACGACGGCTCCCAGTGGTTGACAGATAACCTTCTTCAAGTAGAAAATTCTTACGGCAAGTTGTGTTTCCCGTCAATAGCTCTGGATCAAGGTAACAATGTTCATATCACCGTTGGTGTATTACCCTGGCCGACCTCGAACTCTGATGGTACATTTGATGGAATTCTTTATCATATATCTGACGAAAGTGACACATGGGTAAGTACAATAGTGATGGAGTCTATCAATCCAATGAACACATCAATTGCCATTGATCCAAGTAATCAGCCTCATATTATCAGCCAGAGTAACGATTACCTACCATATGGTGGTTTAAGCTACATCTGGAGAACGATAGAAACCGGTATTAATGAAGAGAGCTATTGGGTTTCGTCAGCAGATCTGCTCGGGAATCCCGGTTCAAATCCATGCTGGAGCTCTTCTTCCATCGGGTACTCAGTGCCGGTAAGCGGATCTGCCAGGCTTGAGCTTTTCGATATTTCAGGCAGGATCGTTGATGTACTCGCAGACGGGTTCCACCAGGCGGGAGAGTATGAGACAGGGTTCTCAGGTCTCACAACCGGGGTATATCTATTCAGGTATACCACAGGGAATACGGTTGAGACTAAAAAGCTGATCGTCCTCTGACCTGGTCATGATATAGAGCAGGAGCCGCGTTGAAAGACAGCGCGGCTCCTCTTTCGTTCAGTCAATAATTCAATTACACCAGATACAGTGTAATTACTGTCGGCAGTAATCACTTTTCCAGGATATCAGCATAACTGTGGTTCTTCATCTCAATAGAGTGAACATCCTCTGTGTTACCTCAGAAGGCGTGGCGAGCGTGCAGAGGTAGATGCCTGACGGTGTATCATCGTTGTTACCGTTCCATGTAATACTCTGGGTCTGGCTGTTCAGCTGAACTCCACCGGCCTGCATTATGATCCTTCCGGACAGGTCCAGTATGGTGAGCTCTGCTGTGGTTCCCACCGCACCGGAGAAACTAATGGTTAATTGATCCGTACAGGGATTGGGGCTGCATTCCAGCGACAGGGTGGTGCAGAGTGGTGTCCCTGCATTGCCCTCTATCCCGGTGAGACCGTCCCCTTCAATAGCGTAGATGAACTGATTGGCGGAAATGTTCGTGTATACCTCTACAAGTCCGCTGGGCCAGTTGATGGTAAGGGTCTGAATGGATGGTTCATCGTAAAGGCCGAACTCGATTGGAAGGCTGTGGTAGTCATGGAAACCCTCACCGCCAGCTACCATCCTGGTGAGAGTAAGAGAGCCCAGCTCCGCAGTTACAAGAGCACCAATTGCATTGCGGTTGGAGGTGGTTCCCTCCAGTTCAAGGGTGACATAATTCGCCGGCATTGTCTCACTCATATCGTTTCTGTACAGCACATACTTGTCGATGTGCCCCACTGCGAACAGATCGTTGTCACCGTCCAGGTTATAGTCGCCCCATGCTATACCGAAATAGTCGCCCATGAGCTGACCGGAAAGGCCCAGGGATACTCCCACTTCAGTAAAGGTACCATCGGCATTGTTCCTGAACATGATGTTGCTGTAGGTGTAAAAGTCGTGATGCGTTGTGTATATATCCAGCCATCCGTCGTTGTTGTAGTCAACGAATGCAGTGGTTCTGGTGTCATCGTGGCCCAGAACTCCCGCTGCTGTGGTAACATCGGAGAATGTACCGTCTCCGTTGTTCTTAAAAAGAACGCACCCCGGGGATGAA
>JAGLDY010000036.1 GCA_023145375.1 Candidatus Sabulitectum sp. | reverse complement strand
GACGGATGGCTGGATATCTACACAACGCACCACGACTTTTACAGCTACAGCAACATCATGTTCAGGAACAATGCCGATGGTACCTTTACTGAAGTGGGAGTATCCCTGGGCCTTTCCGGCCAGCTCATGGGCGACTATTTCGGTATAGCATGGGGAGACTATAACCTGGACGGCTACAACGATCTGTTCGCAGTTGGTCACATCGACAAGTATGTGCTGTACAGAAACGATATGAGTGAGACAATGCCCGCCAACTACGTCACCGTTGAACTGGAGGGAACCACCTCCAACCGCAATGCAATTGGTGCTCTTGTAACAGCAGAGCTTAGCTCTGTTACTCTCACCAGGATGGTAGCCGGCGGTGAGGGTTTCCATGACTACCACAGCCTTCCCATCGAGTTTGGCCTTTACGATGAATCATCCATTGAGACCCTTACCATCAACTGGCCCAGCGGGCTTGTGGAGGTTTACGAGGACATTTCCGCCAATCAGTTCATCTACGCCATCGAGGGAGAGGGTTACAGTGGCATAGAGGGCAATTCAGGGGCAACTCCCGGACCCGCACTGGCGGTGGAATGCACCCCGAACCCGTGTACCGGTCTCCTGGCAATAAGTTGCTCGGGTACAGATGGAACCACAGCTGAAGTGACCATACTGGACCTCTCTGGAAGGGTCATCGGGAACGCGGAGGAAGTCCAGCTGAACAGCTTTACGTGGAATGCAAACGAGTATAGTTTACCTGCTGGAGTTTATATCTGCAGAATAAGTACACCAACCGCGGCGGCACAGCGCAGATTTACTCTGTTGAGATAGAGAACACAGGAATAAGATCGTAACAGCCAACTGAGGAAGTTATCAGATAATAATGCCCTGAGTTGGCAATAGAGAGAGGGGTTACCAATGAAAAGGCTGAGCGTATCTTTCATTTCCATTATCCTGCTTCTTGTTATTGCAGGTACTGCTTTAGGTGAACGAGAAGAAATTACAACCATCGAACTCACCGAAGATCAGATCGCAATTATTGTTCACAACTGCCCTCGGGGTGAGGAGATCACAATAGAGCTCACCGAAGATCAGATCGCCATCATCATTCACGATTTTCCGCAGGTAATGGTTGAAGAGATCACCATTGGCACCGAGCACATCAGCAGTGAGAACACCATTGATCTAACACTCGCAGGCAGAGCCGGAGTAGCTCCCATAGAGTCAAGATAGATCAGAGCAGATAATCAGGAACATCAGCCGGCAACAATACCAGTTGCCGGCTTTTTCAAACCATGCAATAGTGTATAGAGATGACAACACTTACTAAGTGTGTAGACTTGACAACACTACCAGAGATATGTATTCTTTGTGCAGGAAGGGGGTCCCCCGTGATCTGTTTTTTCTGCGGAAAGCCAGTAAGCCTGGAAGAAAGTACTCACTACGGCTTGCATTCCAGTTGTTTCTGCCGCTGGTTTCAGCTGGAGAGGCCGCTTGAGTTCAGAAACATTGCCATAAAAACAATGGGCAGTGAAGTGGTATCCACAAGTGGAGACATCATTTCAAGTTTCTTTCAGGGCAAATTCAGGAAATATTCTGCAGAACTGGGTGATTCTGTTTACATAATGAAAGTTCAGCAGGATGACTTTCCAGAGTTGCCTGCGGTGGAGTTCTTAAGTAATCAAATTGCGGAATCTCTTAGTTTGAGTATTCCTCAATACCATCTTATCAATTTTCATGGATCTATCACTTTTGCAACCAGGAATTTTATTCCACCCGGGAGGCTGGCGGCACTTCACCATCTTTATCACTTTCTTGATACGGCCCCTTTCTCCTGCGAAACAATTCTGAAAGTCGTTGAGCAGAAGACAGGGAGACTTTCGGAGATGGAGAGGTTCGTTAATATATGTCTGTTCGATTCTCTGATCGGTAACCATGACCGTCATGGAAGGAACCTCGGGTTCATTGAAAAGGGTGGGAAGTACAGGCTTTCTCCGTTCTATGATAGCCCATCCTACATAGGTGTTGAGGAAGAAAGTTTTCTTGAAGCAGACCTTTGCCCAAGAGGAAGGATAGCAGTTCAGGCAACCGATGAGCCCTTGATGAATGACTATGTGGAAGAGTTCAGAAGGCTGCGAATGGAGAATGCAGTCAGAAAATTTGCCCAACAGGTGAGTATTGAAGAAATTGATAAACTTTCCGGATGGAAATTTCTTTCCGTTTCCAGAGCAAGAGCATTTAGAAGCATAATTGTAAAGAGAATTGAGCAACTGCATGACTGACAGACCTATTGAAGCCTTAGCCGTGTTTGCCGAGGGTAGAAGAACAAGAAAGCTTGCTGGAATTCTTAAAAGAGGCACGGATGCGTCCGGTGCTGAGGGCTTTCAATTCACCTATGAGGATAACTATCTGGAATGGAGCAGAGCCGTAGCTGTTGGACCGGAAATGCCTCTTACTGAAAGAAGCTTTTTCTCTCCGTTGTTGTTCCCGTCCTTTCGGGACAGAATCCCGTCAAAAGAAAATCCTGCTTACGGTGAGTACTGTGCTGCAACAGGAATTGAAGTTGAAGAGAATGATCCTCTTATCCTTCTTGTGAGTATTGGAAAGCGTGGGCCTTCCTGTTTCGTTTTTGAACCTTTGATAAAGGACCATTTTAAGGCTGAGGATGCTGCTGCTTTCAGGAAAAGATTAGGGCTTTCTCTCAGGGAGTTCGGCCGTTTGTTTGATTTTGCTCCATACACCATTCAGAAGATAGAGGCTGGAAAAGCCAGCGGAAGGGATGTATTGAAAAGGATGGAGATATATGTAAAGTTCCCTGAAGTTGCCTGGTATGAAATGAATCGCAACAGAGCTTTAGTCCATACCAGACTGTGGAGAAAACTCTCTAAAGAATACAAAGACAGCCATGGGAAGTAAGCACACTCGCTCACAAAAGA
>JAGLDY010000035.1 GCA_023145375.1 Candidatus Sabulitectum sp. | reverse complement strand
CAAGATTTCCCGCAAACCACCAGCCTGCCATTGGAAGAAGCTGTTTTTTGTATGGAAGAAACAGAGTGGAGATGGTGAGGATAAGCAGAGCAAGGTTAAGGAAATACCAGTGATAGAGAGAGGAAAGGCACTGCAACAGGATCAGCACACTCAGTTGCCACCCTCTGGACCGGCCTCGGAGCATACGCATTGCGTACACCACAGCCAGAAAGGAGAATCCAACGGAGAACAGTTGAAGATGCCACACATGTGATTGAAAATAGGGAAGAAGGATAACAACTGAACCGGTGAACAATGAACCAGGTAGTTTTGCTCCAGTTTCAACTGCCAGAAGTGCTGCTGAGAATCCCGCAAAAGCAAGGAATAATACGAGGAGTATGTTGTGTATACGAACTGCGTTCATGCCTGCAAGCTGCATTGGCAGGGCAAGCGTGCTCTGGGTAAGAAGAAGATCACTGCGACCGTTTCCATCGGGAAAGCCTTGAAAAATTGGAAGATCAAGGGGATTCCGGCCTGAGACAATAGCGTGACTATTCCATGAAATCAGCCAGCTGTTGAACAACGTGTCTGCGTGATCGTGGGGTTCAGAGGTTGAGGCAAGTGGCCATGTGACCATGGCAGCTAGTAAAAGGAAAAGGGGAAGAGAAATTGCAGGTTTAATTCCTGAATAGATCTTCCCCTTTTCAGGCACTTTAGTAAGCTCTGGCTATGATGGCGGTGGTGGAAGTCTCCCTGCCTGTGAAGAAGCAGGTTCCAGTGCCGGGTCTCTGCTGAAGAGGGATGCACCTGACAGTGGCTTTTGTCTCCTCCTGTATTCTGGTCTCGTCTTCGCTGCTGCCGTCCCACCAGACACGGTAGAAGCCTGGCTGGTTCGGAAGTAATTTCTTGAATTCGTCGTATGTTTCAACCTCGTACGTGTGCTGGTCTCTGAACTCAAGAGCAGATGCCAGCATCTCATCCTGTATGGTGTCAAGGATCTTTCTTACAGAATCTGCGATTCCTTCCATTTGGATGGTGAACTTGCCTTCCCGGCCGGGCTTATTCCTGGGGCTTGCCATTACGTGCCCCCCTGCAAGATCTCTGGGTCCCAGCTCCAGCCTCAGAGGAACTCCCCTGACTTCCCAGTGGTTGAACTTGAATCCCGGGCTCATTCCGTCCCTGTCATCAACCTTTACTCTTATCCCAAGTTCTTTCATCTCAGCAGAGATGCTCTTTGCTGCTTCAAGAACCGCTTTCTTCTCATCTTCTTCTCTGGCAATGGGTACTACCACAACCTGCACAGGTGCCAGTTTCGGGGGAAGTCTCAATCCGTGTTCATCTCCATGAACCATAATAACAGCGCCAACAAGCCTTGTGGTAACACCCCAGCTTGTCTGGTGAACCAGATGTCTTTCGTTGTTTGAATCAAGATAGAGAGTATCAAATGCTTTTGCAAAGTTGGTTCCAAGGTAGTGGCTGGTTCCTCCCTGGAGAGCCCATCCGTTGCCCATCATGGATTCGATGGTATAGGTGTTCACTGCGCCGGCAAATTTTTCCTTGTCGGTCTTTCTTCCTGGTATCACTGGAATAGCAGCTACATTGTGGAGAAAATCAGTGTACACACCCAGCATGCGCATGGTCTCTTCACGGGCATCCTCTTCTGTGGCATGGGCTGTGTGCCCCTCCTGCCAGAGGAACTCTGTGGTTCTCAGGAATGGCCTGGGACGAAGTTCCCATCTGACCACATTTGCCCACTGATTGAGAAGCATGGGAAGGTCTCTGTAGCTGTTTATCCACTTGCTGAACATGTGGTTGATGATGGTCTCAGATGTGGGACGGACCACAAGAGGTTCTTCCAGCTTCTTACCACCTGCATGGGTTACTATGGCAAGTTCAGGGCTGAACCCTTCAACATGCTCGGCTTCCTTCTTTATAAAGCTTTCCGGGATGAACAGGGGAAAGTAAGCATTGCTGTGTCCCGTCTCCTTGAAGCGGCGATCCAGATCTGCCTGCATCATTTCCCAAATAGCGTATCCGTAAGGTCGTATAACCATACAGCCCCTTACAGGGGCGGGGTCGGAAAGCTCAGCTTCTCTAATGACATCCAGATACCATCTGGAGAAGTCTTTTTCCGGACTGGTTATATTCTTGGCCATAACATCCCTTTCATTAACAACTGCTGTAAGAAAATAAAATCCAAGATCCACTGAATCTCTCTGCATCAGGGGTTTGACGCGAGCCTCAGCAAGCGGTAATATAATCAGTGATGGGGACCAGAGATCTGAGAGTGGTAGTTTACCCATGAAGGCAGCACCTGCCAGCTTCGAAGGCGCCCTCTTTTACGGGGGAAGCCTCACAGACCCAGGTGGTTGTATAGGTCCTTTAACCCTGTATTAAGAGCATTCCTCAGGGTTTGGTCCCCTCTCCTTTACCGGCATTTCTTCTTTGCCGTACAATCAAGAGACAAACAGTCAGCTTTGAGTGTCGCCCCGGTTCAATTATCTTAGTCGTGTACTGGAACGCTTCTTGTAAATTGATTCAGCCATGGAGTGAAATGTCAGGGAAAAGAGTATCAGTAAAGACCATAGCTGCCATGAAGGATCGTGGTGAAAGAATAGTAGCACTCACCGCCTATGACTATCCCACCGCCCGCATGGAGGAGATGGCTGGCGTCCACTTGATCCTTGTGGGAGATTCCTTCCAGATGGCGGTAATGGGGAAGGAAACCACTCTCGGTGCAGATATGAATGTTCTTGTTGCCCACTGCAGAGCAGTGAAGGATGGTGCACCCAATACGCTGGTTGTGGGGGATATGCCATTTGGAAGCTATCAACCCTCAGATGAGATCGCTGTTCAGAATGCAGTCAGATTCATTGCAGAGGCTGGAGCAGATGCAGTGAAGCTTGAAGGAGGGAACCAGGCCGCGATCAGTCGCGTTAAAGCTATTGTGGATTCCGGTATTCCTGTAATGGGACACATCGGCCTTCTTCCTCAATCCATAAGGCGGGAGGGAAGCTACCGTGTTGTAAGAGCCGATTCTGAAGAAATGCTTTTAAAGCAGATCAGTGATCTTGAAAAGGCAGGGGCATTCTCAGCAGTTCTTGAAATGATAGAGGAAGATGTTGCCACCAGGATCTCTGAAGCTTCAGGCATCCCAACCATCGGAATAGGAGCCGGGAGAAACACCCATGGTCAGATCCTGGTCGTTAATGACATGCTTGGAATGAACGGGGATTTCAATCCGAAATTCCTGAAGAAATACGCAGACCTTCACACTGTTATCAGGGAAGCTCTGAACAATTATGTGAGTGATGTTGCCGGTGGAGCATTCCCCGGTGAAGAGAATGTCTTCAAGGGAAAGGGGAACAACCGGTGAAGATCCTTGTGATTGGAAGCGGAGGCCGTGAACATGCCCTTGCATGGGCTCTGTACAATGGAGGAGCAAACACTGTTCTGGTTAATCCTGGAAACCCGGGAACCGCGAAGATAGCAACCAACATGGACGGAGATCCGGTTGAAATAGCGGTGAGTGAATCCGTTGATCTTGTGGTTGTGGGGCCGGAGGCTCCGCTTGTGAACGGCATTGCCGGACAGTTGGCAGAGAAGGGAATCCCATGTTTCGGACCCTCTGCTGAATGTGCCAGGCTTGAGGGCAGCAAGTGGTTTGCAAAGGAGATAATGACAGCTGCAGGAGTTCCCACGGCAACTGGAAAGCTGTTCAAGAACCAGACTTCAGCAATTGACTATATGGGTGAATACCCGGACAAGTTCGTAATAAAGGCTGATGGTCTGGCTGCAGGCAAGGGAGTCTACCTGCCAACTACAAAAAAGGAATCTGACGGGATCATTGGTGACCTTTTTAAAGGCAGTCTCGGTGAAGCCGGTGCTTCAGTGGTGATAGAGCAGAGACTTTCCGGTAGTGAGGTCAGCGTTCTTGCTGTATGCAACGGTACAGACGCTGTTGTTCTTCCCCCCAGCAGAGATCACAAAAGGGCATACGACGGAGATATGGGGCCCAACACAGGTGGTATGGGCGCAATATGTCCCCCTCCAGATGTTCCCTTCGATTTCGGTGATGATGTGCGGGAAAAGGTCATCCTTCCAGTTCTGAATGTTATGAAAGAAAAGGGCATGGAATTCAGAGGGGTTCTTTACGCCGGTCTCATGATAACTGAATACGGATACTTTGTCCTGGAGTTCAATGTACGGTTCGGAGACCCGGAGACACAAGCGGTTCTACCAATGGTAGAGAGCGACCTTGCCCAGTTGTTCCTTTTCGCGGCAAACGGTGAAGAAATGCCTTCGGTCCAGATCAGAGAAGGTGCCTCAGCCTGCATAATTCTTGCCTCAGGAGGTTACCCGGGCAGCTACACAAAAGGTTTTAAGATAACAGGAGCAAATGAGACAGAATCCCTTATCTTCCATGCGGGAACAGCAGAAAAGGATGGCTCTCTGGTAACTGCCGGTGGAAGAGTTATCGGTATAACTGCTCTTGGTGAAGACCTGGATGAAGCTCTTGAAAAGGCATACATTGACGCAGACCGGATAGAGTTTGAAGGCAGACACATGAGAAGAGACATTGGAAGGACAGTATGAGACCACTTGTAGGAATACTCATGGGCAGCGAGAGCGACCGGGATACCATGAACAAGACAGAAGAGATATTGAAGAGCTTGAACATTGAATTTGAGACAAATGTCATGAGTGCTCACCGCAACCCTGTGAAAGTAAAAGAATACACTCAGACAGCGGCGGACAGAGGGCTTAAGGTCATAATTGCCGGAGCAGGTCTTGCCGCTCATCTTGCCGGGGCAGTTGCTGCGAATACAATGCTCCCTGTTATTGGTGTTCCAATTGAAGGTGGGCCTCTTAGAGGTTTTGATGCTCTTCTTTCAACAGTAATGATGCCAAAGGGTGTTCCTGTGGCAACGGTGGCCATAGGCAGTCACGGAGCAAGAAATGCTGCTTACCTGGCAGCTCAGATCATTGCCCTCTCTGATGAGAAGGTTCTTGAAGCACTCAAGGCAGCTCGTGGCTGGTAGGGTTCTCCAGGTAAACATTGACATGCCTTCAGAGGAGACCGTTAACGCGGTCTCTTCTGTTATTGAAGCAGGGGGCACTGCGATCTACCCCTCCGACACCGTCTACGGAATAATCGCAGACTGTCATAGCAGAACTGCCTGCGCTAAAGTGACTGCAATTAAGGGTTACAAGACTCAAAGACCTTTCATTATTCTTGTACCGGACATGGGATCAGCCCTTGCCATGACAACACAGCAGGATGCAATGCAATTAATGCAGCAGCACTGGCCCGGCCCGGTTACTCTGGTGTTCAAGGCTAGCAGCACTGTACCCGAATGGCTGGTAAGCACCAATGGGACAGTAGCCTTGAGACTGCCTGCGGACCAGCTGTCAACGGCAATCTTGAAAAAAACAGGCAGATTCCTGATAACAACCAGTGCCAACAAGAAAGGCGAATCATTCCCGCTGACAACTGAGAGTATCAACGACCAGATCAGAAGCTCAGTGGATCTAACTCTGAACGCCGATTCCCTCCCGTCCAGAAAACCGTCAAAGGTTATCGACTGTACTGGCACGGAGCTCACACAGGCCAGAGACTGATTGCCTGAGTTGCATGAGAGCCTGTTTCTCAGTAACCATCCAATGCATGGAATGTTCTGTATATTCGCTACTGTCGAGTATGGGAGGAAGATGAAAAAGGCAGTTATTCCTGCAGTTGTTTTTCTTGTGGCTCTTCTGGTTCCCATTGCTCTGTCCCTGCGGAGCAATGACGGAAACTTTGTCTATACGCTTGATGATCCCTACATCCACCTGGCTCTTTCAGAGAACATAGCCCAGGGGCACTACGGGATAAATGACACTGAATTCACTGCTCCATCTTCCTCAGTGTTGTGGCCATTCCTTCTGCTTCCGTTCACATCTCTTTCATCTTTCTATCTTGCACCTCTTATCCTGAATACCATTTTTGCTCTCTTTACGATCTTTCTCTTGAACCGGTTCTATGGCCCAAAGGGAGTGTTCTTAACCATTGCTTCCATCTATGCCTTCAATATTGCAGGGCTTGTTCTTACAGGAATGGAGCACAGCCTTCAGCTTCTGTTTGTAGTTTTGATCGCCGTGGAAATTTCGGCTTTTCTGGAGAATCGAAAAGTTTCTCCCTGGCTTGCGGTCTCCCTGGTGGCTGCGCCTTTGATAAGGTACGAGTGCCTTGCTATCTCTCTTCCGGTTCTTGCTTTCCTTTTTGTCGCAGGAGAGAAGAAGAAAGCTTCCATGCTTCTTGTATTTATTGTGATAACACTCGGGGCTTTTTCCCTTTTCCTGGTTCATCTGGGGCTTGACCCCATGCCTGCCTCTGTCAATGCCAAATCCTCTGTTGTGAGCGGTTCAGGCAGTATTGGTTCGATCCTGGGGAATCTTGTTGATTCTGTGAGAAGTTTTAGAGGAATGGTTCAGCTGCTTGTTCTGATCCCATTCATCACTGTACTTTTTAACAGCAGCAGGAACAGGAACGATAAACTTCTTGCAGCAGCTGTAACAGCTGCAGTTGTGCTTCACCTGGTGGTTGGCAGGTCCGGATGGTTCCACAGGTACGGGGTTTATATCTGGGTCTTTTCCATTCTGATGATTTTTCAGCTTTACCGTGATCTCCTGATACGGTTCCGGGTTCCAGCAGCACTCCTTCTTCTTCTGCTCAGTGCGGATTACCTCAGCGGTTACACTAAGATCAAGTATGCCTCCGGCAACATCTATCAACAGCAGTATCAGATGAGAAGTTTTGTCCATCAGTGGCTGGGTGAACCTGTGGCTGTTAATGATCTTGGGCTGGTATCCATGGGTTATGATGAGTATGTGCTTGACCTGTGGGGGCTTGCAACTCCTGCAGCGCTTCAGGGTGCTTTCAACCCGGTCTGGGTTGATTCTGTCGCCAGGGCAAATGGAGTGAACACAGCAATTGTTTACAGAGATGAGATCCCCGGAGTACAGCACTGGACCCATGTGGCTAGAATGGAGATAGCCCCGCCTCTTGTGGTTTGTGTAAGCGGAGGTGTTGACTTTCTTTCTGCTCCATGGTCATCGGCTGATTCTCTGAGAGAGAAACTCTACGGTTTTATGGAAACTCTACCCGATGGAATAGAAATTGTTATTTTCTGATAGTTGAATAGTGGTCCACAAAAAGAAAGAGGAAGGAAAATTGTGAAGTATTTAATGATGACACTGGCTACTGTGCTGATGGTATCCGCAACTGGATGTATCGGTGGCGGTGGCAGCGGTGAAGTATCCGAACTGCTTGGACAGATGCCCGGTGGTTATGACGTATACGTGGTAATAGACCCGGAGGCCATGGACCTTGAAGGTATTCTTGAGATCCTGGAGGATAACCTTCCAGATGATGCTATTGATGAGCTCGAGGACAATGATCTTGGTATAGACGACCCATTCGACTGGGCTGACTGGAAAGAGGAACTGGGTATACTGGAAGGAGAGATAGGACTGATCGTTCTCACAGAGGATGATGATCTTCTGGCTTTCTTTCTTCCCTGCGGAGACGGAGCAAAACTTAAAGAGTTTGTAGACAATTCTGATGTTGATGAAACAGAGTTCTTTGCTCTGGGTGATTACACTGTGATGGTGGTTGAATGGGACAATGATGACCTGCTGGACGATCTTGAAGACGCTCTTGCCGGGGATCCGCTTTCCTCGGACGGTGACTTTGTCACCATGAGTAGCGCTGCCATTGTGGATGCTCCATGCATCAGTTTCTTTATCTCTGAAGACGTATCTGAAGTTCCATTTTACGGTGTTTTCAGCAGTAATGACCATGAGAGTGTATTGAAGATAACTGCGGTAACAGATGATGAAAAGGTGGAGGTTTACTCGGAAATACTCGGAAGCGGGCTTCAGAGCGGAAACATAAAGTTTCCAGAGAACACCATGGCTGCCATAAGGTATACGATTGACATGAACTGGCTTTCTGAAGAGTACGAGAGCCTGCTTCAGGGAAATGGCAATGCCCGTCTTGAGGAAATTGAAGCCGGTCTTCCGTTCATAGGTTTTGACTCTCTTGAGGAGTTCATCGCTGTATTCCAGGGTGACTTCTGTGTAACCCTCCATAAACTTGAGCTGGATGAGTTCAGCGAGTTTGAAAGCATAGAAGGAACTTTGGCCATATCTCTCCTTGATTCTGATAAATTCATGTCTTCCATGGATATGATCTCAATGCTGGCTGACGCGGATCGTGAGGAGATTGACGGGATCACAACTTATGAGATAAATGAGAGCGGTAAGGATATCTGGTATTTCATCTGTGATGATGTTTTTTACATATCGATGAATGTGGAACCCCGTGACATCATGGATGGTATCTCCGCAGATGATTACTTCGGCAGCGGAGTGGCCTCTGAAGGGTTCATGGGTGGAGCAGTTGACCCAGAGGGAATTACGGAGGGAGTTCATGCTGAGGACGATGTTGAGGAGATCATAACCACCCTCTTTGAAGACAGGGTTGTGTTCTCCGTTGCAGCTGATGGTCAGATGTTCACCTCAACCACAATTGCCGGTCCCAATGCTCTTAAATCCTTTGTATCTCTTATTGCGGTACTGGACGGGTTTGAAGAGTTTTCATCATTTGACGATTAAGAAGAGGTAAAACTGTATGTTCTTCATGCTGCTTGCAATGCTTACCATGTCGGTGAATCCAGATTTTGAGAACTCTCTGGCTGCAAGGGATTTTGATACTGCTTTGGAAGCTGCAGGAGAGTCAGATTCTTTGAAGGCGGTGGTTTTCCGGGAATCAGGCAATTACTCCGTGGCTGCAGTCTATTTCCAGATGGCTTTTGAAAAAACCCCCTCCGGAGGACTGTTTGCTGAGATATGGAATGTAGTGGCTCTTTCCACAGAGCATTTCAATGCACTCCCAGGTGCAAGCCTGAGAGAAGAGCTTGATGAGTGGGGGAGCATACTCACATGGGGACCAGGTGACCTGCGGTCTCTCATCGAGTCTTCAAGCGTGCTGGAGGACAGCCTGCTCACCGACAGTCTTGTTCTTGTTCTTACAGGCAGATTCTCCGGTTCTCTTGAAGCTTCAGTGGTAATTGGCTGGGATTTCTACGATGGTCTCTATCCTGTCTGGAATAATGATTCTGCCAGGGTTGTTGTTCTGGCTGAGTTCCTGGACGAATGGGGAGGCAGGTCGGAGCTATGGCGGAGCAGAGCATGGCAGTACACGGTGTCAGCAGTGAATGATACGGCTGACTCGGTCTACTGGAGAAGTTATCTGGATCAGTGGCTTGAAGCCTGTCCCGGTGACCCGTTGGTCTACCTTACAGGTGCCGCTCTAAGCATAGACAAGGATTCCTCATGGACTGAAGCTCTGCAGTTGGCTGAAACCGGTCTGCAGTTTGTCCAGGCGGGATGGGTTCCAGAGGAAATGCCTGAAGAGGAGTGGTATGTCACAGGCGCAGCTGTTGAGGCCGGTCTTCAATTCAGAAGACTATTTGCTCTAGCGGGATCAGGAGAGAAACCGGAAGCCCTCGAGGAGCTTCTTGAAGTAATTGCTACCACTGAATTCGGCATTGATGACTACCACACGAGATCCTCACTGTTCTGGCTTGCAGGAAAACTCTATCTTGCCGAAAGCGACACCTTAAATGCACTGAACAGCTTTGCTGAATCTGCTGTGGCTGGTACTGTAAGAGACCGCTGGAGCGGTCACTCTGTGGTTGCCATGGACAGCCTCCTTCCTCCTGATACAACCCCTCTGGAGTGGGCTCGGGAACACAGAGAGTACACTGGCCCCGTTTTTGCAGATGTTACAGATCTGCTGGGACCTGACAGCCTTGTTAGAGGCTCCAGAATATCCTGGTGCGACTGGAATGGAGACGGTTCTCCCGATCTGTTCACAGGGCGTTCACTTTTTCAGAATGTTGATGGATCTGCTTTTGAGGATGTGACCTCTATTGCCGGGTTGGACTCCTGCCGTGGGAACGGAGGTGTCTGGGGCGATCTGAATGGTGATGGTGTGGTTGATCTCGTAACCTCCGGTAACCCTGTTCAGGTATTCGTTAATACAGATGGAGTTCTTGTGGATGTTACAGAGTCCATTGGCATAAGCTCCACTGATGCTTCAGTAGAAGGGGTGGCTCTTCTTGACTGGAATGCCGATGGGTGGCTGGACCTTTACCTGGCCAGCTATGAAAGCGGTCAGGGCTCCGGCACAGCAGATGCATTCTACCTTGGCAGTGAAGAGGGTTTTGTTTCTGCTGGAGACAGTCTTGGAATGATCCCTTTCCTGGGCAATGATCTCTGCGGGAGAGGCGTAAGCCCCTGTGACTTCGATCTGGACGGAGACATGGATATCTTCGTCTCCAATTACAGACTGCAGGAGAACTTTCTCTGGGAGAACGATCAGGGAACTGCTGTGAATTCTGCCCTTCCCAGGGGGATTGCAGGGGTTGAGGTTGAAGGATGGTGGGGGCACACAATAGGCAGTGCCTGGGGTGACTACGACAACGATGGAGACTGGGATATGTTCTCGGCAAACCTTGCCCATCCCAGATACATTGGCATTTCTGACAGAAGCATGCTTCTGGAAAACAATGGTAACAGCTTTACTGATGTGAGAGCTGTTTCAGGAATCCGCTTTGAGGAGACACATTCAAATCCTCTGTGGGGGGATTTCAATAATGACGGCCTGCTGGACCTTTTTGTTACCTCGATCTACCCTGATAGACGAAGCTTTCTCTACCTGAATCTTGGGGAGGGGAGGTTTCAGGATGTGACCTGGCTCTCCGGGGCAAGGATTTTTAACGGCTGGGGCGCAGCTGCAGGAGATTTTGACCTTGACGGCAAACTTGATCTGGCAGTTGGCTCTGGTGAAGGCCCGACACTTCTCAGAAATACTACTTCCGGTGGAAACTGGGCTCTTGTCACTGTGGACCCTCCTGAAGGAGTAAACTCATCCGCCATCGGCTGTATTGTCATTATTGAGCAGGATGGTGTAACCATGATGCGTCAGGTGGAAGGAGGGAGTGGCACAACCAGTCAGAACAGCAGTGTTCTGCACTTCGGGTTGCCTTCGGACAGTACCATAGTACTGCGATTGTCTGTTCCAGGGAGTGCTGATGCTGTTGAGATCCCCTGGAATACCGGATGGATCACAAATGTAGCAATATGATCTTTCCATCTTCCAATTTGTTTGACATTTACCAGAGGCTCGGCTATCATTAACCAGTTGTGTTCATAGTGAGCACATAGAAAACGGAGGAAATAATGCGTCTTTTCATGTGCATACTTCTTGTTGTTGCTGTCTCAGCATCAGCAGGAGTTAGAACAGGCGGATCGGGAACACCTAACCCCTGGTCCAGTAACGGTACTTACACCATTGTAGACATTCAGGCCGGTGGACTCACAAACTCTTACGGTCTTGCCATCAAGGATACTGCAGCCAACAGCGCATGGATCCTCAACTGGGGAGATATGCTTGACGTAGAGATCGATATGGCTGGCGGTTCTCCAACAGGAACAACCTGGGCAATTACAGGTGGAGTTGATCCTGATGACCAGGCTTTCTGTGAATACACTTCCGGTGATCAGTGGTTCCTGACAGATTACAGTGGAAGCTGGTTCGGCGTGTTTGCAGAGGATGGAACCTGGCTTCGTAATGTTGACGGACCTTCCGGATACACAAATCTCTTTGGTATCGGTGCCGGCAATGATATGCTCTACGTTGGCAGCCCTAACGAGTCAGCCCTTGACTGGGGTTCCTACACCGGTGCAGAAACCAGCGTTACATGGACTTCAATGACCTACGAGGATGTTTACGGCCTTGCAGTATGGGGAGATTACCTTTTTGTAGCATGCGGCGTTGCCGGTTCAGACAACATTTTCATTCATGACATAGCTGCCGATGGAACTCCCGGCGCTACTCCTGTCTGGTCATGCAATTTTGTAGAGAGCGCCACTGGCGAGCTCAACGGTGGAATCGACTACGATGGAACACACCTCTGGGTTTACCCCCAGAATGATTTCCTCTATAAGCTTGATATCGATTTCATTCCAGGTGCACTTGAAGCAGATACCTGGGCTGGTGTTAAGACTTCTTTCTAGAACAACAGCATAAATAGAGAAAAAGCGGAGCTCAAGAGCTCCGCTTTTTCCATATGCACTCATTTATCTTTATCCTTTTACTGCGATCCAGATAGTTTTCAGAAGGCTTTTAGGGTCCATGAGAATGTTGGAATAAGCCTGGTTGGCCAGAGGACAGGCACATTCACCGTCTTTGATCCCTTTTCTGATCTTTGCAGCTTCCTTTGAATTCCAGATATCTATGAATTCAGTATTGTCGTCAACTCTGCCCATCTGTCCGTTATAGGCAAGAACAGCGCATGGCCATATCCCTCCATCCGAGTTGATATGTGCATTCAGTATACCTGCATAGCATGGTATAACCTGTCTGTTCTCTTTGAGTATGTCTGCAGCCAGATCGTAGTAGACCAGCCTCATCGCTGTGGTGATCCTTGAAAGAAGTTTCATTCCTTTCATACTGGTTCTGACAGTTTCCTTGAAAGTAAGCATTATCTTCCGGTAGCTGTCCTCGTCAGGCGTGATGCCGCTGCCCAGGTTAAAGAATTCCTCTCTCTCCTCAGCTATTTCATTTATGTATGTATCCACTTCAAGCGTAGCTGCGTATGCGATAATTGACTCAAGGTTGTCCTGATTGAATCTGGAAACAACAGTACCTACACCCACATGAAGGTACTCGTATCGTTCTCTCAGAGCTTTAAGTCTTTCAAGTGTATCAAGGAGTTTTTCAAAGTTGCCCGGTATTCCCCGGATCTCATCGTGCTGTTCTCCTATACCATCGAAGGATGGTTTGATAGAAAGAACCGTACCCGGGGCTTCTTCTCTGATAACTTTAAGTATCTTTTCTGTAGTTGTCTCAATACGCTCCGGCATTAAGGCGTTTGTTGGAATGTGTATCACCGCAGGTTTCAGATGCCGGCACGCAAGACGGACAATTTCATCAAGGTCTTTTCTCAGGAAAGGCTCTCCACCGGAAACGTTGAAGAAGTATGTCCACCCTATGGATCTGAACAATCTGTCAATAGTGGCCAGATCAAGCTCTGGAGAGGCGACTGAGCTCTCGTGGTTACTTTCTTTCCAGATGTAACAGGTCTTGCATCGGGACTGGCATTTTCCTGTAACAGAGAAAGTGACATTTATAGGATGTGGAGGTTTTGACAGGTTATGTCTGCACAGCCATCCCTTAATACCACTCCAGGTAAGATGTGAAAGCTGAT
This sequence comes from Candidatus Sabulitectum sp., assembly GCA_023145375.1. Taxonomy (GTDB): domain Bacteria; phylum Fermentibacterota; class Fermentibacteria; order Fermentibacterales; family JCC-6; genus Sabulitectum. The sequence goes on along the minus strand of JAGLDY010000035.1, from coordinate 53,790 downwards.
TGAGATGATTCATTCTTACAGGGAAATGCTTGCACAGGAAGAGATAAACAACAGCTTGGGTTGCGAAAAGAATTTCAACAATGATCACTATTGCTCTCTGGCCAAGGGCAATAGTGGTGGCCACTGCCATACCGCCCACAACAAATGGAGCAAGGAAGAGACCCCTGATGGACTCTCTTACACCAATTCCCCCTGGGATGAACACCATGACAAGGGCAATTAACCAGGAAGCTGGAGCAGCCAGCAGGCACACTGCCACCATGGCGTAGGGAGGTGAGGATCCAGGTACACCGAACCCCCTGAACCACACATAAAGAGCAAGGCTTCGGAGTGACCAGGAGAGGATATGGGCACCGATGAATTTGAACTGATCCATGTGACTTATGTGTGGGAGTTCCTCCATGTCAACGTCAAAGTTTTTTGCCAGCCTTCTGGCAAATACTTTTTGCAGGCCCGGAGCAAACAGCATAAGAATTGCCAGTCCTGCGGATACCCACAGTGCAATTGTCACTGCGGAAGGAAGGTCCGTCCCCAGGAAGGGAAGCGCAACAAGCGCAAGAATACCTAGAGCTACCAGCATGTAGATATTCTCCAGCACAAGGGCAGTGACGCCCTTGAAGGTGCTGGTGCCGTTTGCCCTTAAAAAAGTCAGTCGTCCCAGTACCATCCAGAGTTTGCCCGGCATGTAGCTGCCCATCTGGGTGATGTACCAGTTCCTGCGAAGCTCTCCCCGGTCGATCTTAGGGATCTTCAGGGCCTCAAGTATCTTCTGCCAGGGGAGAGGGGCGAAATAATAACCCAGCCAGGCAAGAGCAAAAGAAAGCAGCATAAGCGGTCTGCTTGCATTCTGTCCTGAGGTTGCCCAGAATTCCTCCAGCTTCGGTTGCCAGTCGGGAAGAAGTTCTGAGTAAAAGTAGTACCCTGCGGCAATAAGCAGGATCAGTCCAGCCCAGTTCTGAATCTTGTAAAACCTTGAGTTCTTATGCATTAAGCCTTTTTTTCTTCATCAAGGATAACACGGTCAACAGCAGAATAAGCAGCAAAGCCACACCACTTAATATACCACCGATAACCACATTACGGTTGCTGTAGGAAAATTCCACCACGTGCTCCCCGCCGGGGATCTGGACACCGCGCATCCAGCCATTGGCTCTGTGGAGAGTAGCGGGAGAACCATCGACGGTGACTTCCCAGTCAGGATACCATGAATCTGCCAGTACAAGAAAACCCGGGCCAGAAGTTTCAGTTCGTACAGTAACAAGCTCAGGCAGGTCGACAAGTATTTCAGTCTTACCCACCACACCATCATGCGTTGACGGTGAATCCAGAATGTATGTCCTGATCTGAGGATCGATGCCGTTTTCAATAGCCTGGAAACCGGTATCAACAGAGCCGGCTAAAACTGATCTGGGAATAAAAGCTCTGGGCATGGGATCTGCAGGGTATCCTGGGATTCCCTCTGCAAGCGCCGGACGGAGCTGTTCCCAGCTGGCGTTGCCTTCAGTTGAAGAAAACGCTGTCATCGCTGTTTGTCTGAGTACCCATGGAGATGAAGCTCGGACAAGTGTCATGAGTCTGTCAGTGGCTGCCGGTTTCGCCGCGTGGTATCCATACACTGATCTGATCCCCAGTGGAACCAGTTCATTCCCACCGGGGAATACCCGGCCTTCTCCTGCCATATCCCGGAGCTGTGGTCTGTCAGGGAACATGGATTCAATGGTTGTAGAAGGAAGGAAAACCTGGAAATTTCTGTTGAACGGGATCAGTTCCACTGATGCAACAGCAAGTATCGTCAGAGCAAAAAGCAGCACAGATCCCTTGCTTTTTCTCACCATGAAAACCATTGCCGCAATAATTCCCGTGACGGTGAATGCTCTAAGAAGATCACTGGAAAGCAGAGATGCTCTTCTTGTGAGTATCCCACCGAACGGTGACGGGTCGGCAACACCGTTTCTTGTCCACCAGGACGCCTGCATTGCCTTGGAGACGGGCTCAGCAGCAAGCAAAAGGATCAGAAAAAGCCCGGAAGCCCCGGCAAGAACAAGCATTGTTTTCTTCAGTTTCTCAGTATTCAAGCCACCTGCAAACAGGGCATCAAACCCCATCCCTGAAGCAATCGCCAGAGAGGATGTTGTAACAAAAGCAGCCATGTGCGGGGCTCGGAGTTTTCTGAAGATAGGAAAAACCTTGTAGAGCAGAGAGAAAACAGGGGTGTACCCTCCCCATGAGACAATTGTACCGATGACTGCAAGGGTCAGAAGAGCAAACTTCACCTTTCTGTTCTTTCCGGACATCAGTCCAATAAGACCCAGAATGAAAAATGAGACGCCCATGAATTCACTGGAAAGCCGCAGGCCAAGTCTGCCGAAGTAAACAGGGATACCGCTCACCGTGCTGTCTGTGAAACCGTGCCTCAACCCGAACATTGCTGGAAGGAACATTGTAAGGGTTTCTTCCGGGGCAAGGGAATAGCTGGATGCAGCTTCCAGAGAAAGGTCTTCCCCCCTTGATGTGTGTTTACTGAACAGGTAACCGGGATACAGTTGAACGGCAGCAAGCGACCCGCCCAGGAGCAGAATGGCAGCAAGGCCCCCCAGATTAACGGCAGTTGATCTGATAAAAGGTTTTTTTACCATGAACAAAGCAAGGATCAGCGCACAGCCGGACGAGTAAAGAATCATCTGTGGATGGCTTGACAAACCCTGCATTCCAATTGCTGTGGCACCAAAGGCAATGTATCTGGTATCTCTGGATCCGGCCCACTTCACCACAGCCCACAGGAGAAGGGGCAGCCATGCCCAGCAGATGATCTTGCTGCCGTGACCTGCATAGAAAAGGGTGTTGGCCCATGCGCCGGATGCGTAGGCAAACGCTCCAACCAGGGAACCCCACCTGGAGACGCTTATTGATTTCAGGAAGAGCCACGCGAACAGGCCGGCAAGGATCAGATGCACGGGGAAGAGGAATCGTATTGCCACTTCAGAGCCGAAAAGTATCATTGGCAGTCCGCGAAGCGGGTAAAATACCGGCGAACTGAAAGATGCATAAAAAGGAACACCACAGAATATGTATGGATTCCAGAGAGGGAGCTCACCCTGTGAAAGGCGGCTTTCCGTGTAAGAGAAGAACGGATAGCCCTGGCTTACCGTGTCACTCATGTCACCGCCGGGCAGTCGTGAGCTTGAGAATATTGTCCAGTAGGTAAGAACGGCCAGAAGGATCAGAACAGCCAGTAGAACAGTTTTTTCATTCTTCAGGAACATCAGTGGATCCCTCCTGCTCAGGAGTAAGTTTTAGTTTTCCGGTATTCAGCAGAGCCAGCAGCACTTCCATTAAAGCCATGAACAGCCTCTGCCCTGCAATAATAACGGCAGCAGGCGCCACGAGAGCAGGTGCAGCAATTGCAGCGGCAGCTGCTTCTCTTACCCCGATACCACCTGGTACGAAGAAGACGATGTATCCCGCAAGCCATGACAGTGGTGCCGCAGCCAGTGAATGAGAGAATTTCAAGTTTGCTAATCCTGTCCCTTCAAGAAGAAGGTAGAGAGACAGTCCCCGAAGGAACCATAAGAATGAGTAGATCAAGGTTACGGCAACAGATGTTTTTATTGAGGGAAGCTGTTCCGGGTCGATACCTTTCTTTCTACAGAAGAAACTCTGTACAGGGTGAAGAAGGGGGAGAAGCAGTACAGCCGATGCAGCAGCCAGGGCAGCTGTTCTTCCGCCGGAATGCTGAAAGACCTCAGGGTTAATGACAGCAAGTATCACCACAAGAAGACCAATGGAAGCAACTGTGAAGAACAGCTCATAAACTGTGGTGGCAGCAGCTCTTCCTGTTTTCATCCCCCGGGCTTTCAGGAACCCCGCTCTGCCGGCAAAAAGCCAGATCTTCCCGGGAATGTATCTTCCAAGCTGACTGGCGTACCAGGCTGCGAACATCTCCCTAGAAGGGATCTGAGAACCCATGGAGTGGCATATCAGAACCCAGCCTGATGGGGTAAGGCTGAGAGAGACTGCAAGTAGCAGAGCAGATAGTATGATCTCTTCTGTGTTGATGTTCCAGTTGTATTTGTCTATCTCTTCAAGCCAGCCACTCCCGTTCCTCCACACTATCACTGTTGCTACTCCCATGAGAATGAACAGTGCGATCTTTGATATCAGCGCAAGTTTTTTTCCTTTCATAGAAGATCTTGCTCTCTGTACCAGTTAACAGTGTCCAATGAGGTGATAGTGAAAGAACGAGCTGGAACAAAGCCTTTCTTTCGGGCTTTGTCGGTGCTGCAGAATCGGTCTGATCCGAAAAGCTGATATCTGCTTTTTGAAAGAACCCCCGGGCACAAGGGTCCGAACACAAGCACAGTTCTGAATATGAAACGGGGCAGGGGGATGAAGCTGACAGATCGACCCATAGCCACTGATATGTATTGGGCTACTTCTCTTACTGACAGGACCTGTGGTCCTCCTATATTGTAGATACCCTTTGATAGAATTCCCCCGGGAAAGCTGTTCAGAACTGCATCTGCAACATCTCTCACGTCTGTTGGCCTGGTTCTTGCAGAACCGGATCCCACCAGAGGGAACCACCCTTTTCTTACCTGACGGAAAAGAGGGAATTTATGCATATCTCCCGGACCGAAAACAAAATCAGGTCTCAGAATGGTGACCCCGGGGCAAATTGCCAGCAGCTGTTTCTCAGCTTCAACTTTGGTTGATTCGTAGTCTCCCAAGGGGTCGTACGGGGCATCTTCACCGGCATTCGCCGAAAGGCCGGTCACACCTGGCGTACTTAAGTGTATCAGAGGTATTCCCGCTTTTCTGCACCGGTTGCCGAGAGCTACAGGAAAGGTGATATTGGCCGATCTCAGCTCGTCAACGGTGACTTTCCGCCCCCCCAATCTTCCGGCACTGTTAACCACCAGGTCAACTCCAGGAGGCAGTTCCTTAAAAGGCCCTTGTGACCTGTGGTTGTAGGTAATGACATTATGTCCAGCATCGGCGGTGGCTTTCTTAATGTATCCACCTATGAACCCGGATGCCCCTGTCAGAAATACATTCATTAAATCGCCTCCAGAAGGGTTCTTACATAGGATTCCCATGAGAACTCAGAAGCCTTCAGGGCAATGTTCTCCGTGGTGATACTCTTTCCCGTAAGCGCAGCACATTCCAGGATCGCTGCAGAAAGATATTCCGGAGTTGCATGTTCCGCTACTACTCCGGTTCTGCCCGGGTCAACAGTTTCCCGCAGTCCGCCAGCATCCGTTACAACCATTGGTTTATTAAATGCAAGTGCTATCTGGGCAATACCGCTCTGTGATGCGTTTCTGTAAGGAAGTACCACGATATCTGCAGCGTTGAACCAGGTTCCCACATCGTTGTCAGGGACAAAGGAGTTCTCCCATAGAAGCCTGGGAGAAGTGAAATTACGGTCTGTGTAGTTCTCGCCTGCAGCAATTATCCTGAATTCTTCCGGAAGAAGGTTGCAGGCTTCTATAAGAATATCCAGTCCCTTGTATTCCCTCACAAGGCCGAAAAAGAGAAGAGCCTTCTCCCCTGGCTTGATCCCCAGTTTCCCTCTGGCTTGCTCTCTGGGAAGCCCTGTTCCCAGATACTGATTGTAGACCGGGTGAAAGAGCCTGATAATTCTTCTTCCTGTGGTTGCAGCCTGCTCTTCAGCCTGTTGTGAGTGAACTGCCAGGAGGTCCTGTTTGTTGAAAAAGCGTCTGGACAAAGTTTCCGCCAGGGGGAAGGACTCATGGGGCAGAATATTGTGGCAAATTGCCACGGATCTGATACCTCCCGGGTTCACAGCAGTAAGACACGGGGCAAAGAACGGATGCCACCACTGGGACAGGATAACATCTGGTTGCATCTCCCTTATCTTTTCTCTTGTCTTTTTCCAGGAAAAAGGTTGATATGCGTGCAACAATCCTTGAGCACCAGCACTGCCTTCCTCGTATTGTGTTTTCCCCGGGAAGAGAAAACCAGGGTAGAGGTGAGAGTAGTTTACCCCTGTAACATCCAGATCTTGCCTTTCCAGGGCAGAGAGAAGCATGTTGCCAAACTGTGCTATACCGCCTCTGTAAGGAGGCAGAGGGCTAAGAAGGACTATCTTCATTTGCTGATGTGCGTGCGGTGATCGTATATGGTTTACGGGGATTGAAACGGAGGATCATTTCTCCAAGCAGACCCATGGAAATAAATTGAAAACCTGCCAGCATAAGAAAGACGCCCATCAGCAGAAGCGGTCTTCTGCCTATGGATTCACCACCTATCCAGAGTACGGATAGATACACATTGATAACGAAGCCTGCAAGGGAAAGGAGAGTACCGATTCCTCCGAAGAAGTGAAGAGGGCGATAGGAATAACGCCCAAGGAAGAGGACTGTTATAAGGTCAGTATAGCCTCTGAAGAATCTTGCCAGTCCGTACTTGCTGTGCCCGTGCTTCCTGGACCTGTGGTTAACTTCTTTTTCTCCCACTTTGAAACCATTCCGGAAGGCAAGCACAGGTGTGTAGCGATGCATCTCTCCGTACAGTTCAAGAGATTTTGCCACTGCGCTTCTGTAAACTTTCAGTCCGCAGTTGAAGTCATGTAGGTGTATTCCCGTAGTCAGCCCTACCACACCGTTGAAAACCTTTGAAGGCAGTCGTTTCCCCGCAGGGTCATGCCGTATCTTTTTCCATCCGCTTACAAGATCCAGATTCTTCTTTTCCATGACTTCGATCATGGGAAGGATTTCTGCAGGGTCATCCTGAAGATCGCCGTCAAGAGTGGCAATAAACCTGCCTGTGGCATGATCAAATCCTGCAGCAAGGGCAGCAGCTTTGCCCCGGTTTGTACCCAATCGGAGACCGGAAAGGGGGTATTCCCCTGCAAGCCCGCAAATTGTTTCCCAAGTGCCGTCATTACTTCCGTCATCAATGACCACAGCATTCCAGCTGTGCTCTTTCAGAGTATCACTTATCTCGCTAACCAACTCCGGCAGGCTCTCTGACTCATTGTACGCTGGAATTACAACTGTAATTAATACTTCATTATTGATATTCATGCAGACTTATCTCCCCTCCTCCTACTCTCAAGTATGTGAAGTGGGTTATCCAGTCGCCAAGTGATGCGTGTACGAGATCATCGTACTTCACCACAGAAGGACAATGTGTGTGACCTGTGATTACAAGTTCAGTACCATCCTCTGCCTGCTCCTTTGCCCAGATAGCAAGGTATTCCGGTATGGAATCCACTTTTTTGTGGAGTATTCTTCTGCTTGTGTGAGAGAACAAATTTGCGAAACAGGTTGCCATTACAGGGTGCAGCATTGAAAAGAGAAAGACAGCAGGCTTCCACCGTAAAACCGGTTTCATCATACGATAGCCACGATCACCGGATCCCATACCGTCACCATGTGCCATAACTGTTTTTCTTCCATCTATGATCTCAGTGTGCTTATCTGTAAAAATTATCTGCATTCCAGTCTCAGCTGCCAGACGGTCTCCACACCACCAGTCGTGGTTACCCGGCATGAATACTACTTTCCAGCCTCTTGATGACAGAACCTTAAGCAACGAGAGTATATCTGAGAAACCGGCAGGTATCACAGAACGATATTCAAACCAGAAGTCAAAAAGGTCTCCAAGTATCCACAGTCTTCCCGGTTCTTTTTCAGCCAGTTCAGACAGGAATCTTTTCAAGGGTCCCCGACCGGGGTGTTCTCTGCCCAGGGGATAGAGATGTGCGTCGCTGATGAAATAGTGGTTCAATGTGTTCCCCGAAGGGTTCTCTCGACGCAACCGAATCCGTAAGCCCGGATAACAGTACCATCTGTCCGGATAAGGGCTGCAACAGGGAGGTTTTCGCCAACAAGAAAGTCTTTGAGAGTATCGTCTCCAAGAGCAACACTCATGGACACTCCCAGTTGATTCAGCTGTGTCTGTGATGCATTGCGAACCTGGGAGTTGAATTGAACGGGAACTGCTGTTATGCCCCTTTCATGCAGAGTGGCCAGGAATTCCAGATCGCTTCTGCTTTCTGGGTACTCACCAATAGGCAGCCAGCAGTATAGAAGGATTGCTTCATGATCGCTCTCCTCCATTTCAAGAAAGCCATCAGCATCCGGAAGAAGAATTGTACCGGGTATGGTAAGCAACGGGACTTCTTCGACGGTCGCAGTAATATCAGAAGCAGTATCCTCGTCTCTGCAACCAGCCATGGAAAACAAAAGAATCATGATGAAGGCAATCCTGTTGATCATTCCTGCTCCATTTTTTATGGTATCTCGCTGAATATGATAGAGACAGTATTGTCGGTTTGCGTGTAATCCAGGGGGAAAGGCATCTGTTCCGGTAACTCCCGATCGGGAGCAGAAGTTCTTCCGCAATTCTCAATACGGGCAAATGTAACCATTTCTCCGATCTCCACGGTTATGGTCATGGGGTACAGTTGCCAGCTTCCTTCCCCTCTGTTCACGGCGAGTACCCAGGAAAGAGCCGAGAGTTCGTTTCCTGACCGGACCGTATTTGCAGGGGATCTGAACAGGACCAGAGGCAGGAATGCGGTTAAAAGCAGTGTGCTGAAGGTCAACACAGTTCCAATCCTGAGTTTCAAGTTTTCTCCAGAAGAGAGGATATGGATTTTCTAAGAGTCTGCGGAGCCTGAACCCGAAGCAGTCCAGCCGTACGTCCGTGGATCCTGGATGCTTTCCCCAGAAAGATTTCGCAGTTTGGGCAGCTTCTGATGTGTGCTTCTACCCGGCTGACCCGATCCGGGTCAAGCTCTCCGGATATGTAATCGTTGTAATTGTCCAGCACAAAGAGACATTCAGGACTCATTGACTCCCAACCCTTCATTGAACCATTGACTCAGCATTTTTTGCAACAAGGCTCTGGCTCTGTGCAGCCTTGATCTAACCGTCCCCACGGGGATATCAAGTATCTCTGCTGTTTCGGCATAAGAAAACCCTTCAACATCGCACAACAACACGACACCGCGAAAGTCTATACTAAGCATGGCCATTGCTTTATCTATATCTTCACGCATCATATCACGAAGAAACATCTCAAATGGCTGTGGCCACACGCTTCCAGTAAATCTCTGATCACCAGACTCCACTTCGTCTGTCCAGTTACTGGGGATCTCACCTCTGCTCTTGGCCCTGCGCTGGTTGAAAAAAATGTTCCTCATGATTGCATACAGCCATGCCCTTGCATTAGTTCCCTGCTTGAACCTGTTTGTGGCCTTCAGAGACCGGGCACATGTTTCCTGGACCAGGTCACTGGCATCGTCCTGATTTCTAACCAGGTGCAGAGCATACCTGTACATGCTGTCCAGGTTAACCATTACTTCATTTTCGAAAGCCAGTCGATTCTCAGATTTTGTATTCATCATCCTCCACTAGCTGAACATTAGCATAAGGTACCCTCAACGGCAAGTGCTGTGGATCCGGGGCAGCGAAGCCGGCTGGCATTTTTTGCAGCTTTCGTATTTGTCGAGGCAACAGGCATATCCACAACCTGTAGTACCCAGGACTTGCTTTTGCCACTAAATATTGATAATTTCGGCAAAATGTAACTTTAAGGGGAGATATTGTGTCAGAGAAGAAATCCGGTCTGTTTGAAGATTTTTTTCATACGGAAGAGAAGAAAGAGGAGCAGATACAGCCTCTTGTGGAGAATCTTGCAACTCCATCATTCACTCCAAACGCTGAGATGGTTTTAAGGAAGAGATACCTGACCCGAAGTGGCGATGGTGAAATATTGGAAACACCCTCTGAAATGCTGTGGAGAGTAGCATCCTGTGTTGCAGCAGCAGAGCAGGAATGGGAGGGAGACACCGGTCAATGGACCACCGTTTTTTACAACATGATGGCACGGAAGGAATTTCTGCCAAATTCACCAACATTGATGAATGCCGGTAAGGAACTCGGCCAGCTTTCTGCCTGTTTTGTTCTTCCTGTTGAAGACAGCATGGACAGCATTTTCAGTGCTGTCAAGAACACTGCTCTGATCCACAAAAGTGGTGGCGGAACTGGATTTTCTTTCTCAAAGATCAGACCGGCAAACGACTATGTCCACTCCACAAAAGGTGTTTCCAGCGGACCGATCTCTTTCATGACAGTGTTTGATCATGCAACAGAGACTGTGAAACAGGGGGGAGTACGAAGAGGTGCCAATATGGCGGTCCTCAGGGTAGACCATCCGGACATTGAGCAGTTCATTACTGTGAAGCAGGACATGGGTCTTTTGAACAACTTCAATCTTTCAATTGGAGCCACCGATTCCTTTATGAATGCTGTTGACAGGGGTGAGGATTTCTCACTTGTAAACCCACGCTCCGGGGAAAGTGTATCAGATCTCAGTGCGAAATCCATTTTCTCAAAAATAGTGGACAGCGCCTGGGCAAGTGGTGAGCCCGGTCTCATATTCATTGACAAGATGAATGAGGCCAATCCCACGCCTCACATAGGAGAGATCGAAGCCACAAACCCCTGCGGGGAACAGCCTCTTCTGCCCTATGAAGCATGCAACCTTGGCTCAGTGAACCTTTCTCTAATGGTCAGGCGGGGTTCAAACGGACTTCCTGAAGTAGCCTGGAGCAGGCTGGAAAGAACGGTCAGGAACGCAGTCAGGTTTCTTGATGATGTAATTGAAGTAAACAAGTATCCACTACCTGAGATAACTGAAATGGTTACGGGTAACAGAAAGATAGGCCTGGGTATCATGGGTTTTGCCGACCTTCTCTTCAGACTGGCAATCCCTTACAACAGTGAGAAAGCTCTGGTTCTTGCTGAAGAGATAATGAGTTTTGTTGCGGATAAATCAAGACAGACCAGTTCAGACCTTGCCCGGGAGAGAGGTGCATTTCCTAATTTCAAAGGCAGTCTTTTTGATACCAGAAATCTACCGGCAATGAGAAATGCAACAGTGACCACTATTGCACCGACTGGTTCTATCAGTATTCTTGCAGGCTGCTCCAGCGGGATAGAGCCTGTTTTTGCTCTGGCGTATACAAGGAAAAATCTGCTGGATGAAGGTGATGAACTTCACGAGGTAGTGCCTGAGTTTGCCAAGGTTGCAATGGAAAGACACTTCCATACACCGGAACTGATCGGGAAGATCGCGGAAAAGGGAAGCTGTAAAGATCTGGAAGAAGTACCGGAGGATGTCCGCGAGGTTTTTGTTACCTCCCATGACATCAGCCCCTCTTACCATGTTAGAATGCAGGCGGCTTTTCAAAAGTATACGGATAACGCTGTTTCCAAAACTGTTAATCTTCCGTCGGATGCCACCAGAGAAGATGTAGCTCAGGTCTTCCGTCTTGCGAGGAAACTGGGATGCAAGGGAGTCACCGTATACAGGGATGGTAGTAGGGACAAGCAGGTCTTGAATCTGAATTCAGAGAGCCCGGAAGTGAATGATGAGCCTGCCCTGGTGGGACCTCGACCAAGACCCGAACTTACAAAAGGTGTTACTAGAAGGGTAAGAACGGGGTGCGGGAACCTCTATGTGACCATTAACGAGGATGAATACGGGCCGGTGGAGATATTCAGTCAAATGGGGAAAGCCGGTGGATGTGCTGCAAGTCAGAGTGAGGCAATAAGTCGGATGGTATCTCTTGCTCTGAGAAGCCATGTTCACCCGTCAGAGATCGCCAGCGAGCTGAAGGGTATCAGCTGTCACAGACTTGCCTGGCAGAATGGAACAAGAATACTCTCCTGCGCAGATGCCATGGGGAAAGCTCTCGAATGGCACATGAAGAGCGGGGAGGATGATCAGAAAGAACAGTCTGACAATGAACCGGACGTGACGGTAATTGCTCAGGAAGTTCCCGTTTCCTCCGACTCAGTGAACAATCTGGCAGGAGCATGTCCCTTTTGTGGAGGTCCCCTGAAATACGAATCCGGTTGTGTATCCTGCGCTCTCGAATGCGGATATTCGGAGTGTGGTTAGCCGGGAGACTGGCTTATGGTGCAATGGCCACGATCACACTGACAGTGGCGTGGCCTGCAGACAATGGAGCCTATTCTATATTATAGATTCTGAGACTTGATGATGGCATGCAAAAGTGCAACCATATTTAAGCAACTTCTCTCTCATCTCTCCACTCCAACTCTATTGAGCGGGAGCTTTCTGTAATGAATCAGACCTATCTTTATGGTGTGGAAAATTATTCAGTTACTGCATTGTCCCAGTAGTTTCCCTTTCAAATCATAATTGCCCTGTGAGTGCTCGAATAATCGAATACCTCTCAGGGGATTCAATGAGATTCCATCCAACTACTTTAATGGAGAACAGATCAATGAACATTGTTAGGCAGTGCCATTTCCTGGCGGCCCTCAGGTAAGTGATGTCGCTCACCCAAGGCTAAGTCTGATTCATGGTAAAACGCTGAATACAGATGGGCCCCGGAAGTAACCGAGGCCTATTACAGGAATGAACTAGAACTGTGCCTTAATCTCTCCCCACGTTGCCCGTTCAAGGGCAGTAAAATCAAGATGGATTCTGTAGAGCTCGTCTGTGGTGGGGTTGCTCGCCCAGATGTAGAGTGAATCGGTGCCCAATTCGTAAGTCATGCCCCGAATTGTAGACCCGATCCCGATGCTGGCGGGAATCGCTTCCAGAACACCACCCGAAGTAACTTCATAGCATCGAATGGGACTGGTGGCATCGTCAACGGCCATCCAGATGTTTCCACTCTCGTATGCTATGTCGTAACCAGTGTTCGTGCCCCAGTAATTTTCTATATAGGTTGTTTTGCTGGTGAATGCACTGCCGGAGAAATAGTACTGGTAACAGCTCCCGTTAGTTGTGTAGGTCTGGCTTCCATACAGATATGATCCGTTCCATCCAAGCCCCGTTACCAACGGGGTGTAGAGGCCTCAACAGAGCAGATCATTGTTGACATACGATCCCGAAGTGGTGTACCAGTAGATGTATGGGCTCGAACCCCCATTGACATAACTGGCAAACAGGTGGGTGCCATCAAAAGTCAGTCCGGCCGGTGTATAGGAGGCATAGCCGTTAGCCAGAAAGCTTTCCTCGACAACTCCCGTTACCGGGTCAAGGCCATAGCACCAGCGGGTCTGGTTGTCGAGACACCATAACTTTTCTTCACCCCATGCCAGTCCGCTTACATCACCACTGGGTGCGTCCAGCGTCCTGTCGACCAATGCCCCGAAACAGACAGCAGGAAGTATAGCCATTAAAAGAACCAGCATCCTCATTGATCCTCCTTTTCAGACTTGAGAGTGCGAAGCAACTTCATGTCTAATACATTGATACAACTTGGATGTCAATAGGGCTGGAAACATTTCCAGAAATGGTTCACCCGTAGCGAAGGCTTTATCTTGCAGTGGTTCTTGATTGTTTCAGCCGGAAGATCGTTGGCTGGGCCATGAGCAGGAACATCGATGCTGATCTGGTCTGCAATTCTTTAAGGATGGCCATCAGTAGTAGTGGTGAAGCCTCATTCTGGGATCTTATCCATCACAGCCACAGGGGTAGCCAATATGCATCAGAGAAACCAGGGGGTCTTATTGCCGCCGGTGATGTTCGTTTGAGATGTTTTACAACCCGGTCAGACTGCACGAAAGCCTTGATTACATCACACCACTGGACTTTGAAAGGAAATTTGAACAGGATTTACCAGGAAATGAATCTCTGGTTGAAAGGTCTATACAGTGATTGTTCACTTTAGATTAAGCGCACCGAATGTTCATGGTGTTTCGGCCACGATCACACTGACAGTGGCGTGGCCGGTAGACAGTGAAGGCTATTCTGTTTCGATATCCTCGGCGTTTTCCACATCCTCAAGGGCTTTTCCCAGAGCCTGATGTACTTCTTTCATCAGATCCGGATTAAGGGTTATACCCTTGCGAGTGGGTTTCCACTCACCATCATCAGCCATGTAGTATGTGCGAATTTCTATATACTGTCTTTTGCGAAATTCGGTAAGGGCAATCCTTACCACATCTTCGCCCTTTTCTATCTGAGCTATCTGCTTGTTCACTGCAACCTCCAGGTTTGATTTAAGGGGCTACTGTACAATCCACATAACCGTTCTGTCAAGTGTCTGTAACCTGTCAAGCCTGCGCTTTGTATATTAAAGCATAGACTGGAGGGGTATGGCAGACGAGCTCAGTGTACATAAACAGAGACTTCGCCAAGTACTGGGGGCGTTGCCCTGCGGTTACATTTATGGAGAGGTGATAGTTGACGGGGACGGCACTCCGGAAGATTATTCTGTTCTCGACGTTAACCACGCTTTCTCTGATATAACCTCCATAACAAGAGAAAAAATACTGGGCAAGCGAATCTCTGGTCTCTTTTCCATATCCTCAGTGAAGGATGATATTGCTTTTTTTAGTGGAGTTGCCCTTAGCGGTGACCCGGTGGAGAGGGAGTTTTTTTCACCCCACTTCGGCAACTATCTCAGGGTATTCTGTTTTTCACCTGAGGAGGGGTTCTTTATTGCTCTGCTTACTGACCTTTCCCGGGAAAAAAAGCTTGAGCACCGCCTTGATTTTGTCTGGCAGTTCTGTAACACCACCTCGGATGAATTTTACATTCTTGATCCTACCGGAAAGTTTATTTTAGGCAACCAGGCAGTTGCAGATAGACTCGGTATTGATCAGGAAGATATACCAGGCCATTCTCTTTCTGAACTCAGCACAATGATGGATGATGAGTGGTGGAATACTCTCTGGAGATCTCTTCTTCAGCGCGGTTCTTTACAGTTCGAGACTGAGCACAGAGGCGGGGATAACGCAGTCTATCCAGTTGAACTTTCAGTTGATCTTTTTGAGGCTGGCGTCAGAAAGTATGCTGTCTGTGTAGCTAAGAACATTTCCAGTAAACAAGTCCTCAGTAAAGCTCTCAGACAGGATAGACGGTTTGCCGAGCAGGCAGCTTCCATGGCAGGCTATTTCATATGGATGATCGATTCTCTGGGAGTGTTTCGCCCTCTACTGGGAGGCGAGAGTGGCTTTGTAGCTGGACCTGTGGATGATGTATTCTATTCTCTCATCCATATTGAGGACAGGAACCGGTTGGCAAGGGCAGTCAGGAATGAAACCGAGGGAAGCAGAGAATTCAGGATCAAAACAGAGCGAGGGGCTGTTTATCACAGGTTCAAATGGTCCACCGTTGAGGATGATTGTGTTGTGGGGATCTGTTACCCTCTGGGGGGTTCAGGGCTTTCCGGGATGGGTAGTGATTCCAGGGTTATGGATGCCGTCTGCCTGATAACTGAATCTGTACTTGAAAAAGTAAGCAGGCTTTCTGATGCCCTGGAGGACGATAATATCAGTACCGCCAGCAGAATGGCCAGATCTCTTGTATCAGAATTCTCCAGCATCTCAGGAAAGTCCGATGTTCCCGAGAAGGTCAGGTTTGATTCTTTTCTCGAGGGCATTGAAGGCATGCTGAAACAATTACTGCCACATCAACCTGTTATACCGCTGGCGGTTGAAGCTTCCTGCAAAGTGGTGGGGCTGGTGGATCAGACCTCACTGGAGAATGTACTGGTCAGACTGTTGCTTGTGATTCAGAATACCAATCTAGCCACTTCCATCTCAATACGGTCATCTGGTGATACCCATCATGCAGCTATTGTTGTCACCGTAGCAGGCAAAGATGGTATTCAAGCTGCGCTTGAAAAGTTATTCATACCTGTGAAGAATTTGACTCCGGGGCTGGCTTCAGTTTACTCCATGGTTAGAGCCGGAGGGGGACAGGTTTCCTATGAGACCTTGAACAACCAGGTAGAATTTACCCTGAGTTTCCCCAGGGTGGAGACGGATAGCGGTTCAGCGTTCATTCTGATCGCTCTTCCAGATACCGTGGATGCTGCCAGATCATGTGCAACTCTGAGAAGTGCCGGCTACTCTGTGGCAGTTGAGGATAATTTGTCAGAGATACTCAGGAGAATTGGAGAAGAGATGGCTGGTGTTCTGATAGTATCAGCAACCATGCCTGAATTCTCCATAGAACAGATAATGTCGAAAGTGTCCGGAGTTTCTCTGATACAGGTCGGTGGGAAACCAGGCAGCCCTGCTACCGCCTACCTCCCTGAAGGATTCCGAACAGGTGATCTGTTGAAATGTGTAAAAGAAGTTGTAGCTACAACTGGAACGCCTCAGGGAGGAGCTCTCCAAGGAGGAAGTCTCTGGGGGGTATCCCATCTGACGCCACCGTTATCCTGAAATCTTCATCGCAGAATTCCCACAGTACCTGTCTGCATGCTCCGCAGGGGACAGGTGGTCCGTCAGGTGAATATATGACGATGTGTTTGAATCTTCTGGCTCCAGTTGCAACTGCAGCAAACACTGCTGACCGTTCCGCACACATTGTCATTCCGTAGGAGGAGTTTTCAACATTCACCCCTCCGTGGATGTTGCCATCCTCGTCTTCCAGAACTGCTGCTACTCTGAATCGAGAGTACGGAGAGTAGCTTCTTCCAACAAGCAACTTCGCTTCATTAAGCAATTCGTTAGACGTCACAACGCATCTCCTTTAGAAATGACTTACCGGGAAAACCATTCCCCAGTCGGAAAAATTCTGCCACTGTACAGGCAATATCACTGAAAGTGGTCCGTATCCCAAGTGACATCCCGGAGGAATCGGGAGAGTATGCCAGCAGAGGTACGTATTCTCTGGAATGATCGGTACTGGGCGTAGTGGGGTCATTCCCGTGATCCGCAGTTATTATCAGGATGTCGTCTCCCTTCAGTGAAGCAAGCAGAGCAGGTATCCACCTGTCAACAGCTTCAAGTCCCCGGGCAAATCCGGTATAGTCATTTCTGTGTCCCCACTTTGAATCAAAGTCACAGAAATTTGCGAAGATCAACCCTCCGGAAGATGTCATGATCTGTTCAATAAGAATATCCATACCTTCAGAATTACTGGCTGTGTGTTCTGTTTTGATACTCCTGTGATCAAAGAGGTCGTCTATTTTTCCAACTCCGGTAACAGCAACACCATTCTTGACCAGTCTGTCGAGCAGTGTCTCTCCCGGTGGAGGCACCGAGAAGTCCTTTCGGCGGGCAGTTCTCACATAGTTTCCGGCGTGTCCGGTGAATGGCCGTGCGATCACTCTGCTAACGCCCAGGTCCGGAGGAACAAGCATTCCTCTCGCAATCTCGCAGCAACGGTAGAGCTCTTCTACCGGTACAACAGACTCATGAGCCGCTATCTGAAAAACGCTGTCTGCAGAAGTGTAGACGATCAGCCCTGAAGTTCGTATCTGCTCTTCTCCCAGCCGTTGAATGATCTCGGTTCCCGATGCTACTTCATTGCCTAAAAGGGTGTGACCGGTGGTGGCTGAGAAATCATCTATGAACACAGATGGAAACCCGGAAGGGAATGTTGGCATGGCAACACTGGAGACGAGTCCCATCATTTCCCAGTGTCCGGTCGTAGAATCTTTCCCTTTGGACATTTCACTTAGTTTTCCATAAGAAGCTATCGGTGAATTCACAGGATCAATCCCGGCAATGGGGTGGATATTCCCAAGCCCCATCTTCTGCAGATTGGGCATACTGAGACCACCAACGGCTCTGGCTGTGTTTCCCAGGGTATCACTGCCACCGTCACCGTAATCACCTGCATCAGCCATCTCACCGATACCCACACCGTCAAGCACAAGTACTATTGCCTTTTTCAAATGAACCTCCTCTTCCCGCTGAACATAAGAGTCTTTTTAAGGAAGCGAAACCTGTACTGCGGTTTGTTTCTTTACACAGGCTTCAGGGACAATTATACTTGCACATATAATTGCTTGGAAGGAGAGGACCAAATGGGACAGGTAACCATATATCTGGACAATGAGCTGGAAAACAAGATGAGAAGTGCTGCCCGTGCAGGTCACTTGTCTGTCAGCAAGTGGATAGCATATCTCATCAGGCAAAAAGTCAGAACGGAGTGGCCTCTGGATGTTGTTGCTCTTGCAGGCTGCTGGAAAGATGATTTTCTCACACTTGAAGAAATTCGATCAACTGAAGCAGTCGATCTCCCAAGAGAAGAGATGTAGCAATGTATGTTCTGGACACAAATACGCTTATTTACTTTTTCAAGGATCAGGGCAATGTTGTGGAACAGTTATTCAGCAAGCTACCTGAGGAAATTTCAATATCTTCAATTGTCCTCTTCGAACTCGAGGTTGGGATTGCTAAATCAAGCAGTCCTGAAAAACGGCGAAAACAGCTCAAATCACTTATCTCGCACATTTCCATTTTGCCTTTCGAAGCGCCGGAAGCCAGGAGTTCTGCTGAAATCAGGGCAACTCTTGAGCGATCTGGTCAACCGATAGGACCCTATGATACACTAATTGCGGGAACTGCATTGGCAAACAGAGCAGTATTGGTTACTCATAACACCGCTGAGTTTGAGAGAGTCAACGGGCTGGAAATAGAAGACTGGTACTAGCTTTTTCATTTAAGAGTTTACCTGACATGTAAGGATGTTCTGTATGAGATATGAGGATGGAACGGCCTACGACAAAGAGCATGCCGGGAATATTTACTACCGTCTCTGGTTCGAAATGGTTGAACATTATCTTGAAATCCATCTTCCGGATTCAGGCATGGTTCTTGATGCAGGAGGAGGCACAGGAGAGTTTACTTTTCGTGCTGCAGATCTCAGGCCGAAGATATCACTTGTTAATTTTGATATCTCTCAGGGCATGCTAAACACAGCCGAAGATAAGATCGCTGAACTCAACCTGGGTTCAAGAGTCCGGAATCAGCAGGGCGACATCATGAACATGCCTTTTGAGAGTGGAGCATTTGATTATGTGATGTGTCTGGGTGATGCCTTCAGCTTCTGCCCGGATGTAAGTAAAGCATTCTCAGAACTTGCCAGAGTTACGTCAGATAATGGCTTGTTCCACCTTTCAGTAAACTCTTTCTGGGGGAATTATGCCGCTATGATCAGCAAAGGGCCGGACCTGGGCTTCTCTTTCAATGATGTGATAAGTTATTACAAAACCAGAATTATTCAGCAGAAAGGAATCTCCACTCACTGCAGAAGTTTCACATACCGGGAACTGAAGGAAATGGGAGAGAAGAACGGACTTAAAATAGTCAAAGCATTTTCCTCACCTGTACTCCCTGCTCACAAAGACTGGCTCAGCGATAAAGAGAAGTACAAAGAGATTCTTGCACTGCAGTATGAACACTGTGAGCAGCAGAATCTGCTGGAATACGGCAACCACCTGAATATCATTTACAGCAGGTAGCATTCACTTTCAGTTACCGTTATTTTGAAGGCAGAATAGAGATTTCCTTTTCAGTCCATGACCATTGGGAGGATGTTCCATGAAAATGACTTCAACGCTAGCTGTTATTCTTGCTTTGGTGACTCCTGCTGTGGGGCTGAACGGTTCTCTGGAGACCATCGGTGACATAAGGGTTCTCAACTTGTGGGGAACCTGGGAGGAAATGGGTTATGCATACGGTTACCTTCTCGGCCAGGATCTGAAGGACTTTTATGAAGGTTACTTTCTCGAGCTGGCTGGAACTCAGGAGAATGTAGAGGTTCTCAGAACCTATTTTCCCATCTATTTTACCGTACCGGGTGAGTTCGTTGATTATGCAGATGGTATCATTGCCGGTGCTTCCGATACCATATCTCTCTGGTCTTCTGTGTACGGAAGAAATATCGACGCACTGGACATTTTTATTTCCAGTTCCGTTCCTGATCTCTCCGCGGTTGTTGACTTTCCGCACCTTTTCTGTTCAAGCAGCAGCGCCTGGGGTGCTGCAACCCTGGGTGATCCAGTTCTACTGGGTGACCCTGCGGTGTCAAGAAATCTTGACTACTATGTTGATACAGGTGAAACTATCCTTGATCAGAATCTTCTGATAGTTCATGACCCTGAGATAGGGCAGGACTGGATATCAATTTCCTTCCCGGGATTCATGGGATGCCTTTCCGGTATGAACGAGACCGGGCTGAATGCTTCTCTCAACATGGGCAATTATTCTGGAACATCCCAGACCGCGCCTACGTTCGTTCCCATATGTATGGCTCTTGCTTTAGGCCTCTCGAGTGAAGACTTTGACAGCAGCGGCACATGCGATATCAGTGATGTAATGACCTCTGTTACAACATGGAACAGATCGAATTCCTACGACATTCATGTTACTTCTCCCGCAGATATTGGCATCAGTGGTAACCCCGTAGTTGTAGCAGAGATCAATAACCACACAGGATATGACTTCCGCTATGCCACCGATGAACCCACAATATCCCCGTACAGAATGATCCTTACCAATCACCACAGAGTGCTCTATCCACCTGTATCCTGCTACAGGTACAGCAGGCTTCTGGATTCACTGGAAACCAATCCGGATGTTACCCTGGACCGGTTATGGAATTTCATGGGTGCTGTTGGAGAAACACCTGTGCCCGGGCTGGGTGGGACACTGCAGACAATCATCTTCCAGCCGGAGCAGAGAAGAACAGGTCTTGCGTTCTCCTCCTCCGAAACGATCTCTTACGACAAAATACCTGAGTGGATCGAATGGTCGGATATCTACCCGAACCATGACCCTCAATCGGTTGAGGGGGAACCCTTCGAACCAGTTGATCTCCATGTTTACCCCAACCCTGCTTCATCTGTACTCTATGTCACAGCAGAGGTATCCACCTCAGATCAGCTTCAGCTGTTCGACCTCAGTGGAAGACAGCAGAATGTCTTCTTTTCAAAGATTACCAGCGGACAGTATACAGCAGATATCAGTGATCTGGGATCAGGTCTTTACCTGCTTGTGAATTCAAGTGAAATTATTGAAAGTGGTTCATTCCTGGTTCTCAGATAACAAGTTTGTTGAGTGCCACCGGCACTAAGCTTCAGCGAACAGTGTTTTTTCCCTTACGTAGACCACCTGGCCCGGGCCGCCGCCTTTCATTCGTCTGACGTATTTCACAAGGGTCCAGTCCACAGGAACAACTCCATTGGTTGTGCTGTGCTTCGCGGCAATGTTAGCAGCCTGATCCATAACGGCTGTGCTGGGATTGTCGGCTCTGCCGTCGCGTTTGAGTATCACATGGGCTCCGGCAACACCCCTGGCGTGGAGCCATATATCGTCTCTGCCGGCTATCTTGAATGTAAGGTGATCATTCTGTTTTGCATTCCTGCCAACCAGACAGCGCCATCCACCGTTAAGGGTGTATTCAAGCGGGGCGCCGGTTACTTTTTTCTCTGGTTTACCAAGTTTTGTCAGATGCTTTGTAACTTCCTCATCAGTCATTGTATCCAACCGGGTCTGGATATCCTGAAGAAAGTCAGTGCGTTCCATTGAAGCCGTTATTCGTTCTTCAAGCCGGTTTTTTTCAAGATGAACCCTGCCTGCTTTCTTGAAGAACTTGTTCGCATTCTCAACCGGGTTCAGAGATTCCTTCAGCTTTATGGCTATCTCAGTGCCTTCCCAGTCTGTGAGAGTGGCTTTCTTCATTCCCTTTCTCAGATCTTTTTTGTGGGTGAGTATCATGTTGCCCCAGCTCCGGAGTTCGTCGGGGCTTGCCAGACGGTCAAGAGACTTTTGTGAGCTTCTTATTTTTTTCTTTTCCGAGGAAAGTCTTTTCTTCAGAATGGAGCCCAGTTGTGTTCGAGAGGGGCGGTACTCTTCCTTCTTTCTGTCTGCGGTATCTGTTTCAGGGGGTGCCAGCGGATCTGTTATCGGATGGCCATCTCCCAGAGAGACCGGGACTTTGCCGAACCTGGTCTGCCAGGGAGTGAATTCCTCCTCGATCAGTTGTCTGCCCAGCTCCTTGACAGTATCCGTGACTGTTCCTGCATTGGCAATAATGGATCTGGCTGATGCCGGGCCCACTCCTTCAAGATTCTGATATAGCAGCTTCGGAGTAACATTTACCCCGAAGAGATTCTGTATCTCCTCTGAGCCCCATTCCTCCGGAGGAATGCCTGAAGAAGGGGGAGGTTTGTAGATAACTCCCGGTGAGATCGCCCTGAATCTGTTCACACCGGAAAGAACTTTTCTGAGACAGGCGAGGATCCTGTTGTCTGTCTGTCTCACCAGTACGATGTTCGCGTTCCTGCCGGTACCCTCGAAGATCAGCCTGATACCCCCTGCGTCATAGGGACTTCTGCTGGAGAAATGAATTTCAATGACTCTGTCTGCTCCCTGCTGGATCACTTTTTCCACAGGTGCGCCTTTCAGGTGATGTTCCCATGAAGGTGAGTCCGGTGGGATGGTGGAAGCTTCCTTTGTCCACCAGAGTCCGGGGGAATCAGGTTTTGCGTGTAGATGAAGCCATCCCGCACCGAATCCCAGAGAGAGGGTGGATGAGGATGTCATTCCCACTGCTCCGCAGGTCCTGTTCTTTATCTTATGCTCTATGACTGGTCTCAGAGCGCTGTAGTATATGCCTTCCATTATCTTTCTTCTTTGAAATTGGCCTTCATGTTCACCCTTCAAGGCGAGTATCACATTTTTTTATGTGCATAGTCAAGTTGTTACGATCCGTTACTTATTGAAGTGGACAATTGACATGGCTCTATAGATAATTAGACATGTGTGTGAGCAACTTCATCGAGGGGAACGTTCTTTATGGAATCTATGACAGGTTTTGGAAACGGCTCTCAACTTGTTGATAAATACAAAATTACAGTTTTAGTCAAGTCTGTGAACAACAAGGGACTGGGATTGCACTTCAGGATGCCCAGGGAGGCCGCCCACTTGGAAGAGGCTCTATACCGACGGGGGAAAGCTCTGTTCTCAAGAGGTCGGATAGATGTGAATGTATCTGTAGAAACAGATTCAGGCAGATCTCTTCCTGAACCTGATATAACCCTTGCAAGAGCTTATCTGGAAGGTGCGGATGCCCTTGCAAAAGAATTCTTCCTGACATCAAGCCCTGATGCATTCAGACTGGTCACTCTTTCCGGTATGATGCGGGTGGCTGACCCTTCAGAAGGAGAAGGGTTTGACAAGAATCTGGTCTCTGCAGTTGAAGAGGCATTTCAGAGACTGCTGCTGTCCAGGCGGGAAGAGGGGAATGGTCTTTCACTGATGTTTGCTGAGAATCTGAAACGGATCGGTGAGCTTTCCGGTCCTGTTGCAGATGGACACGGTCAGAGGGTTGCCCATCTCTTTACCGAGAGAAAGAAACGAATTACTGAAATGCTTGATGGTGCTGTTGTTGACGAGAACAGACTTGCACAGGAAATGGCACTTCTTTCTGACAGGATCGATATAGCTGAGGAATACCAGAGACTCATGGCGCATATTCAGTCCGGGCTTGCTGTTCTAGATGATAATGGCTGTGGTCGGAAGCTGGGTTTTATTCTTCAGGAAATGCACAGAGAACTGAACACAATGGGTTCAAAGGTGGATAATTCTGAAGCGGTACATCAGGTCATAGAAATGAAGGATGTTCTAGGTGGTCTCCGGGAGCAGGTAGCAAATGTTCAGTAGTGGGATGCTCTTTGTTCTGGCAGGTCCTTCCGGCGCGGGGAAGACCACTCTTGCGCATCATCTTGCAGCCAAGTACGAAGATACCAATTTCTCTGTTTCCACAACAACAAGACCTTCCCGTGGGGAAGAGGTTCACGGAAAAGACTACTTCTTTGTTGATGATGATGAGTTCACAAGGAGAATTGAGAATTCCTGCTTTCTGGAGTGGGCTCATGTTCACGGGAACAGATATGGCACTGAGAGTTCCTGGGTGCGGGAGCAGATGGCCCTGGGTAAAAGTGTAATTCTCGACATTGATGTTCAGGGTGCTGTACTGGTCAAGGAAGCCATGCCTTCTGCTGTTCTGATCTTTGTTCTTCCTGCCGGCAGCGATGTTCTGCGGGATCGTCTCGAGCAGAGGAATACCGATTCTGATAAGACAGTTGAAAAGCGGATGAAGGCTGCAGCAGGTGAGATCTCTTTCATGGGTGTTTTTGACTACTACATCTGTAATGAACTGCTTGAGGATGCAAAATCGGAACTGGAGATAGTTTTTCTTGCAGAAAGAATGAGACTTCGAAACATCGGCTGGCCCCTGGAAGCACTGGATTATCACAGCGGGTACATGAACGGATTGAACTACTGGCAGGGAAAGAAAGTAGTTGTTTCTTCCGGACCCACCAGAGAAATGATTGATGAGGTCAGGTTCATCTCCAATCGCTCCAGCGGTTTGATGGGGGTCTCTCTTGCAGAAGCATTCCTTGCAGCCGGTGCTCGGGTGGTTCTTGTAAGCGGGCCTGCATTCCACATGGACCCTCCAGGACCTGTGCGTATTGTGAAGGTTGGAAATACTACGGATATGATGGAATCCCTGAAGAAAGAAATCGTTAACGCAGACTTTCTAGTCATGGCTGCAGCAATTGCAGATTATACTCCGGTATCTATTGCTCCCGCTAAAATGGAAAGAGTAGAGGGAGAAATATCAATTCTGCTTGAACCAACTCCGGATGTAACAGCGTCCCTCTCGGCGCCATGTCCTGTGCTCTCCTTCGCACTGGAGTACGGAAAAAATGCCGTTGAAAGAGCACGTGGTAAAATGGAGCGCAAAGGCTCAACAGCCGTTTTTCTTAACATGGGAGATGTACAGGGAGCTGGAATGGAGACCGCCTGCAACTCAGGTACACTTCTTTTTGCCTCAGGTGTAAAAAATGTAGAGATACCATTCGGGTCAAAAAAGTTTATTGCATTTGGAATTGCAGCGGCACTGGGACGAGAAATGAGGAATTTGGAGAATGGCTGAAGTTAGGGATCCGTTCTGGGGAATTGTTGAAAGTTTCGGAGTTGACAGGATGTTCGTACTGCCTGAATGGATCCAGGAAAAGGTTGACTCTGTAGAGGAGCAAACTGTCCCAGAGGGAATACCGGGGAAAATGGCTGCCCTGGAAAAAGAACTTGCAGGATGCATGAATTGCCCACTTGGTTCCACCAGAAAGAACATAGTGTTTGGAGAAGGTAACCCTGAAGCTGGGATACTTGTTGTGGGGGAGGGGCCCGGCGCAACTGAGGATGAAACTGGAAGGCCATTCGTAGGCCGTTCAGGGCAACTTCTTGATAAAATATTTGCATCAGTTGATCTTAACCGCAAAAAGCTGTTCATCGCGAACATTGTGAAATGTCGCCCTCCGAATAATAGAACACCGTCCCCTGCGGAATCGGAAACATGCGGAGTGTTTCTCCAGAGGCAGATCGAAATAATGAAACCAGGTGTGATCATTGCTCTCGGGGCCAGTGCCGCGAGAACTCTGCTTAACACCAGAACCGGGATCGGACTCCTTCGGGGTGAGTTTCACCGTTACATGGACATACCTGTTCTGGTCACCTACCATCCTGCTGCTCTTCTTCGTTCCGCTGCCCTGAAAAGACCGGTATGGGAAGATATGAAAAAATTGAAATTGTATATGAAAGAGGCAGGACTGCCCCGGGACTCGGAGGAGAACAGTGACTGAAGGAAGAAAACAACCCTGGAGCGCTGAGGCGGAAAAGGCTGTTCTCGCTGGTGTACTTCTTAACCCTGAGATCGCTATTGAGGTTTATGCCATGTTGACTGAAAGCGATTTTTACGATAACAGACACCGCAGGATATACCTTCAGGCAAAGACCATTGATTCAAGGGGAGAGCCTGTTGATCTGATTACCGTTTCAAACGAACTGGAGCGTCTGGGAGAGCTTGAGGCAGCCGGTGGTCTGGAGTACATCGCTGCCATCACTGATGATCTGCCATTTCTCTCCAATGTGAAGAGTTACTGCAGGATCGTAAAGGACTCCTCACAGCTTCGGCAGTACCTGTCCATTAGCAGCCAGGGAGTGGAAAGAGCATTATCCACGAATGTGAATGTCAGCGAGCTTCTTGACGATATCAGCCAGAAACTCTTTGATATAGGCACATCCTCTTCCCAGAAAGACTTTTACAGGGTTTCTGAGCTTACAGACGAGGCTCTCCAGGATTTCAGAACTATGAGAGATGCAAAAGACGGTGTTACCGGGCTGTCTACAGGACTTGAACCTCTGGACAGAATGACCACAGGTTTTCATCCTGGTGAGATGAATGTAATTGCAGCCACTCCCGGAGTGGGTAAAACCAGTCTGGCCATGAATATGGCTCGTCATATAGCTAGTTTGAAAAAAGGAATAGTTGTTTTCTTCAGTCTTGAGATGACTGCTCTTGATCTAACCAAAAGACTTATCAGTTCCATGGCTGGAGTGAGTACGCAGGCAATTGTTGACGGCAATCTGGCAGATAGTTTCTATGATGATCTTGATAAGGCCGGTCGATCCCTTCATGAGCTTCCGATCTTCATAGATGATACTCCTTCCATATCATCTGCTGAGATAAGGGCAAAGACCAGAAGACTTGCTCAGAAGGAACAGGGTAGTGTTGCAGCTGTATTCGTAGATTACCTCCAGCTCATGCAGGGAGCTGATGATGTGGAGAACCACCAGCTGAGAGTTGCAAAGAATTCAGCAGATCTGAAAGGGCTGGCAAAGGACCTGGGAATTCCTGTGATAGTACTTTCACAGCTTAGCAGAGAGGCAGCCAAGAGAGGGGCACCTCCAAGGCTCAGTGACCTTCGGGATTCAGGAGCCATTGAACAGGACGCTGATCTTGTGATGTTCCTTCACGATGAGAATGCAAATACAGGACAGCAAGATGACAGAGCACACGGAGGACTTCGAAGGATCCTTCTTAGAATTGCAAAGCAGAGAAAAGGTCAGAGGGGTGATATCAAGTTGATATTTAACCCTTCAATAACAACCTTCTACCCCGATGAAACCCAGGACGACGGGTTCTAATGGCAGGAAAGAAACCGAGATCTGTATTCTTCTGTACCGAATGTGGTGGTGAGTCTCCTGTGTGGGCTGGAAAATGCCCCCATTGCGGAAGCTGGAACACCATGGTGGAGGAAGTTGTTGAAAGATCGGCATCTTCAACGACATCCAGAGAATTATCAAGGGTTGAAGCTGTCAGTGTGGTTGATGTTGATACAGAGAAGGGAGAAAGACTTTCCACAGGTATAGGAGAATTTGACAGGGTACTGGGCGGTGGTGCTTTCAAAGGTTCTGTTGTTCTTATCGGCGGGCAGCCGGGCATAGGTAAGAGTACGCTGATGATTCAGGCTGCAATGAACATGGCTGCAAGCGGACTGAAGGTTCTTTATGCTACTGGGGAAGAGTCTCCGGGTCAGGTTGCTGACAGGGCCAGAAGAGTTGGAAAGCCAGTACAGGATCTGATGCTTCTGCCTACAGCAGACCTGGCTGTCGTGGAGAAGAAGGTGAAGGCAGGTAAATTCCAGGTACTGATAGTTGATTCCATACAAACCCTTAATACGGATCAGCTCTCCAGTGCTGCAGGATCAGTCTCTCAAGTAAGACAGTGCGCATCAAGTCTCGTTAACCTGGCTAAGCCCACAGGACTTACTGTGTTTGTAATTGGTCATGTCACCAAAGACGGATCTATTGCCGGTCCCAAGGTTCTTGAGCATCTGGTAGATGCTGTTGTGAGCTTTGAAGGTGACTCATTTCATCAGTTCAGACTTCTCAGGGCAGTTAAGAACAGATTTGGTTCAACAAGCGAACTTGGTGTTTTTGAAATGAAAGAGAAGGGACTGAAGGAAGTTGTAGATGCCTCAGGATACTTTCTTCAGCGCGATGGAGGATTGGGAGCAGGCTCTGCTGTGGCAGCTATAATGGAGGGAACACGCGCCTTCCTTGTGGAAATTCAGGCTTTGACCAGCACCACAAATTACGGTTTTCCACAGAGAAGGGCAACCGGCTTTGACGGAGGCAGGCTGGCAATGCTGCTTGCTGTTCTTGAACGAAGGTGCGGCATCGAACTTGGGAATCAGGACGTGTATGTGAATGTAGCCGGGGGTTTTGATATAGCTGATCCCGGTGCTGATATGGCTGTTTGCCTTGCTGTGGCTTCCAGCCGTTTGGAGAGACCTCTTAAAAACGATACTGCTTTGAGCGGGGAAGTTGGTCTCGGTGGCGAGATCAGACCCGTTGCAGGAATGGACAGAAGACTTGCAGAATCAGGCAACCTTGGATTTACCAACCTGGCCTGTGCCTGTGAGAAAAATGAAAACACTGGAGCCAGTTTCAGATTCAGCACTCTTTCTGCTGCAATCTCTGGGCTTCTGGTGGCAAAAGGAGAAGAATGGTTAAGTTAAAGAAAGGCTGGGAAGTGCGTATTTTATTCATTCTCGTCCTCGGCCTTGCAGGAACTCTTGCATCAGGAAGTCTTGTTGTGGGGTTCATCGGACTTGGTGTCGGGATTGTGGCTGCGATACTTGAAAGGTTGATAATCAAGGTCACAGCAGACAAGTTGATCTATGTTACCGCAGGATCTACTATTGGTCTGGTTGTTGGGATACTGTTTATCCTTGTTCTGAAAATAGGCATTCACAATGAGGAATGGAAAGCCTACTGGTCGGATCTGCTGGTCCTTATACCCGTTGCCTTTGCCTATGTTTTTGCAGTAGTGGCTGTTAACAAGGGCAGAAAGCTTGACCTTATCAGTATTGAAGAAGAGTCCGGCCCCCAGTGGAACATGCCGGTTCTTGTTGATCTCTCTGCAGCTGTGGATGGAAGAGTAGCTGATCTTTCGCTTGTTGGTCTCCTTCCGGGACCATTTTCAATTCCTTTGTCGGTGAAGCACAGCATTGATGAGATGCAGAAGGGCAGGAACGCAGTTAAGCGGGGAAGAGCCAGACGGGCAACAGAGACTATTCAGAGGCTGGAAGAAGCAGTTGGTAAATCCGGTGGCTTGATGGAGTACCGTGACTTTGGTGAAGGCGAAAGGGAAAAACACCGGATGCTGGAATGGCTCCGGAAGGAAAAAGTATGTCTGCTCACCAGTGACGCTGATATGGCGGATACTGCTGAACGGGAGGGTATCAGGGTTATCCGGCTTTCTGACGTGGGACCTGCTTCCAGAGAGGTTGTACTGCCTGGAGATTCCTTCGAGGTAAGGATACAGAAGAAGGGCAGAACGGTAACTCAGGGTGTGGGATTCCTTTCTGATGGAACAATGGTTGTGGTTGACGAAGCAGGAGACCTTCTGGGGAAGGAAATTCAGGTTACCGCCCATACTACATTCAGAGCAAAGGGTGGTACAATGGTATTCGGAAAGATTACGCCAGAGGGTGGCGGAGAGAATGACAATGACTGACATCTCCTGGGGTGCTGTTATTGTTGCTGCTGGAAATGGAGCCCGGTTCGGAGGAATTGTTCCCAAACAGTTCACGCCCCTTGCAGGTGAGCAGGTTATCAACCATTCTGTAAAGATATTCAGACCACTTGTGGACCACCTGGTTGTGGTGACACCTCCAGGTGATCACTGGCGTGTTTTGTGGAAACCTCCCGAAGGATTGGATACAGTCCAGGGTGGCAGAAGAAGACAGGATTCGGTAATGAATGGACTTAAGTTCATGCGTTCCCTGGGAGTCACTCATGTTCTCGTCCATGACGGCGCAAGGCCTTTTGCAGACAGGGAATGCATTGCACGGGTTATGGAAGCGGCAGCGATGTCTACAGCTGTGATCCCTGTTATCTCTATTCATGATACAGTCAAGAGAGTTCACAGTGGATATGTTACCGAAACACTGGACAGGGAAGAGCTCCGTTTGAGTCAGACACCACAGGGTTTCCACCTGAACAGGCTTATTGAAGTACTCTCAGCAGCTGGTGATGTCACAGATGAAGCATGTGCATTTGAGGCTGCAGGTGAGCAGGTGACAGTGGTTGATGGCTCAAGACTGAATATCAAGCTCACAGACAGGGAGGATGCGGAAATGATGTCGCTTTTCAAAGACCAGTCCCACCTGGTTATTGGTGCCGGTCTGGACTTTCATCCTTTCGACCCTGCAAGACCTCTTTTCTTTTGCGGATGCAAACTTTCGGAGACGGACGGACTCATGGGAAATTCAGATGGGGATGTTGTTCTGCACGCAGTGGCCGATGCTATTCTTTCGGCTTCCCGGCTTGGCGACATTGGTACTCTTTTCCCCCCTGCAGAACTCAGGTGGAAAGACTCGGACAGTTCTCATCTTCTGGCGATCTGCGTTGAAATGGTCCAGAAGGCAGGATGGGAGATACAGAGGCTTGATGTCACCGCTATAGGCGAAAGACCCAGGATAGCACCGGTAAGAAACATGCTTATCAAAAGGCTGTCTGATATCGTTGGTATCCCGGAGGACAGGATCTGGATCAAGGGAACTACCACCAATACCATTGGAGAACTCGCCATGGGGAAAGGTGCCGGGTGCAGCGTTATTGCACAACTGGTGCGGAGGACCTTGTGATAGAGACCATCTGGCAGTTCTTTCTTGGAATAACAGAGGTGTGGCATCCTTTGTTCATGGGACTTGTGGCCGTGGTGGAAACCATTTTTCCTCCTTTTCCCGGGGATGTTCTGTACATTGCTCTGTCAGGCCTTGGAGTAACCAGGAATATTCCACTGTACCTTCTCTGGCTTCCAGGATTTCTCGGTTGTATGACTTCTACCCTTATGCTGGATTCCATGGGGAGAAGTTCCAGACTTGAGAAACTGGAAACTCTGATCATCAGAGCTTCTGGAAAAAACGGGTTTGAGAGATCAAAGAAACTGCTGGCGGATCATGGCCCATGGATGCTGATATTCAGCCGGTTCATCCCGGGGATCAGGTCTCTTCTCGTAGTTGTTGCCGCTTCAACGGGAATGAAAAGGTCATCTGTTCTTGCGTACGCATCTTTCAGTGTTATCCTGTGGTATGCACTGATGGTTCTTGCGGGAGTTATTCTCGGGGCAGAGCTTGAGAGTGCAGCAGATTTCATGGGAGGGCTTACGGAGATCCTTCTTCTGGCTACTCTTGCAGCAATACTTATCGGTGGAATCATTCTGATCGTTAGACTGAAGAGGGGAGAGAATTGAAGATCCTCCATGCAGCTTCTGAAGTCTATCCTCTGATAAGTACCGGCGGATTGAGCTCGGTGGTGGGGGCTTTGCCAGTGGCACTGAACAGGTCGAAAGATATCCAGGCTTCAGTTATCATTCCATACTACAGCGATCTGAAAAATAATTCATCAGAAGTTGAATGGCTTTCACCTCAGAAGACTTTTGTGGGGGAACCTTTTGGCCTTGCCCGTACGGAAGTTTCCGGAGTCCCTGTTTTTCTTGTAGCTAAGGATGAATACTTTCATAGAAATGGGATCTACGGTCCAGAAGCGGATTCTTCCTGGGATGATAATGCTGCCAGATTTGCCTTTTTCAGCAGAGCAGTGGCTTCTTTAACCGCCATTGACGGTTTTGTACCGGATATTATTCACTGCCACGACTGGCAGACATCTCTGGTTCCGGTGTATCTTAGAGAGGTGGACACTGCAACAGTGCTTACTATTCATAACCTTCAATTCCAGGGAAGGTTTCCACATTCTGATTTTGCTTCAACCATGCTGCCTGAAACCCTGTACAACATAGATGGTCTTGAATTCTGGGGTGACTGGAACTCTATGAAAGGTGGGGTGGTGTTTGCTGACCGGATAACCACTGTCAGCCCCACCTATGCTAAGGAGATAATCAGTCCAGAGTATGGTTGCGATCTTGATGGGCTTCTCCGTGAGTACTCGAACAAACTCACAGGAATTCTAAACGGTATTGATCCGGTTCTCTGGAACCCTGCTACTGATAAGAAGATTACCAGGAATTACTGCACAGGAAACATGGGAGGCAAGACCGATTGCAAAAGTTCGCTTTGTCAGGAGCTTGGAATACAACCCTCTAACGATGCTCCGCTAATTGGAATGGTAACCAGACTAACTTCACAAAAAGGTATTGACCTTGTTATTGAGGGTATGGAAATGCTCATGGAGATGAATTTCAGCCTGGTAATTCTAGGTACTGGGGATCTGTGGGCAGAGCGGGCTCTTTTGAAAGCCGCCGGGAATTATCCCCGGCGAGTGTCTGTAACAATAGCCTTTGATGATGTCCTGGCAAGAAGAGTGTTTTCAGGTGCTGATGTTTTTCTGATGCCTTCAGTTTTCGAGCCATGTGGTCTTGGCCAGATGATGGCAATGCGGTACGGTACGGTTCCTCTGGTCAGATCAGTAGGTGGCCTTTCTGACAGCGTTACAAGCAGCACCGGTTTTTTGTTTTCCGGAGGGTACGACGAGTTTATTGATGCGCTGAAAGCGCTTCTTGAAACCTGGGAGAATAGAAGAAGATGGGCCTGGCAGAGAAGAAGGTGTATGAAAGTTGATTTCTCATGGGACAACAGGGTGAACGATTACAGAGAAGTTTACAAGCAGGCCCTCGGGGGTATGAACAAATGACAGCACACAAAGCCTTTCTTTCAGTATTCATTCAGTTTTACAATCCTGCTGAAGCATACAGTTATGTCACTGGCAGGGAGCAGAACAAGGCACTCTTCGGTGCTGCTGTTCTGATACTTCTTGTGGGCTCTACTCCTTTTGTTTTTCAAGGTTTTGCATTCACCCAGCTTGAATTGATGTTTCCTGTCTGGATACTGATAGAGAGAATCATTCTTGCTTCCGCCGCTGGTCTTGCTGTTTACATTCTTTCATTTGCCCTGGGCGGCAGGAAACCCTTGTGGCCAGCGATCTCAAGCAGCTTTCTCTCCATGGGAGCATACATGATGATCGGGATTACACTGGCTTTCCTTGCTCACCTGTTCTCTCTTCCATCCGGCTTTTCCTGGAGCCCTGCAGAGCTAATGACAGGATTACCCATGACAAGATTATCGGTGTTCCTTATCCTCTTTGCCGCAAAGCTTGAACCTGCTTCTCTGGTCACAGTTTACCTGTGGGGCAGAGGCCTTTCCGCAGGTTGGGGTGAAACCACTGATTTTGGGCAAAGACTTGCCTGGACTATATATTTATTTGGTATTCTTTTACTGACACTTCCGGTTTTTATTGCTCCACAAGGAGCTGAAGGAGGAATATGACAGCTCTGTTCTTAGTGTTCTCAGTTTTTCTGACCGCTCAACCTGAGATCGATCAGACAAAACTACTTGATCTCGCCGGCTGGGTAGCTCTGGCTTATCAGAACTCTCCTGCGATATCCTCTGCAGATGCATCACTGCTCTCTTCCGAAGCGTCTCTTACAAGTAGTAGATCATTTCTCTGGCCGTCTCTTACCATGTCAGCCGGCGCTTCCAGAATCTGGTCAAGTGTGGTTCTTCCAGGGGGAGGAATACTGGATGCGGAAGCTAATTCATACTCAACCAGTCTTTCTCTTTCTCAGGAACTTTTGCAGTCAGGTGGACAGAACTGGCTGTATATGGATGCTGCGGGGTTATCACTGCAGGCTGCGGAAGCAGATCACAGGGGTGATATCCTGAATGTGACAATGGATGTTATAACCGCCTACTACGGTGTTCTTGAGGCGGCTGAACTTAAAAAAGCTGCTGAGTCTGCACACGAAAGGTCCTTGAGTCAGCTCGAAAGAACTGAGGCTCTTTACGATATTGGCGGGGTTACCACCCTTAATCTCCTGCAGGTACAGGTTCAGGAAAGTGGTGACAGGCTTACTGTCAGCAGAAGAGATCAATCTCTGTTCACATCCTACAGCAGTCTTTTCGATGCATCAGGGATAGATCGCACCACTGACCATCTCCGGATCAATGCTGATGCTGTAATCGAACCTCTTCCTCTGGAGTCTGTTCAAAGAATCCCACTGGACTATTCCGGTAATCCGGGTCTTCAAAGTGCTTCTCTAAGGGCGAGGGCAGCAGAACTTCAATCAACTGCCGCAGGCAGAGGGTACTTGCCAAGCCTCAGAGCATCTGCAGGCTGGAGCTGGAATGACAACACCCTTGATGATGTTGACCGGATGTTCGACAATGACGGCTACAATTTGGGGATCAATCTTACATGGAGTGTATTCGACGGATTTCTTCGTGAGTCTAGAATAAAGACTGCCAGAGCCACAAGTCTTGTTTCTCAGGCTTCTCTGGAAACACTTGAAAACAGTGTTAATGCATCTGTTGAATCACTGAGCAATTCACTGAGGTCTGATATTCAGTACTACGGTGATTCCAGACTGATGCTTGAGCAGGCTCAAGAGCAGTACAGGCTTTCTTTGATGTCTTACGAAATGGGTGCTCTCTCTCTTATGGATCTGCTGGACGCACAATCTGATCTTTCTCAGGCAGAAGCAAATCTGGTCTCAGCCAGGGTTACCGCTCTCAAATGCGAAGCATCTTTGATGATACAGCTTGGCAGAATGCCCAGAGTGGGAGAATAGTGCGCAGGCTCTTTGTACTTATTCTTCTGTTGATAACCCTCCCTCTTTCCGGTGAGAACAGGTGGGAGAGTCATGGTCACAACTATTCATATTCTTCCTTCAGCTCACCGGATGAAGTGAATACTATTTTCCCGGTTGCCTGGGATATCAGATCTGCAAGTGATCTGGTTCTTGTATGGCAGAGAATATTCGGTATATCGGACGGGAACCCCATCCACTCAATACTCGAGGAATCTATTGAGTGCGGGTTCAATACAGTACTGGTCAGGGCTGAACTCACCGATAAGTGGTTCCCTGATCAACCGGGAGCTTACGGAGACAATTTCTTTCCTTTTGCCGGTGAAATTCGTGATATGGGGCTTCATGTTGTGGTTGGCGGTTTCAGGACCAGCCTTGACCAATCCGAACACAATCAGTCAGTGATTGACTACCTTAAACTGTATATACCGCTTACAGCAGGTAATTACAGCGGAGATATTATCGGGATGTTTTCTTTTGATGAACCCGATGTTAAATACCTCGAGAATCCTGACCTGAGTGACCAGTGGCTTGAGTTTGTGTCGTACTGGAATGGCGTATGTCGCAATGAGCTGAATCTTCAAGTGTTGTGCTATTTCGCGAAGTACGGTGATAGAGGCCCTGATGGTCAGGTGGCTTACTACACAGATACGACTTCAGTGCTTAACAGGATGGCGCGGTTCACTGACATGGTTGGTATCGATATGTACCCTGTTAAGAACAACTTCCGAAGAACGGATCTTCTTCATACCTCTCAGGGAAAGCCGTATTTCATAACAGCCACGGATATAATCCAGACATATCCGATTCAAATACAGTCTTTGAACAGCAGGGATGAGCTGGTCAGTATTTTTCCCAGTGGAGACTCGTCCTTGATCAAAATTGAGAGTATTCACTGGGATGGTATTGATCTTAATCTTCAGACAAGCTGGACTGCCCCGCTCTCATTCATGCCTGACGGGATAGCAGCATCTGATTTTAGAGCCGGTTATGCCATCCAGGAAGCTCCGGGTTATGTGAACAGCGGAATGGTTCTGTGGCAGGATTCCCAGCCTGTGGACGAGGCAATTGTTCTGGTCAGTAATGGTAGTACGCCGGCTTTTTGTCAGCTGCCTGATTTTCCCGGTTCTGACAAAATGACTCCGGCTTTCTTCTGTGTGGGGCAGACAGACTTCTGGTCTGATGTTCTGCAGATTGACGGTATAATCGGGCGGGGAAGGCTTGCAATACTGGCAGGGATGGAAGATGAGAGCGGGACTTACTACCTGATGCTCTTTACAGCATCTATTGAAGGATCAACAAGTATTGAGGCAGTTTTCACTTCCCCGGTGAAGTTGAACTTCCGTCCAACATCTGCGGTGTGGGGAACTTTCTGGGGCACCTGGTATGAGGCTGGAACAATACAGACTGCAGCCCGTAATGGTTTTGTTATCCTTGACGAGAATGGAAGCTACAATTCTCTGAATCAGCTCAGTCGTGAATACTGGAAGCTGTATCCTGCCCACGGTGCTGCTCAGTATCATGATCTGTTCGGTCCTTCCGTAACTCCGGACATAACTCGAATTTGCAGGATCGACGGCAATTATCCACCCTTTTTCGCCGGTCATGATCAACTTGCCGGATGGTTTGCAGACAGGAGTCAGATAGTTATCGTCAGTTCCAATAACCCCGGAGGATCTATGGGTGAACCGGACATCATCTCTATCATGGGCTTACCCGGGAGAGTTACTGGTTTTGACCTTATTCGCAACGATCATCGATATTCAGACAGACCTCTTTTTACCGTTGAAGGAGGTGATGTGTACATCGGAATTGAATCCATAGAAACTGGAATTTCTAACGGTACGATCAATGTCAAGCTGGAAAACTACTGCCAGGGAGATACGGTGATCACCGGAGTCAGAGCCATGCACACAAGGGACGCCATTAGAAGTGTCCTTCTTCCCTCAGAGGATGGATACTACATACCCCAGTGCGAGATCTACAGCGACAAGGTTGATCAATGGAGATTTCAGTGGTATCCCGAAGCGCATCAGGTCGGTATGAACCTGGGGGTTCAGCAGACTGCTCGTGATAACGCTTTGTTTGCAGTGGTTCAGTCTTATGGAAGGCATGGTTTTGCCCTGCCCACCTTTTGTGCTTCACCTGACACTATGCTTTATCTTGTGACAGCTCCGCTGGTTGCAGGTGCCAGAGGATTGGTTTTTTACGCGCTCGACATTGCCATGATGAGTGGGAATGGGGGGGATGACGGGTTTGCCCGGGCTCCATTCCTTCTTCAGAACTGGGGGCCAAGCAGAGACACAGAGAATGTTGACATGGTGGGACGCGTTCACGGTGCTGTTACATCCCTTACCGGTAACGGAAACGGTGGCGTAGACTATTTGAGCCCTCTTGTGGATACCACCTGGACAGTACTGGACGATGATGCTGTATTTAACAGCACAGATGCCGATACTTTATTGAATTTCATCGCATTAGAAAACGCTGCCTGTGATACAATTCTGGTCATTGCCGTGAATGAATCGACTTCCAGTTTTCCCACAAGTTTCGATCCTGTGATAGTGTTTCAGAATTTGCCCTCAAATTTTAGAATAGTTTCATCAGAGGGCTTTATTCCCGAACTTATTAATCCTGTGAGCGGGTTCATGATGGAACTTGACTACTCTGCCATGCCTGGAGTTTCAGCCAGCCTGGTCACAATTTCTATGAACACCGGTGAGCAATCCGGACAGGAGTGGCTCCTGAGTACCGCAACCAGACATGATGGAACTACATCAGTCTCTTTTCTTGTTCCCGGTCAGGAAGCTGGAGAACTGGCTCTATACGATCTTTCAGGAAGAAAAATAATGACTTTGTGGGAAAGCACAGGTAACGGGTTGCCAATAAATACCTATGTGGAGAAGAATGATCTTCCATCAGGGCTTTACTTTCTTACACTGACTGGAGAGCAAACCACTCTAACAGGGAAGTGTTTTCTTTGGTAAATAAAAAAATACGAATGATGAACTTTTCATTGTTTTCGCTTCTCTCCGGAATTGGAATTCTTCTGGCTCAGATAGCCTGGAACCGGCAGCTTCTGCTGATAACCGGTGGAAGTATAGACGCTACTGCAGTGGTCCTTTCTGCATTCATGCTGGGCCTGGGATTCGGGGGGCGATTCTTCGGCAGGAAAGCAGAACTATCCACTGATCCTGTTTCTATACTGAGACTTACCGCCGGTGGAGCTGCTATCTGTTCATTTGTTCCTCTGCTTATTGCCCCACTTGCTGTTCACCTGTATCCAACCCTATACAGTTCCGGTCTCCAGCTTCCAGCAAGGTTTGTTGTTGCTGTCCTTATGATCTTTCCCGCCACATTTTTCGCCGGTGGTATTGTCCCGGTAATGGCAAGGCTTGTTGAAGGTAACGGTGGCACAGCCAGAGTATCCAGGCTTTACGGTTTGAACTCGCTGGGCTCCGCCATTGGCGGATTCCTCGCCGGCTTTATTCTATTGGAGGCAGTGGGGATAATTTTCACTCTCATTATTGGGGCGGCGTTAACCACAGCTTCTCTGCTTCTGGTCAAACCTGTAAAATCCCAGGTGAAGAGTTCTGTTGAACCGGAATCCGGTTCAAAACCGGGTTTGTTCTTTCTCTGGATGTATTTCTCCAGCGGGATGCTTGCTCTTTCCTGGGAGATGGTCTGGAGCCGGCAACTGACTTTTGTTCTTGGCAACAGTACCTATGCTTTCGCCACCATGGGAATCATGGTGCTTCTGGGAATTGGGATCGGCAGCATTGCAGGAAGACGGTTAAAAGGCAACCCTCTTTTTTCTTTCGGAGTTGTACAGGTGCTTCTGGGCACTGCAAGTGTTCTTCCTCTTACCGCACTGGGTGGCTTTATCTCCCTGTCGCGGAAACTGAATATCCTTAGCGGATGGGCTGGCAGCATATCCGGTGACATCTCAGCTGCCATGGTATACATGCTTCCGTCAACAATTCTCATGGGAATTACATTCCCTCTCATGGTGAAGGCTGCCGCCAGAGAACAGAAGCTGGGAGAGGATGTAGGCATTCTTTCAATGGCCAACTGTCTGGGCGCAGCACTGGGACCAATACTGGCGTCCCAGATACTGTTCAGATTTCTGGGTGTAACCCCTTCCGTTCTACTGCTGGCTGTTTTGAATGCTTCACTTGGCTTCTTCGCTTTCTGGAGATCCCGCAAGCTGTTGTTTTCTCTACTGGCTCCAGCTGGTGCAGTTGTTTCTTTGCTTCTCGTTCTGGGTGCCCGGGCACCTGGCTCTAAAAGCCCTGCGGGAATGGATCTTACCTATTTTCAAGAGGGTAGAACAGCCACTGTTGCCGTTTTCGGAAGAGATTGGGACCACCACAGAAGTCTAAGAATAAACGGCGTTGAGGAGGTCCCGGTTGATCAGGCTTCCCTTGAGGCCTTTTACCTTCTGGGTCACCTGCCCTGGGGATACAATCCGGATGCAAGGACAGCCATGGCAGTTGCCATGGGTGGAGGGATAACCAGTGGAGCTCTTCTTACCCACCCCATAGATACTCTAGTGTGTGCAGAGATATGCCCGGAGGTTGTACTGGCGGCTGTTCATTTTGAAAGGCAGAACAACAGACCGGATCTCGACCCAAGATTTGAGCTGATCGGGGATGACGGCAGGAATTTTCTGCTGGGTGCCAATAGGAAATACGATCTGATCGTTTGTGATGCTACCCATCCAGGTTCAAGTGAAAGCTGGCTGCTGTACACTGAGGAATACTATTTACTTGTACTGTCCCGGCTGGAACCGGGAGGAGTGGCAGCCCAGTGGGTTCCTCTTCACAGACTTCCTGTGGAAGAGTTCTCCAGGATCATTGCAACCTGGAGCAGGGTCTTTCCTTTTGTGGCTGTGCATCCTGCAGGAGGAAGACATGCCATTCTTATTGGTTCTGCTGAACCTCTCCAGCTTGATATAGCAGCGATATTCAGAGACAGTATTGCAGCAGAGCAGCTGAACGGGACTGGTTTTAGAGAAGATGAACCACTGTTTCTTAAACCACTTTTGTCCGGCAATGAATTACTCCCGTTGAAGGAATCACCCATAAGATCCAACACCGATGACCTGGCACCATGCCAGTTCCTGATAAGGAAGTGCCAGGGTGATCCTCAGCAGACCATTGGAGAGAACATGTCTCTTATGCTGTCACTGGATACAGATGGAGATGCAGATCCCGTCCATACCGGCCAGGTTATCTACTGGAACATGATGCTTCCCCAGGCTGCAGAGTATTTCAGGAATGAAGCAACTCCTACAGCTATGAGCAGAAGATGGCTTTCCGTTGCTCTATCCACCGCCGCTGAACTCTTGTATAATGAGGGTCGTTA
Organism: Candidatus Sabulitectum sp.; assembly: GCA_023145375.1. Classification (GTDB taxonomy): domain Bacteria; phylum Fermentibacterota; class Fermentibacteria; order Fermentibacterales; family JCC-6; genus Sabulitectum. The sequence continues at coordinate 14,199 of JAGLDY010000035.1, read as the reverse complement.
CCGGGAGGCTCTGGATCTTGCGGACATGGCATGGCAGGCGGATCCCGGATGGCAGAGAAATATAGATTTAGTGATAGAAATAAACAGAGCGCAATCTTACGCACAGGAGGAACTCTAATGGGAAGAATTGCCTTTCTGTTCCCAGGTCAGGCATCGCAGGCGGTGGGTATGCAGGCCCACCTCAAAGATTATCCGGAGGCTGTTGAATTCCTGGGGAAAAGCTACGAATTCAGCGGGCAGCATGAACTGATGGATATCATAAGTGACGGACCTGCAGAGAAACTTACAAAAACTAATTATGCCCAGCCGGCCATTACCATGGTGAGTATTGCTACCCTCAGGATCCTTCAGGTTGCTGGAATTCAACCGGAGGGAACAGCTGGCCACAGTCTTGGAGAGTACTCCGCTCTTGTTGCAGCAGGGATACTCATGCCTGAAACAGCAGTAAGACTCACCAGGATCCGAGGTGAGCTCATGCAGAAGTGTGCCGACATGTATCCTGGTGGTATGCAGGCCATTATTGGCATGGATCTGGATAAGGTCACAGAGATAGTGGAGAAGGCCAGCGAGAAAGGTCCAGTTGGAGTAGCCAACATGAACTCCAATGGTCAGGTTGTAATATCCGGAGCAAAGACCCCGCTGGAGTACGCAGGCAAGCTCTGTGCCGATGCCGGTGCAAGAAGGGTTATTCCTCTGAAGGTCTCAGGTGCCTGGCACAGTCCTTTGATGGATGACGCGGCCAGGGGGCTTGAAGGACCTGTTAGAGAAGCAGCATTCTTTGATCCGGGAATCCCTGTTGTGGCGAATGTCACTGCCAGTTACATCACAGGTGTGGAGGAGAGTAGAGACCTTCTGATAAAACAGGTCACATCTCCTGTTCTGTGGGCTGATTCAATGAAGCTAATGATCGAGAACGGATTTGATACATTTGTTGAAGTGGGACCGGGAAGAGTTCTTCAGGGGCTTCTTTCCAGAAACCGTGATGTTACTGTTTACGGCACGCATGACGCCGACGCGCTTAAAAAAACGCTGGATGAGTTAAGTTAGTTTGATATAGGTAAGGGGGCGGCTGCCAGTTTCTGATAACAGCCACCCCTGGCCCGGTGAGAAATGCTATCCTTTCAGAAGCTATGCAATGAAGACAGGAGAATCCTTTTGCTCAATAACGATGTTTTTCGCCGGGTAAGGTATGCACTGGACCTCAGTGATTCAAAAATGGTTGACATATTCAAGCTTGCAGGTGAGCAGTTCACTGTAGCTCAGATTAGCCAGTGGCTTGCCAGAGAGGATGACCCTGGTTTTGAAAAATGCAGAAATGCTCAATTCTCAGCGTTCCTGAACGGATTGATAGTTGATCTACGGGGTCCACGAGAGGACTCACAGCCCCAGATCGAGCAGAGCTTGACCAACAACATGATATTCAAGAAGCTGAGGATCGCTCTCAATCTGCAAACAGATGACATCCTTGAAATGATGGAGTTAACAGGATTCAGTCTGAGCAGGCACGAACTGAGCTCTCTCTTTCGCAAGTCTTCACAGAGGCATTACCGTGAGTGTAACGACCAGACCCTGCGTAAATTTCTAAAGGGAATGCAACTGAAATATCGTCCCAGCATCGAGGAGCAGCCGGAAAATGGCTGATCAGATCAATAACCCGCTGCACGGTATTACACTGGAGAAAATAGTCACAAGCCTTCAGGAAAGTTACGGCTGGGAAGAGTTAGGACAGTTGATAAAGATCCGTTGTTTTGACAGCGATCCTTCTGTGAAGTCCAGTCTGAAGTTTCTGCGAAAAACCCCATGGGCGAGGGAAAAAGTTGAAGATCTGTATCTGATCACATTAAAAAGAGAAAAGCGGAAACGCAGAAAAGCAGAGATGAAGCGTCTTAACAAAAGATAATATCTGTTATGGAGTGAAACGATGTCAGAGAACAAAACAGTACTTAAAGTGCCATCACGAAGGCATTGGCCCAGAGGCCTTTCCATTCTTCACGAGGATAGGGACATACTCGTTGTTGATAAAGTCAGTGGTCTTCTTACCATGGGTACCGACAAGGTCAAGGAAAACACCGCTTACTATCTGCTGAGGGATTATGTGCGGAAGGGTAACAGGAAATCCAAGAACAGGATATACATCGTTCACAGACTGGACAGAGACACTTCCGGCATTATTCTTTTTGCCAAGACTCCTCAGGCCAAGCGATACCTGCAGGACAACTGGCATGACTTCAGCAAGACATACTACGCGGTAGTCCACGGTACCCTGGAAGTAAAAGAGGGTCTGATCACCTCTTATCTGGAGGAAGACAGCACTTTCAAAATGCACTCCACCAGTGACGACAAGAAAGGCAAGCTTGCAAGAACCGGATACAAGGTATTAAAGGAGACAGAGCTTTACAGCCTGCTTGAAGTTGCCCTTCTAACCGGTAGAAAGAATCAGATCCGAGTTCATCTTGCAGACAAGGGTTGCCCAGTTTTTGCCGACAAAAGATACGGTGTTAAGGAAAAAGGAAAACTTGCTCTCCATGCGGCAAAACTGACAATCACCCACCCCCATTCCAGAGCAAAGATGACATTTGAAGCAAAGCTCCCAGACTATTTTGAAACACTAATGAAAGTCTCGCAATAAATGCAGGAGGGGAATAAGATCGAGATATGAAGCAACATACTTCTCCTGTAGTTATCAGTAGCGGAAGAATGACTGCGCTTGAGAAAATTTCTCTACATTCAAGATTATACACTGAGGACTGGATCCAGGACATCTGTTTCAATAACCCCAACCTGCTGCCTGTGGGAGAGCTGGAGCCCACATTTGCAGGAATGATACCAATTTGCAGGGAACTCTCCACTGAATCGGGTTCTATAGACCTGGTTTATGTGAACGAGAGTGGTTTTATCACCATTGGGGAATGCAAGTTGTGGAGAAATCCGGAAGCAAGAAGAAAAGTTATAGGTCAGATACTGGACTACGCTAAAGATCTGGCAAAGTGGGACTATCCCAAATTTGAGAGAGAGTGTCTGAAAGCCAGGAAAGAGCATGGAAAGACTCTGTTTCAGATAGTAGAGGAATTCTATCCTGAAATAGATGAAGCAGTTTTCATTGATAATCTTCAGAACAATCTGAACAAAGGTAGATTCCTTCTAACTATTATTGGAGATGGAATTCGGGGAAATATGGAAGAGCTTGCCAATTTCATTCACAGAAACGGAAACCTGAATTTCACACTTGGTCTGATCGAGCTCCCCATTTACAGAAACCCTGATAACGATGAACTTATCATTACCCCAAGAGTTCTTGCGAAAACAAAGGAAATAGAGAGAGTTGTCTATCGATTTTCGGATAAGCTGGTCGAAGAAAAAGTGGAAAAAGAAGAGAACAGTAGAACTATTTCAGAGACTGTTTTCTTTGAGAGACTACAGAACTCTGTGGGCAAGGAAGTGACAGAGAAATTTAAAAATTTTGTTGGTGAGTTATCCTCGGAGCTACACATAATTCCCCAAATGGGACGGGGCAAAAAACTTTCAGTTAACTTGAAATCCACAAATGACACATGTAACTTCGCTTCCATACAAGAAGATGGAGAAGTATGGTTTTACGGTATTGTCTCCAAGACAGAGGAAATGGGCAACAGAAAGATCGGTATTGATTACTTGAAGAAACTTGCCGTCATTGTAAATGGGGAATATTACGACAAATACAAGCAGTGGTTCTGGTGCGTGAAAAGAAGCGGAAAGTATATTCAACTGGTAAATTACATGAAACGCAGCAGTGACTGGAAGTTACTAATATCACAGACAATGGATGAGATCCGTAAAGTGGAGGAAGAGGAATAACTTCCAGATTTATAGTTTACTTCATCGGTTTGGCGCTTTTTTACAGAACAGGTTCTTTCCATCTTTTTGACATTTTATTGGCGTTTGTGTATATTGCCAGCTGAGAGGCTTATCTCTCGCGACGGTTTCGCTGACAAAGTGGTGACGCCGTCCCAGGTGTTGCCAGTGAGCAAATACCGCGCATCCAAACAAATTATTACGGATGCTCAACTACCGCAACTGTTGCGGTCCTTTCTTTTCCACGCGTCCGGCGGGTAGAGATCTGTATTAACCCCGGACCAGGAAAAAAATGAGAAATTATTCGTCGAATGCGTCACGGAGGCGCAACCATCGTTCCGAGCCGAAACGACCAGTTCGTCCCAGGCTTACTCCAAAACCCCTTGACAAGCCGCTGGATGGTGCTTTCGGTACCTTGATCCCGGCAGTTCAGCAGGCAATTTCTGTTGAGGGATATGTTACACCCACACCGATTCAGGAGGAGTGTATCCCACATCTTCTGGAAGGCCGTGATCTGCTGGGCACTGCACAGACAGGTACAGGAAAGACTGCAGCATTCATGCTGCCTCTGCTTCAGCGTCTTTCCAAACATGATCGCCGACCAAAGAGGGGAACGCCCAGAGCTCTTATTCTTGCCCCGACCCGTGAACTTGCTGCACAGATAGGTGACAGTGTTCAGACCTACGGAAAGTATCTGAATCTTCACCATTCTGTGATATTCGGTGGTGTGAAGCAGTACAGTCAGGTGAAGGTGCTCAACAGAGGCGTTGATATTCTAGTTGCAACCCCAGGCAGGTTACTGGACTTGATGCAGCAGGGGTTCATACACCTTGACGAGGTTGAAGTATTCATTCTCGACGAGGTTGACCGCATGCTGGACATGGGTTTCATACATGACATCAACAAGGTGCTGGATGAGATACCAGACAACCGTCAGACACTTTTCTTTTCTGCCACAATGGCTCCTAAAATGGAGCTGCTTGCAAAGACCATGGTTACAGACCCTGTTCGTGTCACTATCGAGCCGGACAAGCCAACACTGGACAGCATTACCCAGAAAGTTCTCTTTGTTGACAAGGGTAACAAAGACGGACTGCTGGCCTCTCTCTTGAGCGAGCGCAAGGTCAGGAAGGCTATCGTTTTCACTCAGATGAAGCATACAGCTAACAAGGTTGTGAAGAAGCTGACAGCTGCGGGTATTCAAGGGACTGCCATTCACGGTAACAAAAGCCAGGCAATGCGCACGAGAGCGCTGGATGGTTTCAAAAAAGGTCGTTACAAGGTTCTGGTTGCAACTGATGTGGCTGCCAGGGGATTGGATGTGGATGACATAACTCATGTTTTCAACTACGATCTTCCCGTGGAGTCTGAAACCTATGTCCATCGTATCGGGCGTACTGCCAGAGCAGGTGCTGATGGAGATGCAGTTTCATTCTGCTGTGCTGATGACAGATCATACCTCAGAGAGATAGAGAAACTTCTGGGCAAACAGATACCATCTGACATGAATCACGAGTTTCACAGCGAAGAGGCTTCAAAGTCATTGAAGCCGGCTCCAAAGAATTTTGGCCGCAGGGGCGATTCTCCCAGAGGCAGCTGGAACAATACCAGCAGGAGTAGTGGAAGTAGAAGAAGCGGCGGCCGTCGTGGTGGCAGATCTCAGGGGCATCGCTCCGGGGAAAACTCCAGCCGTTCAGACGGCAGAAGGCATCAAAGCAGCCAGCACTAAGCATTGAAAAGGGGTGCTCTGTAAAAAGAGCACCCCTTTAATCTTATCTGGTGTTTGTTCAGCTGGCCCAGCCGGAGCCGTCGCACCCTCCGCATTTACCTTCTTCTTCAAGAACTTCATTGTAGACCTTGCCGGTACCCTTACACCTGCCACATGGAGTAGCAGGTTCCGGTACTGTCAGGTGACCGTCTCCTCCACAAACATTGCACGGTGAGTCTCCCACGCCGTCAATACCAGTTCCCTTGCACCAGGCACATTCAACAAGTACCATTATCCGCTCCCTCCATCAATGATTTTCCTTGCTAGTCTGTCATGGGCTGAAAATGCCAGCCCTGGAATATCTTCTATTTTTGTCCAGAGTAGTTCAGAGACATCATCAGCTGCCTCTGGTACCCCCTTCCAGTCTCTTACTTGGTAGATGTATAGCACAACGCTACCGTAATCGGTATGGTCCATGTCAGCCCCGATCAGTTCAAAAGAAGCTCCGGTAAGTGTTGTTTCTTCCTTAAGCTCCCGTGCAGCAGCAGTTTCAGGTGATTCTCCAAGGTCAACAAACCCACCTGGGAATCCCAGCTCTCCCTTTGCGGGAGCAGCCGCTCTCCGGGCGAGAAGTACCTCACCGTTCATTTGAAGGAGAAGTATCACCGCTGGAAGAGGATTTCTGTAGAAGATCAGACCGCATCTGCTGCACACAGGATGCGGTTCGGTTTTTATCAGCTCACCGGCACAGGCAGGGCAGAATCTTGGCTTTTTGTAGAATGCACTGCCATCGATTCTGTCCGGGGAAGGACCCATGGCTGGGAAATGTCCCAGAAGAGTGCCGAGATCCCTCTGAAAGCTTCCGGCTATCGCTCCGCGGAGGTAAGCCAGAGCATTGCCTACTGCTCTTTCAGGAGTGTAACCGGCTGCTAGCAGAGTTGCACAGGAGGAGGCAAGAGTACAGCCTGTGCCATGAACTTTTCCTGGAACTATCCTTGTTCCTGGGAACCATGTAATACCTTGCTTCGTCACAAGAACATCTGCAGGTTTCCCCTTCAGGTGTCCGCCTTTTAGAAGAACATTCTCAGCACCCATCGCACGAATCTCCAGTGCCGCAGCTTCCATGGCCACTCTGCTCCTCACAGTTTTTCCTGTAAATGCCTCCGCCTCATCAAGATTTGGGGTTACAAGAGTTGCCAGTGGGAGAAGATACTCTTTTATTGCAGTTTCAAGGCTTTCCTCTGCTAGACCGTCTCCTGAACCGGCTACCATGACGGGGTCAAGAACATAGGGAACACCGCTCATTCTGTTCTTAATTACTTCTGCCACGGCTATTACTGCAGCTCTGCTGCCCAGCATTCCTGTTTTTAGACCATCCGGTAACCCGTCATCGCAGGTTGTTTGCATCTGGTCTGTGATGATCTCCGGTGAAACAGGTGTCCACGAGGTAACTCCTCCACTGTTCTGTACAGTGATAGCTGTTACACAGATGTAGCCATGCCCGCCAAGAGCCGCACAGCTCTTTATGTCAGCTGCCAGCCCTGCACCTCCGCTTGGATCAGTCCCCCCTGTTAGAAGAATAACCGGTCTTGAATTCACTATGGCCTCTTTGCCTTTTCGTGTGTTAGGTTTCCAGTAATCATGAATAGTAAAATAACTCAGGTTCTCCTGCCTCTGCTGATTCTCCTCTCTCTTCATTCGAATGCAGAAGCATTGTCAGAACCTACTATAGATACGGTTACCTTTACAAGCAATCTACCTGTTTCTGACAGAGATCTGCTTCAGGGCAGTGGTCTTCATAAAGGGGTTTCCATCTTTATGGTATCCAGTAATCAGGTGCGGGATGCAGTTGCATCCAACCTGAGAGCTCAGGGATACCTGGATTGCGACGTGAGTGTTGACTGGCCTCTCTGGGGAGTGGAATCTTACGAGGTGAAGATAAATGTTCTACCTGGAAGACAGAGCTTAAGGGGTGGATTCATTTTCCTGGGTGATACCACATTGACCATTTCGGGAATAATAGATATGTGTCCTATGAACTTCGGCTCTCCCGTGAGCCCTTCGGACACAGCCTCCTTTACCGGATCAATTCTCAACAGCTATTCAGACCTGGGTTATCTCAGGGCAGAAGTGACCCTTGAACTTGAACCTTTCTCACCGGATACCTCTGATGATTACAGAGGTTTTCAACTGACACTCTCAAGAGGCTCCATGTGTTACCTGGGAGATATTACCGTCACAGGACTGAACACTGTTCGTCAAACAGTTGTAACCAGGGAATTCCGTTTATCGCAGGGTGACCCGTTGAACATGGCAAAAATGCGTGAAGGACTATCTAAGATCTACTCTCTAGGGCTTTTCAGCAGGGTGCAGATCGATTACAACGGGCTTAGTGAAGGCAGGGACACAATAGATGTAGTTGTAAATGTAACAGAACAGGATTATCTTGAGATCGAGCTGGCCAGCGGATACATATCTCCGGAAGCGGTATTTGGTTCAGCATACTGGAAGCATCCGAACATCATGGGTAACAACCAGAGGCTTAGGCTGGGGGGGATCTACACCAGATACATAGCAGGTGATAATTCGGGCAATGAGATAAAACCGCAGATAGTATATGAAGAACCATGGTTTCTTTCTTCAAGGTGGACTTCACAATTGAAGCTTGATTATTACTATCTGCAGAGATACAACCAGGAAGTCCGTGCTTTTGGAAGTGAGATCAGTTTCTCCAGGGAATTCGCTCACATCTGGCGCTTTACAAACGCATACAGACTGGAAAGGCTGAGATACAGATTCATGGAGGAAGACTCTACTGAAGTGGAACAGGACTGGATATATGCAGCAAAGATCAGTGCCGGTTTCACCAGAGATACTAGAATACCGCTCATAAACCCTGTGAGAGGCAGCTGGTACAAGATCGCCGGAAGTGTGTCCGGGGGACTTGCCGGTGGAGAGCTTGATGTATACACAGCAGACACTGAATACCGGCTTTTCTTTCCGGTCACTGACGGCTTTGTCCTTGCAGGGAGAGCGGCTACAAGTATTGCAGAGGGGTATTCAGGGAACACCACTGTTCCCCCTAATTTCAGACTGTATCTCGGTGGTGGAACCACCATCAGAGGCTATGATTTCCAGAGTCTTGGTCCGGAAGACGGTGAAGGAAACCCGCTTGGGGGTAATATCATGGTTCTCGGTAATGCTGAGGCCAGATTTAGTGTTCTGGGTGACCTTGGAGCAGTTCTCTTCTGTGACGGAGGAGGCATCTGGACAGAAGTTCAGGAGATATCAACAGGCTCAGCAGGTTTTGGTATAGGGGTCGGTATACGCTATAACACCCTTATAGGACCTATCAGACTTGATTATGGTTTTGCTCCCACCTGGGAGAACTCTCTAAAAAGAGGAAGGTTGTATTTTGCCATTGGCCAGGCCTTCTAAGAAAAGAAAAGCCCCCGGTTGCGTGGTTACAGGGCTTGTTATCGCCGGGTTGCTATCTGTTGCATTCTATCTTCTGCTTGCATCCGGTTCAATGGGTGGTCTGATACATTTCATCGTTCTTAAAGCAACCGCTGTAAACCCTGAAGCCGTTCATGTTTACGGTGGGTCATCGGATCTATTTACATACATTCGGGCAGATTCTGTAGTGGTTGTTAACGATCTGGGTTTGCGCGTAGCTGTTTTTGGAGCAGATGTTAAAGGCAGTGCATTCGATTACCTTGTCAGGAGTGACGTTGAATGTGTTTTTGTTGACAGTGTGATCATTCATACTCCTGAGCCGTCTGAAGAGCCTTCTGATTCATCTCTGGCACCTATCTTTTTGGGAACGCTTGACGGGATGGTGACCAGAACTGACACGATCAGTGTTTCCTATGGTAGAGTTGTAGATCCAGACGGGCTTGTACTTGTGGATTCCATGAGACTGAATGCCAGAATAGTAGATATTGAGAATGTTGAATTGGACATCAGAGAGGCTTCCGCCTTTATACCGCTCTTTGGCTCCTCTCGAGCTTCTGGCACTCTTTTCATTGATTCTACAAGCACTTCGCTGGATGATTTTCATGTTGATTGCCCACCGGGCTCTTTCCAGGTTTACTGTGGCCTGAATGCCGACAGCACGTTTTCTTTATCTTTCACAGGGGTTGCCTCCACTGCATTTATCCCTGAAGCCCCGCCTGCTACTGCTGTGATCACCGGACATGGTGCGGGATCTATAATGGATCCTCTTGTCCTGTTCACCCTTTCTGAAGGGAAACTGGATTTTCCCGGAATCTCCTTTGAATTGTCAGCAGACAGTATCATTTCATCCCGGGAAGAGTGTTCAGTTCACGGGCTTGTTGTTTCCACAGGAGGAGCATTTGGTAATGTGTCCGGAGGCCTGCACTTTTCTGATATGGCCTGGAACGGCACCATTCTCGGTTCCATGTATGGTGTTGATCTCTCAAATTATTTCGCAGAATTGCCGTATACAGAGATATCCGGCAGTTTCAATCTGTCCGGTTCGGGAACAAAAGCTTATTTAGACAATGGGTATGCCAGATGTGAGCTTCTTTCCAGCAGGGTGAGTGACCACCCACTGTCCAGTCTGATCCTGGACTGCCAGGTGAATCAAAGAGAGTTGTCCGGCTCTCTTCAGGCTGATCTTGGAGGCGGTACTGTTTCTTCCCGGTTCTCCACTTCTCTGGGGCTTAATTTTGAGCCAGTTGCATGGGATGCTCAGCTGGAGGCATCTTTAGAGAACTGTGCTGTGCTGGCGGTATTAGCTGACCCGGCCTTTGAGAATGCCTGTAGACTCACTGCAAGAGTTGATTGTCAGGGCAGTCGTTCAGCATTTTCTGCTCAAGGAGATTTAGGTCTGGGGTTATTCTCCAGCAATGATCTTCATATCAGGAATGCAGTTTTCTCAGGCGCATTGTCCAGTGGTGCATCAGGTATGCTTGTTGATGGCGAGATCACCGTTGATTCTGTTGCCTTTTCCAATTCAATTCAGATGGTGGCAGGAGGTATTCACGCTGACCTGTGCGCCTCTGGAAGAAACGCTTCTGATCTTGAGGCTTCCGGGATCCTGGATATGGACTCATTCCAGTACAACATGCTGACCGGTGAATTCCTCAGTTTTACAGGAGATGTAAGCGTTGACTCAGAAGGGATTGATGGCAGGGGCAGGCTCAGTGCAGATTCCATTATTCTTGCCGGTGCGTCTTATTCTTTATCTTCAGTTTTTATTGCGGAACCAGGTATTTTTCACCTTGACAGTCTCAGCATAGGTGCCCCGGGGGATCTTGTACTGGATCTTGCCGGTCATTTCAGGTACGGTGTGGACAGTCTGGCATTTTCGATGGATGGTATTGCTTTAACAAGAGCGGGCAAGCTTCGTCTTATCTCTGAAGGTGACCTGGAGTTTGTGTCGGACAGCGCAGGTATGACTCTTGACACACTCTGGCTTGATCTCCCGTCAGGGGAGATAGCAGCTGACGGATGGATGCGAGGTGATTCTATCAAAGCCTCTGCAGTTCTTTCAGGGGTAGATATCGCATCATTCACTACTATGCTTGGTTTAAGAGTTCCCTTTTCAGGGATTCTGGAAGCTGAATTCTCATCCAGTGGTGAGATTGGCAATCTCCAGACCGTACTGTCAGCAGATATTCAACACCCCACTTATGATGAGTGGGATCGTTCCGACAGTCTTACCATAGACATTCACACCATGGCGGATTCTCTTGTTGTGGATGGAATATGGAGCTGGAGCAATGGAGTTAGATCCGGTTTCAGGATTGCTATGGATCAAATATGGGACAGTGACCGCAGATTGAGCATTGAGATTTCCGATATAGTCTGGCTGGAGACTGAACTTACTGGAATAGGCGATGAACTTTTCTATCTTCTGCCCATGCCATTTAAGACTAATGGTGCCAGCGTCAGTGCCAGGGTAGAGTACCAGAGAGATACTGCTGAGTTATCAGCAGGTATTGCCTCTCATTTTGACAGACTCTATCTCACCGATCCCGGTATTGAGTTCCCGGGTATCTCTCTCTACCTGACCTACCCGGATCAGCAGGCTGGTGACATGTATAATGGAAGGGTGACCCTCAATTCAGGAGAAGGTCAGTTAGCCACTCTTCATAGCATCCTGCTTCTTGATATTGTAGAAAACCTGCCATTTACTGAAGGTTCTATTCCCCTGGAGCTTAACGGATTTGATTTCAGTGCTGATTTCAACCGGTGGGAAACCCTTATCGCCGGAATTGGCTGGCTTCAAATATCAGGTTCCCTGTACTCGCAGAGTGACGATCTTCAGGAGAAACCTGGAATTTCAGGCAAGTTGACCATTGATCAGGCAACCATATCCATGGGTGGAGGAGGCACTCTTGAGGGCTCAGGGGGAAGGGTATCCGGAACGCAGGATGAGCTACCGCTGGATCTGAATATCAGAATATCAGGAGACAGGGGAATTTGGTTCAGGAACAGTTATGCCAATGTCGAATTGTCAGTTGCTGTGGACATAACCACAGTCAGAGGGCAGATCCTGCTCGGTGGAGACATCAAGGCAGTGCGTGGCGGAGTTTATCTGCTGGGCAGAGAATTCCAGATAACCCAGGGTGAGGCAAGGATACTTCAGACTGATCCTCTCGGAATAGAAGTAGATATCAGATCTGAAACAAGGATCAGAAGCAGTGTAAGCAGTGCAGAGTATATCATAATAGTAACAGTGACAGGTGATCCGGACGAGCCTGAGATAACTCTTACAGGAAGCGGGCCATCAGGAGCAATAACTGAACAGGACATTGTTACCCTTCTTACAACAGGTATGACCTATGGTGAGCTGCAGCAGTTTGACAGCAGGGTTCTCGGAAATGTGGCTGGAAGCTATCTGGGTAGCTGGCTTGCAAGAAGTATCCGGGACGATGTGGGGCTGGATGCTTTGAACTTTACCCCGGACTTCTCTTCCGATTCAACATCTCTTGTTGTTAATGCAGGTAAGTATGTACTTCCGGATCTGTTCGTCAGTTACTCCAGTGATGTTTTTTCCTCAGATGCCGGAACCCTAAAGGCACAGTATTTCTTTAACAGGGACTTTTTCCTTGAGGGAAGCGCCAAGAGTACTTTCACCGGAAACCAGGACCCCTCCCTGGAGTTGCATTACACCTACAGATACTGATGATATGAGTTAAGGGGCGCGAGCAGCATTGCTGTTCACGCCCCTGTGTCATCGTTGTTTAACCTATCTGGCTATTACAACTCTGCGGGTATTTACTGAGCCGTCAGGGCTTGTGATCCGGGCAATGTAGATTCCCTGAGGTACTTCTGTAACATCCCACACGATTGCATGAGATCCGGCTTCAAGATTACCAGAGGAAACTGATCCTGCAGATCTTCCGGCAATATCGAATACAGTAATAAACACATTTCCTGCGCCATCAAGGGTGATGGGGAAGGTAATAGAGGATGTGGCTGGATTAGGGAACGGACTTCCCGCGGAAGCAATGACTATCCCGGTCGCAGTGTCCTCAATGCCCACACCGTTGATAACACCCTCATAGGGTAGAGCATTGTGCGCTGTTACCATGTAAGTAATGTCATTAAGTGAACCGATGGGGTCAAAGGTCAGCGTGACAGTTCCTGAGGCATTTGTTACACCGGAAACCCACAGGCCGGTTGTGTGCTGCATGCAGACCATTGCACCTTCAACAGGTCCGTCTGCTTCTGCTACTGTGAATACAGCACTGGAGGAACCGGAGGGAAGATTGAAGGGTGCTGACACAGTGAGTGAATGTGGAAGATCTGTTCTCATGTCCATTGTGGGATCACCGAACCACTGGAACAGGTCCCACTCGTCTTCAGCATAGGATTCCCAGCTTCCGTATGGATTGTATGGAGCGGCCGCCTGCATCTCGAGCTTTCCGTTGATAAGAGCCTGCCCGCCCATGTAGTTGCCACCGGGCTCAGTGTAAGTGAAGGGAGGGCTGGTATACTGGTCGTTAAAGCTCTTGTAAACTCCATAACAGAAATAGTCATTGAAGTAGCTGTAGCTGACTTCAACAGCTGCAACCACTGCAACTGCTCCATTGTCACGGGCAAAGAAGTTCTCTGCAAAACAGTTGTTAACGAACTGGCCGGTAAGGCAGTTGATACTCATGACGATTGGAGTCTTCTCTCCATTTGTCAGGCCTGCAAGATCAGAGATGTAGAAAGCAGGGTCTCCCCATCCATTCACTCCGCCATGATCTCTGTGCTGAACAAGGAAAACTCCGCTGTTAATGCTGGAAAGGATTCCTGCCGCATCACCGTCCCAGACAATATCTGATGGGATCATCTGTCCTGCGCTTGGCAGGTCACTTCGGTAGTAATAAGGAGGTGCGGCGCTGGTGTCTTTCACATACTCTCTTACAAAGGTCTTTCCGTAGATATCCTGGTAAGTATCTCTGACAGTTTCACAGGTGAAGCAGAACCAGCGATCGGCGACTGTTCCGCCCAGAGCCTGCAGCATTCCCGCGCAGAGACCGTTGTTCCAGAAACTGCTGTCCATCAGCGGGTCAAATTCCCACTTGAGTATTTTATCCTCTACACCGGGATAGTTGTTTGTACCGGTGACGAAGCGACCGTTCAATATGTCCGCCATATAGTCCGAACCATCAACGCAGCAATAACGGTTGTCACCGCTC
>JAGLDY010000034.1 GCA_023145375.1 Candidatus Sabulitectum sp. | reverse complement strand
GGGTCAGCGGGAGTTTAGGATACTACACTCCACAGTCCGCCGGGTTCGACCATGATGCTGCGGCTCCTTTCTGGATCGCTCCCACCATAGGACATGCGATGGGGTTAACAGAGGACCAACTGACGGATGCCCAGCGTATTGCCGGAATGCTCGGTCTGACCACTAACCAGTCCGCATGCGGTACACTGACAGATTGGAGGCATTGCACTTATGCGGCAAGTGCAGTTAAAGGACTGCAAGCAGTCAGGCTCGCAATGGCGGGATTCCAGGGGCCGTCTGAGATATATGAAGGCGAGGAGGGAGTGGATAAGTTCTTCCCTCATACGGGGACGCTGTTCGACCCACCTCCGGACCTGAGCAGAATTGTCTTCAAACGCTGGCCTGCATTCACTTTCTGTCAAACGCCCATAGATGTGGCGCTGGAGTTATCAGAGAAGATCCCGAACCCCGGGGCAGTAACATCGATTGATGTCTGTACATATTCGCTTGCATTGAAGTATGGAGCAACATCATCATCCAGTCATCCCGAAACACGTGCCGGTCGAACTCACTCGATTCCCTACTGCGTTGCAGCAGCCCTTATTAAGCCAATAGAATACGATGATTTCAACGATCTGTACAGCAAAAACAAAACACTCAGCAGTTTAATCCCAAAGGTAAAAGTAACCGAAGACCCGGAAATGACAAAAGCTTTTCCCTCAAAGTCTCAGTGCAGTATTAAAGTAACACTAGAAGACGGAACCACGCTGAATGGCAGTCGCGACTACCCCAAAGGGGATCCGCTGGATCCTCTTTCCGACAGTGAACTCGAGGACAAGTTCCGCAAAAACTATTTCCCGGACGGAACAGATGCGGAAAAGGATGAGATCATCCATTGTATCTGGAACATGGAACAGGAAAAGAATCTCAATCGACTGCTGAATCCCCTCAAACGGGGCAGGATATGATGTTTAAGATGACAAGACCACAGTTCCAGGAGTACCTTGCAAAGTTCAACAGCAACGCGGATAAGGGTGCTTTCTTTGACAGGTATTACGATCCCGATGCAGTTTTCTCCCACCCGCCCATAGGCGTGTTCAAGGGCAGAGAGGAGATCGTCAGATACTTGAACTCAGGTAAGAATGAAGGCCACGACGGGGTCCGCGAGACTATCAGGCTGAGAGAATTCATAAGCATAGAAGGAAAAATGGCTGTGGAAGTAGACCTGGAGTGGAACTGCTTCAGGGATACAGTTTTTCTTGGAGCCAGGAAAAAAGGGGATATCATCCATGCCGGATGCGCAGGCTTCTTTACGTTCAAGGGGAGCAGGATCATTCATGTAGAGCTTTATGTCAATCAGGTGTCTGAACCGTAACCCGTAACCTGAAATGGCGGAGGAGGTGGGATTCGAACCCACGGTCCCCCAAAAAGAGGACAACGGTTTTCGAGACCGCCCCATTCAACCGCTCTGGCACCCCTCCGCAGGGAGAAGAAATATAAAGAGAACTGTCTACTTAGTGTGAGCTTGTGGTATCACTGCGATCAGCACAAGATCGCTGGAACCGGTATTCTCTATGAAATGCAATTCACCCCTTCTTGTGAGAATTGAATGCCCTTGACAGTCTGGAATCCCTTGCTTCTTATGATCATAAATGTACTTCTCCTTCGAGCAGAGGGCAATCTGTGCATAAAGGTCCCGGCTTACAGAACTGCTTTGCACATTCAACTATCAGCGCATGGTATTCCTTGAACATCTCCACATTCAGAGCAAGACTGCTGTGATAGAGTTCCTGAACTTCAGCATAGTTTGCCTTTTCTTTGCAGAATCCATGCCTGCTGAGTATTCTGATGGTGTAGGCATCCACAACGAATACCGGCCTTTCCAGCACATACAAAAGGATACAGTCACAGGTTTCAGGTCCTATCCCTTTGAGATTCAGAAGCTCATCTCGCAGTGCTGAAGTTGTCTCAGAAATCGACTCCGGGGTGCCGTTCCAACCTTTGGAGAGCATGTACTCACCGGCAATTTGTAGATACTCTGCTTTCCTGTGATAGGTGCCGGAGCCTTTCAATATTTCAGCAAGATCGTCCCTGCTCATCTGAAGAAATTTCTCAGGAGCAAGAATTTTCATTTGCTTCATTCTTTCAATTACAGGAACAACTCTGTCCCACCTTGTGTTCTGGGCAAGGATACAACCGATGAAATGCTCATGTGACGACTCACCAGGCCACCAGCCCCTGGGGCCAAAACGGTTGAATAACTTGTTGTAGATATTGATAAGGTCCATTCAGGGCGAAACCTTTATGAAAGGAATACCGTTCAACACATCAAACAGTGCATTCCTGCCTACAATACAGGCAACCCCCGCACCGTTCCCTGCCACCGCAGTAAGGTCTCTGGTTGTTTCCACATTGACTCTTTCCCAGGTAAAGCCATTGTCGCCGGATACTAGAACGGTCCCATTCTCTCCCACGGCGCAAGCCGTCATGCCCCAGGTCAGATAGGAAACATCGTTCAGGTATTCCCCGGTACCAGAAACAATACTGTCCCAGATATCAAGGTTTGAATATCTAATGACAGACCCGTTCTCTCCAACGGCAATGTACCTGCCGCCACCGGAGACAATTTCAGTTGCTCCTCTGATCACAGCATCTTCAATGTTGTAAGGCTCCCGGGTTCCCAGAAAGTAGCATTCACCTTCTCTCCCCAGGACAAGCTCCGGAAATCCACTGCAAAGCATTCCGCAGGAGGCCACAAGATCAGAATTTGTTCCGGTTTGTACAAGCCCGTCAACCGATGAATAAACAAAGCCGTTCTCCCCTGTGATAAGAAACGAGTTTGGGTGAGTAGGGTCAAAGTTAACACTGTAAAGGTCTGTCCCACCATATTCAAACTCTGAGAGTACGCACCAGTTGTTACCGCCATCGAATGAAGAGAGAAGAATACCGTCGGCACCGCAGGCCATCATGCTGGAAACTCCCACAGCAACCGAGAACAGATCCGCTGACAATCCCTCTGGAGAGACATCAGCCCAGATCCCATGCTCACCTCTGCGGAGAATGGTACCATTGTCTCCCACAGCAACAGCGGTGTTGTTCACAATACTGAGAGCAACATCATTGAGGTTGAACACTGTATTGCTCTCTTCCTGCAGCCAGCTTGTACCTCCGTCAGATGTGTACAGAATGATCGCACCGGCAAAAGCACTCAGAGAAAAGAGAAAAAGAAGGACAATGTTCTTTCTGATACTGGACTCCTCTGCAAAAGAAGTTATCACACCACAAACATAGCAAAGAAAATGTGAGTTCCATAATATGTAAAATATTTGGTTTCCGGAAACGCTTGTTTCTTTCCCCGGAAGGAACAATAGTAGGCTATTGGATGTACACTTAGTGTATTAAAGCTGGAATGATGCTTACAGGCGTTCTAAACCGATGGAGGATAGAGTAGTGAAGAAGCGCATTATTGTTCTGCTGGCAGTTGTGATACTTGCGTCTGCTACGGCCTGTCTGAAGGAAGCAGAGGGTCCTGTTAACCCCACTGGCCTGGTCAGTAATACACTTACTGTCAATGAGGGTTTCACCGTGGGAGCGGTTGACCCTGTCTGGGGATACATGATCGGGGAGTTTTCGGCCTTCACCATGCGGTGGACAGAGGTTGAGAACGCTCAATACTACGAGATCCGGGCATCTGAAGCACCTATCACCACAGAGAACTGGCAAGAGGCTACACATATGACCATTGTTCAGGCTCCCGCTGATTCGGCCAATGTATTTGTTCAGGTGGAAGTTCAGGAAGAGCCATGCATCGCTTGCGGTTTGTGCGAGCAGGTCTGCCCCATGGATGCAATAGTTGTAGTGGGTGGTGTTGCTGTTATCGATTACGATCTCTGCACAGCCTGCGGTCAGTGTATGGACGTCTGCCCTGTGGATGCCATCACAGGCACCAGATATGCGAAGGATTACTTCTTCGGGATCAGAGCTTTCTTCGGCGAGGAAAACCCTGCAACTGACATTTCTGTTACAGAAGGTGCATGGAGGCTTATCTACTACAACAACTATTACACCTACAACCCATCAACACCAAACAGTTGCGGACTCTGCACAGACGGAGATGCATCCGCCTGCTACATCATCACCGATTACGCGGATGGCACGGAAGTCTTCTGCGGCTACGGCTGTCCGGTTGATGCTATCTGGCAGGACACTCTTCCAATAGGCTACCCCCCTAACATGATCTACATTGACTATGATGAATGCATCAGCTGCGGGCAGTGTCTTCTGGAATGCTGGAATTATCAGCAGATCATTAACCCTGATCCTTATGCTTATACAGGTCTGCGATCCATTAAGCGCAGGGTTGTGCCTGCTGGATGGGTGACAGATCAGCCACTGCGACCTTAAGATCTCTTTCGAGATAAAGAAAGGAGCTTTTTTGAGAAGTACTATCATGATATTTGTGTTTGCCCTTGCCGCAGTTGCAGGTGTTTTCAGTTTTAGCTGGGGACCCATCGATGTGGAGTTCGCAACTCTTGAGATCCAGGCAAAAGGAGCCGTGGTCAAAACCATCGAGGCAGAGGATGGAGCATTCCCGGAGAGCGTTGAAGTTATTGAATCCTACTATGTAATTCCTGAAGGATGCATAAGCTGTCAGATCTGTGTGGGGCAATGTCCTGTAAATGCTATTACCATGGATGACAACAACATGGCTGTCATCGATCCTGAGATATGTATCAACTGCGGAATATGCGCCAGTGGCTGTCCAACAAGCACCATAGAACTTCTAGATGCAGATGACTGTGCTCTTTACGGTGTAGACGCCGACGGGAACAGTGAACTGATCCAGGAGGAATTAGAGGAGGACTGATGCTTAAAAAGGGGATGTTGATTCTGGTGCTTGTTCTTCTGGCTGCAGCGGTGGCTGCAGGAGGAACAAGATACTGGGTCGAACAGGATAAATGCAGTGGATGCGGAGACTGCAAGGTAGTTTGTCCTGTGGAGGCTATAACAATTGAGGATGGCACTTCTCACATAGATCCTGATGCCTGTATCAACTGCGGTCTCTGTCAGGGGGTGTGCACCTATGACGCGATCCACTAAGTTTCTGCTTCTTGCAGTTCTTGGACTGCTGACATTCGCTGCATGCGACGGGCCTCTTGCAAATGCTCTTCTTACCGTGGACACATCAAGATGTGTTGGCTGTGGAGAGTGTGAAGATGTCTGCCCTTACGACGCCATCGAAGTTATCGACGGAGATGCAGTGATAGATCCAGGGCTCTGCCACCAGTGCAACAGATGTGTTGAGATCTGTCCGGAAGGAGCAATATTCTAATGAAAGCTATCGCAATATTGTTTCTACTGGCAGCCGCTTCCTTTGCGGTTAATTTCGAGGGATACGCTCAGATGCATCTAGTCTCAGACAGTATCAACTACGGCGGGGGTCTTCACAACTGGGGACAGGCCGGGTTCAGAATGAATGGCAGCAGCTGGGACATAGTTCTTGACGCCAACAGAGTTATGAGCGGTGAGGATGCTGTTATTCCCCGCTTCTACAGGAATCATCTTGAGGCCCACCTTGAGAGCAGAGTTCACTTTGGCGGTTTCACCATAAATCCTGAAATTCAATTAGCCAAAGATTTGGACAGCGCAATGGTTGTTTTGCCTCTTTCCCTGGGAGAAGGTTACAGAAACTCTGCATTAAGACCGGGGCTTTCTCTGGGCTACTCAATTCCCGGTGTTTTTGAGATACGCGGTTCAGGAAAATACTGGATGAAAGATGTCATAGCTCTTGATTCCGATATTGACGATACACAGTGGACAGACTTGTGCTACGGCGGAGATGTGCTCTGGCATACTCCTGTGGGTGGCTATCTGGCAGTGGGTGGAATTTCCCACCAGACAAAGCTGGATGGATTTGAATATGACAGAAGCTGGTCCCGTGTTGACATTTCAGCAGGGTACGAGCCTCTGAAGTTCCCCACAATGACCTTTGTCACCGCAGAGGTGGAGCACTCTATTTACACAGGAGAAGACTACACCGGTCTTACCATTCCCAACAGATTCACAGCAAGACTCAGAGCTGTTCAGAGTGTTGCAAGAAATGTCATGTTCAACATTACCTTCAGCCAGGCTGCTGACTTCTACAATGAAGAGACCAGATTCGGCCCGTTCCAAAGTGCCATCAAAGGTCAATACAAGTTCGGTGGCTGGGGCAATGTACCTTCATCAATAATGATAGGCGGCCAGCTTACAGAATCTGCAATTACCACAAGACTGGGCGAGCTTGAAGGACGCATCAGTATTGTAAGCGGACTCTCTGCTCTTGTAACAGGTAAACTCTGGTACGGACCCAGTTCAGTTGAAGGCACCGGTGGATACCGTACCCGTGAGATCATAGGAGGAGGCCTTGAGTTCAGAATGAACAACGGCTTGAATATCTATGGTATTTACGAGCGGGAAGCTTCAAACCTTGCCCCCAACGACGTGTGGGGCAGGATCAGAGGAGGAGTAGGTTTCTACCCAGCACAGTTCTGACGGGATCGGGAACAAAACTTGCCGCGGTTGTTATTTTAGAGATACCAATCGCGGTATTTTTTACGAAAAAGGAGGGGTCTGAATAAATGTTCACTGGACTGGCAGAGGGAACCGGACTTGGCCTGGCAACCGGCATTTCATGTCTGGCTTCCTGTGGCCCCATATATCTTACTTATCTTCTAAGTGAACGGAGGACCAGCAGACAATCTCTGGTAACAATTCTCATGTTGAATCTTGGAAGATTTGTCTCTTATGCAGCCTTTGGAGCCATCATGGGTCTTCTGGGAGGCAGCATTCCATCTTCTATCAGGATTCCTTTTACTTTCTCCGGCTACATTCTTTTTTCAGTGTACATGATCATCTCCGTTGTCAGAGTAAACAAAACATGCAATGGCTGTAACATCCCAAAATGGATGAAACTGACAAAGAGCCCGATACTTCTCGGGATGCTCACTGGATTCTCCATATGTCCTGCTTTCCTTATTGCTCTCACCAGCGCATTTGACGCAAGCGGTCCTCTGAATGGAGCAATGCTGTTCACCGGTTTCTTCCTGGGCACAACGGTGTACATGCTTCCATTTGCCATAGTGGGGCTCTTCAGTAAAAAGAAGTGGTTGAATGTGATTGCAAAGTACGCAGCTATCTTTGTTGCAGTGTATTTTGGCATCATGGGGATAAGAGGGCTGGCGGGATATTTCTTCCAGTCAGGTGATGTGATCATTGATATGCATGATGATGATCATGATGACCATACAGAAAATAGTGGCCCCGTAAATATCTACAATGCTCTGAATGAAGATACTCTCTACATTCTGACCTTCCCTGAAGTCAATGGAGATCGAGGTGTTGATATGTACAACGATCTGCAGGGGGCAGAAGGCCCCGAGATCGTACTGGTACAGTCAAACACAACAGACTGGGATGTCGCACTGGAGTCCATTCCGGAGCTGGCGGGTGTTATTGCTCCCTGGTGGATGGACTTCCGCTCTGAGGTAGAGCTTTCCCAGTGGCAGGTCGATGCAAATGCCCTTGCAGAAACCAGACGATTCAGGCTGTTCGCCATCGAATACGAACCTTATGACTTAGAGAGGACCGGTATTGTCTATCAATACCTGGCCAGATACAGTTTCAGGTGTGACCCTGATTCCGGATTTACTTTTCTTTTAACAAGTGAGACAGGCTGCACCACATCAGCAGATTGCAACACCTGTCCAGCCTATCAGAATTAGGAGGTTGGGGATGTCCTCAAAAGCCGGATATTCAGGCCCAAAGGTCAAGTCAGACATTCTAATCGAGTTCTCAGGCAACGGAGATACTCTTTCCCTCAACGGATTTTCCCCTGAGCAGGAAAAGGCTATCATGCACACTGCAGAGAGACTTGAAATATCAAAGGGAACTGCAACAGGAGAAGATTGCGGCGCAGTCCCCTGGGTAGCTGCCGCCAGATTTGAGGCCGCTGTACGAAAGGAACTGGATGATATGTTCCTTCCCCTGCCTCCTGCTACGGAATGGACAGTTCAACCAAAAGACAGACCGAGAAGAAGCAGACTGTATGCACCGGGAAACAAACCCCGTTTCATTGAAAAAGCTGCTGCTGCCGGAGCAGACGGAATCATTCTTGATCTGGAGGACAGTGTAGCCCCGGACAGAAAAGATGAGGCCAGAATACTCGTTGCTTACGCCCTTGCAAACACAGACTTCGGTGACACGGAGGTGATGGTAAGGATCAACCAGGGAGAAAGGGCAACTGATGACCTGAGCTGGATCGTACCCCAGCCTGTGCAGCATATTCTTCTGCCAAAAGTTGAAAAAGCAGAAGAGGTCGCTGTACTGCGAGACATGGTTGAAACCGTCATGGATCTCTGCGGAAGAGATTCCTTTCCATGGCTCATGCCCATTATAGAATCTCCCCGTGGTATCCTGAATGCTCTTTCCATAGCAGATTCTGTTCCCGAGATGGCTGCTCTCACCCTCGGCCTCCAGGACCTGACAGCAGAGATAGGTATTATGCCCACCCCTGAAGCCACTGAAAGCTTTACCGCCAGAAGCCTTGTTGTTCTTGCTGCAAGAGCAGCAGATCTACAGCCTATCGATACAGTCTATGCTGACGTGAAGAATGAAGCGGGGTTGCAGAAAAGTATTTCAGAGGCAAAAACACTGGGATTCGTGGGAAAAGGTTGCATACACCCGTCACAGGTAAAGCCAGTTGAAGAGGGTTTCATGCCTTCAGAAGCTCAGATAGAGAAAGCAAGAAAGATCGTGGCAGCCATGAAAGAAGCCGAAGCAAAGGGTCTTGGAGCTATAGCTCTGGGTTCAAAGATGATCGATCCGCCTGTTGCCCGTCAGGCAATGGCGGTGCTTAAGCTGATCGGGGAGTAGTCCTTCTCAGGAATGAAAACGATAGACGACTTCACTTGCAAATAGAGAGGGGAATCTGGCAGGGAGCTTAAAGACACCAGGCTTTCCCCTTAAACCCAGAACCTCAGGTTTACTGTACCCCAGTTTTTTCGACCAGAAGACAAAGTCTTTTACACTCCAGTACCTGAGATGCTCTCTGGGGTCTGATATGTATGTTACAGGAAATCTACCGAAAAGCATTCTAAGTCTGTGAGCCAGATAACCAAGATTTGGTGTTGATATGTATAGTCCTTTTTTGTAGTGCCCCTTCAAATTGGTTAACATGATCTCGGTATCAATTACATGCTCAGCTACCTCAAACATAATAATGTGATCCCACCGACCCTGAAGTTGATTACCCGGCAGAGAGAGATCGGCATCTATTACTTCAAATCCTTTTTTCTTTACAACAGAAAGAGCAGTTGCAGAAATATCCAGACCTGTTCCCTGAATTTCTTTTTCTTCACTTAGTACCTGAAGGGTTTCTCCTGTTCCACAACCTATATCAAGAACCGTATCTCCCCTTTCAATGAAAGGCAGGATACCTCTTGCTCTCCGTTTTGCGGGCTCTGTTACGATCTGCTTCTCTTCCCGCTCTGTCCAGTAATCCTCATAATTCAGTGTGCTGGATGAAATACTATCCGGCAGAGGCATGTCCCCAAACACTTCCTGGAAAGCACTCCGTCCTTTTTCTCCCTTTACTCTGGGATCAGCCATGAATATTCCTCTCAGGTTGATAATGCTCTGCCAAATATACCCTTAAGGAAATAATCCTGAAAGCTTGCAAACCCGACTATTTACTCAATGCCCTTGACAACTGATGTCATCTTCTTCCTACTAGGCATGAAAGGTGGGTTTATTATTATGAGATACAGAATTATATTGTATGTAGTGATTTCAACGCTCTTTCTTCCCAGCGCATACAGTTTCAGTTTCTATGATAACTTTGAAGATAACGACATAAGTGACTGGGAAGCTCGCTGTGTACCTGGAAACTGGTCTGTGTCTGGGGAAATGGTTCATGGGAACACATCTTCCTCGCCAGCCTTCCTCACACCAGTAGATGCTTCTTTCCTGGAAAACGGAGAGATCTCCATTAGCACCGGAGGAGTTCATGCTTTTGGCATCTGTGCCAGACTGGATGATGACGATTCAGGAATCTACGGGTACGTCTCTCCTGATCATGATGTAGCCAGGATCAGGTTGGTGGAAAACGGGGTTCAGTCAACAATATTTAATTCTATCAATGCCGACTTTCCTTCAGGAGTTATGTATGAGCTAACTCTTACTTGTGACGACGTAAATGTCTCACTTTCCATTGTTGTTCCTTCCACCGGTGACAGCTGGATACTGAATGCAGTAGACCCCAATCCACATCCCGGCTCTTTCGGGTTCCACATGGGGGATGAACCCAATGCCTACTGGGACTGGATCGAGGTTGATGGCAACGGAGTTGGAGACGCAGAGATCACCTGGCTGATAACCGATGACCAGAGTCTGGGAGATGGAGACTTCGCCTTTGAGCCGGGCGAGACCATTGATCTTGGAATCCAGTTGACCAACAACAGTGAGGAACCTCTTTTGAACGCCTTTGGGATTCTTCAATCTCTGAATCCGGAACTTACGATCATTGAAGACTATGTAACTTACGGCACTATTGCTTCAGGTGACCCCACCTATGGTTCATCCAGTTTCATGGTTCTGGCTCCGCTTGTTACACCTGCAGACGAAGTTTACGACGTGAGGCTTACTCTCATGGCCGATGGTGGTTATCAGGAGCAGCTTCTCTTTGCTCTGCCTGTGGGGAATGGTCTTGAATGTGATGTTGAGTCCGGTGCAGAAGATTGGACATGGGGATCGGTACAGGGTGGCTGGGGCAACGACTGGCATGTTTCCTCGGAGAAGAATTACTCTGCAGGGGGGGAGTACAGTTTCAAATGCGGTGATGCAGGAGCCGGAGACTACTCCAATCACCATTTCGGTTACCTCATGTCTCCGTACATCAACCTCCCTCTATACGGCCAGATCAACTTCTGGGCATGGATCGATGCGCAGACCCAGGGCTCTGATGCTCTGGATGGCGGTATCCTCCAGTACCAGAGATGCGGCAACTGGATTGACTTTCCAGCAGGCTGCACTTACCAGATAGTTTCCGGCTCTTCAGGGCCATTTGCAGACGGCACTGATGTCTTCAGTGGAATGTCTACATGGAGTCAGTACAGTATCACCTACCCGGACTCTCTTGCAGGTCCAGGGCAGATCAGGTTCATCTTCGGATCAGATGACAACGGTACAAGGGAGGGCTGGTATATCGATGATATACTTATGGGAATACCAACCTCCATAGAAGATGAGGAAGAAGCGGTGCTCTTCACAGACCCGTTGCTGCTCATCTCAGAGAACCCTTTCAGCTCTTCTGTCACTTTCTCATATCTACTACCTGGAATAGAAAACTCCTCACTTGAGGTATTTGATGTGACCGGGAGGCTGGTTAATACCATTGATGTCTTCTCTGGAAATTCAGTTCAGACTGTGATATGGAATGGACAGAATTCCGCAGGTACTACAATACCATCGGGTGTTTATCTTGCTCGACTGGGGGGGTTAGATCAGACAACACTGAAACTTATTAAGATATAGGTTTTCCAGCTTGCTGTTTTAAGGGGAGCTTCTGCTCCCCTTTCCTATTTATCAAATTCTTCGTCAGAATCCAGCTCCGGCTCAGCTCTCTTGATGCCTTTTATCCTGTTCCAGAGTGTCAGCTTTGCCATAATAGCCTGGGCTGCACCATAAAAACAGAGGTACTTACAGAAGAATCTTCTGATGAAGATGGCCAGAATAATGGTAACTCCTGCTACCACAAGGCTTCCGGAAAGAAAGAGGGTGAAGATGGTGTGGAAAGGATCAATATTGCAAAAAGGTGCAGGCCACTGGAGAGAAATAACACCAAACCTGTTCAAGAGTATTGCGGCAACCAGGGCGAAGAGAATAACCTTACTCAGGTGCTTCAGCCTGTGATGAACTTTACCTGAAGGCGAGAATCTGCCTGGAACATGAATACGGTAAAGGAATTCCTGCAGGGCTCCGAACGGACATACCCAGCCACAGAAAACTCTTCCAAAGAAAGCGCTGAACACAAGGGGAAGCGCAAAGATAAGCACTCCTGTCAGACCAAGGAATGCAAGGCCTCCAGCTGTAAACGCATATTGAAATGTTCCCAGAGGACAGAAACACCCCTGAACACCGAAGCCCAGTATCATCAGTGAAACACCCCTGACTATATGATGGGCAGTATTTCGCCTCAGTCTGTCTTTCATCCTTCTGCCATAGAATCTTCTGGACAGCCATGTTGATATGGGAAGAAGAACACCCAGTGTTATGAGAATGATGTTGATCCGCCGTTGTCCACCGGAGGGATTTGAACATGTGGTGTGTGAGCTGACACCGTACCAGTGGGGGCAAAGGGCAAGGGAATCCGAACATGCAGCTACCGGTGGAAGCCCCATCGGACACCCGACAACGGCAGGGTATTCTGTAGCATCCCCTCCCTGTGCCGGGTTATCGCAGAAACCATTCTCATCCAAGTCCAGATAGCACGCGCATTCGGCGTTCTCGAAGGTGCATGCTTGATCTGTGGTGTATCCAAAAGGACAACATCTCTCTCTATGCGATGTACTTGCCTCATCACCATTAGAAGTGTCTTCCACAGCTGTCACAATTCCGTTATCGCAGATCTGGTTCTCATCCCAGTCCAGATAGCACGCGCATTCGGCGTTCTCGGAGGTGCATGCTTGATCTGTGGTGTATCCAAAAGGACAACATCCCTCTCTATGCGATGTACTTACCTCATCACCATTAGAAGTGTCTTCCACAGCTGTCACAATTCCGTTATCGCAGATCTGGTTCTCGTCCAGGTCCCTGAAAAGAGTACATAAGGGGTCGTCCGATTGACAGGCTTCCTCTACGGTGAACCCAAGAGGGCAGTCAGTATGCAGAACTTCCACAGTGTCTGTTTCAGGAGAAACCTCTTCCTCAACCTCCGGTTCCTCAACTATTTCCTCTTCTACCGGATCTATTTGGGGTTCAGGCTGCTCTTCCTCAACCTCTGGCTCCTCAACTATTTCCTCTGCGGACGGAGCCGGCTGAGAGCCGGCGTTATCGCATAAGTTGTCTCCATTGGAATCGGTATAGAAAGTACACCGGGCGTTTTCCTGAGAACAGGCATCCTGAGGGGATAGGTCGAGGGGGCAGAAAGGATCGATAACGACCTCCTCCTCTACTACTACCTCTGCTGCTGCTTCCTCAAAGATCTCAGGTTCTTCTGGTTCCAGCTCAGGCTCAACTGCCTCTTCCGGTTCCTCCTCTGTGGATTGTCCCGGAAGTGCCGCATTATCACAGAGGTTGTCTCCATTGCTGTCGGTAAACAATGCACAGGAAGGAGCATCAGCGCCACAGGCCTCGTCTGGTGCAAAACCAAGAGGACACTGTCCATAGAGTGCAGGTACTAAAAAGAAGAGGATCACCAGATACTTCACTGCTCTCCCTGTGCGTATGAATTCAGCGTCTTACTAGAATGATGCTTTTATTCCAGCAAATGTCATCTGTTCAAGAGCCAAATCGCCATTGATGAACATGTGTGACATGTCTGAGAACTCATCCCCTATTGGAGAATTGTAGTCGCCGTTAATACAGGTAATACCGGATGTACCTGAGCTGTATGTGTAAATTTCATCTTCACCATCTGGCCATGCGATCTCGATTATGAGATTTCCATTAGCAGGATCAAAGACGAAAGGAGTATCGAAATAGATGGTGGGGTCAGCGGCGAAAAAAGTCACATTGCTTGTTTTTTCAAAAACCCTTGTCTTGGAACCACTGACATAGTTGCTCTCATAAATTGCCCCCAGCTCATTACTGGAACAGTATCCAAGGTCCACATAGTACTCAAAAAATGTTACTTCTGTTCCGGGTGGAGATGGGTTAAAAGTAATGGAGGTAATTGACATAGGCTGGGAAAACTCACTTGCCTGTACTATCACCTGATAGCGTAGAGAGGCTGTTCAATTGCCGCAGAACGGTTTAGTGTTTGCAAATTGAGCGGAACCGACTTCCACCGTGGCAGCAAGAAGCATGGGAACTGCCAGCAGAAGTAACAGCATTGAGGTTTTCATCTAACTGTCCTTTCAAAAACGAGCCTTTAGACAGGAGACTCTCGCCCTATCTATTTCACGAAACTATACGAAATCCCTCTCACAACAGGTAGCCCCTCGTTTAACACACCCGGACAAAGCTACCTCTCTCTTCTATACAGAATAAAGGTAGAAAAGTTCAATCCTGACCAGGATAGCCACAGAGCTTTTAAGAACATACTGATTACAGGAAAGAGCTCTTGATTCCGGCAAATGTCGTCTGCTCCAAAGACCAGAATCCCTCAATGAAAAGGTGGGACATATCCGTGTAAATGTAACCTTCGGAGTCATAAAAGCTCCCTGATACACTGGAATTATGTGCCGTTGCGAAGTTGTATGTGTAGAATTCATTTTCTCCATCCGGCCAGGAAACATCAATGATAAGATTTCCATTGGCCGGATCAAAGAAGAAGGGAGAATCGAAGTAGATCGTTGGGTCCAAGGCATAGAAGGTTGCATTGCCGGTTCTCTCAAATACTCTTGTTTTGAGCCGCCGATGTAGTTGTCTTCGAAATTTGCACCAAGTTCGTTGTTTGAGCAGTATCCCATATCCAGGTAGAATTCATAGAAGGTTGCTTCTGATCCCTGAGAGGGCGCCTCAACAAAAGATATTGAGCTGATCATCATAGCTTCACAGAATTCACTTGCCCGAACTATCACCTGATAGCGGAGTGAACTCGTTCAATTTGCACAAAATGGTTTGGTAGCCCCGAACTGTGAAGATCCCACCTCAACAGAGGAAGCCGCAAGAATTGTGGTCATTAGCATCAGAACGAAAATGAAATGTTTCATTTTTTTGTCCAATAGTCAAAACTGCTTAAATCATTCTGAAAATAGTTTCATGAAACAATACTACATGTTGACCAGCTGCAGTAGTGCCCTGTTTTCATCCTGCTTGAAGAAGAAGTACGGTGTATTTTCTGATGGGGACTTGACATAACATAATAATTTGAGATATTTGCACTCCTTGAGTGGCCCGGTAGTTCAATTGGTTAGAGCACCGGCCTGTCACGCCGGAAGTTACGAGTTCGAGTCTCGTTCGGGTCGCCAAGGTATCTTTTCATGGGGCAGAAATGCCCCTTTTTTTTGTATTCAAATAAGAAAGAATTGAGAGGGGTTGACTTCTGCATTACATTGTTTATGATTTCTGTACTTGTTTCGAGAAACATAATATGAAATAGCACTTGCCGGACTTCTACGGTTGGTATCCTCCCTCTTTACCAAGCCTGTCCGGGTCCCGCCCCTCTCACCGGGGGCGGGTTTTACATTTTGTACAATCCCGTCAGCCATCACAAGTATATTCCGTGATTCAGGAAGCTTTGGCTCGAATAATGTTACAATTGATCGATCAGGGAGATCACAATGAAATACTTATTGACAACAGCACTGCTCCTTTCCCTTCTTGCCTGCGGGAAAGCTGAGCCATCAACAACAAACTCTGTGGTTACTCCTGCGGTAACTGATGTTCCAATGCTTCATATCGCAGCCCGTATAGGTGTTGAACTTGGAGATTCCAATTTTGTCTTCGGGGTAATACAAGGCGTGGACTTCACTCCCACCGGTGATGTTGTCATACTTGATGGTCAGAAGAAGATAGTGCGAGTGTTTTCGCCATCAGGAGATTTTCTCGGTGATCTCGGCGGAGAGGGGGAGGCTCCAGGAGAGTTCCTCAGCCCCAGGGGAATAGCATGTCTCGATGATGGACGAATAGCCGTAACAGATCCCTTCAGCAGAGAAGTAGAAGTATTTGACGGCAGCCTCCTGCATTTAGAAACAATATCAGACTTCACAGGCAGGGCCCCTTTTGTGATCACCGGTGCAGGAAGCGGATTTGCTGGAGAACAAGGTGGATTCAATAGAAACGAAGGCGTTGTCACAACATCCGTGGCTCTCTGGGAGGATATTTATGAAGGACCGACAATGCATGTGTTTTATGAGATAGAAGACAGTTTCTCGCCGGAAAACATGATAGAAAGATTCATGAAGCCTCAGGCTGGGCTGGCAGCCGACAGAACGAACATTTACTATTCGGCCCCTGTAAGTGAAGAATATTCAGTTTCCGTGTTCCCTCTTGACGGGTCTGAAGCATACACTCTTGGATTCCCTGACTATTCACCGGTTGCAAAGTCGGAAGAGGATATTCAGGAGGACATCACTGCATACGAATACAGATTGCAGGCAATGGCTGCTTCCGGCAGAGGAGGCAGGCTTGCAGGTGCCACATACAACCCGCCTTCCCATTACTATGCAACCGGTTCTATTGGAGTTGATTCAGAAGGAAACATCTGGGTGCAGAGAGGGTGGGAATCAAATCCTGCCTTTGACCTCTTTCCTCCTGGAGCCACGGAACCGGCAGAAACTGTAATTGCTGACCCAGAGCTTAACCTTTCAGGCCACACTTTTGTTATCACAGACAGAGGGATTGCGGCATATGATCCAAATCCTGAAAACTACCCGCAGGTGCTTATTCTCCACCTGACAGAGTAACTGATTCCGTTGACCGCTCTTCCTTCTGTGGGTAGATTGCCCGGAGTGTAGCGTTTTGCGTATGACAATCAACGAGGGAGGGGTAATGCGAAATCTTTTACTGGTCTGTGTGCTTGTTCTTACAACAGGTCTGGCGCTGGCGGGCAATATTGACATCCTCGGGATCAGAAGTGCTGAATATCTCATGGAACTGTCCAGAAATGCTGTTACCGACTGTGCGGATGGTGTCACTTATAATCCCGCGGGTCTTGCCTTCATGGATGACGGTATTCATCTTAACTTCAGCGGCCAGTACATTGGCAAAGAATACACCATTACAGGTACTTTACTGGGAGCCACCGAAGAGACCGAACTCTCTACCACAGTTCCTACTACTTTCATCCCAAACTTTTATGCAGTCTACAAAACCGGGAAGCTTGCTGCTTTTGGTGGTTTTACCGTTCCAGCAGGTGGGGGGAGTGTTGACTACGAGGACGGCCTTTTCATCATGCCCCTGCTTCAAACCGTTCTTGTTCAGGCCCAGTACGGACCCACTCATTTTGCTCTTCTCAACGAAGGCTCCATGGAGGGTACATCCTTTTACATGAGAGGAATCGCCGGTCTGGCCTATGCCTTTGACGACAAATTCAGCTGCGGTGTCTCAGGCAGATATACATCAGGACATAGAAACTACAAGGGCGAAGGTTCTTTCACGGTAGTTGATATGGCAACAGGTCTGCCTGTTGGCACAGCCTCTGCCGAGCTCGATGTGGACAGATCTGCTGCTGGAATATCTGCTGTCTTCAGCGTGGATTACAAACCTGGGAATCGAATCAATCTGGCTGCCAGATACGAGACGGCTACTGCACTTGATTTTGAGTCCACTGCAAATGTAGCCTCTAGCTGGGATGTGCTGATGCCGCACCTTGCTGATGGCGCAATGCAGAGAAGAGACCTTCCCGCTGTTGCAGCCATTGGTGTGGAGATGATGGTCAATGAAAAATTCCGTTTGGGTGGCTCAGCCAACTTCTACTTTATTGAAGCCTCTGATCAGGGTGAGGATGACGGAATAGTTGATGCCTACGGCGACGGATGGGAAGCAGGCATAAGCGGTCGTTACCAGTTCAATGACGCACTGGCAGGTGCTCTTGGATACAGCTACTCGAATTATGGCGGCTGCGACTCCACCTATACCGATCTTGAATACAATCTCAATGCCGGTCTTCTCTCCGGAGGTATCAACTGGCAGGCAAATGAGGTCCTGGATTTTACTCTGGCTGGAGGAACCACATTCTTTAAAGAAGGTGAGGGCGCAGGGGTCTACACAGGAGAGTCCTTTGACAAAAAGGTGTTCTTCGTTGCTGCCGGGGTCAACGCCTCTTTCTAGCCTATTCAGTTCATTTACCAGGGGGGGGCTTATCGGCTCCCCCTTCTCTGTTACAATCTGTTACAAAATGTTAACTCTCCCGAGTCATTCATCTTTCATTATTCATTTGTACTGAGAAGAACCAGCAACGAAAGGAGAATGAAATGAAGAGAAAAACAACAGTAATAGCAACAGCTGCAGCCATTCTGCTGCTTACAGGAGCAGCCATTGCACAGCCAGGCGGAATGCCCGGCAGGGGAATGGAACATCAGAGACCTGGCGGACAGGCAGGAGGAGATTTCTTCCAGAGAATGCTACCAATGATGAGAATGCTTGATCTGACTGATGACCAGCGGGAAGCAATAATGGACATTATGGAAGAAACCAGGAACTCAATGGAAAGTTTGAGAGGCGCCGAGGAAGCCGGTGATCAGAGAGAGGATTTTCTTGAGCTCTTCTCCTCCCCCACCATTACCACTTCACAGGTAGAGTCTCTTCTTAATGGAAGACTGGACAAAATGGAAGAAGCAAATGTGATCATAGCCAGGGCTCTGGTTGATATTCACGACCTCCTCACTGCAGAACAGCTTGCCACTCTTGCAGAATTTGAACCGGGTTCCATGGAAATGAGATCGAGCGAGCATGGCGGCATGGGAGTACACCCCCACAGATAAGAACTGCTGCTGGAAAAGGGGAGGTTTCACCGGCCTCCTTTTTTTTGTATTTTCAGGGAGAAGGAGATTGAAATGTACTTTGCCGATCTTCCAGAAATAACAGAAGCTGCTGTTCGTGCTGCAAAGCGGGATGGAATACCTTTCTACATACTCTGCAATCCATCCAGAGAAGAGAAAAAATACACTGCTCTTCCCTCAAGGGGATTTGGCCTTCCTGCGGGATTCTTCATTGAGGACATGATAAAACCTGAGGAAGAACGAATTGAGCTTGAACCTCCCGAAAAAACAAGTACCAACGGTTTTTGAAGGCCACCCTATTTCCCGGATGGCCTTCTTCTTAATTCTTAACGGTACTTTATCGCAGAACCAGCACCTGTGTGGAAGCTGATCCGGTCTGCGAGCTTATAACAATGGTGTAGCATCCTGAAGGAAGGCTGGAAGCATCAAAGCTGAGGCTTCCCTGTCCTTCGCTGAGGAGACCGTCATGAACCGTTGCGGCAATTCTGCCGGAAAGGTCATAAACCGCCACTGTTGCTGTAGCTGCCGCTGGCATTGTGAAGTTCACAGCACATGTTCCGCTTACAGGATTAGGGCTGGGAGCAGAGAGAATAGGTGAGACAACACCAGGGTTGCCCTCTCCCTCTTCTATTCCAGTCTGACCTGCAATGAATCTGAGTGCAGGGTCGCCGAGAAGGTTATTCTCCTGAAGCACCCAGGTTTGCATAGGAACGGATATATTTGCTTTGAACTCATCCTTTGAAATTGAGTGGGCAACACCGATCTCATACTGCTCTTCCACGAAAAGAACTTCAGCAAAATACAGTTCAAGCCATTCGCTTGCACCGAGGTTGGGTGGGGAGCCCCACCCATAATGTGAATTGAACATTACTGCTATAGCACCACCTGAGTGCCAGAACATCAGTCTTTCAGCTATACATGCTACATTCTGAAGATAACCGGGACTGCAAGCCATCGAGTGAAAAACCACAGGCATTCCATCGTTATTCATATCGAAATAGTTTGCGTTGGTAACAATACCTGTAGGGGGAAAAGAATACCAGTAAACCCCCCCAGAGCCCCCGTGTCCATTCAGACTGCTGTAAGAAACGCCCTGGTTGTAAAGCTCTATCTGATTGTTCGGATGTGAGGAATAGTCTTCATACAGTTTGTGCACTGTCCAGGGTTCAGGTATTCTGGAGTCGATCGAATCACAGATAAATGATCCCCAGTAGCCTGGAGGATCTTCGATCCAGAGACCTGCTCCCGCAAGGAGCGCTGTGGTCTGCCAGCTACCCGAAGGGGAGTTCGTTTCATATGCAACCGTTTTGTCAACCATGGTGGAAAGACGGGCTGGTACATCTGTGCTGAATCTTCCGGTATAGATGTCTGAGTAGTAGTCAAGACCATCACCGAGCTCTCCATAGATGTGGTCGTTGTCTATGTCCCATGTTCCATTCAGATCACTGTAGTAAAGATCAGCAGTTGTATTCATCGGGCCTGTGCTACCTATCTTCAGGCCTGAAACACGGGTTGTTTCTCCAAAATCACCAACGATAAGGGCGTATACAAGACCCTGATTCTCGTAAGCATCGATAAGATAATTTCTAATCTGCTCCGGTGTATCGTAGCCGGTGTAGTTCGCGTAGATCCACTGGGTGGAAACAAAATCAGAACCATGAGTGGTAGCTCTGAGAGTCAGAAGTGGCTGAAGGGTTGTCTCGTGGGATTCATCCGCGATAAGTACCCATGGAGCACCATCAACACCGCCGACGATCTCTGGGGCATAGGCTTCAAGCATCTCAGGATTCCGAACCACCGACTGAAGAGCCGAGATGGCTGTACTCACCTGATAGTCGGAAAGTCTGAGCTGAGGGGCATCTGTTGCCGGTGCAGTTACCGGTGTAAGAACAGCACTGGTTACCACGGAAAGGGTTCCTGTTGAAGGGTCCCATGTGAAAGGGACATAAACAAAGGAAGCAACCCTGAATCCGGTCTTGTTGCCTGTGTTGACATCAAAAATGGAGGCTGTTGGAAATGTACCCCTCATATAACTACTGGAATGAGGAATAACTGCTGGGATCTGCTCACTGAAAGCAACTGAAAGAACAGGAGCTATCCTGTGAATTCCAGGAAGAGCTGCCGTTGACAGCACCTCGACCTCAACACTCTCAAGGTATGTTCCCTGTGGAATTACCATTGAGTAACCCATTCCGGGAAGACCCGGTTCTCCATCTACAAACGGGGAGGATCCTCCAGGTATGTAGACAGCCTCTTCCCCGCGGAAGGCGGTGAACTGAACCGCAGCAGGGTCAAGGGTAAATGTAACATCTGCTGCCTGAACAGACATCAGAATCATTGCAGCCTGCAGAAAAAGCGTCATATCAAACCTCAAATCAGTCTACGGAAAAAGGCCATCCGATTTCCCGGATGGCCCTTTTCTTACTTATTAACGGTGCCTCAGCGGAGAACCAGCATCTGTGTGGAAGCTGATCCAGTCTGAGAACTGATTACAATGGTGTAACATCCTGAAGGAAGGCTGGAGGCATCAAAGCTGAGGCTTCCCTGTCCTTCACTGAGGAGGCCGTCATGAACAGTTGCGGCAATCCTGCCGGAAAGGTCATAAACTGCTACTGTTGCAGTTCCGGCGGAAGGCATTGTGAAGTTCACAGCACATGTTCCACTTACAGGATTAGGACTGGGAGCAGAGATAAGAGGTGAAACAACGCCGGGGTTGCCTTCTCCCTCTTCTATTCCCGTCTGACCCGCAATGAATCTGAGTGCAGGGTCACCGAGAAGGTTGTTCTCCTGAAGAACCCATGTCTGCATGCCGATACTGACATTTGCCTTGAACTCATCCTTTGAAATTGAGTGGGTAACACCGATCTCATACTGCTCTCCCACAAATAAAACTTCAGCAAAATAGAGCTCAAGCCATTCACTGGCTCCGAAATTGGGCGGTTGACCCCATCCGTTATTTGAGTTGAACATTACTGCAATACCGCCACCCGAAGGCCAGAACATCAGCCTCTCCGCAATGGAAGCAACATTCTGGATGTTTCCAGAAAGACAGGCAATGGAGTGGAATACTGTAGGCATGTCATTGTTTGTAAGACCAGTGTAGTTACCGGCGGAAATGAGGTCTGTGGGAGGATTCGAGTACCAGTAGATACCTGCATAGTAACCATGCCCGTTGGAGCTACAGTAGGACACGCCCTGGTTGATCAGAGTAATCAGATTGTTCGGGTGACCCGCTGATGTTTCATACAGCTTGTGCTCTGTCCAGGAAGAAGGAATTCTTACTGAAATGGAATCACAAACCTTGGCTCCAGAGTAAGGGGGCCAGAGAAGAGCACCTGCAAGAGCTGCTGTAGTC
Organism: Candidatus Sabulitectum sp.; assembly: GCA_023145375.1. Classification (GTDB taxonomy): domain Bacteria; phylum Fermentibacterota; class Fermentibacteria; order Fermentibacterales; family JCC-6; genus Sabulitectum. The sequence continues at coordinate 12,457 of JAGLDY010000034.1, read as the reverse complement.
TGCCAGTCACCGGCAGGGGATGTGGTCTCGTAAGCCACTGTTCTGTTCATCATTGTGGTGAGACGACTGGTCACATTTGTACTGAATCTTCCTGTGTAGATATCTGAATAGTAGTCAAGACCATCGCCAAGCTCACCGTATTTGTGGTCGTTGTCCGCGTCCCAGGTACCATCCAGATCACTGTAGTAGAGGTCGGCAGTTGAATTCATGGGACCTGTAGAACCAATTTTCAGGCTGGAAATTCTTGTAGTCTCTCCGAAATCGCCAACGATCAGGGCGTAAACCAGCCCCTGATTTTCGTAAGCATCGATAAGATAGTTTCTGATCTGCTCCTGTGTATCGTAGCCGGTATAGTTCGCGTAGATCCACTGGGTGGAAACGAACTGAGAACCATGAGTGGTAGCTCTGAGGTCAAGAAGTGGCTGAAGAGTTGTCTCGTGAGATTCATCTGAGATAAGAACCCAGGGAGCACCATCAACGCCTCCGACGATCTCAGGGGCATAGGCTTCAAGCATCTCAGGATTCCGAACCACCGACTGAAGAGCCGAGATGGCTGTACTTACCTGATAGTCGGAAAGTCTGAGCTGAGGAGCATCTGTTGCCGGTGCAGTTACCGGTGTAAGAACTGCGCTGGTTACAACAGAAAGGGTTCCAGTTGAAGGATCCCATGTGAAAGGGACATAAACAAAAGAAGCTACCCTGAATCCGGTCTTGTTGCCTGTGTTGACATCAAAAATGGACGCCGTTGGGAATGCACCTCTTGTATAACTACTGGAATGAGGTATAACTGCTGGAATTTGCTCATCAAAGGCAACTGAAAGAACAGGAGCTATCCTGTGAATTCCAGGAAGAGCTACCGTTGACAGCACCTCAACCTCAACACTCTCAAGGTATGTTCCCTGTGGAATTACCATTGAGTAACCCATTCCGGGAAGACCCGGTTCTCCATCTACAAACGGGGAGGCTCCTCCAGGTATGTAGACAACCTCTTCCCCGCGGAAAGCGGTGAACTGAACCGCGGCAGGGTCAAGGGTAAATGTAACATCTGCTGCCTGAACAGACATCAGAATCATTGCAACTTGCAGAAAAAGCGTCATACTTAACCTTTCTTCTAATGTAGACAAACTTCATAAAAAATCCTGCACTAACAAACGAAGTGCGAATCTAACCACAAAAGGAGTAACACAAAAGGGGCAGTAAAGTTTCATTCCCAAACCGGAAGCTGTGGGGAATCAATAAACCGACAGGTATTGACGATCTCCGTTTCCACAATATGTTTTACTTACCCGTAAGTAAGAAACAAAGGGAAATAGCAATGCCGAAAAACAAAGATAACAGGGAAAAATTACTGCATGCAGGTCTCCTGCTACTCGCACAAAAAACTCCTGATAAGATATCCATGGATGATGTGGCTTTTGAAGCTGGTGTGACAAAACCAATGATCTACTACTATTTTGGAAGCAAGGTCGGTTATTACAACCACCTGGTCACACATATTGAACAAACTCTGCAGGTGATCCTGACCGACTGCATTCAGCCGGACTCCCCGTTCAGGGATATCCTTATCCGGATAATCAGAGGCAGAATTGAGCTTATGACCCGGCACCCTGAGATATCCAACGCCGTGAGGATCATGGCCACCAGCAAAACAATTGGAGGAGCAGAGTCCCGTCCAAAGATCATCACAATGTTCAACCGACTTCAGCCTGCATTTGACAATGCAAAGATCCGAGGCGAGATCAGAGAGGATGCTGACCTGCATCTGATAATGGCCATGACTAACTCGCTTCTTGATGGGGCTCTTCGGATACACGGAAAGGAATTTTTAACAGCCACAGATCCAACCTCCTTTGCAGAAATGCTGGTTCGGCTGGTTTTTGATGGTGTTGGGACAGAAAAGAGGCACACAAAATGATACGAAAAGTAATGGTGTTTATGCCGGTTATTCTTCTGGGAGTGCAAGCATCTGCCTTTACTCTAGATGAAGCAGTGCAAACAGCTTTGGAACTAAGAGGAGACATAAACGTTGCGGAAAACAAAGTGGAAAGCAGCCGGTGGAGCAGGAATGCAGCGCATACCTGGTTCCTGCCGCAGGTGGATTTCTCTCTGTCATACATGAGGAACCATGACATTCAGGAAATGACAATTCCCGGCATGGGCACCATACCCATGGGCACCGAATGGTCTTCAATGTACGGAGTTACGGCGACTCTGCCCATAACTCTTCAGGCTCCGGCGGGGGCCTCTATCTCTTCCAGTGCACTGAACCTCTCTGAGATCTCTCTGATCGGGACAGAGCAGGACGCAGTGGCTGATGTAATCCTATCCTTTTACAGTGTTCTCATGGCTGAGATGATGTCTGATGTCACTTCGGAGGCAATGAATATTGCCCGTGAAGGATTCTATCTTGCCGAGCAGAGATTCAGTGCCGGAACCATCAGCAGGTTTGAGCTGCTTCAGAGCCAGGTTGCCTATGAAAACCGCAGACCTGATTCCATCGCAGCGGTAACCGGAGTTGAAAACGCAAGAGCTGCCTTCTCTGTAAGCATGGGGTTTAACCATGATCATCCTGCTGAGGTTGAAGGAGAGCTGACAGACCCGTTCCCTGTGAAACTGCCGGATACATTTGAAGAGGCTCAGACGATAATGGAGGCCAACAGTACTGTGCTTGCCACCGCCAAGGAAATGAGAAGTATGGGAGAGGCGCAGGTTACCCTTTCTGCAACCGGCTTTGCCCCTAAACTTGTTTTCCAGACCAGCTACAATTTTCAGGCCGGCATCGATCATATCCAGGATATACACAGAGATGACTATTCCAGGAACTGGACAACTTCTGCATCTCTGCAGATCCCAATTTTCCACGGTATCAATGATTTCAGTGGCTACAGAACTGCGAGATCAGAGATGCTTGCCTCTTATGCTAACGCTGATGACATGGAGAATTATGCTTTTCTACAATTTACAGCATCTTGGAACTCCCTGAATCAGGCCCGGGAAACTGTCCTTGCCGCAGAATCCACTGTACAACAGGCCATTGAAGGATCGGAGATAGCAAGGGTATCCTACGAAGCTGGAATAATTACTCGACTGGACATGGATGGTGCATTCCTGGCCCTGACCCAAGCCAGAACAAACTATGCCTCTGCCCTCTTTTCGCTGAAAACTGCCGAGGCCACCCTGGCCAGATTACTGGGAATACTAAGTATCTATCCGAGGGAGATAAACTAATGAAGAATCCGGTAGCACTTATATCGATACTTATTCTTCTTGCGGTGGCCTGCGGACCAGGGGGAGACCAGGACGCGGAAAGAGTGGTCAGAGTACGTATCCAGACCATGGAACCCTCCACCATATCCTCTGAAGTTTATGCCAATACCCGCCTTGAAGGAGCACAGGAAGCCCTGATCTTTTCTTCAATACCAGGTACCGTTGAGGAGGTTCTTGTTTCCGAAGGAGATGAGGTGGAAGCTGGCGAGAGACTTGTGAAGATGAATACTGATCAGCAGGTAAATGCAGGAACATCTGCAGCCATAGCTTCTGTAAGCGCCGCCAGAGCCAACGCAGAAAATGCAAGAGCCAACCATGAGAGAATGCAGACCCTTTACGAGGCAGGTGCATTGAGTTCACAGGAACTCGATGGTGCGGGAGTGGCACTTGAGGCTGCAAAAGCCCAGCTGAATCAGGCTTATGCAGGTTACACCCAGGCAAGAGCAACAAGAGACAATGCCTGGATCTCTGCACCTTTCCCGGGAAGAGTGGGCCGGGTGTGGGCGAGAGAAGGAAACATGAGTGGCTCAACTCCACTTCTCTCCATTTCAGGCAACGGAGGTGTTGTTGCCAGGGTACTGCTACCGGAGTCTGACATCTTCAAACTGGAAGTTGGTCAGCCTGCGTATGTTACTGTATCTGCCATAGGAAATACATCAATACCCGGAGTGGTCACCGCAGTATCTCCATCAGTGGATCCCGTAAGCGGGCAGGTTTCAGCGGAAGTACACTTTGATGACCCCGAGAACCAGCTGTGCCCGGGGCTCTCCGGTCGAATCTCCATCATAACCGAGTCTATAACTGATGCAATGGTTCTACCTGTAAGCGTTCTCAGAAGAACAAGGAACGGTTATCAGGTTGCCCTTGTGGTAGACAACAGGGCAGTACTTCGTGAAATCACAACTGGACTCATAAGTCAAGGCAATGTACAGATCCTTTACGGTGTTGAACCTGGAGACCAGGTAATCGTCCTTGGGCAGAACAGCGTGATCCAGGATGGTTCTGTGGAGGTGATCCGCTGATGAGCCTCTCCAGTCTGTCAGTAAGAAGACGAATTACATTCATGATGGTGTTCATCTTTATCATCGGAGTTGGTTTCTTTGGTCTATCCAAACTTGGGATCGACCTGTTCCCGAAACTGGAATTTCCAATGGTTATCGTAGCCAGCACAATGCAGGGGGCCGGCCCCGAAGAGATGGAAAACCTTGTAACGAAATACCTTGAAGAAGCTGTGTCCAGGGTCGAAAATGTCAAAGAGGTCAGTTCGATCTCTTCCAACGGCTCAAGTGTTATCATGGCAGAATTCCAGTGGGGGCACAGCCTTGAGGCTGCAGAAACAGATATCAGACGGCAACTTGATCTATACGGAAGTGCTCTTCCGGAGGATTGCTCTGACCCCATGGTGCTTGCGCTGGACCCTTCAATGCAACCCATTTTGTTCATCGGTCTGTCCAGCCCTGTTCTTGATGATTTCGCCCTGAGAAAACTGATCGAGGATGAAATAGAGCCCAGGCTTGCAAGACAGGAGGGTGTTGGTTCGGTAAACGTAGCAGGGGGACTCATCAGGGAAATCCAGGTGGAAGTTGACCCGGCTAAACTTGAGAGCTCAGGGCTCAATATCAGTCAGGTTGTGGGTGCACTTGCACGGGTGAGAAACGACAAACCTGCAGGTAATCTCGATTCTGGAGGGGAGCGGATAAACATAAGAGTCGAAGCAAGTGTAACCTCCCTTGCAGACCTTGAGCAACTGGTTGTGGGAAACACCATGAATGGTCCGGTTCTTCTCCGGGATATTGCTGAGATCATTGACGGTGAAGCAGAGGTCTATGAGCTCATCAGAATGAATCAGACACCTTCTCTCTTCGTCTATATTCAGAGACGAAGTGATGCAAACACCGTAAATGTCTGCCAGGCTGTTCAGGATGAGCTTGACAGGATAGCTGTGGAGTATGAAGGCCAGGTTGTTCCCTATGTGATGTACGATCAGTCGACATTCATTACACAGTCAATAGGTAACCTGGCAACAACGGCGGTAACTGCAACTATTCTTGCCTTCCTTGTTCTTCTCTTTTTCCTTCGTTCTCCCAGAGGCGCTGCAATAGCAGGCTCCGCCATACCGATCTCGATCGTGGTAACTTTTGCGGCCATGCATTTCTTCGATGTGGACCTCAACATGATCTCTCTGGCTGGTCTTGCTCTTGCCGTTGGGATGCTGGTGGATAACTCCATAGTCGTTCTTGAGAACATATACAGACACAGAGGACTGGGTAATTCAGCCATTGAATCAGCCGTAAGCGGTTCACAGGAAGTTGGAATGGCAATAACCGCTTCAACACTGACTACCCTGGCCGTTTTTGTTCCTATTCTCTTTGTCCCGGGTCTTGCAGGCCAGATGTTCAGAGAGATGGTTCTTACAATTGTATTCAGCCTTATTGTTTCTCTTTTTGTAGCCCTGAGCCTTGTCCCCCTACTAAGTTCGTTTGCAGAAAAGCTGATTCCACAGCACAGGAAGGGCTCACTGGGAGAGAAAATAAAGATGGGGTTTGAAGGTCTGGAAAAAAAGTACAACAAACTGGTAAGAAAAATGGTAGCAAGAAAGAAAGCCACACTTATCGCAACAGCTGTTGTCTTCCTTTCAAGCCTTGCTCTGATCTCTGTGATCAAAACCGAGTTTCTTCCCGCAAATGATGACGGCATGATCAAGATCACCCTTGAAGCAGCCATTGGAACTGATCTTGAAACTACAAGCGCTATGGCTGTTGCTCTTGAGGACAGCATAACTGCTCTCTTTGATGAAGGTGATCTCATAACTCTGTACTCACAGGTGGGAACTGCCGGAGGTATGGATGCCATTTTTGGGGGAGACAAGGGTAGCTACTCTGTTGAGATGATCCTTAGACTTGTTCCGGTAACCCGGAGAACCACCGGACAACAGGAGTATGAGGAAAAGATAAGAGAGCTGCTGGACAACGTTGTCGGTTTTGAATACGACATTTCCGGAGGTAATTTTCTGGGAGGAAGCGCCATAGAGGTGAAAGTCTTTGGGGACGATCTTGGTATCCTTTCAGCCGAAAGCGAAAGAATGAGAGAAGCTATCTCTACTGTTGAGGGAGTCAGAGAGCCCAAGACCACAATGGAGAACATGATCCCTGAACTGACCTTCAGACAGGACTACACCAGGCTTGCTCTCAGCGGTATACACCCTGCAGGCGTTGCCGGGGAGATAAGTAATGCATTCGGCAACTCTCCAGCCACGATCTTCAGAGAGGGTGGTGATGAATACAGTGTTATTGTGAAGTACCCTGAGTTCATGAGAGACTCCCGGGAAGAACTGGATTATCTTTCAGTCTTCGGCTCTCCGGCAGCCAATTATGGATCTTTTGAGGAAAGACTCATTTCAACCAGTATTCGCCGTACAAACCAGCAGAGGTGTGTTACTATAACCTGTGATGTATCCGGCAGAAGCCTTGATGATGTGGCCGCCGATGTCAAGATGGCTGTGGAGGAAAGCAACGATTACAACCTCCGGATCGAATACGGCGGGGAAATGAAGGATCAGAAAGAAACTTTCCTCTACCTGGGTATAGCTATCATTGTCGCAGCTCTGCTTGTGTACATGGTTATGGCCAGTCAGTTTGAGTCCCTTCTTGAACCTTTCATCATTATTTTTACCGTACCCATGGCCATAATCGGAGTCATTCTCGGCTTATTTATTACAGGTACTCCACTGTCGGTAATGTCTCTTATCGGGGTTCTCATGCTGGCGGGTATCGTGGTGAACAACGGCATAGTAATGATAGACTATGCCAACCAGGTGCTCCACAAAAAGAGAGTTGGTCTGGAAGACGCAATCGCAGAAGCAGCCACAACCAGGCTCCGTCCTATCCTTATGACAGCACTTACCACCATGCTGGCCATGGCCCCTCTTGCCATGGGCATTGGGGAAGGTGCAGAGACATGGGCACCAATGGCTGTTACTGTTATCTTCGGGCTTGCTGCAGCCACCATACTAACCCTGATAGTGGAACCATGCATTTATGTTGTTATGGGTAAACGCATTGCAAAAAAAATGTCATCAGGTAACTTGGAGTAACTCTTAAAAGCACCTCTTCTGCCCCTGCCTTGTTCGGCAGGGGCTTTCTTCTTCCCTGTCTCATTGGTACATTAGATGTTGGAGGAAGAAACAGATGAAGGACCAGAGCCTTTTCGAGATTTTTGCAAGAGAATACGATGATACCGGTTTAGCTGTTTACGACTATCAGCTGAACTATATTGACAGTAACAGTGCTTTCAATAAATTCTTCGGCTCGTGTAAAGACTATTCCCTTTCGAACCTTATGGCACAAATGGTAAGCGGAGAAGACTTTCTTTCTCAAATGATGATGTATGTCGAGATGGAAAATGCTATAGGGGCATGCAGTATCGCCTATCATTCCGATGGGAACCGGTGGGAATTCGATGTAAAATTGATTGGTGCCGGAAACGGAGAAAAGAGAAAATACATCTGTTCTTTCACGGATGTAACAGAATTTCTTTTTGTTCAGAAAGTATTAATGAACCGCTCTGACAGCCTGGAGAATCTGGATCAGGGTTCTCCGGTTGGTGTCTTCAAATCGTCAGTGACAGGTAACGTAATCTATGTTAACAACGGCCTTGTCTCCATGATGGGCTATGATAATGTACACCAGCTGTACAATGTTGAACTGGCCAAAGTATGGGGAAATGCAAAAGACCGGGATAAACTTCTCAGCACTTTGAAAAATGGAGAACCTGTCAACGGATTTGAAACCCGCTGGCGTCACAAAGACGGCTCCCTTTTCTGGGTTTCCCTTACTGCTACCTGTCAACAAGATCAGAATGGCAACATCACTTACATTGAAGTTGTTGTCATGGATATAAACACCAAGAAGCGGGCGGAAAATGACCTGAAGCAGCTTCAGAACAGACTTCGCAGCATAATCGATTCAAAAACTGCCGAACTGAAAAGAGCCAATGATCTCCTTTTGAAAGAAGTTGCCGTGAGACAAAGAGCTGAATCCGTTTACGCTATTCTTCATTCCATTGCCGAGGAAACTGTCATAACAGAATCTCTGAAAGAACTGCTTGAGCATATCCATGGTCAGCTTTCCCGAGTAATACATACACCTAACCTGTATTTTGCTTTCTACAACGAGCTTACCGAAACATACTCTTTCCCTTATTCTGTTGACAGACAAGATGGTATTGAGGACTACATCGGTTCAGAGTCTTTAAAAGGAAGTCTCACAGAATATGTCAGAACTACCGGCAAACCGCTTCTTGTGGACCAGGAAGCTTACAACAAAATGCTTTTGGAAAAGCTGGTTGTCTTCCTGGGAAATCCAAGTGAACAGTGGATGGGCGTCCCACTCAGAGGATCCGAAGGGGTGTGGGGCGTGCTGGTTGTTCAAAGCTACTCAATGAAAAATGTTTTCTCCCAAACAGACCTCATTCTTTTTGCAGGTCTTGCAGAGAGCATATCCATGGCTATAGATCGATACCGCACTGAAGAGAAACGAAAAAGAGTTGAGTCTCTCCACAACACAGTTGTAGATAATCTTCACCAGGGGGTCATCATGTGTGATCCCGTGGATAAGATCCTATTCGCCAATGAGGCTTTTTCCAGCATTATTGGGATCCCTGCAGATAAGCTGAAGGGCATGACCTTTGGATCTCTTATCTCACCGGAAGACGCAGGCAAAACAACCGGTGTTCGGGAAATGCGCAGCATAGGTAAAGGAAGCTCCTATCAGCTCAAACTGATCAGACCGGATTCAGAGAAGATCCTTGTTACTGTCAGCGGTATTCCAAGATTTGAAGAAGAGGATCTGTTCATAGGAACAATAGGTCTATTTGATGTAATTGAAGAGGTTGAACCCCTTCTCGAATAGATAGTATTTAGCCGGCTAGTCTGCTAAAACCCTTCTGACCTCTGTGGCAAGTGCCTGCAGTGAATATGGCTTCTTCAGGTATCCGGCAATATGATCAGCTGGAATTCTACTTTCTGCATCCTGACGGTTGTATCCACTGGAGAGAATCACTCTGACCTGCGAATCAAATGCTCTCAGTTCTCTCAAACACTCAGCACCGTCCATTACAGGCATGGTCAGGTCAAGAATTACACACTGAATTGTGTCGGAGTTCTCCCTGTATGCCTTTAATGCCTCTTCTCCGTCGCTTGCGGAAAGAACAGCGTATCCTTCTTTCTCAAGAACATGTTTACCAATGAACATGATGTTTGCTTCGTCGTCAACAAAAAGAACGACCTTTTTCCCGTCATCAGAAACACCGGTCTTCCTGGACGGGTTCTGTACTGTTTGCCCGCTCATCCGGTCCAGTGCAGGAATGAAGGCTTTAATAGAGGAGCCAGAGCCCTCCTTACTCTTCACTGTAATAAATCCCTTGTGCCCTTCCACTATTCCCTGAACAACAGCCATCCCAAGGCCCCTTCCTGCGAATTTTGTGGAGAAAAAGGGCTCAAACAGTTTTTCTATTGTCTCCCTGGACATGCCACACCCTGTATCTTCAACCTGAATGAATACATATGGACGCCGTGCTTCTTCTGAAAAGACAGGTCCTGGAGGCTGGGTTTCCTCAAGCCCCGTGGTGATAGTAATTACTCCACTGGAAGACCCTATAGCTTCTGAAGCGTTGGTTACAAGATTCATTATTACCTGTTCCATCTGAGTACTATCCACTTCTACAGGGGGAATGGAGCCCTCAGAATGAATCTTAAGCTCTGCTTTTCTGGAAACTGACAGCTTAAACATTGGCTTCATCTTATCAATGATCTCATCTATATACACTGTTTCTACAACAAAGTTACCTCTACCTGAATACGCAAGCATCTGACCTGTGAGCTCACTTGCCTGATTGACAGATTTGCTTATCTCCTTCAGATACTCATATATCTGATCTCCCTGATTAGCTGAGGATATGGCAAGGTCTGTGTATCCCCGAACAGCCATAAGAATATTGTTAAAATCGTGAGCAATACCTCCTGCAAGAACACCCAGACTCTCAAGTTTTTGTGAGTGCTGAATTCTACCCTGCAGTTCTTTCTGCTTTTTTTCAGCGAGTTTCCTCTTGGTTACATCCCTAGCCACATGTATTATCCTGGTTGACCCGTCCCGAGGGTCCTCAGAGATCAGAAGACTTATCTCAAAATCACCACCGAGCTTCTCAATATGCCTTTCCTGAAGTGGTGGGCTCTTCTCTCCGGCCAGTATAAAGGGAATATCTAATGCTTCTTTGTCCCCATCCCCGTAGATCAAAGAACTTAAGTTCAGCCCTGTACACTCTACTCTGGTCTTGCCCAGGACAAGAGCCTGTGCTCTGTTTACTCTTACTATCGCACCCTGGGAATCAAGTACTGCAATAAGCTCGGGAAGAGCATCAAAGGTGTTCTCCCAGTCATCAACAGCCCTTCTGGCTAGAGCTTCTGATATCTTTCTTCTGGTTACATCCTGATGAATCCCTGCTATTCTCAGTGGTTTCCCGTTCAAGTCTCTTTCTACGATCCCACCGTACGAATGAATTGATAGCCATCCGCCTTCTTTGGTTCTCAGGCGATATTCGGTCTCAAACCTGCCTTCACTGTCCGCAAGATACTCTTCAATGTAAGCTTCCAGATCGCTTCTGTCATCTGGATGAATCTGATCAAGCCAGACTTTTTGTGAAAAATCCACTTCACCTGGAGAATATCCCAACATGATCGAATAGCGGTCATTATTGATCGTTTCTCCTGTCTGAATATTGAAATCCCATGACCCCAGGTTAGCCTGATCCAGAGCCTGATCAAGTCGTCTCTCGCTGTCGTGCAGGGATCTGGTCTTCTGCTCAACCACATGCCTCAGCCTCAGGTTCCATAGAAAAACCAGTACGGTAATTATCAGAACGATGCCGGATATGACCAGAAACCGAGTTCCGTGACGGAATTCATCAGAGATAGTGAAAGGGCTGCCCTGCCACTTGTTCGCTATTGCCTCAATAATACCTTTATCAAGAGCATGCTCTATTCCCCTGTTAAGCACTGAGCAGAGAAGGCTGTCTCCCTGAGCTACGGCCATGCAGATCATTCCCGAATAGAGAGTATCCCCCACAGCAACAAGGTCACCCGACGAATGGTGTATCAGCAGGTAAAATTCAATTATCTGCTCATCCCCAACCAGGGCATCAACTTCACCATTGAGCAGAAGATGAAGAGCATTGTTCAGATTGTCCGTTTGAACGAGCGTGCAGTTCACTCCTTCTTCATCAAGGAACTCTATGGTGCAACTTCCGGTTTGAACTGCTACTTTTCTTCCTTCAAGATCTGCAACCGCATGAATATCAACTGTTCCAGGCTGAACAAAAATTCTGGCTGGAACCTCAAAGATGGGTTCCGTAAGATCAAAAAGACTGTCACCGGACTGACTGTAAAAGAAACTGGCAATAACATCTGCTTCGCCGTTGACTAGAGCCTCCCTGGCCTCTTGAGAGGTCATATCGGTGAAGACAGCCTGGAACCCGAATTCGGTGGACATCCACCTTATCAGCTCAATGCTCATTCCCTGGCGCTCCCCACTTATATCTCTGTACTCAAAGGGGGGGTAAGCAGCCTGACTGACAAAGAGGATTGATCGGTTGGACTGGAGATACTGCTCTTCCTCGCTGGAAACAGTTGAAATATCCGCAAAAGCTACTACCACAAAAAAGAAGAGAAGCAGGCCCAATGTAAGAAAACGCATAAAACCTCCAGTGGTTCAAGAGTAAGTATGTGTTATTATTTCCTGTAGAACAATAGGTCTTACCTTGAAACGCTTTCTGCTCCTGTAATAGGGAGTACCTCTGGAATGTACCCCTTTCCCCTATTGAATCGCGATTGGAAAAACATGAACTTCATTATTTCTGCATTTCTCGTTTTCCTTTTCCTGCTCCCTTCTGCATTTGCAGACATTCCGGACAATACTCTGAATTCAGATTCATGTTCCTACCTGAGACTTATGCGCCTGGGGCATGAATATCTTGTGGAGGTTCTCTATTCAGAAACAGATTCCATTACCAACTGCTTCGGGTACTCTATCGCAGGAGATTCTATAACTTACTGGATTCTCTCTATTGACCATGAAGGTGTTCACATCACCTAGAATGATCTCCGGTCTCTGAACGATAGAGGCAGGGAGGATCCCAC
>JAGLDY010000033.1 GCA_023145375.1 Candidatus Sabulitectum sp. | reverse complement strand
TGCTGTACCTGTATCTCCGGAACAGATGAACAGACCGACTTTCTTTTTGAGAAGCTCTTCTCTGTTTTTCTCACAGAAAGCACTCATTTCCTTCTGAATTTTCTCTACATAAACAGAAGCACCCAAAATCACACTGCTGTATGATTTGAAGTTGAAATCAGGCGACTCCTTGAGATTAATGATTTGAGTTTCCTCAGAGGTCTTTTCCTTCAGGATTCCAGCACACTTCGCAGCGGTTCCGTACTTTGTTGTGTAGAGGATAACCGTACTCATGCTCTCTCCTTTTAGTGAGAACCGATGGCTCTGTAGTTATCCGGAGGCAGTGAATCCACTGCCATATAGCCTTCTGGTACTGATCCGGTAAATTCATAAATGATGGTGTTGCCGGATTCAGTTCTCCATACCTCTGTGATGAATGGCGGAGGGTTGATAACATCCCATGAAGTGCCATCGGGAGATCTTCTCCAGCATCTGGAAAGCCAGGGTCTTAGTGTTGGAAGGTCACGGTCCACAACCATGTACTGTACATTGTGATCTTCAAGATAGGGCCAGAGGAGCATCTCGTAATCGTTGGGCCAGGCCAGTGTGGGCTTCCTGTAGATCCAGTGAAACAACTCCACATTGGGATAGGTGCAGACCCAGGCAGAGTCTGAGGCATTCTCTTCAACCCACACTACTGCCTCTCTGGCTTCAGCCGCCCTTGCCCTGCTGTCTGCCTGCATGACCTTTATGAATGGAATTGCCAGGATCAGAATACACACAAGAGTAATTCCGTAGAGAAGGATTCGTCCATTTGGTCTTTTTATTGTTTCTTTGAACCCCACTGCTCCCAGTCCAACCACAGCAGGAACAGCGATGGTAAGATATCTGCCGGCGTGCTGATGAAAAATTAGAGCAAGAAGCACAGGGCCAATGGCAATTAGAGGAAGAAGCAATTTCCTTCTGGTCTTCAGAGAGAGCAGAGCTATCATCCCCGGAAGCAGGAAGATCACCAGGGTTGGTTGTCCGAAGATCTCCCCTCTGTGAGTACTGCCGAGGGTAAAGGGTTCGGCAACCCTTAGTACACCGGCAACCATGTACCGGGCAACTGCAATCGGTCCTTGATGGTTCCACATATCTGATGGTGATGGTGCTGTTTCCCTGACGCTCCACGCGGACCAGTGATTCTCATTCAGAAGGAATTGGCCGTTCTGGCTGTGAGCAGGACTGCCGAATTCGTTGATGTTTCTTATCAGCCATGGAGATACAATTATCAAAGCTGCAAGTCCAAAGAGAACCGCCTTCAACCACCTGTGTTTCCCGCCCTTTATCAGTATCCACATGCCAATTGCAGGCACCATAAGCAGTCCCTGGGTTCTGGTGAGATAGAGAATGCCGGACATCACCCCCAGCAGAAGAGTTCTCTTCCATGACAGTTCTTTTCTGTCAGCCACCATAAGCGTCAGGTAAAAGAGGGCAAGGTAAAGCATCAGGCTGTCAGGTTGAGTGGAGAACCAGACGAATGGAGGGTCAACAGCAAGATAACCGAGAACCACCAGTGCAGCCTCCCGGCCAAAAAGCCTTTTGGCCCAGAAAGCACAGAAGAACATGGCCAGCAATCCGTGGAGCAAAGCCACAGCCTGAGCCTGAGCCATGCCTGTACCTAACAGTGCAAACACCGGTATCAGTGTCAGAGCCATGGCCGGCTGCCGGTTGGCCTCCGGTCTCAGGAACTCCTCTGACTGGTCATAGAGAGTCCACTTGACAAATGTTGTGAACCCGAGGCCCCTCTTCAGGTTATCGGCCAGAAGAATATGTGATGCAATGCCGTCCCCAGCTGGAATCGGGTTGCGCCTGAGTACCCATCCTCTGATGAGGGCTCCGGCAAACAGAACAAGGATCGCCGTGAGGACAAATGTTTTTTTACTCATGACTGCTAATTTACTTCAAATACCCTTCCCGGGCAAAGCAGCACCTTGACTTCAACTGGTATTTCACGGTAGAGAAGAACGGGAGGATAAGAATGAAACTGAAAGTCGCAACATGGAATGTCAACTCTGTTAGAGCAAGAATGCCGGTTATTTCCCGCTGGATCGAGAAAGAGAGCCCGGACATTCTCTGCATGCAGGAGCTGAAGGCAACTGAAGAACAGTACCCTTTGGACGAATTCAGTGACCTGGGCTATCACTCTGCTGTGAACGGACAGGTTAGATGGAACGGAGTCGCTGTTATCTCAAAATATCCCATGACCAATGTTCAGAAGGATCTGTACGGTTTTCTTCCGGAACAGAGTAGAATGATCTCAGCAACTGTATGCGGGATCAGACTTATCAATGTCTATGTTCCAAACGGAGGAGACGTGGAGAATCCTCGTTTTCAGGAGAAGCTCAAGTACTACGAGGTCCTCCGTGAATACGCTCTCTCTTTTTCTGAACCGACAGTAATACTGGGTGATTTCAACGTTGCTCCCCACCTGGAAGACACACACTCCCCGGAAGAGCAGGATGGTTCTGTCTGTTTTCATCCCCTTGAAAGAGAACAGATCCGGATCTTTGCTGAAGCAGGCTTCAATGATGTTTTCAGACGATTTAACCCTGAAGGAATGACTTTCAGCTGGTGGGACTACAGAGCTGCTTCCTTCAGACGAGACAGAGGAATGAGACTGGACCTGGTGCTTGCCGGCAGTACCGCTGACAAAATGATAACCGGTTGTTCAATTGACAGAGAACCGAGAGGCTGGGAGAAACCGTCAGACCACACACCGGTAGTATTCAATATTGAAGTTCCGGAATAGAAAACAGTTTACTATTGTATAAGGTTTACAGGCGTTTGATGAAAAGGATAAACATGAGAAATACACTGATCGCAATACTTGTGCTCACCGCTGTGGCATGCACTGAATCAGAGCGGTTGCTGGCACCGATCCAGGTTCATGAATGGGGAGTACTTACCTGGAGTGGAAATGACCCCGTTTTCAGTGGGGTACCCGGGACTCCTTCCCCGGAGATCGCACCGCTGGATGATGACGGTTTCCTCTTAAGAGCTCCAGTTCTTTACTTCCATGGCCCGGCATTCTCCGGGACTGTCACTGTGAAAACAAACAACGGGTCGATCTTTGACATATATCCCTCTGTACCGGATGAGAACCGCGATCACAGCCACTGTACATGGACGGTTGATCTCGACTACGCTGATATTGAAGAGTACCCTGACTTTCACGGAATGGCCCCAGGGGAATGGAACTACGATCTGTGGAGGAATGTCTATGCCCTGAGCATCAGCGGAGATAACGGCTGGAACGACAAGTTCCTCTATTATGAGACTGCTCCCGCAACAACAGAATTCCTCCCCTACAGACCTGGCATGGAATCACTGTGTGACGAATACATGGATGTGAAGGCTCTTGTAATAAGAAGACTGAATGACGGCATTTACTTTTCACATTGCACGCTGAGGGATGTTGTTTACGGTGGAGATCTTGAATACCTTGAAATGACTCCGGATGACATTCTGGGAGTGCTTTATGACTGGTCTCTGGATGTGATCAACGTAGATGAAGTTGATGCCTTATGGAACACATGGTCCTCATGGATGACCCGAGAGTATATCTATGAGCAGGGATTTGAAGAGAGTCTTCTCATGTACATGATCCCTGCAGAACTTACTGACAGACTCAGCACGGTATCCGTTGTTCCTGATCCGGATGGTCCGGAATTTCCAGTTGAGATCTCGCGCTACCTTATCGTGGCAATGCCTTTGTAAAGGAGGATATACATGCTTCCATTTCTTTTTCCATTCATAGCTGATACAGTTATTGCTCCACCACCGGATTATACGGATCTGTTCGTTAACGAATGGGGTGTTGTAGTTTTCACTTCGGAGGGAACAACAGTCACCGGTGCTCCTGATGCCAACGGCAATGTTTATTACGGCAGACAGGTATTTGGGGAGCTTTTAGTGGACGCCCCGGTGATATGGATCCACGGAGCTTTCTTTGAGGATGCAACCCTTACGGTTAAGGCAGCTCAAGGTTCACTGACCTCCCTTTTTCCAGATCCGGATCTCAGACGTGATGATACCATTGGCAGACCAGTTGTTGCCTCATGGAATATCTCAGCGCCTCCTCCACTTCCCCGGAGAGAAAGGCCAGAGCTGGTTATTCCACCAGACACTCCATTTGGATGGGCTATGGGTTTCTGGAGAGATGTGCCCAGCCTTGATCTGTTCTCAGCAGACGGAGGTGAATACCTGGCCAACTTCCTCTACTATGAGGCAGGTATTCCCTACTGGGAAACTCCCGGTAGTTTCTATGATGCGCATACCCTTGCAGGATACTATGCTCCCGACGGACTCTTGATAACTGCCGGGCATGAACCGCAGGTTGAAAGGATCCAGCTGATACCTCTGCCTGACGGATCAGGAATTCCTCCGGAGATGGCAGGGCTGCTCTCCGACGACGATGTCTGTGAAGTAATCTGCGACTGGGCAGGCGGCAATCTGAAATCACAGGAGATCACAGCTCTATGGCAGACCTGGGAGCCTTTCTTCACCACCCTGACCATTGATGACGAAATTGCTCTGGACAGAAGAGGACTTGATGAACAGTGGATACTCTTCCCACTTCCCTGGGATGTTGTGGAGGAGATCAGCACCATTCGTATTGAAGTACATGACTCCGTTGAAAGAAACATCACCTACAACAGGCTCTTCCTCGGTCTGGTTAGGGTGTACTGATATGATCACACTTCTTGTTCTTATGGCAGGACTGCAGGTACACGAGTGGGGCGTAATTACCCAGGCGCCACTGGCTCTGGGCGGAGCCGTTCCTGAGATGGAGTTACCGGAGTATGAATTCGAGGACAAGGCGCCGGTGATATACTTCCACGGGGACCCTTGTACGGTAACGGTCCGGATAAACTTCCCGGGAATGGGGTATGCAACATCTGTATTGCCTGAGGCAAATGAAGGTGGGATGAACTCCACTTACATTGTCTGGAATGACCTGGAACTTACAGGATCACCTGTGACTGGAACAGAAGAGGGATGGAATGATTGTGACGCCGTGGGATATCCTGTTCCACTGTGGCGGCAGGTTGATGCTCTCTGTGTAACTGCAGAGGGCAGATATGACCGGTTTGTCTACTACGGCTGTGTACCGGGAAACCCGGGAGATCTGCCTTTCTTAAGCCAATCAGGTAACCAGTCCTTCAGAATGCCCTACGGAGAGATCCCCTGCATCGTACTCACATCATCAGGTGGAAGACCTATGTACGGTGTTTTCACCCTGGCAGACATTCTGACAGATATTCCCAAAGGGCTTCAGTTCCTGGATGAGCCCGAGGTTCTGCGGAGAGAGTTTTGGCGCTGGGCTGATGGTGTACTCTTCGAAGACGAGTTCGACAGCTTCTGGAACAGCTGGGAGAGCAGATTCCTTGCTGATTCTTCCGAAGATGTGATAGTTATATACCGCGTTCCCGAAGCAATAGTTGACCAGATCGCATCCATGGAAATACTTTCAGACTCCTGGATGGAAATAGATATTCACCGGTTCATCATTGCGGAGCTACCTTACAAAACAGAGTGATCGAACAGCGAGGGGTCCCAAAACTCCTCATTCCCTTCTGTGTTAACTGGACCGCCAGGGAGAACCCTCTCTTTCAAAACAGCCCTGCACGACTGCTTCTCAAATAACATACCGCTGCGATATGTTATTTAGCATTACCTATATATTTGGTATGTATATTACTTTTTGTGTGTTTTTTTCGTATATCCTGTATATTCGCGCCGGTGCTGGTATCTCTGATTTCACAATACATGAACCTGAGAGTTTGGAGCTGGAATGAAAGTCTACGATGTAATAATAATCGGTGGTGGCCCGTCGGGAATAATAACCGGGGTTACAGCTAAGAAACAGAACCCGGACGCATCGTTCCTGATGATCAAAGAGGAAGAGAAAGGACTTGTTCCCTGTGGAATTCCATACGTATTCCATGATCTTGATGATGTATCGCAGAACAAGATGGGACCTGCCCCGTTCGTTAAGGCCGGCGGTGAAGTACTTGTTGACAGAGTCGTTGACATCCACATTGCCAATAAAACCCTTAAAACTGAAACCGGGATCGAATTGTCTTACGGCAAGCTAGTCTTTGCAACCGGTTCCGTCCCTGTGATACCAGTATTCATCAAGGGCTATGACCTGAAGAATGTTGAGATGATCCCAAAGAGCTACGATTACATCTCAGGCTTGAAGAATAGAATTGATTCCGCTAAAAATGTAGTTGTTATCGGTGGTGGCTTCATCGGTGCTGAGGTTGCAGAACAGATAGCAAAACATGAGAACAAGAATGTAACCATTATTGAGATGAACGATCACTGTCTCGGACAGGCATTTTCACCTGATTTTGCTGCGCTGGCCGATGAGAACCTGAAAGAAGCAGGAGTTAATGTTCTTACAGGAAGCACCGTTGAGGAACTACTGGGCGACAACGGAGAAGTGCAGTCTGTAAAGCTGAAAAGCGGTAAGATCATTGAGGCAGACATGGTCATTTCCGCAATCGGTTACAGACCTAATACTGACCTTGCAAAAACGGCCGGGTTGCAGCTCACGAGCAATGGCACCATAAGAGTTGACAAATTCATGCGTACAGATAAGGAAGATGTTTATGCTGTTGGCGACTGTTCCCAGACAATTGGCTTCATCACCGGTAGAACAGACCACATCATGCTGGCTTCCACAGCGACAGCAGAAGCGCGTATTCTTGGATACAACCTCTGTAAAATAGGCATACTGAGAACATTCTCCGGCACTCTTTCGGTTTTTTCAACTGAGTTGAACGGCTTCGCATTCGCTTCTGCAGGAGCCATCGAGCAATCTGCAGAGAAAGCAAATGTTGACTATGTAACCGGCAGTTTCTCTGACATGGACAGGCACCCGGGAACCCTGCCTGACGCAAAAGAGATTCGAATAAAGATCATTGTCTCTCCTCTTAATGGAGAGATCATAGGGGGAGAGATATATGGCGGGAAATCCATAGGTGAGATGATCAATATCATAGCCCTGGCTATCCAGAAGTACATCACAGTGTATGAAATGGTTTCCTTCCAGGTGGGGACCCATCCCCTTCTCACAACTGCACCCACTAAGTATTCCCTGATCAAAGCATGTGAGGATGCCATCTCAAAGATCAACTGTAAACACCGCTAGAAGTAACTTCAGGGGGGGCGGTGCCCCCCCTGGCAAAGTCAAGTTAAATCGTTACGATCAGTTTTCTTACAGCGACTGCTGAACCAGCCTCAAGTCTGACAAAGTATATCCCCGGTTGAACCCTGGTAGAGTTGGAATTGCCTCTGATATTCCAGAGAACCGTCCCCGGTGCTTCAAGAACTTGAGTCCACACAAGTCTCCCCTGAATATCAAAAACAGACACTTTCCCTGCGGAGCCTGTGTAATCAGCGATAAATGAGACGGATGCCCCTGCTGAAGCAGGGTTTGGGCACGGCACTGAAAGAGAGATCACATGAGGCTCGATAAGTCCATGCGCAGTATCCTCAATACCTGTTGATCCATTCAGAGGTATCAAAGTGGGGTCATGGAAGCCGTGCCAGTCAAGAATGCAGTAGAACTCTCTGTCGTATCCCCCGGACCAGAGAGGAACTCTTCTGTCTTTGGATGTGGCAAATGCTTCTCCTATCAGAGAATTACCATTCTCGTAAACCTCTTCTGTGAGATACACGCACATCCACTCGCTGACACCCATTTCAGGAAGATTACCCTCCCAGCCGTAACTGGTATTGAACATCACTGAAGAAGCACCACCATCACCATTATGCAGAAGTGCTTCAGCGCAGCACTCACCAGCATGGAAAGACCCGGGCATACAGGCAATACTGTGGTGAATACCTGCTTTATCTCCATTGGTCAGCCCCTGGGCAATTGAGTTTGTCATCATGGATGTTGGTGAGCCCTGCCAGTAAATACCACCGGTATTGCCGTGTCCGGCATAGTGAACCCAGTTAGTTCCACCGTTAATAATATCTATTGGTGTGGTAAAACCATCACTGGACTTGGCTGTTTCATAAGCCTTGTTCACTATCCACCCTGTTGGAAGATTAACTGCAATAGAATCACAGACTTTCGCTCCTGTATACCCTGTGAACAAACCTGCGCCGCAGAGCATTGCTGTGGTCTGCCAGTCTCCAACAGGAGGTGTACTCTCGTACATCATGGCTCTTTCTACAAAAATAGCAGCTTCATCAGTTGTGTCGAAAAGAGCCCTTCCAACGGATACATCTGCGTACAGATCAAGATCATCGTTGGTCTGTCCGTAGTTGTGATCTCCACTGGCATCCCATGTGCCGTCCAGATCACTGAAGTAAAGATCAACAGGTACGTTATCCGTGTAACCTTCACAGGAAAGCGCTACCATTCGGACAGGAATGACAGTCTGATCCCCGGCGAGAAGTACATGCTGGATACCATCAGCACTGTATCTATTAATGATGTAATTCCTGAGTTTCTCCGCATCATCATACCCGGAAGAGCTTGAAAGAACATCTGCGATGTCAACCAGTTCTGTGGTGATTCCCTGTGAATTCTTGAATGCAACAAAAGATGTGAAGGAATCAGAATAGTCACTTGCGCTTATCACAAGGTAGTCCACCGCATCAAAACCGGATGATAAGGGACTGTACTGCTGAATATCCCTGGGATTATCAATCCATCCGCTGAGCTGTTCCCCGGCACTTTCCCGCTGCCCGGGAGAAACGGTCTGTGAGAATCCGTCAGTCCAGGTAACTGTTACATCAACTGAGCCGCTGAATTCCAGTTCTCTGGAAACCGGATTGTATCTGTATGGATAAACAAAGAAACTCACAATGGTATACCCTGATTTGTTCCCGGTTCTAAGGTTCTGCACCGGCAAAGCGGGCCAGAACTCATTCAGTTCATAGATAGAAGGGTCCTCATGTATAATTTCAGCTGTTGAAGCTACTGCACTGAAAGGTCTGGGAACTGCACCGGGCTGGATAACACCTGATGCCGTACTGGTTACAACATCTGAGGCTACAGCGGAAAGAGATACATTTTTCGCACCGGACGGAACAACCAGAGTAATTACCCTGACCGGGAGAAGAGGCTCGCCGGGCAATCCCACGGACTCACAGTTAGTGAGCTGCATTCTGGAATAACCACTGTACCTGAATTCAGAAAGCAATTCATCCTGAAAATCAACATGGTGGATAAGTTCCCCGGCAAAGGACGAAAGACAGATCGAAAGAAGCACAGCAAGAATGTTTTTCATAGGAAACTCCGTTCTTCTCCACTGGCATGTGGGAAATCAAAGATCAATTCATTTAATACTCATCAGCTGGTCTGGAATCCATTGGAAGTTCACTGGAAACCGCTTGTTCAGTATCTTCATTCCGGTTAAACAATTCTTTAACGGGATCATCCTGCAGTGTCACCAGCGTGAATACTCCAAGAATAGTGCCCAGCGGCATAAAAATGCATAGTACCCCTGCACCGACCATGCAGAACTGATACCTGGTCTGCCTGTCAAGATTCCTGCCGGATAGAAAAACAAAAACAGCAAGTCCCCACCCTATAAGAATGATGATCCCTGCGATCAGTGAGAAAGCGGCACCCATAACTCCAAGAACGGGCTCCTCACTGGTAATGGCTCCAGCAGTGAGAGTAAGACCAATGGTAAAGTGAATCAATGGTATGCAGGCAACAAGGGCAATAAGCCCGGCAATGACATAGTGAAAGATGGCTAGAATGTGAAGTGTATCTTTTTCCGAGGCACTCATTGATTCCCCTCTCTGAAGAGTACTGTATAAACTACTTGTTTCCCCGCTGTATCACAAATCAGTAGAGATTGCACAAGGCTCACCTATCAACTCATATTCGAGATAACAATGGAGGAACTATGAGTGAATGGAAAAAGAACAGAGAGCTGATGAGATCTCACTTTGATTGTACTGCTTTTATTGAGCAGGAGTCGGATCAGAACCTGGGAATTACTCCGCCTCCAGTTGAAATTGAGCCCCTGGAAGGTGCCTTGATAACCCCACTGCCGGAGCCTGGCATTGAACTGGTCAAGTCGGATATCGCAAGATGTTTCCTTGAGCGTAAGAGCAGAAGGAAATACACAGGAGAAGCCCTCAGCCTGCAGGAGCTGTCTTATATGCTCCAGGCAACACAGGGTGTGAAGAAAGCTATTCCTGCGTACAACAATCGGGGAACAATCACGCTGAGAACCGTACCTTCTGCAGGAGCCCGGCACCCCTTTGAAACATACCTGGCTGTGAACAATGTGGTGGGGATAGAACCAGGTATCTACAGATACTCTGCACTGAATCACAATCTTGTTTTTCTTTTTTCCGTTTCCGGTGTTGAGGACAGGATCACTGAAGCTGCAGTAGGTCAGAGTTTTGTGGGACACGCTCCTGTAGTATTCTTCTGGGCCTGCAAACCTTACCTGGGCGAATGGCGATACAAGGGAGAATCACACAAAGCCATGCTTCTTGACGCAGGTCATGTGTGTCAGAATCTTTATCTTGCTGCTGAATCACTGGGCCTTGGTACCGTGGCAATTGCGGCGTACTCACAGGATAAGGTGGATGAGCTTCTTAAACTGGATGGGATCGATGAATTCGTGGTTTACCTGGCTCCGGTTGGAAAAGTGGCAGTTGATTAATTCACCCCATGCACTTCAGGGAGTGTAGTTGAGTACTTCAAAAGTGGGTACTGCCCCTAAGTTTGGAACTTTCCTGGGAGTCTTCACCCCCAGTGTTCTGACCATTCTCGGACTGGTTCTTTACCTGAGGATGGGCTGGGTAGTTGGTAATCTCGGACTGCCGCAAACTATTCTGGTGGTACTCATATCAAGCTCAATTACATTTATCACCGCGCTTAGCGCCTCTGCGATATCTACAAATATCCGAATTGGTGTAGGTGGTGAGTATTACATGATCTCTCACAGTCTGGGCCTTGAGTTTGGAGGAGCCATCGGTATTCCTCTCTACCTCTGCCGCACTCTGAGCTTGACCTTCTACAGCTTTGGACTGGCGGAGGGGGTTTCGCTGATGCTGGCCAACATGGGGGAATCACTTCCTGCATTCGGCGTACCTGCAATCGCAGCAGCAATCATTATCATTGCCACTGCTCTTTCCGGGAAGAGTGCTTCGCTGGCTCTGAAATTGCAGATCCCTATCATGATAGCCGTTGCCCTTTCAATTGCAGCTCTTATTCTGGGGGCTCTCTCTACAGGTTTCCGGGCACCGGAAATGGTATCCACTTACAGAACAGCACCTCAGGGCTTCTGGTATGTCTTTGCAATATTCTTCCCTGCAGTTACGGGATTCACTGCTGGTATAGGGATGAGCGGCGACTTAAAGAACTCCAGCAAAAGCATCCCAAAAGGGACTATGCTGGCCGTTATCACCGGGTTGGCTATCTATATAATCGTTCCAGTAGTGTTCTCTGTAACAAATGCAGTGGGATTTAGTGACCTTGCGCAACCGGGAGTGAGCGCCTGGACCACAACAGCCCTGCTGGGAAGCGTGCTTGTATTTGCAGGCATGTGGGGAGCAATACTCTCGTCAGCGTTCGGCAGCGTTCTCACAGGCCCCAGAGTTCTGCAGGCCCTTTCTGAAGACGGTCTGGCTCCCCGGTTCCTCTCCCGTCTGTCAAGCCACGGGCAACCTGCAGTAGCCACATGGATCACTGGTGTTCTTGCACTGGCAGCAGTTCTTCTTGGTTCTCTGAATGCAGTGGCACAGTTTGTTACTATTCTCTTCCTGACCCTCTATGTTATCATAAATTTCAGTGCAGCGGTAGAAAAACTGGTTCGTGACCCATCCTATCGCCCTACGATAAATGTTCCATGGTTCGTGTCTATCCTGGGCTCTGTTGGTGCTATCTTCGTAATGATGCTGCTTAACCCTCTGGCATGCCTCATAGCCATCATCGTTGAGGTAATGATCTACCTGATACTCCGCAGAAGGGCTCTCAGGAAAAGGTGGGGAGATGTAAGGGCAGGTTTCTGGTTTGCTCTAACCCGATACGCACTGATAAAGCTGGAAGACCAGAAACAGGAGCCAAGAAACTGGCGCCCCAACATTACAGTGTTCACAGAAGAGATCGAAGAAGAGATCGACATGGTCTACCTTGCAACCTGCTTCAACCAGAAGATGGGAGTTGTAAGCGTTTGCCGGATTTACGAGGGTAGACTCAGCAGAGAAAACATTGATATTGAGGAGATGGAATCAAGTATGAGGAAAGTCCTTTCTGCCCATGACATCTCCGCTTTCTGTGAAGTGAATGTCTCACCTGATTTCATCCAGGGAGCAATCGATGTAGCACAGATCAACGGTGTTGGGCATCTTCGTTCAAATACAGTGATGTTCGGGTGGCCGAATGATGACATTAAGCTTGATCTGATGCTCATGATAATGCGCACAGTTTCCACCATAGGCAGAAGCACTATCATTACCAATTTAAAGGATCTGAAGGCACGCGGATTCTACAGGCAGATAGATATCTGGTGGGGTGGAATGGAAAACAACGGTGACCTAATGCTTCTTCTGGCTCATCTGCTGCGGATGAATCCCATGTGGCGGGAAGCGAAGATTGTCCTCAGATCAATTGTCAGAAACCCTGCCAGGAAAGCAGAAGTGGAACAAAGTCTATCTGACACCATCAGTTCTGTGAGGATCAAGGCTGAAGCCGAGGTTATCGTAAATGACACCGGGGCCAGCATTGCTGAAGTAATCACTAACAACAGCCAGCAGGCAGACATTACTTTCATGGGATTAATGATACCTGAAAGCGGAAGAGAGCACGAGTACAGCAAGAAACTCATAGAGCTTTCAGAAGGGCTGCAATCCGTTGTGTTCATCAGAAACGCAAGTGAATTCTCCGGAAAATTGCTGTAATAGCCAGCACGCTTCTGCAAACCTGAGAAGCAACCATTGTCATTGTAATAAATGTAGCTGATTGACTAATAGAATACCCCTTCTTAACAGCCCTTTTGCATCAGAGTTAAATGTGCCCTCTACGCAACAATCTATGTACCAATGGTGTTTAGAATCCTACTCCTTCTTAGGTTTTGTTGTATGAAGGAATATGATCATCCCGGGGTTGTCGGAGAGATTAATGCATCACTGCAACGTGGTGAACATCGAGGGAATATCCTTCCCTCTCAGGCAAATCGAACAGAAGATTCCAAAGGCAGATCAGGAAGGTGGCCGCATGTCTCAAAGCAAAGGGGACTCTTTGTCATGTGCGGGCTGTTGAAAACCGCTAAAGGCTCAACTGGGGTCTCTTGACATCTCATTTGTAACTCAATATAAAACAAATGTGTCATGGTATTTAACTTTCCTCTTAGGTTAGGAAAATAAATGCATGGTAAGATTCCCTATGTAACTCATTTTGAAAGAAGGAGGATGCTGTGTTAAAAAAGCGATGGTCATTTCTGTTTCCGGCGGCAGTAACGCTTAGTGTTGTGTGTATAGCTTCGGGATTTGGCTTACCAAGTGTATCGGATGTCACTGGCATTGAGTTGCCTAAGGACGCAATCCAGGTTACGTTGCTTCCGTCGCAGGTTCATGAAGGATTTTCTTCACTTGACGAATCCAACCCTTTCGAACTGGATTCTTTAACTTACCTACAGACAGAGATGCCAAATTACGATGAATTCTTTCTCCAGGCAGCCCGCCTTCGCGGTACAATCCAGCTTACACATCATACATTACAGATGATACAAACAGTTACAGATACTGAGATGTTAGCCGCGGCTCTTCAAGATGAGGAGTTCTTGAACACCATCGAGGACAGCGAGCTGCACGATACCATTACAGCACTGAAAATATTCATCCCTGCGACCTTCGATGGTTTGGAGGCTCTGCCGGCAACTGTCACAGAGCTTGTAAGCATGAGTACGAACTTGGTGAGCTCCGCCCCGAGTGACTTTGCAGGTGTTAACATAGTGCATCTTCCTATGATAATAGAGGAGCTTGGCAGTACAGTCGAACTCATTTCTGGACTGCCCGTTGAAGCGACATCATTGTTGTCGGAGATTCAAGCAGCTATCCCTAACCTGAACATCTAACAAGAGATGCCGGTGAGGTTAGCTTAAACTTTCCGCTGGTGCCTACATCATTCAAGGGGCTCCGCAGGTCTTATCACTCACGGAATGGTGGTGAAGCTGTCGGATCTACAATCCGCTCACCACCAGGCCTGCCCCTCAAGCCATGTAGTGATGAGGTAAACGAACGAGGTTCTGCTCGATCACGATGAAGTGGCGCGTAATTGCTTGCGTATCTTTGATACAATGTAAGATTGTAAACTAGAAGTGTGACCGAGAATACAACATTGTCAAAAGTTAAAGTGTAAGGAAAAAGTCACCTCATGGACATATTTCCAGATGGAAAAGTATCAGATAAAGACTATCAGAAAAAACATGTTGAGATACAAGAGTAAATTTACGATCTTTGTCTTTCTATCAAGAAAAAGAAGTTAACGGTTCTCGAACTGGATAGTGTTCTTGATGTAGCTCTTGAAATATTATCTCGTATAGACGAGCATGGCTGAACGCTAATGCAGATGTGCGTAGAAAGAATCAGAAAGCTGTTTTCCCGGACGGATTAATTTTACTGGAAATTGTGTTTTTCGAATCCCAGTAACTTTGAAGGCGTTCAACATCTCAGATCTGGTCGGAGTAGGGGAATCCCAAACGGTATATCCGGCGTATTTAGTAACAGGCTGAAGTGGCCCGGGTTGTCAATACAGGAAACAGTGTTCTTTAAGGTGGATTCTTTTCCTGTCTTTCTTGCCTTTCCAGCCGCATTGGAGCGGAGGGCGTAGCCCGGAGCGGAAAGGCGGCTGGTCTCTTTCGTTATCATGCCGGTACCTTCTGGTCTTTACGGTTCCTGTGGTAAAACTCAGATGGTGTCTTCTTACCCAGGCTTGAATGTCTCCTCTCGTTGTTGTAAAAATCAAAGTACTTTTCAAGATGCTGATAAGCCTTGTAGAAGTCTTCGTAGTCATTGATAAACACGTCTTCATACTTCACGGTGCGCCACAAGCGTTCTATCATAATGTTGTCAAAAGCACGGCCTTTACCGTCCATGCTGATCTTTATCTCTGAGTCCTTTAGTATCTGTGTAAAGGCATTGCTGATAAACTGGCTGCCCTGATCTGTGTTGAATATCTCTGGGGTACCTTTATCAAGGGTTCTGTTAAGACACCTGGTGCAAAAACCTTTGTCCATGCACCACACGTGATCCGGATGATTAATCTGAGGAGGGTCTAATTCCCCGCCCCTTGGGGCGAACAATCAGTTTTTGTATTCTTGGTGTATGAATGAACATATTTACAAGAGTCATAATAAGTCGTTGCTAATGTACCATTTGGTTTTTCCTGCCAAGTATCGTCGGAAGGTTTTCAGCAAGGCGGTTGAGATTTCCTTGCGTGATATTTGTTTGGAAATTGGTAGACGTTATGAAATATATTTTGTTGAGATCGGAATGGAAGAGGATCATGTGCATTTCTTGGTGCAAAGTGTACCAACTTATCCGGTGTATAAGATAGTGAGGATCATAAAGAGCATTACTGCTCGTGAGATTTTAAAGATACACAAAGAAATCAAAAAAGAGCTATGGGGTGCAGCTCTTTGGACAAGTGGATACTATGCAAATACAGTTGGTCAATTTGCGAGTGCTGAAGTGATAAAGAAGTATGTGGCTAATCAGGGACGAGAGTACAGAAAACTGTATTCAGCGCAACTGAAGTTTGACTTTGACTTTTAGATACCCCGCCCCTTGGGGCGGTCGGAGTTTTCATTATCAAGTCCTCGAAGCAGATAAGGATATATTTTGTGATCGGGATGCCTGGCACTGAGCGATTTACGAGGGTAAATCGCTTCAATACCCATTACCTTCATCAGACGACTGACTTTACTCCTGCAGGCAGGGAAACCCTGCTCAGCAAGCCAGTCGCTCAAGCGTCTGGAGCCAAAAAACGGATGATCGGTAAACTCTTTGTCAATCAGGTGCATGATAGCCAAATTCCTTGTATCTACCTCTTTGGCCTTGTAGTAGTAGGCAGATCGGGAAAGATCAAGCAACTCACACTGCCTGCTCACGCTGATTTCCTTGCTCTCTCGATCAATTACTTCTCGCTTTTCACTTACGGTTAAGTCCAGATTTTTTTTTGAGCCAGTCAACTTCAATCTTAAGTCTTCCGATTTCCTCAAACAGTTTGGCTTTATCGCCTTCTTCTGTTTGCTTTTCTTTTCGGCGCCTGTCCGAAAAGATGCCTGACATTTCTTCAAGGAGGCGTTTCTTCCAGGTTCTAATCTGGTTAGGATGAACCTCATAATGTGAGGCCAACTCTGAAAGACTTCTTTCTCCCTTGAGCGCCTCCAGAGCGACTCTGGCTTTAAAATCAGCACTGAAACTTTTACGCATAGATTTGCCTGTCCTTTCTGTGATTCTAACATAGCAAATCCACCTTATTCAACTGTACAGTTTTCCCAGACCATTATAATAGACCCTGGACTCGTACTCCGTAAAACCCAGACTAAGAAGCATAGGCATGATACTATCAAGTAGTTGCATTTCTATTATGCCCTTCTAAACGTAAAAAACATGAAATAAGCAGCCCGCTGAACAAATCTATACAGCGATATAGTCCCGAATATACCATACTGCAGGAAACGGAGAAAATCAAAGGAGAATACCCATGTCCTTTCAGTTATCGGTTACTTGCCATTGCGGTTCATGCCCTGAACGAATTTACTGCGCTGTTGAACCCTCACGTTTACCTCCTGTCGTTGTTCCTGATAGAGGCATAACCAGGTATCCACTCTACTTTGCCAAGATCACCCTGGTGTAGTATTGTTCACTGCGCTGTAATTGTAATATTAAAGAGTTTGAAAGTGGAAGTTGTGCAAAAAATACTTATTATTATCAACGACGCTCCGTACGGGACGGAAAAGGCCTACAATGCGTTGAGGCTTGCCATGAATACGATCAAATACCACAAGGGGAAAGTCGAGATATGGGTATTCCTGCTTGCAGACGGGGTTTTCTGCGGACTACCCGGTCAAGTAACACCAGACGGCTACTACAATGTGGAAAGAATGCTGAAGTATATTCTGAAGAGGGGAGGCCTGGTAAAGGCCTGTGGGATTTGCGCTGAAGCAAGAGGGATACACAAACTGAAATTTCAGGACGGAATTGAACTCAGTGACATGGAAGAGTTCGCGAAATGGACTGTTGAAAGTGACAAGGTAATTACCTTTTAAAAACAATACCTGTTATGTCTGATCGGGGAAGAAATGATGTTACCCAGGAAAATCTATACGATTCTAATCTGTGTTGCTGTTACTGTTGCAGGATGTGGCTCCGGGCCTGAAGACCCCGATACATCCCAGAATGAAAACAGGAATGACAGTGCTTTTAAGGTTAGCATAAATGTAAGCGGTAGTCTACAGAATTCCGCATGGTCTCCAGACGGCGGGTCAATACTGCTTACAAGATTTGAAAACGGATACAACCAGGAACCGGCGGATCTTTTTGTTATCGATCTGAGTGACAATTCTGTGCGGACACTGGTCTCCAATAGCACAGCCAATGTAAATCTGCCTGGCTCGGTCTGGAACGCTGACACAAACATGATTGTGTTTTCGTCCAGCCGGGAGCCCCATGACGAGATATATAAGATAGATGAAGATGGAGTTTCAGGGGAGGAAATAAGGGTAACGAACAGATCGGACAAAGTGGCTTATGAACCGTCATTTTCTCCCGACGGAGAGTGGATTGTGTTTGAATCCCACCTGGTGGATGTAGAAATTGAGGGGGTTATCACGAAATACAGAGTTGACGGTTCAGGGACCTACGAGGCACTTACCGATGCAGGTGATGACTGCAGACAACCGAACTGGTCACCTGCAGGAGACCTGATTCTGTACCAGAGGTATACCGGTGGTCAATGGGACATATGGGTGATGAACACCGATGGATCAGGTCAGACAAAGGTTACAACTGGAGCCGGTGACAAAACAGACGCTTCTTTCTCACCTGATGGACAGTGGATAGTGTACAGTTCAGATCAGGACGGGTTGGACTACGCTAACCTGTTTGTTCTTCCAGTTGCCGGGGGAAACACAGTCAGGGTGACCAACTTCAACGGATACGACGGAGCACCTTCATGGTCTCCGGACGGTAACAGGATCTCATTCGAGTCGTGCCAGGGAGACCCTGATGAATCCCAGGGAACATCCATCTGGATTGTTGATGTTCCAGAGCTTTAAATCTGTTAGGAGGTAGCTCGTAAGCCATCCCTTCCAACAGAACAGTACGTACCAGCCAGGTATACCACTCTTCGATCATTAACCGATCCATTCAGCCACGTCAACCATGTTTATTCAATCATTGCTCACGCCGGTGAAAGTTTACAGTAATACCGGAGGAAAGTTTACACTTTCTCGCCGGAGTAACGTTTACAAAAATGGTCTTTGTTTTCCGGTCAATTTCTTGAATAATTCTTCTGGTTTCAGTAGCACAGTTAAGTTCTTCCAAGGGATGTCACGGGCAAAGGAAACTTGATGTATCAAAGGATTTTTCTGTTTCTGAAATTTTACTTGAATCTTGGTTAGTCTGCTTAATTGATTTAAGAAACCTTTGTGCTCACCACAACAGACTTTGGAACAGGGGATTCGGAAAATCTCCAAAAAGACCAGACTCTCAGAAAAAGTACCCTGATTGGTACACCCCAGTACGAGTTTTTCAATCTAATGGAAACGTCAAGTTGTTTCCATTTTTAACTGTTTTACAGTAGTTGTCTGAAAAGGTGGGTTGCAATGACGCTTTTTTAGAGGATATATATAATCTATTCAAGAAATATCCTGACATACCAATATCTCAGATGGGATTTCCTGCTAACTGGTTAGACTGCCCAATTTGGCTAACCTAATTTACAAACACTAATCTCAAATAACTTACTAGGATGGACTTCTAAAGCTTTCGCTAGTTTTAATTAAGGGAGTTAAGTATATAAGTCCCATTGAAGTTTACTATAATCGTCGAAGAAAACATTCCACCAACAACCAGAAATCTCCCGCTCAGTACGAGCTGGAGTGGAGGAATGAGAGAGAAGCTGCTTAACTATGACTCCACTTTGGCATGGCAGGATCACGCTCCTTCCTTCTCATGGAATGAGTGAGAACATCAAGCTCTGTTGATACCTCCACATATCTTACTTCAATGTCTTCCGGGACTTTCAGCGGTTCAAGGGTAAAGCTGAGGACTGCCTTGCAACCAGCCTGGATCAGAAGATCCAGAGCGGCCTGACCAGCCCCTCTGGTTACAGCTATTACAGCAATTACCTCATGGTTGTCTTTGATAACCCCGTGAATTTCCTCAGCAGACCGTATTGGACTTTCTCCGCAGAGTTTGCCAATTTTCCCGGGGTCAATATCAAATATGGCTTCATAGGAGTAGCCCCCCGTGCCATTA
The DNA here is from genome assembly GCA_023145375.1 of Candidatus Sabulitectum sp. Taxonomy (GTDB): domain Bacteria; phylum Fermentibacterota; class Fermentibacteria; order Fermentibacterales; family JCC-6; genus Sabulitectum. The sequence continues at coordinate 4,411 of JAGLDY010000033.1, read as the reverse complement.
AGGCCGGAAACCATCAGCGCGCAACCGATGCTGCCTGCTCCAATGATTATTACAGGTGGTGGATCAGTTGTGCCTAGAATTTTTTCCAGGTTCACCAGGAGGTCATCCACATTGTAACCTGATCCCTGCTTACCAAATTCACCGTAAATAGACAGATCCCTTCGAACAGCAGCAGAAGAAATCCCGCAGTTTGAAGCCAGTTGACGGGAGGTTACAATGGACTCGCCTTTGAGTTTTGCAAGGCGAAGACATCTTGCATAATGGCTGAGTCTTCTGATGGTTTTCTCGGAAACTTTTTCAGCGATCAAAAGCATCTCCATTCTGATTTGTGATAGTATTCACAATCACAATAGTATGACAATATGTCCGTGCGGTCAAGGGTCCTGTCTGTGCCCCTTCTCCATGGAACGACTGGCGGGGAATACTCGAATTCTCTGAATATGGCAAATATCTGTAACAAACTGCTATTCATTTTTTTACGTAACTACCGAATAAATTGTGAACTGTTAATTGTCCCCGCTAACGCGAGAAGCATATATTACCTGAACCGGTTCAACTGTACCGGTTATACTAACAGCCAAGAAGCTATGTCTTCTTATTTTTACCGGTGTTTCGCCGGTAGGAGGTTCAGAAATGTCCAAAGGTTTCAATGCGTTCAAAATGGCGCAGGATCAGTTTGATCAGGTTGCTGAAACACTCGATCTTGATCAGGGCGTAAGAGCGTTTCTCCGGGAGCCTATGAGGGAATACCACTTTACCATTCCTGTTCACATGGATGATGGATCAGTTCAGGTTTTTCGCGGTTTCAGAGTGCAACACAGCGATGTTCGAGGTCCATGCAAGGGAGGAATCCGGTTCCACCCTGATGAGACCATCAGTACGGTCAAGGCCCTGGCCACATGGATGACCTGGAAAACAGCTGTTGTAGACATTCCCCTGGGTGGCGGAAAAGGTGGAGTTATCTGTGATCCTCACGAGCTTTCAATGCGTGAACAAGAACAGATCTGCCGTGGTTGGATCCGTAACATCTGGAGAAACATCGGACCTGTCCAGGATATTCCAGCTCCTGACGTAATGACCACTCCCCAGCACATGCTCTGGATGATGGATGAATATGAAACTCTTACCGGTGGCAAGTACCCAGGTGTAATTACTGGAAAACCTGTTGGTAGCGGCGGTTCACTTGGAAGAACCGAGGCCACTGGCTACGGTGCCATCTACACCGTAAGAGAAGCTCTCAAGCGCCTCGGTGTAGACATCAAGGGTGCTACAATGGCCTGCCAGGGATTCGGTAATGTAACGCAGTATGCTGCCGACCTCTTCATCCAGTATGGTGGCAAGGTTCTCTGTGTCTCCTGCTGGGATCAGAAAGACATGAAAGCCTATACCTACCGCAAGATGGACGGTATAAATCTTGAATTCGTTCTGAGCATTACCGACAGATTCGGTACACTTGATGCGGAGAAAGCAATTACAGCCGGTTACCAGCAGCTTCCAGGTGATGCCTGGATCGAGACTGAGGCTGATGTTCTTCTTCCTGGCGCTCTTGAAAATCAGATCAATGCTGACACTGTTGGTAAGATCCACGCAAGAGTAAAAGTTATCGCCGAGGGTGCCAATGGACCAACAACACCTGAAGCCGATGCAGTTCTTTCCGAAAGAGGGATCTTCAACATTCCTGATTTCCTCTGCAACGCCGGAGGAGTTACATGCTCCTACTTTGAGCAGGTTCAGAACAACATGAACTACTACTGGGAAAAGGACGAAGTCCTATCCAAGCTTGACACAAAGATGACAACTGCATTCCATGCGGTTGCAGATCTTGCCGAAAGCCAGTCTGTTTACATGCGCGATGCGGCCTACATGATTGCAATCGACAGGGTAGCAAATGCTGCCAGACTCCGCGGACTGGTGTAGTCCTGATATCACATGGGATCGGGGTGTTCTCACCCCGGTCCTTTTTTTTTGCCTTCCCGACAATTAGAATCATTCTCTATGTATTAATGAAAACTGCGGTAACAGAGAAAGGCAAATTGTATGGCTTCACTGAACAGCGATGACCCGGTAAATACTGACAAACCTGAATGGAAAATAATCCTCAGACTTCTCAGTGAAACTGATCCGGAACTGCTAAGTCGTCTCAGTAGAAAAATGCTAAACTATCTCTTTAAGAGAAAAATCGTGAAGATCTCCGAGATCATGGAGGATCTGCTTCCAAAGCAGGTAGATGCTGCTGAAACTGGAGATATGTACGGTGAGAATCAGCCTGCTCCCAGGATGGACTACAAGGTTCTGGAAGAGATAACTACGCAAGTGTTTCGTGTGGCTGAAGAGGTTCTTACACCGGTTGAGATCACATTGGCCCTTCACAGATGGCTTCGTCACGAGAAGATCAGATTTCTTTCAGTGACAGTCGGCAGGCGTGATGTTCCGCTGGGAAAACTCAGAGAAGCCCTGGACAAATACGAGATGCTGCCCAAGAGAAGTAAGAAAATGGAAGCCCGTGACAGAGAGAACATCATAGTGGCTCTCACCAGAAGACTTTTAACCGATGATCTGAATTACATCAGTACAATACGAAAGCATGTAAGTATCAGCGATTATGTAGATGTCGTTAGCCATACAATTGGCCCATACAACGGGAACGGTAAAGTAGGAGGTAAAGCAGCCGGTCTCTTCAGGGCTGAGATGATATTGAATTCTTACAAAAAATCACATACCGTTCTCAGAAATCTCAAAGTCCCGAAAACCTGGTTCATTGCTTCTGATGCCGTTCTTGAATTCATAAACCACAATGCCCTTGAAGAAATGATGGCCATCAAGTACGCCCGGCAGGATGAAATAAGACAGGAATACCACCTTTTGGAACAGGTGTTCAAGCACTCTCTAATGCCTTACAGTGTAATGGCCGGTCTTGAACATGCGCTTGATTATTTCGGGACCACACCGATCATTGTCCGCTCCTCCAGCCTTCTTGAAGACAGCACAGGGGCTGCATTCGCAGGAAAATACAAGAGTCTCTTTGTTGCTAACCAGGGCTCCAGACAGCAACGACTTGATGCTTTGGTAGATGCAGTTCTTGAAATATATGCAAGCATATTCGGCCCTGATCCCATTGAATACCGCCGGGAAAGGGGGCTTCTTGATTTCAATGAGGAAATGGGTATCCTGATCCAGGAAGTGGTGGGAACAAGAATTGGAAAATACTACTTTCCTCCATTTGCTGGAGTGGCTTTCAGCAGGAATGACTACCGGTGGTCACCCAGGATCAAATCTGAAGACGGGATCGTGAGGCTGGTTGCAGGACTTGGAACAAGAGCAGTTGACAGAACAGGACAGGATTTTCCTGTGTTGATGAGCCCCGGACAACCCAAGCTTCGTATTAATGTTACCTCTGAAGAACTCGTCCGATACGCACAGAAGAACATGGATGTTGTCAATCTGGAAAAGGGTTGTCTCGAAACGGTAAGTACAGAGAAAATGATAAAAGAGTATGGAGCAAAAATACCATGTCTGCCCTATCTGGTCTCACTTTTTGAAGAAGGAGATGTGCAACTCTCACCTGGATCTATGTTGAACATTCAGAACAAGGAAACGCTTATCACCTTCCATAATCTTCTGGAGAGAAGCCCTGTTCCCCTGTTCTTCAAAACCGTGTTAAACATTCTTGAAGATGAGATCGGCCTTCCTGTGGATGTGGAATTCGCATACGGACCTGACATCCATACACCTTATCTGTTGCAGTGCAGACCACAAAGTACAGGTAGAGGAAATGTAGACACCACAATTCCAAAAGACATTAACAACAGTGCGGTGGTGTTCACTGCAAACAGGTACATCATGTCAGGCGCCTGCCACAACATTGAGTACATGGTTTACGTTGACGGGACTGAGTACGACAAAGTGGAAAGCAGGGAAAAGCTGCTTGAGATCGGTCATATTGTCGGCAAACTGAATCAGCTTCTTCCCCGCAAGAGATTCATTCTCATCGGGCCTGGGAGGTGGGGCAGCAAAGGAGACATCAAGCTTGGAGTACATGTTGGATACAGTGACATAAACAATACCGCCATGCTTATCGAAGTTGCCATGATGAAGAAAGGTCAAGTGCCTGATCTCTCCTTCGGAACCCACTTCTTCCTGGATCTAGTAGAAGCGGATATAAGATATCTTCCCCTGTACCCGGATGATGACAATGTAATTTTCAGAGAGGAATTATTTTCCAGTCAAAAAAATCGCCTTACTGCTTTTGTTCCTGCTGCAAAAGGCTTTGAGCATGTAATAAAAGTTGTGAAAATTGCAGACATTCAGCCGGACTCATTTCTCTCTGTGATCCTGAACGGGGACACTGACAAAGCAATTGCTTTCTTGAACCGGCAATAATGAAACTTGCTATGGTTTCAATTTGTTGATA
>JAGLDY010000032.1 GCA_023145375.1 Candidatus Sabulitectum sp. | reverse complement strand
CCGGGTTGTCAATACAGGAAACAGTGTTCTTTAAGGTGGATTCTTTTCCTGTCTTTCTTGTCTTTTCAGCCGCATTGGAGCAGAGGGCGTAGCCCGGAGCGGAAAGGCGGCTGGTCTCTTCCGCTATCATGCCGGTACCTTCTGGTCTTTACGGTTCCTGTGATAAAACTCAGATGGTGTCTTCTTGCCCAGGCTTGAATGTTTCCTTTCGTTGTTGTAAAAATCAAAGTACTTTTCAAGATGCTGATAAGCCTTGTAAAAGTCCTCGTAGTCATTGATGAACACGTCTTCATACTTCACGGTGCGCCACAGGCGCTCAATCATAATGTTATCAAAAGCACGACCTTTACCGTCCATGCTAATCTTAACACCTGAGTCTTTAAGTATCTGTGTAAAGGCATTACTGGTAAACTGGCTGCCCTGATCTGTGTTGAATATCCCTGGCGTACCCTTACGGAGGGCTCTGTTAAGGCATCTGTTGCAAAAACCCTTGTCCATGGTCATAGAGAGTTCCCAGGAGATCACATAACGGCTGTACCAGTCCATTACGACTGTCAGGTAAGCAAACCCTCTCTTGAGCCTGATGTAAGTAATGTCCATGCAGTAAACCTGATCTGGATGATTAATGGCAAGCCCCCGTAGCAGATATGGATATATCTTATGATCGGGATGCCTGGCACTGAGCGATTTACGAGGGTAAATTGCTTCAATACCCATTACCTTCATCAGACGACTGACTTTACTCCTGCAGGCAGGGAAACCCTGCTCAGCAAGCCAGTCGCTCAAGCGTCTGGAGCCAAAGAACGGATGATCGGTAAACTCTTTGTCAATCAGGTGCATGATAGCCAAATTCCTTGTATCTACCTCTTTGGCCTTGTAGTAGTAGGCAGATCGGGAAAGATCAAGCAACTCACACTGCCTGCTCACGCTGATTTCCTTGCTCTCTCGATCAATTGCTTCTCGCTTTTCACTTACGGTTAAGTCCAGATTTTTTTTTGAGCCAGTCAACTTCAATCTTAAGTCGACCAATTTCCTCATAAAGTTTGGCTTTATCGCCTTCATCTGTTTGCTTTTCTTTTCGTCGC